>NZ_CP128650.1:320000-928750 GCF_030644225.1 Selenomonas dianae | reverse complement strand
CGACGCTTGTCCAAATAAAAGAAAAGAATCCTGACGAAAGCGAAAACAAGACACTGAAGGTAGTGCAGGCATTGCACCCCACGCCTTCAATTCCCACCGTAGTACAAGGAAGTGCAAACAGCACGACAAAATCTGCTGTCGCACCGGGAACCATCGACATCCGCGAGAATCCGACACAGGACATCTCTGCCCTCAGCAGAGATACTGCAAACACCCTCAACGAGCTCGGCAGAATCTTTGACAAGAAGAGCGTCGAGGAACAGAAAGAACTCGTCAATGTCTTCCGTGAAGAAGCATTCCGTCTCCTGCACGATCTTCCCGACGATGGCAGCGGACGTAAAGTTATCCTTCATGCCTTCGTCGGAGGACTCATCAGCCAGTTCGCAGGAGCGGGCTTTGCTTCGGGTGCAGCAGGTGCCGGTCTCAACGAAGCACTGATTAACAATTTGAAAGGGCTTGATCCTGCCCTTGCCCAAGCAATCAGCGCTCTTATTGGCGCAGCTGCAGCAAAAATAGTCAATGGAGATGCAACAGCAGGAGCAACGGCGGCAGCAAGTGGGACGAAGCATAATTTCTTTGGGGGTGCCGCAGCCGGTTCTATAACCCCGCAGATCATGGCAGCATTAACAGGGTATGTGATCGTAGTTTATGCAGGTGTGCAATATATCCAAAATACTGCCACAAACGAGATTGTAGCGCAACTGCAACAGGACGGAAATTGGTTGTTGAATAACGTGGATTCTACTCTTGAGTCCATTTTTAAAGAGCACAACATACCTTATTCTCAACCACAGACACTAAATGGTCCGCATTACTATATCACACCACCAATAACAGTGACTCCGCCAGATCATGAGCACTTCCCCTTTGATCTCTCTCCCAATATTCTGGATCTTAAATACAAGCCCTATACCAATCCCTTGTTCGACTTTAAGGAGCAATGGAGTAGCCAAGATTTCTCTGATGGTAACAGGTTCTTTTCGAAAGGATTTGAAAAAGAGAAAGCAGATAAAGCCTATCCTCCTGCCAATGAGCATTCATCTACCAACAATCCTAAAGATTTCGAGAGAACCGGCAAGCCAAATTCATCTATAGACCGTGTAGATGAAAAAGGCCGAATCATCACAAGGCGTTGGTATGATGGAAATGGTCGTGCAAAAAAAGATGTAGATTTTACAGATCATGGAAATCCTAAAACACATCCCGAAGTTCCTCATGAACACACATGGGAATGGGATAAAAATGGTAATGCGAGCAGAAAATAGGTGAGAACTTTGAATCATATAAAAAAAATAAGTTTCATCATTCCAAATGAATGGGGACAATATTTATATCGTATACTTTCCCCCATAAAGGATATCGTCGATGGTACATGGGAGGTTTATGGTACATGGGAAGTTGTTGATCTTCAGGCATGGAAAAATATAAACGGTGAAATGGTTGATTTATTTGATTCCGATTATTTTTCAAACCAAGATTTTTTCTCATTGCTCGAGTCATGTATGTATTATATAGTATCAGGTATATTCAGCTTAAAATCTTCCATCGAAAACAAAAAGGATAATCTGAATACACCTTATTTAGAAGTCATTGTAACAGATAGTGTATATGTAGATATTTCTTCTGTTGATGACAAGATAATATCTGCCTTGTATACGAATGCAGTAAACCAAGGATTTGAAAATATTGAAATGGATGGATAATTCCATCATCCTTGAAGATTAATTTTAACCGTCCCTTACTCTGTTATTCCCTATCAAAATATAGCAAAGGGAAATCTTAAGGCGGTTTCTCCCTGTTCCACATGAGGTGACTCCACTTGAAAACACTCAAACGCCCCTCTTTACTACTCCTCATCCCCCTCCTCTCCTTCTCTGCTCCTCCTGCTATCGCTGCCCCTGCACAGCAGGAACAGCTCGATCAGTCGCGAGCGCAGGAGGCAGAGCGGCAGAATCGTCTCGGTGAGGAGCGTATGGAGGCGATTGTTCCACCTCCCCCGTCTGTTGATCTTCCCGCAGATGAGAGCGTTCGACTCCACATCTCTCAGATCACGATTGAGAACCAAGTGGAGCGATTCCGCTTCCTCGAACTCCAACATTGTTTTCTGCAATTGGCGGATTTGCCGCCACTGAATCGGGACCAGCCTCGATATTCACTGCTTCAGCAGCTGCTATTACAGGTAGCGTCGCAGGAGATATTGCAAAGTATGAATTGAGAAAAATCCTTCTAAAAGATGGACAGGCAAAATAGTTCTATCAATGCCATATATCATTTTAGGAAGGGCAATGCAAATGTTGGAAAAAATGAATGCATCTACAAATCTTGGATTATATATATACATAATTGGAAGTATTATTATCATAGGAGGAGCATTATGGAACTATAAATCAACAGGGTCTTTTTGGTCCCCCCGTGTGAAGCAAGCTTACTTTCGTTTTTTCTTAATAGGAAAATTACCATGGATTATAATGTGTTGCCTATTTCTACTAGGCAGTGCTTATACAAGTGCTTATACAGAAGAATTGTTGGTAGCTGTCCTTTATTGTACTGGAATTACAGCAATTTTACTAAGAAAATATGTTTTGGTTTTTTTACAAGAATTAGATAAAATGCCAAACTATCCTCGTTCAGAATATCAGTTACAAGTTTTCAACGAAATAAAAGATCATAAGATATTATATTTCGCTATCACAATCTATTTTTTTATAATGGGAACACTCGCACTATTTGCTTGCATTAAATAAGCAAAATATTCTTTGGAAAGTAGGCGATTCTACTTGATGCAACTCAACCGCCCCTCTTTACTACTCCTCATCCACCTCCTCTCTTTCTCTGCTCCCCTAGCTACCGCCGCTCCTGCACAGCAGGAACAGCTCGACCAGTCACGAGCGCAGGAGACAGAGCGGCAGGAGCGTCTCGGCGAGGAGCGTGTGGAGACGATTGTCGCCCCTTCCACTTCTGCTGATCTTCCCGCAGATGAGAGCGTCCGATTCCACATCTCTCAGATCACGATTGAGAACCAAGTGGAGCGATTCCGCTTCCTCGAACGCATCGCTCGCCCCTACAAGGATAAGGAACTGTCGCTCAGCGACATCAACAAGTTCATCAATGCGATGATCTTGGACAGTCGCTCTCTGCACCGATCAGCCACATCGGCGAGGTGCAGGATGACCGACTCAAAGCCATATACGCATGGCAGACGGGGCGGATGATTCACGATGCGTTCAAGAAGGGGAATCCGCTGACAAACGCGACATTCTCCCTCGACATCAGCTTTGGGACAAACAAATCTTACAGCCGTATGGAGAGCACAACCCACGAATACGCAGGAAGCCGCATCGCGTCGGGTGGAAATACAAACGTCACTGCGGGTGAGCGTGACCTGACCGTCACGGGTAGTGCCATCACAGGACGTGATGTATCTCTTACGGCAAAGGGGAACGTGCGCCTTGAAGCGGGCGAGAATACAAGCGTTACAACAACCGAGAACAAATTCAGTTCGGCAAACATCGGTGCATCCTTTACGCCGCAGGGACTGTCGAATATCAGCGTCAATGCGAACAAAGGTAACGGCAACAGCAAAGAGAATCTTACCGCCTACTCCCCTACCCTCGTTGTCGCAGAGAACACTCTCAGCCTCACCTCGGGCAAGGATATGGACATCATCGGGAGCAAGGCACAGGGCGAGAAGATCACCGCAAAGGTTGGCGGGAATCTGAACATCGAAACCTTGCAGGAGAAGGAAATCTATGAGGAGCAGAATAAATCTGCGGACTTCGGAGTCTCTTGGAGCATGAATCCAGTGACGCAACGCCTTTCCAAACCGACCTTTGGCAGGGATTGGAGCAAAGGAACCATCGACTCCGACTACCGCAGCGCACGCGATCAGGCAGGATTCTTCGCAGGAAGCAAAGGCTTTGACATCTACGTCAAAAAGAATACCGACCTCAAGGGCGGACTCATCGCAAGTGAGGCAAGTTCCGACAAAAACAAACTTTCCACAGGGACATTCTCTTTTAGCGACCTCCATAATGAGGCGGAGTACAGAGCAAAAGACACAGGCTCTTCTTCGCAGATAAAACCGACACTTGTCCAAACAAAAAAGGAAGATCCTGAAGGAAACAAAGAAAAAAATCTGAAGGTAGTGCAGGCATTGCACTCCACTCCTTCGATTCCCATCGTAGTACAGGGAAGTGCAGCCAGCACCACAAAAGCTGCCGTCGCACCGGGAACCATCAACATCCGTGAGAATCCGACACAGGACATCTCTGCCCTCAGCAGAAATACTGCAAACGCACTCAACGAACTTGGTCGTATCTTTGACAAGAAGAGTGTCGAGGAACAAAAGGAACTCGTAAACGTCTTCCGTGAAGAGGCGTTCCGCCTCCTACACAATCTTCCCGACGATGGCAGCGGACGTAAAGTTTTGCTTCATTCCATTGTCGGCGGACTCATCAGCCAGTTCGCAGGAGCGGGCTTTGCTTCGGGTGCAGCAGGTGCAGGTCTCAACGAAGCACTGATTAACAATCTGAAAGGTCTTGACCCTACTATTGCCCAGATAGCTAGTGGAGTCCTTGGCGCAGCTGCCGCAAAAATAGTCAATGGAGATGCAACAGCAGGAGCAATTTCGGCGGCGAGTGGGACGAAGTGGAATAGTTTGCTTACAGAAAGTGATTTTGTAAGAGAATGTATTCGAGATGATGATTTAGTAAAAAACCTACCAGAGGGAACGTGTAATCTTATTGCGGTTTCTGGAGGAGATGCAGTTTCTCTCAGTGGAATGGTTATGGTGTTTAATGTTGAAGGCACTCCGGTTTATTCTTCTTATAATATAGAGGGTGGGGTTTCAGCCTTTGTTGGAGCCTATACCATGGGACGGGGATATCTAGAAGACCCACAAGGAAATATTGTTACAGATCCAGAGATATTAAAGGAACAACTAACGGGTTTTTCAATGGGATGGTCTGCAGGTTTTGGTTTAAAACATGGACGATCCACTAACGTCAATGGATATTCCTTTATATACAATGCTGTATCCTCTACTCCTACGATAAGTTTATCAGCTGGCTACATTTTCTACGAAGGTAATCAGAAGGATTTCTAATCATGAAAAAAACACATATTTTATTTATCATATGTAGTATAGCAATTGTTGGAGGTGTATTACTTTCAATACATGAGAACTTTGAAAATAAATCTGATAATTGGAATATTTTCACAAAAGTATTCCAATCAATAAATTTTCCTCCACAAGAGGATATTATTCACTCAGAAATTTTAGATGTCGTCGGTAAGCCATTTCGTATCAAACTTGAGTACACTTCTACGAAATCATTTGATGAGGATTTGGAGTCTTATAAGGATATATTATATAAGCATGGCTTTCAAAGCCACTCGAATGAACGAGGACATTTCTCTACATCAGATGGATTATGTCATTTTTATTTGAGTGAATCGAAAACTGGAACACATAAAATGATTCTTTCAAATGGAGCTTGGTAAATTTATGAAGATACTCAAATACTTAGGAGTTCTTGTTTTTATATCGGTGTGGGTCTATGGATATTTTTATTACCCTTTACATACAAGTAATACATCTTCAAACAATGATTTACAGCTGATTTATGCTTTGCATGATATAAAAGAGATGCAAACACTGGATATCCTCAATATAAAAAGAGAAGAATACATTGGTGGTATGAGAAAGTTTCAGATTTATGCCAAAGGAGATATCGAAAGCGTATTTAATAAACAGACTATGGAGCAGGGAGGTTGGCACAATATAGAAACAAACAGAAATAACATTACAGCACATAAAAAAGATTACCGTATAGAAGTAGAAAAAAACACAAATAAATGTATTATTACGATTATCATCGAAGATGATACACTATAATATACATATTTTATATCTGTAAAGTAGGTGACTCCACTTGAAAACACTCAACCGCCCCTCTTTACTACTCCTCATCCCCATCCTCTCCCTCTCTGCTGCCCCGACTATCGCCGCTCCTGCCCAGCAGGAGCAGCTCGATCAGTCACGGGCGCAGGAGGCAGAGCGTCAGGAGCGGCTCGGTGAGGAGCGCGTGGAGACAATTGTCGCCCCTCCCCCGTCTGCTGATCTTCCCGCAGATGAAAGCGTCCGATTCCACATCTCTCAGATCACGATTGAGAACCAAGTGGAGCGATTCCGCTTCCTCGAACGCATCGCTCGCCCCTACAAGGATAAGGAGCTGTCTCTCAGCGACATCAACAAGCTCATCAATGCGATGAATCAGTCCCTCATGTCTCGTGGTTTCTCCACGAGCCGTATTGTTGTGCCGGAACAGAATCTCTCATCTGGAGAACTTCATCTCGTTCTTCAGATCGGCTACATCAACACTGTTCGTTTCGCAGAGGGCAGTGATGCACTCTACTGGAAAAATCTCTTTCCCTTCCACGAGGAAGATATCCTCAACGTACGCGACATCGAGCAGGGCATCGAACAGGCGAAGCGTCTCCCCTCACAGGATATTTCCGTTCAGCTCCTCCCCTCGGATCAGCCACAGAGGACAGATGTAGTGCTCACGGTAAAACGTGGGAAGAATTTCTACGGTACAATCTCGGTGGATGATTCGGGTCTTGAAGATACGGGAAAGCTCCAATGGTATACGTCCATCGGCATCGATCAGCCCTTTCACAAGAACGATATGCTCCGTATCGGCATGAATCTCGACGGCGCACAGGACGGCTACGAAAAAGGAACGCGCGGGCATAATATCAGCTATACCTATCCCTATGGGCGGCATACGTTCTCGTTTTCCTATCAGCGTTCCAAATATCATCAGACGGTAGAGAGTATTCCCTATAATTTCATCAGCGCGAGAGATTCCAATATTTCTACACTGTCATGGGACTATGTAGTTCATCGCTCGGCTGCGATGAAGACGAGCATGGATATTCGTCTGCGGAAACGGAACTCACACAGTTTCTTGAACGATGTTGAGCTGCCCATTCAGGCAATGCACCAGACCTCGATGGAGGTTGGTTTTGCTGAGAGGCTCTATCTACAGCGCAATACGCTCTATTTCCGTCTTGCCCACCGGTTTGGTCTTGGGTGGATGGGGGCGCAGGAAGAAAAGGCTTTTGCCGATGCGCCAAAGACACTCTATCGAATGTGGCTGCTCGATGTGGACTTTGTGCATCCATTTGAGTTCAGTCATCGCCCCGCAACATTTACGACATCCTTTCACGGACAGTATACGATGGATGGGATGCGGCTCTATGGTGTAGATATGATCAGCATGGGCAATCGCTATACGGTGCGCGGATTCGATGGCGAGGTCACACTGATGGGAACGAACGGATGGTATCTGCGGAACGAGTTCGCGACGCGATTCCCAAAACAAAAGGCAGAACTCTACCTCGGGTTTGATGTCGGTGCGGTCTACGGGTACGGAGCCGATCTCTATAACGGACATACGATGATGGGGGCAGCTGTTGGTGTTCGTGGATCGATTGATACCGTCTCCTATGATATCTTTGCGGCGATGCCCATAAGAAAACCCGAGGGATTCCACACATCGGATGTGACGAGCGGATTCTCCCTCGGGGTGAAGTTCTAACTATATTAAAAAAGAGGGGCATAGCCCTTCTTTTTTTATCACACTATAACTTTTTGTAGTATTATCTCGATTGGGAGCTCGCCCCTCCCGTTTCCAACTGTTTTAGAAACCATCACCCCTTATTCCCAGAAGATGTGAGAAACCCTAAAACATCAGCACCTTCATAGAGGTTAACTACCCCCCTCCCCTGTACACTTGCAAGCAATTCATCAGCATTGCGAAACATAGGTGAATTATTTGCTGACGGCGAATTGGCATAATTGGTGTTAGCTGGTTGATTGTTAATAGGCTGATTATTTGCATTACCTTGTGATTCCATAAAGATTCCCCTTTCAAAAAACTACACATATCAAAAGACTCGATAAGTCAAACATAAGTGAAAAAAGATATACCACACCACTAAACAGCAAACTGAAAAAATCAAGCCGTTAGACGCATCTCCAAAGCCTTGAGATGTAGGATTACAATAGATATGTTACACAAGTAAATAAAAAGAGAAAGCCTTTTTGTGTTATGCTCTATCTACCCAAACAAATCACACACAAAGGAGGCTTCCTCATGAAAAGCATAACACAGGACATCAAGTATTATCAAGCGATTCTTTCCTATGCCGATCAGCATAGCGTCACAAAGGCTGCCATTAAGTACCGCACCTATCGCCAGTTCATCTATCGACTGCGTAATCGCTACGATGGTACACCCGAATCCCTCGCACCAAAGTCGCGACGCCCCCATCATCACCCCAACGAACACTCCGATCAAGAGATTGCCCTCATTCGTCGGATGCGCAAACGTCGTCCCAATACGGGTCGAAACAGGGAGTATAACAATTTTCCGATGCGTCCCTTAGGCTGGAAGTCTCCTCGTGAGACTTTTTCTCTGCTTCTCTCTTGTGTAACATATGATTGACAAACCTACAGCGTGGCTGAATTTATCAGTGCTTCCTTTAGCAACAAAAAACCCGAGATATTCCACACACCGAATGCATCCGGCGTCTTTCTCTCGGGCAAAACATTGATCTCTTATGCCCCTGTTGACCCTGCCAATCGTTCAACTTCTTCCCGGGACAACTGTGTTGCGTCAGCAATCTGGGAAAGTGTGAGTTTCCCCAAAGCAATTAAAGCCGCCGCCGTCCGACGAGCCGATTCGACACGTCCCTCCATACGTCCCTCTTCCAATTTCCTCTCGCCGAATTTTTCCATCAGTTCGCACATAGTGTGTACCCCCTCTGCTTCTGCCTTAAAGTAATCCGCTCTTTGGGCAAGTTCCTTATAATTCATCTTTCGGGGATTCTCACAGAAGAAATCCTGCATCAATCGCCCGAGCGGCGTATCATCACGATTCGCGCCGTTGACGTAGAGGATATGTGCTCCATCATCAAACGGTCGCTGAAGCTCTTGGATGATTCGCTCCACATGGTACAGAGGGCAGCCAGCTCCGTAGATGTCATTTTCCGTGATGAAAATCACCCATGTTTCTGGCAGTTTGGAAAAATCCTCTCCTTTTGCCAATTCTCGCGCGTCCATCATGCTGCTGTTGTATCGCGCCCGACGCGGGATCGCTCCTTCGTTGGCACGCTGCACCTCGCAGTCGTAGAGCTTTCCCTCGCTGTCCTCCGCCAATACATCAAAACGCACGCCGCGACCATAGAGATTGTCCGCACTCTGCTGCGTGACGACATGCTTGACAACGAGATCGTCGCGTCCGAAGAAGATACGCAGCAGGAGCTGCATTCCCTCGACGTAGTTGTCAAAACATACGTTGAAAAACGTATCGTCGATCAGACGAAGTTTCTGAATCAGTACACCATATTCCGCAGGAATGTCCTTCTTGATTGTCCTCACCGCGCCCATAGCCTCCTCATTTCCTTCTATTCTCATAGTAGGCACTGCGGTGAAGATTGTCAAGACTGAAAAGTTCGATGATACTCGAAAGGGGGTCAAAATCCGGGAAGAACGATGTCCGACCCTCTAATGAAATTTCGTACCGTTTTTTCGTGTCCCGCGAAGCGCCTGTCCTTACTTTGATGAAAGGAAGCCCTGAGAGTCTATGTATCAGCGATTCCCTATGCTTCGAATGCATTCCTGATCTGATGTACGGTCCAACTGTCACCGGCCGCATATACCTCAAGCACATCAAAACGACAGACAGCATCCTCCCTATGCTGTGCGCGTAAATACCAATATGCCGTCTGTATAATCTTCTGCCTCTTTTTGTAATTCACTGCCTCGGCAGGCGTCCCATAGCGCACACTGCTACGTGTCTTCACTTCGATAAAAACAAGCGTACCGTGATCCTCCGCAATGAGGTCGATCTCGCCGTTCTTCGTGCGATAATTCCGCATGAGAATGCGACAGCCCTGCCGCTGCAAATATTCGGCGGCGCAGGACTCCCCCCGATCACCGAGCTTTTTGTTATTCATGACGGTCTACGCTCCCCCGCATGGCGATCAATCCGATAGACATGCGCGAGTACCTCTGCGATCGTGCGATAGAGCTCGGGGGGGATTTCACGATCAATCTCAAGCGCCATCAGCATATTGACGAGGGACTTGTTCTGATAGACAGGAATACCGTTCTTTCGTGCCTCCGCCAAAATACGGTCGGCCACATAGGAACGTCCCTTTGCCGTAACACGCGGCGCTTTATCGTTCTTGACATCGTATTTGATCGCGACGGCACGCGCTTCCTGTTGCGTCTCCCCATCTCCGACGAGTGAAGTATCCTTATCCCATTGCTGCGCCATCTCTCACCCGTCCTTGTGTGTTCATAGTATCCAGTATCATACCGTTCCTGCGCTTTTCACGTCAATGCAGGATTCAAATTTTTGCGGTCATCAGTTGGTAAAGAAACGACGCTCCCCGATTGCGCCAATCTGGATTCCCTCGATGACAAGCGCCGTTCCGTCTGCCGACTCCCGTATCTCGTCGAGCGCATGACGGAACTCCCATGCAGCATCCGCGTCTGAGAAGTAGAGCCGCATATCAACATGGTTTTCCTCATAGATACGGTTGATCAGCTCCACCGTACCGATGTTGTCCGTGAGTACACAGATCCGCAACCAAGTTTCTTTCTTAACGAGGTTCGTTTCCTCGTCTCTGTGCGCCTCATCATAGACATGAATGTAGGCAGGATATTCGGATGCGCCCATAAAAAGCGGCATGACAAAGTTCATGGATCGCTGTCCCGGCTGCGGCGCAAAATTCTCCCCCTCCAATGCATTTCGCATCGTGAGAGCAAGTGAGGCAACATCTCTGCCCGCTCGTTTGTATTGCTCTGCTGTCATCCTGCGTGTCTTGACAATATCTGCCATCTGCATAAACGCCCATAGGCGCGGAAGATCCGGCATCTGTTGCTCAAACGCCGCCTGACGTACCGTCCCCGGAATGTTCTGCTGGGTCAGTCGGATAAGCTCCTGAAGTTGTTTTGCATCCCCTTCGCTCAATGTCTGACCACGTCCGCTGACAAAGTTTTGCAGCAGCAGCGTCTCTTTGGGGCTCAAATTCTCGTTCTGCAGCAGGGTTTGCGCAAGGTTTCGCAGGACGTTCATTGTCTGCGGTGTGTTCTCCAGCGTCTGCGTAAAGTAGCGTGGAATCGCACTCTGTATCTCGGAGGACTTCATCTGTACCGTACTTTGCGTCGACGTATGTGGCGCAGGGGGCAGTTCCGCTTCACTCCCCCCCTGCGTACGTACGGATTGTGCAGTTGTCGCTCCCTGCGGATTCGACTTCGTCGTCTGCGCCTGCACATGGGGCTGCATTCGTGCACCCGCCTCGGGGGCAGGTCTGTTTTCCGCAGGAATCTGCTGTTCCGCCTGTCGCTGCATCGGTGTCGTCGCGTCCTTTGCAATCTGCGCCGTATTTTTCGTATTTCCTGTCGAAGGCGCAGGACTTTGTCCGCGTTCGGAGGATTGTGTGACCTGAGGGAGTTCGTCTGCCGGAAAATTTCGAACTTCTACTTTCTCGTTGAAGGAGGATGATGTTCCCTGCGCAGCAGAAGGATTCGATGGCACAGGAACTTCTCGTATGTTTCCCGTATTTCCCTGCGACATCGTTTCTGTCTGTCGAAGCGGCACTGCCGTGTTGTCCTTTTCCGCTGCGGCTGCTGCCGATGGAGATATTTGCGTACGCGACATCTGTTGCTCAGACGCGGCCTCCTCGGATATGGAAGTCATTGTGTTTGGCGCAGGAGAAGAACCTCCCGTCTCCTGCGCTCCTGCCGGATTCTGGGGAACGGGCTGAACCGTTCCACCCGGTCGAAACTGTTGGGCGGCAGTATTTTCCATGCCATGCGGCAGCTGTTGGGAAACGCTTCCCTCGTCACGCGGCATCATGAGCTGAACCAGCTGATTTAGAAAGGTGAGCGATGTTGTCCCCCTGCCGCCAAAGGGTGATGTTTGTGCATTTCCTTGTGGGTTCAAATCCGCGAGAAAGGTTTGCAATTCTTTCGGCAGGAGTTCCGGATTCCCCGTATCGAGAAGCTGAAAAGCCGCCTTTGTCAGCATAATCGGCTCGAACGTTCCACCGGCTTCCTTTGCAAGTGCCGTTTTTAGTCCGGTGAGGAGCGCCGCGAGATCATCACTCACCTGCGGCATACTGCCTGTTTCCGCCATCGTCCCGAGCTGATTGAGCATACGGGAAAGCGTTGTCAGCTGATCGGTCGAAAAGCGTTGACTGGCAGCGGTACTCCCCAGTCCCTGACCGAGTGTCGTCTCAAGGGAAAAGGACTGCCGTATCATATTTTGAATGACTTCCTTGAGTTCCTGCGGCATCTGCTGAACATTGGACTGCTGACGGTCGCTGACCTTCGAGAGGACATCCGCCATATGATCGATGGCAGTTTCAATGGAGACATTCGTACGCTGACTGAATGCGGTGGACGAATCGCCCCCATCTCCACGACTTTGCACACTCTCGGTCATTCTTCCCTGCGACATCTGCGATGTGGCAGGAATGACGGGAGATGCTGTTGTTGTATTTGCTTCCATCGACACGGTATTCACAGCCTTTTCTGTTACATATTGTTCAGCATGGAGCGGATCGGCTCAAAGGATTTTCGGTGGAGAGGACATACACCGTATGCTCGGATCGCCTCGATATGTTCACGCGTCCCATACCCCTTATGCTTTGCAAAGCCATAGTGCGGGTATTCTGTATCGTATTGTTCCATCAAATGATCGCGCGTCACCTTTGCCAAAATCGACGCCGCAGCAATCGACGCTGACTTTGCATCTCCCTTGATGATGGACTGCGACGGCATGGAAAGTTTCGGCAGCTCCACCGCATCGATGAAAACCTCCTCCGGTGCAGGAGAAAGGACGGCGATTGCCTCGTACATCCCCATTCGCGTTGCCTGTAGAATGTTCATGCGATCAATCATTTCCGCATCAATGAGCGCAACATGATAGGAAACGGCAATATCAACAATCTGTGCAAAGAGTTCTTCGCGCACGGCAACGGACAGCTTCTTCGAATCATTGATACGCGGAAGATGCGCCTCCTGCGGCAAGATGACAGCGGCAACGGCCACAGGCCCCGCAAGGGGGCCGCGCCCCGCCTCATCCACTCCCGCAACAAGCGTACGCCCCGCCGCAACGGCGGCACGCTCATATGCGTACATGGTATGCAGACGTTTCTGCTCCTGCTGTGCTCGCTCGTAACGACGCAGGATAGTCTGCACGGACTTTCTTGTGTCGCTTCGACAGAATTCGATCCATTCCTCCGACACATCACCTTGAAGAAACAAGTTCTCTATTTCTTTTATCGTCAAATTTGCCATTTCCTTTACCGCGCATCCTCTATCAAGGAAATAGATGGCGGAGAGTCAAGCATTACACGCCCAAGCCGTCCGCTGCGGAAATCCGTCAGTACGATCTGCTGCGCCTTTTCCTCGTCAATCCTGCCGCCCGCACGGAGACAGCCGCGCTTGCGTCCGATTGCCGCAAGCAGCTCTGCACCATTTGACAGTTCACCCTCCAGTCGATAGCGCTCCTTGAGGTCAGAGGGATACTTCGTGCGAAGTGTGTCGAGAAGGAGAAGCACAACACTTGCCACATCGTATACATTGTCATTGATTGCCCCCGTATACGCCAGATGAAGAGCCGTCTGCCGATCCTCGAACTTCGGCCAGAGAATCCCCGGCATATCGAGCAGTTCCAACTGCGTGCCGATGCGAATCCACTGTTTCGCACGCGTCACACCGGGGCGATTCTCCACCTTCGTCTTACTTCCACCCGACAGTCGATTGATAAGCGAGGACTTTCCCACATTCGGAATGCCGAGAATCATGCAGCGTGCTGCCCGCGCTTTTGCTCCATGCTGAACGAGCTTGTCCGTTTTCGGCTTCGCACATTGCACAATCGCCTGTACGAGTTCCTTGACACCGCGCCCCTTCACTGCATCCACGGGAACTGCCGTAATGCCTTGCGCGGCAAAACACTTCACCCACACGCGCATCGCTGCCTCATCCGCAAGATCAGCCTTGTTCAGCACAATAACGCGCGGTTTATCACCGACAATCTCCCGCAGCACAGGATTCGCCGAACTCAGCGGAATCCGCGCATCAAGCAGCTCAATGACTACATCTACTAGCTTCAGATTCTCCCGAACCAGCCGCTCCGCCTTGCGCATGTGCCCCGGATACCACTGGAGGCTTGGGATGTCGATTATGTTGTCACTATCCATCATTATGTATATTCTCCCCACACATTGATTTTACCGGATTTCTTCATTGTATGCAGATGAATCAAACAAGAAAATCATAATTCGTCATTATGAATAATATATCATATTTCAGGGGAATGAGCTACAAATTCAGCCTTCGCAGAATCGACATTCTGTTCTTTGAATACCTCAGTCGTTATGGCTGTCGATAGAAAAGTGATTCCAAACTGTAGTCCCCCAAAAGTTAGACATAAAAAACCTCCTCTGCACGCATTCGTCAGAGAAGGCTTTTTTATGTCTATTCGTTTTAGTCCCGTCCGAGTTTGTCACGCAGGATGACATCATGTGCGCCGCCCTCGACGATGCTGGTCGAGGAAACGAGGGTGAGCTTCGCCTTGTCGCGGAACTCGGGGAGGCTGAGTGCGCCGCAGTTGCACATGGTGGAACGGATCTTGGAGAGGGTTGTCTCGACGTTCTCCTTGAGCGGACCCGCATACGGTACGTAGGAGTCCACGCCCTCCTCGAAGGACAGCTTCTTGCTGCCGCCAAGGTCGTAACGCTGCCAGTTGCGTGCGCGGTTCGAACCCTCGCCCCAGTACTCCTTGTAGTACGTACCGTTCACCATGACGCGATCCGTCGGACTCTCGTCAAAGCGCGAGAAGTAGCGTCCGAGCATGAGAAAGTCTGCGCCCATCGCGAGCGCGAGCGTCATGTGGTAGTCGTAGACGATACCGCCGTCGGAGCAGATGGGGATGTAGATGCCCGTTTCCTTGAAATACTTGTCGCGCTCAGCACATACGTCGATGAGCGCGGTCGCCTGTCCGCGTCCAATGCCCTTCGTCTCGCGCGTGATGCAGATCGATCCGCCGCCGATGCCAACCTTGATGAAGTCTGCGCCCGCATTCGCGAGAAAACGGAAGCCCTCGCCATCGACGATGTTGCCCGCGCCGACTTTGACCGTGTCGCCGTACTTCTCGCGGATGTGCTGAATGGTCATCCGCTGCCACTCGGAAAATCCCTCGGAGGAGTCGATGCAGAGGACATCTACGCCTGCTGCAAGGAGTGCGGGAACTCGTTCGGCATAGTCTCGCGTGTTGATGCCCGCGCCGACGATGTAACTCTTGTTGTCGTCGGTCAGCTCAAGCTCGTTCTCCTTGTTGTCGGTGTAGTCCTTGCGGAACACCATGTAGCGGAGGCGCTGGTTCTTGTCGATGAGCGGGAGCATATTCAGCTTTCGCTCCCAGATGAGATCGTTCGCCTGCGTGAGGGTTGTAGAGTCCGCATCTGCCCAGACGAGTTTTTCAAACGGTGTCATAAAGGTTGCGACCTTCGTATCGAGCGACATCCGCGAGACACGGTAGTCACGGCTCGTGACGATGCCGACGAGTTTGCCGTTCGGCGATCCATCCTCTGTGACCGCCATGGTAGAGTGTCCCGTCTTTGCGAGGAGGTCGAGCACACCACCAAGCGTCGTGTCAGGGCTGATATTGGAGTCGCTGCTGACAAATCCGGACTTGTAGTTCTTCACACGAGAAACCATAGCCGCCTCTTCCTCGATGGACTGCGAGCCATAGATGAAGGAAACGCCGCCCTGTTTGGCAAGGGCAATCGCCATCGTATCGTTCGAAACTGCCTGCATGATCGCAGAGGTCATCGGAATGTTCATGGTGAGTGCCGGCTCTTCATCACGACGATATTTGACCAGTGGGGTACGCAGCGAGACGTTCGCAGGGAAACACTCCGCCGAGGAGTAGCCGGGAATGAGCAGATACTCTCCGAATGTGTGCGATGGCTCGGTATAATAATGCGCCAAGGGAACCCTTCCTTTCTGTGTCCGTTCCAAAATTATTGCTGTCTAATATACGCGCTTCCACGGAAGCTGTCAACCCATGCACAGGCAATAAATCACCACGCAGGAAAAATCCTGCATCTGTCAAAAAATCCCTAAGAGCATCGCATTCACTCTTAGGGAAATCATCTGCTATGGTGCCGAAGGCCGGGGTCGAACCGGCACGTTGTCGCCAACGGCAGATTTTGAGTCTGCTGCGTCTGCCAATTCCGCCACTTCGGCATGGGAAAACTTGCTGTGTATTATAGCATCTCCGCAGCAGGTTTGTCAAACATCACACAAGCTCTTTCTCAAGGCGGCGAATGAGATCCATATCCGCCTCGAACCACGGCACGCTGTAGAGATCGGCGCGTCCGAGCCAACGCCCCGCCGAGTGCACGGAGAGCTGCGGCTCGCCCGCAATGTGACGGCATACGTAAAGACGCATATTCATGTGGTACTCGGGGTAGTCGTGATCGACAATGCCGAGCAGACGCTCCACAGCAATCTCGATCCCCAGTTCCTCGCGAATCTCACGCACGAGTGCAGCCTCGTCCGTTTCGCCCGCCTCCACTTTGCCGCCCGCGAACTCCCATGTACCCGCGTACGCGCCATAGCCGCGACACGCACCGAATACCTTACCGTCACGCAGAATCGCCCCCGCGACAACATCGATATGTTTTCTCTCGCTCATACATCCCCTATTCTTTCTCGCTCTTGGTCGCACGCAGGAAAAGCTGCGTGAGCTGCTTACGTGCATCTTTCCCATGGGCTACAATCTCGTAGACCGTCGCGGAGATGGGCAGATCGACACCGTACTCCTTCGAGAGTGCCATAAGCGCCTCCGCCGTATACACGCCCTCGGCAATCTTGTGAAAGTCCCCTGCCGTACCGCGTACAACAGCCTCGCCATAGCGGCGGTTGTTGCTGTGCGGGGAAAACAGCGTCGCCTCATAGTCGCCGAGGTGAGATAGCCCGTAGATGGTCTCACCGTCGCCGCCCATCGCCCGCACGAGCCGCACAAGCTCACGCGTGCCGCGTGCCATGAGCGCGCCCTTGAGGCTGCCGTAGTCGAGCCCGTCGAGCATCCCCGCAGCGAGCCCGACGACGTTCTTCGCCGCCGCACCGACCTCCGTACCGAGCAGATCCTCGCCGTAGTAGAAGCGGATGAGCGGACTGCCGAGCACATCCACGAGAACGCGCAGAGCCTCCCTGTCCTCGCCCGCGAGCACCATACAGTTCGGAATCCCGCGCACGAAGTCCTGCACGTGCCCCGGACCGACCCATACAACAGGCTTGATCCCCTCGCCAAGTTCCTCATGTACCACCGTGGTAAGACGCTTTCCCGTTCCGATCTCGATTCCCTTCATGCAGAGGATCACCGTTTTTGCTGCAAGTTCCTCCCCCAGTCCCTGCGCACGCAGATCGCAGAGAAAGGAGCGCAGCGCCTGCGCATGAATGGAGATCGTGACGATCTCTGCTGTCCGAACTGCCTCCGCGAGATCATCGGTCAGGCGGATCTCCTCGGGCAGTGTCAGGAATTCGTTCGTCCGTGTTTCACACAGCTCGGTAAGATGTGCCGATCCTGCACGCCCCCAAAGCGTGACCGTATGTCCGACGCGGTGCGCGTACCACGCGTGAAAACTTCCCCAACGTCCACAGCCAAGAACAGATACTCTCATGATGATACCTCCACGCGAATATGGAGCAGATCACGGACGACCGCCCCCGCCATAATCAGCCCTGCAACAGACGGCACAAAGGAAATACTTGCGGGGATGCTGCTGCGCCCTGCATCGGACCGCGCCTCCCCCATCTCGGATTTGCGCGGACGCTCGCGCGAGCAGACGACCTTAAGACGCGGAACACCGTGTTCCTTCAGTTTTTTTCGCAAAATACGCGCAAGCGGATCGCCCTTCGTGCGATAGATGTCCATGACCTCAAAAAGTGTCGGATCGAGCTTATTCGCCGCGCCCATGCTCGCAATCAGTGGAATGCCGCGCCGATGGCACTGCACAGCGATGTCGATCTTTGCGGTCACTGTATCTACGGCATCAAGAGCGTAGTCACAGCACTCGGAAAAGAAACGCTCCGCCTCCTCGGGTCGGTAGAATGCGCGGATCACACGAACCTCGCAGGAGGGATTGATCGAATGGATGCGCTGCGCCATGGTCTCCGCCTTCGGTGCGCCGACGGTCTCCGTCAACGCATGGATCTGCCGATTGATGTTCGTCACGTCGATCACATCGTGGTCAACGAGCGTCATCCTGCCAACCCCCGCACGCGCCAGTGCCTCCGCCGCGTACGAGCCGACCCCGCCAACGCCGAAAACCACAACAGATACGGCGGCAAGGCGCTCCACCGCCGCCCTGCCAAGCAGCATCTCTGTCCGTGCAAAACGTCGATCACGCATAGGATTCTCCCCGATCCGCTGCACCTAAAAGAGCTGCAACGGGGCATACACCTCCGCAGCAGCTCCTTTCCCACAAAGTTATTGAATCCTTACTTGACCACAAGCACAGGACACTTGGACTGCTCCACGACATACTGACTGACGCTGCCGAGCAGAACGCCCTTCACAACGCCAAGACCACGGCTCCCCATGACAATGAGGTCAATGTCATTCGTCTCCGCAAAGTCGAGAACGACCACCGCAGGAGAGCCTGTGTCCGAGAACGATTCCTTTGCGATGCCTGCCGGCACCATCTCAAGCGCTCGGTCGAGGATGACATTCCCCGCCTTTGTCACGGAGTCGAGAATCGCATCCGAGAGCACGGCGTTGATCGCGAGCTGGTTGATGTTTGCGACATAGAGAAAGTTCAACTTTGCCCCACAGATCTCTGCAAGCATCACAGCCTTTTCAATCGCACGGTCAGCTCCCTCCGAGCCATCCACCGGTACCAAAATATTCTTAATCATGGCAGTTCCTCCTCACTTTACAGAACATGAACCATTATAAATGCGGCGATGCACCGCCTGCAACCATGACACTGCAGTGCGCGTGCTCCAAGACGGTCTGCGTGACGCTCCCGAGCAGGAAGCCGCTCACGCGCGAGAGTTTGCGCCCGCCGATGACAACGAGTTCGATGCGTTCCTCGGTGATAAAGCGCAGGATCTCATCCGCCGGCGTCCCCGCGCGATGCACACATTCAGACCGAACTGCATCGGGCAGAAGGCTCTGTGCGTCGGAAAAGATCTCGTATGCCTCGTCTGCTGCCGGACGAACAATGCTCTCCGGCAGCCACGATACATCGCCCTCGTCCGTACTCTCGTCAAACGGAGACACATAGAGGAAATACACGGTCGCGTGCAGAACGCTTGCGAGTATCCCCGTCAGTCGGACGGCATACCGGGACTGTGTAGATCCATCCACAGGTACGAGAATGTGCGTATATTTCAGATGTTCCTCCATCACGCACCTCCCCCGCCTTGTTTGTTTTATTTATTCGCGAAATTCTGTCAAACTCCTTCTTTATTCCGACGATTATTCGATCCGATGAAAAAAAATTGACGTGCCTCATCGAAAATGATAGACTGACTCTACATATAATATAAGATGGGAGAATGAATGATGGGAGAAGAACAAACCGTACAGACAGATGCGGAAGTCGCTCAGTCCACACGGATTTCGGATATTTATGCCGCAGCAAAACGACTGGAAGGGATCGTACGCAAGACGCCGCTGATCTACAGCGAGTTCTTCTCCGACATCTCCGACAACGACACCTATCTGAAACTTGAAAATCTCCAGACGACGGGTGCATTCAAGCTGCGCGGCGCATACAACCGCATCTCGATGCTTACGGAGGAGGAAAAGGCACGCGGGGTCATCACCGCCTCGGCAGGCAACCACGCGCAGGGTGTCGCCTACGCCTCGCAAAAGCTCGGCGTGAACGCCGTGATCTGTATGCCCGCGACGACGCCGATCCTCAAGGTCGAGGCAACGCGTGCGCTCGGCGCGACGGTCATTCTCCATGGCAACGGATTCGACGATGCCTACGCGCACAGTCTTAAACTGCAAAAGGAAAAGGGCTATGTCTACATCCATCCGTTCAATGACCGCGATGTGATCGTCGGACAGGGTACAATCGCCCTTGAGGTGATCGACGCACTGAAGGATGTGGACGTGATCCTCGTCCCCATTGGCGGAGGCGGGCTTGTATCGGGCATTGCCCTCGGCGCGAAGCTCGTCAACCCGCAGGTAAAGGTGATCGGCGTTGAGCCGGAAAATGCAGCGTGCATGAAGGCGGCACTCTCCTGTGGACGTACGATCACGCTGCCCTCCGCCGATACGGTCGCAGACGGCTGTGCCGTGCGTACGGCGGGCAAGCTCACACTCGAATTCTGTCGTCTCCATCTCGACGAGATCATCACCGTTTCGGAGATGGAGATCATGAGTGCGCTGCTCTCACTCATCGAGAAGCACAAGCTCATCGCCGAGGGCGCCGGTGTCCTCTCGCTCGCAGCCCTTGGCAAGCTGCGCATGAAAAACAAGAAGGTCGCCGTCCTCGTCAGCGGCGGCAACATCGACATCTCCACGATTTCCGCGCTCATCTCGAAGGCGCTCATCTCGCGCGGCAGAGTGTTCCGCTTCTCCGTGCAGCTCCCCGACAAGCCCGGTCAGCTTCTCACCGTCGCGCAGATCCTCACCGAACAGGATGCGAACGTCATCCGCCTCGACCACGATCAGACGATGGTGACAGACAGCTTCCAGAAGGTGCAGCTCACCGTCACCGTCGAGGCACACGGGCAGGAACATATCGACTGTATTGTTGCCGCACTTGCATCGAACGGATTTGAGATCAACAAGATTTACTGATGAAAGGAAAGGATATTGCAAAGCATGACTTCCGCTCCGGTGAAATGTATCGACCAGGACACGGCGCAGCATCTCGCTGACCTCTTTAAAACCCTCGGTGATCCGACCCGCATCAAGATTCTCTCCCTTCTTGCGGCAGCGGAGGAGCTGCGTGTCTATGACATCGCAGACGGTCTCGATATGGGACAGTCTGCCATCTCCCACCAGCTGCGCGTCCTGCGCACCGCCCGCCTCGTCAAGTTCCGCCGCGACGGCAAGGAGGTACTCTACTCGATCGACGACGATCATGTTCTAAAACTCCTCAGTCAGGGTCTTGAGCATGTGCAGCACACATAAAGCGAAAGGATGTTGTTTCATGAAACGCCGCCTCTTCCTCTGTACCGGTATCGCGCTTATGCTTGCCGCAAGTACGGCGTTCGCCTCCCCCACCCTGCGCGAGGGTTCGCAGGGGCATGAGGTACTCGTCCTCCAACAGGCACTTCAAAACGCGGGCTACCGGATAAGGTCTGCGGACGGGGTCTTTGGCAAAGAGACAGAACGTGCCGTCGCCGAGTTCCAGCGCGACAACAAGATCAAAATTACGGGTGTCGTCAATAACGCAACGTGGCGTGCGCTCAAGGATCTCCCTGCCAAGCGCACAGAGCGTATTGCACCGCTGCCGTCCGCCGAAAGAACGTTGCCGCTTGCCCCAAATGGCAAGCCCATCCTGCCCGCAGGCAAGGTATCCGATCTCATCAAGACAGCAAAATCCTACATGGGTACGCCGTATGTATTTGGCGGTGCAACGCCGAAGGGCTTCGACTGCTCCGGCTACCTCCAATACGTTTTTCAGAAACACGGCATCACAATCCCGCGCACGGCCGACGAGCAGTACAAGCTCGGACTTCGGACAAAGAGTACAAAGGAACTCGTACCCGGAGATCTCGTATTTTTTGAAACCTATGAAAAGGGCGCGTCCCACTGCGGCATCTACCTCGGCAAGGGCGAGTTCATCCATGCCTCCACGAGCAAGGGCGTACGTGTCGACGCACTCACGAACGACTACTGGAAGCCTCGCTTTCTCGGCGGCAAGCATATTGTAAAGTAAACGGGAGCCAAAGGAAGGGTCGGGTTCATATGAAACAGCTTTTTTTCCGCCTCGCTGTCGTTGTTCTCCTTGTTTCTGCTGCAGCTTCGACAACGGTATGTGCAGAGGAGCAGCAGACAGATCCCTATCATGTAGACTGGAAAGAACCGCAGACACGCCGCATTGAAGTCCAACGTCCTCCAACCATGGAAACATGGGGCGTTGTAAAGCAAGGCAATGTGCAAACGAAATTTCTGCGCTCCATCCCCTATTTATATAGTTCCTATGAACTGCACGAAATCCATAAGGATGGCAACGTCGAGTATCTTTTCCATGTGCAGAGCGAGTGCGGCAGCGACGGAACAGTGCCGCGCCTCACCATCGGCACGAAAGAGGACACGGCATTTGAATTGACGGCTGTCCCTGCAGCGGAGATCAAAACCATCCCATCCAAGGACTATACCGACTATTGGTATCGCGCCGGCGATCTCTCCCGTTGGACAGCACTTGAAGAAGCGGCGAAGAAAGGGAAGGTAAACGCATACTTCTATCATTCCCCGAACGGCAAGGCAAGCCGTGATGAGATCTCTCCTCTCGTAAAACGTATTCCGCGTTGGCTCACACTTCCCATCGAGGAATGCAATGCGTACGGACCAAAGTACAGCGTCTTCTATCCGGGGATGCCGGCAAAGGAGCTGCGCGATGCCATCGCCTATCGCTCCAACGCGCATTATGACAGCGGACGCGCCAAAACGTCAAATAAATACGTCTTTTCCGATGTGGGAAACCTCCCCTCATTCGCCTTGCATCCGCCCCTATCCATAGCAGAGGTACACTATGTGACATTCCGCGAAGAACCTGCGGGAACATGGGTGAATTGGGACTACTGGGAGCCCATGTCGAGCGGCATTCACCCGCTCGACACGATTGGATACATCACGCAGGCAGTCTACGCGGATCTCTATCCGACAAAGTATTACGGCTTTACACTGAGAGGACACGCTGAGAAACAAAAATGGATCATTGACACCGTCGATACGAAGCGGCATCCGGAACTCGCGTCAGTTACACCGGGCGATGTCATCAAATCCCTCAATGGGATTCCGGTCGACGGCTATCCGAAATACGTTGCTGAATACCTCATGTTCTACAGCGACCTTGGTGATTTGAACCTCGTACTTGAAAACAAAGAGTCAGGACTCTATGAGGTTACCGTATGCTCTTTGATCCATCTGCCGCTGCCGGCGATTGACTATGCGGCAGAGAACGAAAAGTCAAAGCTCCGCTATACGAAAAAATCAATCACGGAGTTCCGGCCGGACGGAGCCGTCCCCTTTGAGATCTTTGATCCTCTCGGGAATCCCGCCGCTCATATAGAATCTCCGCGGACGGATTGGATTCTCGAACATTTTCATGCACAGAGACCGCACACTATGCCGCTCGGCAAATATTTTGCCGCAGCCGCCCCGCAATATTGACTTTTCCCGCTGCGCTCATTATAATAGTGCGGTATCGGGATGTAGCGCAGTTTGGTAGCGCATCTGGTTTGGGACCAGAGGGTCGCAGGTTCGAATCCTGTCATCCCGACCATTGCACCTGTAGCTCAGTTGGATAGAGCAACGGCCTTCTAAGCCGTGGGTCGAGGGTTCGAATCCCCCCAGGCGCACCATTGAGATTCACCGTATCGCAGCACGCGGTACGGTTTTTTGTTGCTGTGACACCGTTTCACGCAGCAAAAAACGGACATGAGATTTTGTTCTCATGTCCGCAGTTCGTCGCTATGGTGGAGACAAGGGGGATCGAACCCCTGACCTCTTGCATGCCATGCAAGCGCTCTCCCAGCTGAGCTATGCCCCCGCGCTTTTCGCGCTGACAGGGAACAGTATAGCGAAAAGAACATATATTGTCAAGGATGAATTTTCCCGATGGGCATTGTATTGCGTGCTTCCTTCATCCCTCGGCGTTTCGTTTCTCATACGCGCCGCTCAGGATGTCCGCCCACCACGTTTCGTGCTCCTGATACCATGAAATTGTCGCTTGAATGCCATCGTCAAACTTCGTAGCGGGCTTCCATCCGAGCTCACGTCCGATCTTCGTCGGGTCAATCGCATAGCGGCGGTCATGCCCCTTGCGGTCGGTGACGTAAGAGATCTGCTCCTCCCCCTTGCCGAGAGCACGCAGTATTGTTCGCACGACCTCGATATTTGAACGCTCGTTATGCCCGCCGACGTTGTAGACCTCGCCCTCACGCCCGCGCCGCAGAATCGCATCAATCGCGGCACAGTGATCCTCGACGTGCAGCCAGTCGCGCACGTTCAGACCGTCGCCGTAGACGGGCAGTTTCTCCCCCTTCATCGCGCGGATGAGCATGAGCGGGATGAGTTTCTCGGGGAACTGATATGCACCGTAGTTGTTTGAGCACCGCGAAATGGTCACAGGTACGCCATAGGTACGTGCATACGCCTGTACGATGAGATCGGCGGATGCCTTCGACGAGGAGTACGGGCTCGACGCATGGAGCGGCGTTTCCTCCGTAAAGAGGAGATCGGGGCGATCCAACGGAAGATCACCATAGACCTCGTCCGTTGATACCTGATGATAACGACGAATGCCGTACTTGCGGCACGCGTCGAGCAGCACGCTCGTCCCAATCACATTTGTTTGCAGAAAAATTTCCGGATGTTCAATCGAACGGTCGACATGGGACTCCGCCGCAAAGTTCACGACAATGTCCGGCTGCTCACGCTCAAAGAGCGCATAGACCGCCGCACGGTCGGCAATGTCGCCGCGCACAAACGAAAACTGCGGATGCTCCTGTGCCGCGTCGAGCGTCGCCAGATTCCCCGCATAGGTCAGTGCATCGTAACAGATAATGTGATCCTCGGGATGTTCGCGCAGTTCGTAGTAGACAAAATTTGCACCGATGAATCCCGCACCACCCGTGGCAATAATCTTCATGATCTCTGCTCCTTTTCTGTGTTCCTTGAAAAGATTCGACATCTCCTCAAATTTTCCTTTATTTACATTCTACAAACATTCGTGCTATACTATATGAAAGGAGGTGTGCGTATGAAGCTGACGGAACGAACATATATTGCCATCGATCTCAAGGCATTCTATGCCTCGGTTGAGTGTATCGAGCGCGGGCTGAATCCGCTGACAGCACATCTCGTTGTCGCGGATGAGAGCCGTACGAGCAAGACGATCTGCCTTGCCGTCTCCCCCGCACTCAAGGCACACGGCATTGGCGGCCGTCCGCGCCTCTTTGAGGTCATCCGCGCCGTACAGCAGGCAAATGCGCGGCGCAAATATCATGCTCCGCAGCGCGTACTCACAGGTGAAACGACGGATGCCAAGGAGCTTGCGGCAAATCCCGCGCTCGGCATTGCCTACCACATCGCACCGCCGCGTATGGCGCTCTATAGGGACTACAGTATGCGGATCTACGAAATCTATCTGCGTCATATTTCCCCCGAGGACATCCACATCTACTCCATCGACGAGGTTTTCATCGACGCAACAAGCTATCTCTATACGGGAAATATCTCGGCACATGACTTTGCGATGCGGCTCATCCGTGAGGTGCTGCGTGAGACGGGCATCACGGCAACGGCGGGCATTGGGACGAATCTTTACCTTGCAAAGGTTGCAATGGACATCGTAGCAAAGCATATGAAGCCGGATGCGAACGGCGTGCGTATCGCGCAACTGGACGAGATGAGCTACCGCAGACACCTCTGGACACATCGCCCCCTCACGGATTTCTGGCGCGTTGGCAGAGGGTACGCAAAAAGACTGGAGGAGAACGGTCTCTACACGATGGGCGATGTCGCACGCTGCTCGCTCGGTCAGCCAAACGCGAGGCACAATGAGGATCTGCTCTATCGTCTGTTCGGCGTGCAGGCGGAGCTGCTGATCGACCATGCGTGGGGCTATGAGCCGGCGCGCATGGAGGACATCAAAAACTATCGTCCGAAGTCACGCAGCACGCATAGGGGACAGGTGCTCCAACATCCCTATACGGCGCAAAAAGCCCGCCTCATCGTCTGGGAAATGGCGGACGCCCTCTCCATCGAGCTTGCCGAAAAGCGACTTACGAGTGACCGTCTTGAGCTCACGATCGGCTACGACATTGAGTGCCTGACCCGCCCAGAGATCCGTGCGCTCTACCACGGACGCATCCGTACAGACCGCTATGGGAGACGCGTCCCATGGCCGTCGCATGGCAGCGCCCGCATCACGCGCGATGCGGGGACAAATGCGATCATGAAGGCGCTGACCGATCTTTTCGACGAGATCGTCCACCCGGCACTCCTGATTCGCCGCCTCACGATCTCCGCACAACACCTGATGACGGAAGCGCAACGTGCCTCTACCGCCGAGCAGATGAGCCTGTTCCGTGCGGAGGAAATGACACAGTACGTTCCATCTCCTGCCGAAAAAGCGGCACAGGCGAAAGAAAAAGCACTGCAGGAGGCAATCATCGCCATCAAGAAAGCCTATGGGAAAAATGCCATCCTGCGCGGGGCGAATTTTTTCGACGGGGCAACGGCGCGTCTGCGCAACGCACAGATCGGCGGACACAAGGCATAAAACGGAGGAAACACATTTTGCAGCACAGCATCAATGACTATGCGGACATCATCAACCTGCCGCGCCCTGTCTCAAAGACGCATCCCCCCATGTCCCTGCGCGACCGCGCGGGACAGTTCGCCCCGTTCTCCGCACTCACGGGACTGCACGCCGCCGCCGACCGCGTAGAACAGGAAAAGGCCGCACAACACAAAGAATATGGTTCGCCCGACTATAGTGCTTGACAAAATGGGAAAAGATCATTACAATGTAACACACGTCGGGATGTGGCTCAGCTTGGTAGAGCGCATCGTTCGGGACGATGAGGCCGCAGGTTCGAATCCTGTCATCCCGACCATTTCATAGCAACAACGCCGGAACCCTCTGGGTCGCCGGCATTTTTCTTTTACTGAGGGATGTATATGGAAAAAGAACGCACGCGCTGCGCATGGGTAAAATGCGACGACCCCATCTATGTGAAATATCACGATGAGGAGTGGGGCGTTCCGCTCCATGACGACCACGCACTCTACGAGCTCTTCATCCTTGAAACATTTCAGGCAGGACTTTCATGGGCGACGATCCTGCACAAGCGCGAAAATTTTCGCCGCGCCTACGAGGGTTTCATTCCCGCGCGCGTCGCTGCGTTCGATGCGGCAAAGATCGAAGAACTGATGCAGGATACGGGGATTGTCCGCAACCGCCGCAAGATCGAGGCAAGCATTGTGAACAGCCGCGTCTTTCTTGAGATCGTGAAGGAATTTGGCTCATTCGACCGCTATATCTGGGGCTTTACGAATGGGAAACCTGTACGCGAAAGCTGCGAACTGCGCACAACCTCGCCGCTCTCGGATGCGGTGTCGAAGGATCTCAAGAAACGCGGTATGAAGTTCGTCGGCTCGACCTGCATCTACTCGACACTGCAGGCGATTGGTGTGCTTGCGGCACATACGGACGACTGCGATTGGAGCAGGAAATGTTTCATCCCATAAACCATAAAAAAAAATTCCCCATAAAGGGGAATTTTTTTATGGTTACATATAGTCATCTGCCGTGCGTGTCTTTGCCTTCTTGCGAATCCCAAGCATATGCGAAATGCGGTCAACAATGACATAGAACACGGGGATGAGGAAGATACCGAGGGCGGTCGCGAAGAGCATTCCGCCGACGACGGCAACCCCCATGCCGTTACGCGCCGCAGCACCTGCCCCCGATGCCATGCACAGAGGCAAGCAGCCGATGATGAACGCGAACGATGTCATGAGGATCGGACGAAGGCGCAGCCCCGCCGCCTGGATTGCCGCCTTCAGCGGATCCATGCCGCGATCGACGCGGATCTTTGCGAACTCGACAATCAGGATTGCATTCTTTGCCGCAAGACCGATGACCATGATGACACCGATCTGCATATAGACGCTGTTCTGATAGCCCGAAGCAGGAATGCCGATCATCCCAAAGATGGTCGCAAGGAAGTATTCGGCAAACAGTGCGCCGAAGATTCCCGTCGGTACGGTAAAGAGAACAGCGAACGGTACGCTCCAACTCTCATAGAGTGCTGCAAGGCAGAGGAATACAAAGACAAGACAGAGGGCAAGCACCTGCATCGTCGAATCCGCCGACTTCTGCTCCTCTCGGCTCTGCCCCGACCACTCGATGCTGAATCCGGAGCCTGCGTGCTTCTGGACAATCTCGGTAATGGCTTTCATCGCCTCACCCGAACTGTAGCCTGTCCCCGCACTGCCTTGAATCTGGATGGATCGTGCACCGTTGAAACGGCTGATCTGCGTCGGTCCCGTTGTGAGCTTCGGCTTCAAGAGAGTATCCAAGGGAACCATGCCGCCCGACGAATTTCGGACAAAGACGAACTTCGCCGCCTCCGCCTGCGTACGATAGGTAACATCCGACTGCAGGACAACCTTGTAGGTACGTCCAAAGCGGTTGAAGTCATTCACCTCATAGCCGCCGAAGTTGACCTGCAGCGCCGTGAATACATCCGAGAGCTGAACGCCGAGATTTTTAACCTTTTCGCGGTCGATCTCATATTCATAGCTCGGCGCGTTGATCTTAAACGTCGAGCGCACGCCCCGCAGCTCTGGGCGCGTATTCGCCTCGGCAAGAATCGCATTCACAATGTCGTTGAGCTCGGTGTCGGAATGTCCGCTCATGTCCTGCAGCTGGAGCGACCATCCACCGACGTTGCCGAGACCCGGAAGGGCAGGTGGATTGATGGCAACGACCAGTGCCTCAGGTGCTTCCATCGCACCGACACGGAACATTGTCCCGACGGCAGCGGCAACGGATTCGGCAAGACCTGCACGTTGCGACCAGTCTTTCATGCCAACGAACACAACGGCACCGTTGGAGTTTGCACCGCCCGCGAGGATATCGAAGCCGTTGATGGACATAACGGCACTCTGCCCCTTAATCTCGCGTTGTGCCGCCTGCTGGATCTTGTCCACGGTCTTCTGTGTCTGGTTCGTAGACGTACCCGGCGGCAGCTGAATCGCGATCATCATGTAGCCCTGATCTTCCTCAGGGACGAATGTGGTCGGCAGATTCCGATAGATGATCGCCGTGAGCCCGCAGACAATAAGAAGGAAGATAACGGCAATTTTCGATTTGCGGATAAACTTCGTGACGATGCCGACATATCCCTTGCGCGTCACATCGAACCAGTTGTTGAATCGGTCAAAGAAACGGTCGAGTACGCTCTTTGTCCCATGCTCCTTCTTTGGCTTCAGCATCAGCGCACAGAGTGCCGGCGTCAGCGACAGCGCGACGAAGGCGGAAATCGCCATTGAGATTGCGATCGTTAGCGCAAACTGCTTGTAGAGCACGCCCATCATGCCGCCGAGGAAGGCAACGGGGACAAAGACCGCCGCAAGCACAAACGCAATCGCAACGACAGGACCCTGCACCTCGGACATCGCCCGTTCCGTCGCATCAATCGGCGTGAGTCCGCTCTCCATGTGGTGCTCGACATTCTCAATGACGACGATTGCATCGTCGACAACAAGACCGATTGCAAGCACCATCGCAAAGAGCGTCAGCGTATTGATGGAGAAATCGAGCAGGACGAACGCGCCGAATGTACCGATGAGGGAAACGGGTACGGCGAGCAGTGGGATGAGCGTCGCGCGCCAACTCTGCAAAAAGAGGAAGATGACAAGCACGACGAGCAGCAGTGCTTCAACGAAGGTATGCACAACCTCCTTGATGGAGGCATTGATGTAGTCCGTACTGTCAAAGACCGACTTCATCTTGAGACCGGGCGGAAAGTTTTTCTCTGCGTCCGCCAGAATCTTGCGCACCTCAGCAAGCGTAATCATCGCATTTGCGTCGGAGGTCAGCTGGATGCCGAAACCAACGGCGGGATAACCGTTAAATTTCGCAACGATACTGTTGCTCCGCTGCCCCGTCTCAATGCGTGCAACATCCTTCAGGCGGATGAAAGAACCGTCCTTGCCCGAGGCGATGATGACATTGCCGAATTCCTCGGGGGTCGTAAGTCGCCCCTGAACCTTGCCTGTGAACTGCTTCTCCTGCCCGTTCTCGGTCGGCATACCGCCGACCGTGCCGGCAGGAGCCTGCACATTCTGCTCATTGATCGCCTTTGTAATATCCGCAACCGTCAGCCCGAGTTCGGCGAGGCGGTCGGGATTCATCCAGACGCGCATCGCATAGTCCGCGCCGAACACCTGTACTTCACCTACACCGCTCACACGCTTGATCGCATCGAGGAAGTAGAGCGTTGCATAGTTCTTCATGAAGGCACGGTCATAGGTACCGTCCTCGGAGTAGAGCGAAACGAAGTACGCCATCTGTCCCGAGGATTTGCGCGTCGTAACGCCCGCCGCCTGCACGGAGGACGGCAGACCGGCATTCGCACCCGCTGCATTGTTCTGCACCTTGACGGCATCCATATCGCCGTCCGTTCCGACATCGAAGGTGACCGAGAGACTGTAACGCCCCGTATCGTCGGAGGTGGAACTCATGTAGTCCATCCCCTGCGTACCGTTGATCTGCTCCTCGATGACCTGCGCCACCGTTTCATTGACAACGGCAGCGCTTGCGCCCGTATAGTTCGCCGACACCGCAACCGTCGGCGGCGAGATCTGCGGATACTGCGCGATCGGCAGTGAGAGCCCCGCGATCGTACCGATGATGACGATCATCACCGCAATGACAATCGCGAAGATCGGTCGATGGATGAAAAATTTTGCCAAAGGGTCTCCTCCTTACTTCGCGGGCGTAACTGCGCTCGCATTAAAGTTAGAGGAATCTCCCTCAAGCGAGAATCCCATCTCATCTGCCGTCACCATCGTCACGGCAAGATCACCACCCTCCTGAAGCGTCGTGAGTCCTTCGACTACAACGATGTCGGAGGAATCGAGCCCATCCTTGACGACATAGTAGCTGCCAATCTTGTCTCCGAGTGTAATCGTACGTGCAACCGCCTTGTTGTCAGAGCCTACGAGCATGACAAACGACTTGCCGAGGAGCTGCTGAACGGCACGCTCCGGAACGAGCACGGCATTTGGAATCACGTCACCAATGAGGCTGACGCGTGCGAACATCCCGGGCAGAAGCAGCCCGTCCGGGTTGTCAAAGAGCGCCTTGACCGTCAGCGTCCCCGTCTGTGCCGCAAGAGCGCGGTCAGAGGTAACAATGTGACCGATGATCGGATACTTCGAACCGTTCGAAAGCGTCAGCTCCACGATAGTCGCACCAATGCCGCCCGTCTTTGCCGCTTGTTCCACGAGATCCAGATACTCGTTCTCTGAGAGGCTGAACTGTGCAAAGATCGGATTCGATGTCCCCATGGAAACGAGCGTCGTCGTACCCGCCGAGACGAACGTCCCCATCGCCACATCGTCCACGGAGAGCTGCCCCGACATAGGCGCATAGATCACAGTATCATCGAGGTTCTCCTGTGCCTGACGCACGAGTGCCGCATTCGCCGCAACCGCCGCCTCGTAGGCATTCACCTGCGCCTGCTGCGTGGAGAGCGTCTGCTCGGACACCGCCGCGCTCGCATAGAGCTGCTGATAGCGGGCGAGATCCGTCCGTGCATTCCCCAGTGTCGCCTCCGACTGTGCAAGGACAGCCTGTGCCTGGAGGAGCGCACTTTCGTACTGACGGGAGTCGATGCGGTAGAGGGGCTGCCCCGCCACAACAGACTGACCGCCCACAATGTATTTTTCCACAATACTGCCGGACACACGGGACTGGATCTTCACCTCGTCCGTGCCCATGATCTGCCCCGCATAAACGTGCGTGAGCGGCGTGTCCTGACGCAGGACATTCATTGCCTTGACCGTCGTCGGACGTGCGCCCCCCGCCTTCTTATCTGCGCCGCAGCCGGACAGAAGCGTACCAAGCGCGAAGATCGCGGCGACCAGAATACCAAGACCTTTTCGGTTCTCAAACAAACAAAAAACCTCCTCTTTTTCCCATTCCCCACATAAAAATGCCGATAAGCGCCTTTATGAAAGAAGGGCAGGCATCCCATCGGAACCCCCTGCCATAGCAAATTCATATTATCGGAGCACGAAAAAAAAGTCAAGGAATGTTCTTCCCTTCAAGGTGAAGTTTAACTGAACTCTAAGAGATTACAAATTCGTCCCGCTCTTGATCCGGCTCAGCGCAGCGGCAGCCGCATGCTGTTCCGCCTCCTTCTTGCTGCGCCCCGTCCCCTCCCCCATGTGCTTCCCATCAATGCGGACAAGAGTTGTGAAGCGCTTGTCATGGTCAGGACCCGATTCGCCGATCAGTTCATAGGAAATGCTCGCATGACGTTTCTGCTGGATATATTCCTGCAAGGTCGTCTTGTAATCCCGCGCGACGTGTGACCGCTGCACAAGCTGAACCTCGGCGGAGAGCTGCCGCGCAACATAGTCCCGCGCCGTCTCCCATCCGCCGTCCAAATAGACCGCACCGATCACTGCCTCGAACGCATTCTCAAGGTTGTTCTGCCTCTGAGCGCCGCCTGCCATAAGTTCTCCGCGCCCAAGCAGAAGATAGCTGCCAAGATCGAGCTTCCGTGCAAGCCTTGCAAGCGTATCGCTTTGCACAAGACTTGCACGCATCTTCGTGAGTTCTCCCTCGGTACAGTCCGGAAAATGCGCATACAAATACGTGCTGGAGGCAAGCTCCAGCACGGCATCGCCCAAAAATTCGAGGCGTTCGTTATGAGGTATGACCGCCTTCGCCTCATTCGTATAGGAGGAATGTGTCAGTGCCTCATCCAACAAAGAGAGATTGCGAAAGGAAACATCCATTTGTACAGAAAGGCGCACAAGAGCTGTGCGCCTTTCTTCCGTTATTTTATGTGCCATCGGATTACTTCTGATACTTCTTGACGACGAGGCAGGCATTGTGTCCGCCAAAGCCAAAGGAATTGGAAATCGCCGCACGAACAGTCTTGGAACGCGCAGCATTCGGCACATAGTCAAGATCGAGCCCTTCGTCCGGCGTCTCATAGTTGATCGTCGGAGGAAGCATATCGTTCTCGACCGCAAGTACCGATGCAATCAGCTCGACACTGCCGGCAGCCCCGAGCAGATGCCCCGTCATCGACTTGATCGAGGAAACGGCGACATCCTTCGCCGCCTCGCCCCAGACCGTCTTGATTGCCTCCGTCTCACAGAGATCATTCATATGGGTGGATGTGCCATGTGCGTTGATATAGTCCACATCCTCCGGCTTCAGCCCTGCATCATTGAGTGCAAGCTGCATACACTTCGCCTGATACGCACCATGCGGAGCCGGGCTCGTAATATGGTAGCCATCCGAGTTCGAACCGTAACCGATCAGTTCCGCATAGATATGCGCACCGCGTTCTTCAGCGTGCTCAAGGGTCTCAAGCACGACAAGCCCCGCACCCTCGCCCATGACGAAGCCCGAACGGTTTTTGTCAAAGGGGCGGGAGGCATGCGCGGGATCATCGTTATGATCCGTGCAGAGCGCCTTCATCGCCGCAAAACCTGCGCTCGCCGCCTCGGAGATGCTTGCCTCCGTACCGCCCGCGAGCATGATGTCCGCCTCGCCGTGCTGCATCACGCGATAGGCATCGCCAATGCAGTTCGAGCCGGTCGCACACGCTGTCACCACGCAGGACACAGGACCGTGCAGACCGTAGTTGATTGCAACCTGCCCCGCCGCCATATTGGCAATCATCATCGGAATGAAGAAGGGACTGACGCGCTCAGGGCCCTTGTCGAAAAGACGCTCGTATGTGCTGTGCATCGTTTCGATGCCGCCGATCCCGGCACCGACATAGGCACCGATACGGTCATGGTTCTCATTGTCAAGATCAATCCCCGCATCCCTGAGCGCCATACCCGCCGACACAACAGCAAACTGCGCATAGCGATCCATGCGCTTTGCCTCTTTCTTGTCGATGTATCCGTCGATGCTGAAATCCTTGACCTCGCCGGCGATCTGCGCGGCGTAGCGCGTCGCATCAAAGCGCGTGATCCGCCCGATGCCGTTCTTGCCGGCAAGGAGTGCCTCCCAAAACGCATCCTTGCCAATGCCGATCGGCGTGATCGGGCCAACCCCCGTAACGACAATCCTCTTCTTCAAACCAACCGACTCCTTTCCTGGAGCTTGCACCCTAGTTCGCTTCCTCAAGCTGCTGTTTCAGCTCCTCAAATATCTCATGAACCGTCAAAATCCGATCAATGCGCGGCATAAATTCACCTGTAAAGACAAGCCCGGTCTCAAGATCTCCCTGCTGTGCACGCGAAAGTGCACGGATGATGCAGAAGTGGTGGTCACACTGCTTGAGGCAGCGGTCACACACCTTGGGTCGTACAGGTCCATCCATGATCCGCGCAGAAAACGGCGTACGCACAGCACGCCCCGGCAGTCCCACAGGGCTGTGGATGAGGACAATATCATCCTTTTTCGCCTTCAAATAGTACTGCTTGAGCGACGGTGCCGCATTGGATTCCACACACGCAGCAAAACGCGAACCGAGCTGTACGCCGTCCGCGCCCATCTTGTGAAGATCTGCAATATCCTGTCCCGTCAGAACGCCGCCGGCCGCGAAGATCGGAATCTTTACCGCCGCACGGACATCGGAAATGATATTTCGCACGGACTGATCCGTGCCGAGATGTCCGCCCGCCTCTTTGCCCTCGACCACGACAGCCGCCGCACCGAGTTTCTCGGAGATCTTTGCCAGCTTTGCCGTGGAGACAATCGGCACGATCGGCGTGCCGGATTCCTTACCAAGCTGAAACATATCGCGGGAGAAGCCCGCACCTGCGACAACGAGATCAATGCCCTCGTCAATCGCGATTTTAACGGCATCTGCAAAATCACTTGCAGCAACCATCTCATTGATGCCGATAATCCCATGGGGAGAAAGTGAGCGAGCAAGTCGGATCTCATAGCGCAGTTCCTGCGGCTTCATGCCGGACGCTGCAATCAGTCCGATCCCGCCCTCATTTGCAGCGGCAGCTGCGAGCCGCGCCGTCGTAAGGCGGATCGCCATACCGCCCTGAATGATGGGGATGGCGGCAATTTTGTTACCGATCCTCACCTCGGGTAGTCTCATATAAGCCCTCCAATCGGGAGAGTATGCTTCACAGCAGCACAGCGTTCATCAAACGCCAATCTCTCCGCAAGAAGTTTTGACTCCCCCCTCCAACCATTGCTCTCAAATATCCCGCCGGCCGGAAGGCGGATGTATCACAGCAGGGCGTTCATCAGCCCTGATTGTATGCAAATTTAATGATGTCTTTTGAGAAAAATCCCGTGCGCCTGAGCTGTCACGGGATTTCTCTAAAAGACCGTTTGTGTGCACAGTTGCGGTCAAATGCCGCTGCGACTTACTTGTTCTGATCGATGTAGTTGACGACATCCTGAACCGTCTTAATTTTCTCAGCAGCCTCGTCGGGGATTTCTACATTGAATTCCTCCTCGAAAGCCATAATGAGTTCAACGATGTCGAGCGAATCCGCGCCAAGATCGTCAATGAAGGTGGACTCGAGAGTGACTTCATCAGCCTCCGAGCCAAGCTGCTCGACGACGATGTCGCGAACCTTGTCAAACGTTGCCATGCGTGTTCACCTCCTTTAATAGATGTTGTTATATGCTACATAACCATACCGCCGTCAACATTCAGCGTCTGGCCAGTAATGTACGATGCTGCATCACTTACGAGAAAGAGAACAGCATCGGCAACATTCTCCGGTTTTCCGAGTGCCCCAAGGGGGATGCCCGCCACGATTTTCTCACGAATCGAATCCTTGAGAACCGCCGTCATGTCGGTGTCAATAAAACCGGGAGCAACGACGTTGACCGTAATCCCGCGCGGCGCAAACTCCTTTGCCGCAGCCTTTGAGAAGCCGATTACGCCCGCCTTTGCGGCGGCGTAGTTCGTCTGCCCCACGTTGCCGATCTCGCCGACTACGGAGGAGAGATTCACAATGCGCCCACTGCGCTGCTTCGTCATAAACTTTGCAGCCGCCTTGGTACACGCATAAATCCCCCTCAGATTCGTTCCGATCACTGCGTCGAAATCCTCATCCTTCATACGGAGAAGCAGCGTATCGCGCGTAATCCCCGCATTGTTGACGAGGATGTCGAGCCCGTCGAGCTGCTCATGCACACGCGTGACCATCTCGGCAGCGAGCACACTGTCTGAAACATCTGCCTGTACGAGCATCGCCGTACCGCCCTGCTCCTCGATGAGCGCCTTGACTTCCTCTGCGGCAGCCTGATTGCCCGCATAGTTGACGGCAACCTTCGCTCCCTCCTGTGCAAGCCGAAGGGCAATCGCACGACCAATGCCGCGTGATCCGCCCGTAACAAGAGCAACTTTTCCCTCAAGAAGCATAAGTTTCCTCCTTAATCGCACCGAATTCATTTAATCATTACTTCTTTAATGTGTCAAGCGTTTTTTGCAGGGATTCCACATTCTCAACGTTCAGGTTCTTCAAGGCCTTGTCGATGCGCTTGTTGAAGCCCGCGAGTGTCTTGCCCGGACCACACTCGACATAGATGTCCGCACCGAAGTCGCGCATGGTATTCACACAGGCAATCCAGCGCACAGGATGATCCGCCTGAGCGACAAGGTTCGCCTTGATCTCCGCCGCCGTCTGCTGAATGCCGCCCGTATAGTTCGAAACGACAGGGAACGCCGCATCATGCAGCTGCACCTTGTCCAGCTCCGCCGCGAGTTTCTTTGCCGCCGGCTCCATCAGCGTCGAGTGGAACGGTGCCGAAACGGGCAGAATGACCGCCTTCTTCGCCCCCTTTGCCTGCAAGTCCGCAACCGCCTTCTCCACACCCTTTGCCGTACCGGCGATGACGGTCTGTCCCGGGCAGTTGAAGTTCACCGCCTGAACCGCACCCACTGCACTCGCCTCGGCGCACACGGAGATAATCGTCTCATCATCAAGACCGATGATCGCAGCCATTGCGCCCTCGCCCACAGGAACAGCTTCCTGCATATAGGCACCGCGCTTGTGTACGAGCAGAACGGCATCCCGGAAGGAGAGTACGCCCGCCGCAACAAGCGCGGCATACTCTCCGAGGCTGTGCCCCGCCGCGATCTCAGGTACAACGCCCTCACTGCGCAGGATCTCAGAGGCAATGACTGCGACCGTGAGAATCGCGGGCTGTGTATGCTCGGTCAGCTGCAGCCGGTCGGCAGGTCCCTCAAAGCAGAGCTTGCTGATGGAGTAGCCGAGTGCCTCATCCGCCTCGGCAAAACGTTTTTTTGCGAGATCATAGGCATCGAAGAAATCCTTGCCCATGCCGACAACTTGCGCTCCCTGTCCCGGGAACAAAAATGCGAGTTTTCCCATAGCTGAACTCCTTACTCACAGGTCTTGCGTGCTGCGTCAAACGCGCCCGGAAGTCCACCCACAATATCCGCGATGATCTGCGCGACCGGCTTGATGTCCGAAAGCATTCCGGAGATCTCACCGATCATGACCGAGCCGTTTTCGACATCGCCCTCGTGCGTTGCACGGTGCAGACTGCCGACACCAAGCTGTTCGAGCTCCTCATTCGATGCGCCCGCAGCCTCCATCTCCTCATACTTGCGGGAGAGTTTGTTCTGCAGAACGCGCGCGGGATGTCCGAGCGAACGCCCCGTGACAACCGTCGAGCGATCCTTTGCCTTGAGAACGGCGTTTTTGTAGTTCGGATGTGCAATGCACTCCTCGCTCATGACAAAGCGTGAGCCCATCTGGATCGCCTGCGCACCGAGCGCAAACGCCGCCGCCATACCGCGTGCATCACCGATGCCACCCGCACCGATGACGGGTACGTCCACGGCATCCACCACCTGCGGCAGAAGAGCCATCGTTGTGATCTCGCCAATGTGACCGCCGGACTCCGTGCCCTCGGCGATCACGGCATCCACGCCCGTGCGCACGAGGCGGCGTGCGAGTGCCACCGATGCAACGACAGGGATCACCTTCGAGCCGATCTCCTTGAGCGCCGGCACATACTCGCCGGGATTGCCCGCCCCCGTCGTAATGACGGGAACGCGTTCCTCAAGAACAACCTGCATGACCTCCTTGACAAAGGGGCTCATGAGCATGACGTTCACACCGAACGGTTTATCCGTCCACCCCTTGACCTTATGGATCTCGCTTCTGAGCGCGTCAGGCGGCATATGACCCGCACCGATCAGACCAAGACCCCCGGCATTGGAAACGGCAGAGGCAAGTTCCGCTGTGCCAATCCATGCCATGCCACCTTGGAAGATCGGATACCTGATGCCAAGCATCTGACAGATTGGATTGTGTTCAAACATTAATCCTTTTCCTCCTTCGCCCATTTCATAATACACGATGCCCACGTAAGTCCCGCGCCGAACCCTGCCAGGGCAATGTTGTCTCCCTTTTTGAACTGCTGCGCGTGCGCCGCCTCCGCGAGGGCGACAGGGATGGATGCGGCAGACATATTGCCGTAACGATGAATATTTATAATAACCTTGTCCATCGGCATGTGAAGCCTTTTGGCTGCCGCCTGGATAATACGGATATTCGCCTGATGCGGGACGAGATAGTCCAACTCCTCCCGCTGCATTCCCGCACGTTCGAGAGAAGTCTCCACGGTGCGTCCCATGACCTTCGTCGCAAATCGGAACACCGCCTTGCCGTCCATGTGAACGTAGTTGAGTCGTTTTTCTATCGTCTCCGGTGTCACAGGACAAAGACTACCACTCGACGGAATGTCGAGGACATCGCCGCCCGCCCCGTCACTGCCGAGGTCAAAGGAGCGTATGCCATAGCCCTCCTCGACCGCTCCGAATACAGCAGCTCCTGCGCCGTCGCCGAAGAGAATGCAGGTATTGCGATCCTGCCAGTCCACGACCTTGGACAGGGTCTCACCGCCGATCACGAGAACATGGCGGTAAACGCCTCTCTCAATGAACTGTGTCGCAATGGAGGAGGCATAGACAAAGCCGGAACACGCAGCTGAGAGATCGAACGCCGCCGCATGTTTTGCTCCGAGGCGATCCTGCAGCACGCACGCCGTCGCGGGGATGATGCGGTCGGACGTGAGCGTCGCCATGATGATGAGATCCAGATCGGCGGCATCCACGTCCGCATCTGCAAGAGCCATCTCCGCCGCATGCTGCGCGAGCACGGAAACCGGTTCCCCCTCGGCAGCAATCCGCCGCTCATGAATGCCCGTGCGCTCAACAATCCACGCATCATTCGTCTGAACCATTTTCTCAAGGTCGAAATTCGTCAGCACCCGCTCCGGAACACAGTAGCCTGTTCCGAGGATGCCTGCACTGATCTTAGGCACGATCCGAATCCCCCTTCTTTGCCAGAGCATCACGAATCTGATCCAGCACTTTTCCATTCACATAGTCCACGGTCACGCCAATCGCACTTGCAACGGACTTGGCGTCCGACGATCCGTGACCGATCACACAGCAGCCGTTCACGCCGAGGAGCGGCGCACCGCCGTACTCCCTGACATCGAGCCGTTTGCCGAGGCGGCGCAGTGTCGGCATGAGAAGCAATGCCCCCAGCTTTGCCATCAGCCCCGCCCCGCGAATCTCCTCGCGGATGAGACCCAAAATTGTTTTCGCAAGCCCCTCCGCAAATTTTAACACAACATTGCCGACAAATCCATCACAAATCACAACATCGAAGTTTCCCTTTGGCACATCGCGACCCTCGGCATTGCCACAGAAATTAATATTGTGTTCCGCCTTGAGCAGCGGATAGGTTTCCTTCGCCTGTTCATTCCCCTTCGTTTCCTCCTCACCGATATTGAGAAGTCCGACGCGCGGGCGTTCGATGCCGAATACATGCTGTGCATAGAGCGAGCCCATGACAGCACTCTGCACGAGATGCTCGGGTCTGGAATCCACATTCGCGCCCGAGTCGAGCATGAGCGTCACACCATCGGGGGTCGGCATCGGTGTCGCAATCGCAGGACGACCGACACCGCGAATGCGATGCAGGATCAGTTGTGCCGCCGCAACCGCTGCCCCCGTCGAGCCGGCGGAGAACACCGCATCACAGCTGCCCTCCCTCACGAGGCGTGTCGCAACAACGATGGAGGAATCCTTTTTCGTACGCACCGCCTCGGCAGGATGCTCATTCATCCCGATTACCTCGGAGGCATGTACAACGGAGATGCGCAGAGCCGCAGCGTCCTCACCGTGAAGCTCCGCACGAATCTGCTTCTCGTCACCGATCAGCACAATCTCACAGTCATATTTCTTTGCGGCAGCCACCGCTCCCTGCACGATCTCCCTCGGTGCAAAGTCTCCACCCATTGCGTCAATCGCTATACGCATCCTGCACTCCCTTCCTCCATGCCGATCCCTCACCGCTGGAGGGATACCACAATAAATTTGGCGCGAAAAACCTCTTTGTCCTCGCGATAGGTCTTAACCCAGACAAAAATCTTATTGCCGCGAACCTTGACAATCTCCGCATATGCGATGACCGTATCCCCCTTCTTGATCGGGGTCTTGTATTTTACATTCGCAATCCCCGTCATGGCGACGGGTGCATCAATGATCGCAAGTGCCAGGGAGTTTGCCTGTGAGAACAATGCCGTACCGCGCGCAATCTCCGAATCCGCAAAGATGAGATCATCCGTGACCCGGAGCGCCGATGTCCCACGCACCCCCAGTTCGAGCGAGAGGAGATCACCGATCACCTCGGTGTGTGGAATCGCGCGCACCTTCTCACGTGCGTTCTCCGCGAGGCTGCGCACGCGTGCACGCAGTTCCGGAATGCCGAGCTCCGTACGGTCAAGCCGCACCGTCTGTACACTCACAGCAAGTTTTTTTGCCAGTGCCTCATCCGTCAAAAACGGTTCTTTCCGTACTGCCTTGACAAGTATTTCCTGCCGCCGCCGCTTCTTCTCCGTCATCGCCCCGCCCCTCTCCCGAATTTATGCAGAACACCACACATAAACCCGTTATTTTTTAGCACCTGCTGCTATCAATCTGAGCGAATTATACTAGGTACTAAAAAAAAATGCAAGAGAAAAGAGTAAAAAATAAAAGAGCTGCTGCAAAAAGTCCACAGACTTCTTGCAACAGCTCCGTATGGTTCTCATTCAGCCGCCTCGGCCACAGGCTTTCCGTCATAGAAACCGCACTCCATGCACACGTGATGCGGGAGCTTCGGCTCATGACACTGCGGGCACGACACATAATGCGGCGCTTCGAGCTTCCAGTTTGCACGGCGACGGTCACGGCGTGCTTTCGATGTTTTTCTCTTTGGTACTGCCACTTTGGATACACCTCCTTAATCGTTTTTGAACAGGCTTTCTAAAGCCGCCAGTCGGGGATCGGGAACGAATGCATCGCAGTCGCACATCCCCTCATTCAGGTTCTGCCCGCAGATCGGACAGAGCCCCTTGCAGTCAGACTTACACAGCTCACGCAGCGGCTCAGCCACAAGGAGGGTGTCACGTACGAGATCGTCCAGTACGATGGACTCGCCATCATAGAGTACCGCCTCATCCGTTTCTCCCGGAGTCTTCGCATAGTCCTCAGAAAAATCAAGCGCAATCTGCCGCTCCCCCTCCGCGAGGCAGCGGTCACAAATAAAGCTGCGGCATGTGCCGACCGTCCCCACAACGCGCAGAGACGATCCTGTGTTCATCACCGAGCCGTTCACACGAATCTCTCCGCGAAAATGCTCTGCACACTCCCCCAGATCAAGGGAGTCCGATGAAATCACAAAGGAAAATGCACGGCTCTCACCAAGCGGGAACGCAGTTCCCGAAACGTCCAGCTTCATCATAACGCATGACCTTTCACATTATAGCGACGGTTTTCGGCGTTGTCAAGGAGCGTTTTTCACGAAAATGCTCAGAGCTCCGACACATCCTCCTGCGGGGCATTCATCTGCGCCTTTGCCGTACGCAGGACATTCATCGCCTGATTCAGCCCCATCTCCGCCTGCTGCACCCCCTTGAACGTACTGCCAACGTGGGCGATCAGCTGCTCAAACACCTGATTGGCATAGGCATCGGCATCGCTCTGAAGGCGCGCCGCCCCCGCCTGTGCCTGCTCCATGATCTCGCGTGCCTGATCCTGCGACTGCTGCATAATCACACGCGCACGCTCCTTTGCCTGAATGACAATCTCGCTGTCCTCAAGCATCTGATTGGCACGTGACTGTGCCGCATCAACAATATCCTTCGCTTCCTCACGCGCACGCCCGATGATATTGTCCTGCTCCTGCATAATCTCTGCCGCGCGGTTCAGCTCCTTCGGGAGATCCATGCGCAGCTCCTCCACGAGATGCACAATCTCATCGTCATTCACCAGAGCCTTGTCGCTGAACGGGAGGTGCGATGCGTCCGCAACCAGATCTTCCAACTTTTTCAGCGTATCAATTACTGCCATAAAACTATCTCCTTTACCTGCACAGCCTCGGGAAACTATTCCAGAGGGGGCTTTTTTCCATACAGCTTCAATATTGCCCGCTCGACCGCCGGCGGAACAATCCCCTGCACCGGTCCGCGGAAGCGAATCAGCTCACGCACCCCCGAGGAACTGACAAAGGTCAGATCGGGGCGCGTCAGCAAAAATATCGTATCACTTTCCGGCATGAGGTGGCGAATCATCGCCGCATGATTCTCCTCATACTCGAAATCCTTCACCGAACGCAGACCGCGCACCACAACCCGAGCATTCTGCTGCTTCATATAGTCTGTCAGGAGTCCCGAGAACACATCCACGCGTGCATTCGACACATGGGCGGTCGCCTCCCGCAGGAAGCGGACGCGCTCATCCAGAGGAAAACAACCATCCTTCCGGATGTTGTGAAAAATGCAGACAACGAGTTCATCGAACATCGATGCCGCACGCTCCACAATATCAATATGCCCCGTCGTCACGGGGTCAAAACTGCCCGCAAAAACCGCGCGTCTCATTCCCGCACCTCCTCCGCATAAAAGCAAATGCGTGCCGCGCCATAACGCCGTTCGCGCACGAGCGACAGTCTGCCACTGCGCTCAATAAGCGGCTCATCCGCCCCCTGCTCCAGCACAAGCAGCCCGCCGGCATCCGGCAGAGCACCCTCGTTCACGGCAGCAAGCACGCGTGTATTGTCGCCGCACGCATACGGCGGATCGGCAAAGATCAGGTCGAACCTGCGTCCCTCACGTGAAAGAGCCGCCGTCTGCCCGTAGACATCGCCGCGTCGAATCTCCGCACGTTCCTCCATCTTCGTCCGGCGGACATTTTCCTGCAAAACAGTATACGTTGCATGATCCACGAGCACGGCACTCTCTGCACCGCGCGAAAGTGCCTCCAGCGCAAGTGCCCCCGTCCCCGCAAAGAGATCGAGCACACGCGCATCATAAACACGCGCGCCAAGCATACTAAAAAGAGCCTCCCGCGTGCGGTCAGCCGTCGGACGCGTCCCCTCCCCCACAGGGGATTTCAGACGCGTGCCACGCGCACTGCCCGTAATGATCCGCATCGCATTCCTCCCGCTACTTACCATAGGCTTTCCTATTTTACCACAATTCGCATTCGCATTTCAACAGGTCGATATTCTCAGTTGAGCAATGCGCACAAAAAAGGAGCGACTGCCCCCTTGGACAGCCGCCGCAAAAACCGCATAAAGAACGCCCACTTAGTCCTCAAAGAGCCATGAGATCACGCTTCCCACCGCACACGCAGCGCCAAGCCCGATGGCAACCGGTGCCGCCGCAACAACGAGTGCGCCTCCTGTTGTCGCGGCAAGAGCTCCACCGATACTTGTCGCTGCCGCAGCCGAGATCACTGTCCCCGCAGCACCCGCCGCGATACTGCCGGCAGCACCGGAAGCAGCTCCCGTAATACCGCCCTTGACACCCGCGCCCGCAACATCCATTGCCGCATCACCAACCGACTTCCTGCCATCAAGCACATCGGAGATGGATGACACCGCCTCGATCCCTGCACCGAACGCAGCACCGGCGACACCTCCCGCCCTTGCGGCAGTGCCGAGCGCTGTCATCGTGGGCATCCTGCCAAGTGCCTTATCCGCAATCCGGCTCGTCGTCCCCGAGGAGATTCCAGACGAGCGGATCTTCTGCGTCACTTTTCCGGTCTTCGCAAGTGCCTCCGTGACCTTTGCCGCCGTCTCCTCCGTCCCGTAGACCGCCGTCCGACTGTACTTTCCCTTCACAATCTGGCGTACCGTCTTCGCAACACCGGACGTGCTCACCGTATCCTTGAGCTGCGCATGACCGATCACACGTCCCTGCGCATTCCGGACAATGACATCCCGCATCTGCGCCGTTGCGGACTTTGTGAGGCTGGCATGATCCCCTCTCAAAAAATGCGTCGGGTCGATGTTGAACTTATCACAAAACATAATCTCATGCGCAATCCCTTTGAGCTGCGGATTTGCACCCGCCCGCGCAAGCGCACGCGCCCCCACGCTCGCCTCGTAAACCTCGTTCGCCATACTGCCCATCATGTTCCTTGCCTGCTGATTCTGATCCGTCATAATCACGCACTCCCTTCGCATACATCGACATCCTTATCCTGCGGCGCAGCGTCCTGCGCCACGCCGCCTACACCCACGAACCTGCGCACTCAGTCGTCAAACAGCTTGGAAACAAAGCTCCCTGCCGCGACCGCCGCACCGATCCCCGCGACGAGGGGAGCGGTCGACACCAGCACAGGCCCTCCCACCGTCATCAGGATCGGCACGCCAACCGACCCAATCACAGCCCTGGCAGCCCCCGCTGCCACGCCACCTGCCACAACCGAACCAACAACCTTCTCTGCTGCACTCTTATCCGTCATAATGAATCGCTCCCTTCGCATACATCGACATCCTTATCCTGCGGCTCTGTGCCCTGCACCTCGCCGCTCGCACAAATAATATAACACGACCGAGCGCCATGAAAATACAAAAAATCCTGCACCTTTTTATCTGCGACCATTTTTTAGAAATTCGCACAGCAAAAAGCCGGAGCGATACAACTCGTTCCGGCTTTGCCTACAACGCATAAATAACTCAAAAAGCTTTTTGCACCCTCTGTGCGAACGCCTCCACATACCCATCAATCAATGCGCGCGGCGTCTTTCCCTCATATTCTTGATAGGGCTTCTCCATATACGCCTCGTATCGTCCGTACCAAATAGAACGCGCCTCATCCAACAGACGGCAGCCGTCCTTCTTCGTTGTCTCGAAATCATCGGGCTTCAGGCTCCCCTTACGCAGAAGAGATAACACAAAGCGATCCACCAGAGACGCACGAAACGGCTCCATCAGATCAAAGACGAGACTCGTGCGCCGCCCATCCGTTGCATGAAAGAATCCGATGCGCACATCCATCCCATGCCCGATGAGTGCAAGCCGTACCTCCCGTTCCAAAAACGCATAGCCGTAGTTGAGGAGCGCATTGACAGGATCACGCGCAGGACGCTCGCCACGCCCACGGAACAACCACCGTTTGACATCGAGCAGAGCAGGAAATGCCGCAAAATACGCACGTGCGCACGTCCCCTCCATCCCGCGCAGAGCATCGGCCGTATCCGCACGGTCAATCTTCGCACGCATTGGCTTTAGGATATGGAGTGCCTTCGCAATACGTACATCGTCAACCGTTTTTTCATACGTCTTAAGCAGACGATACTGCCCACGGAGCTTTTCCGCAACAATCTCTTTGGAAAGCACAAGTCCTTTTTCCGTATCCTCTGCGTATGCAAGCTGGTATCGAAGCATCCGAAGCGTAATATTTTCTCCCGCCAGCTGCCCAACGACATTGGAACGCCCATCCACGAAGAAAATCGGTACAGCTTCCTCCATACACGCAAAAAGAGCCGGGATCGTCGCCCCTGCCGATGCACCCACCACAACGGATGTAACCATACGCAGAGGCACACGGGCAACGAGATCACCGTCCTTCTCAACAACCAGCCGCCCTCCCTCCTTGCGTACAGAACTTCCCGGAGAAAGAAGATAGAGGACGGACATAGCTATACCCCCTTAGACGAGAAGGAAGGAGATATCCTCCTCCAACGGCTTTCCGTGCATCCATATACTTTTTTCGCACGCCTTGCAAACGGGAACGATGAGGAGAAGAGGACGCTCCGCCTCCTGCGTGAGACGCAGAAGTTCCTTCTGCATGGCACGAACCTCGGCAGTCGAAAAGTTGCCGGAAAACACACTGAACTGGATGCGCAGAGCCCGCGCCTCAAGATACTTCACAACACGGGCGCGAATCGCATCCTCCTTGATGTCGTAGCAAATAATGTATTTCATAGAAAATCACCGCACGCGGCAATTTGCCGGTGCAATTCTCTACACGCTGCGCAACCGCTCGGCGGATCAGGCGTTTCAATGCCGCACGCGGCAATTTGCTGGTGCAATAGCCCGGTGTTGTGGAAAACGTTTCCGTTACTGTGTTTCAATGCCGCACGCGGCAATTTGCTGGTGCAATTGCTGATGCAATCGAGGGTGAGACTCATATCAAGTCGTTTCAATGCCGCACGCGGCAATTTACTGGTGCAATAGCCGCAGCAGCAGGAAGAGAGTTCTTGGTTCAAGTTTCAATGCCGCACGCGGCAATTTACTGGTGCAATAGCACACGTAAAGGTTTTCCCGTTCACCAACGATGACGTTTCAATGCCGCACGCGGCAATTTACTGGTGCAATCGCGCACAGTCAGAACTATCGCCCGCTTCCTCGCAGTTTCAATGCCGCACGCGGCAATTTACTGGTGCAATCTCCCAGTGGTGTGGCTCCGGCATTATTTGTTGGGTTTCAATGCCGCACGCGGCAATTTGCTGGTGCAATCTCACTCGCCGCGCGCATCGCAGGAACGCACATGAGGTTTCAATGCCGCACGCGGCAATTTGCTGGTGCAATACGAGGCCAAGATGTCGACGCTGGAGTACTGGCGTGTTTCAATGCCGCACGCGGCAATTTGCTGGTGCAATGAACATTCTCATCGGTGTCGCAGGTGTTGCTATCGGTGTTTCAATGCCGCACGCGGCAATTTGCTGGTGCAATGACAGATTTGGTTCTGGGATGACCCGACTTACGGGAAGTTTCAATGCCGCACGCGGCAATTTACTGGTGCAATAAAGGTGAACCGTGGCAGCTATCCGTATGTCCGTGAGTTTCAATGCCGCATGCGGCAATTTACTGGTGCAATGAGGAGGACTTCTGAACAACCTGCGCGGGGGCAGATGTTTCAATGCCGCACGCGGCAATTTTCTGGTGCAATAGAACCGGTTATATTCATTCTTGACACAACCTGCGTTTCAATGCCGCACGCGGCAATTTTCTGGTGCAATGTGGAGGACTGGGATCCCAACGATTGATTTCAGCGGGTTTCAATGCCGCACGCGGCAATTTTCTGGTGCAATTCACACTACATTCACCAATACACATACCAACACATGGTTTCAATGCCGCACGCGGCAATTTTCTGGTGCAATATCGTCACGCGCTTCCCGCGCCCCATATGGGGCGAAACGGTGTTTTGGAAAGTCATGGATTTTTTCGTCATACTCTGCCCACGCAAGAAAAACATACGCTTCAAAATCATGACGTAAATCCTTGTTTCCCGTTCTGTGACGCAGTTTGCACCAATTTGGAAAGTGCCAACGACAGAATACAGTTTTGCCGCTCTATCGCCGCACTTTCCATTTTCCCTGCACCATGAATCAAGCATATCAAAAATCATATATATTTTCAAGAAAATTCACGGCTTTTTCTTCCCCACCTCCAATGCCGTTGGCAGAATCCACCGCTTTTGAAACGGTTTCCTCTTGTCTTGAATGCTCATCTGTTCGATTTCTTCTTTCCAACCGCGAATCTCGGTGTTGTTCCAGTCAAGCATATGCCGAAGCTCCTCAATGGATTTATCATAGTTGATTTCACGGTCTTTCACATAGTTGTCAAAAGCAGTGATGAGCTTCTGTATTTTTGCATTGTCTGCCGTGCTCTCTGCACGATTCCATTCCCCCATTTCATCAAAGACATTCAGATAGGATGCCTTCATATCCATGAGAACAAGGCTTGACGTAATCTCTATACTGCCAAGTCCGAGGGATTTGCCCTTTCCAATCTTGCAGCAAAGATGGTCGCCGTTGATTCGCAGGGTCTTGAGCAGTGCGCCGAGTTCATCCTCGGACAGCCGTTCAAATCGAATGTTGGCGAAAAACTTCGTTCCCTTCTTCACGGGCTGAATCTTATGCGCTGTTTGATCGTTTGCTTCATGTTGATCCTTGTTGCGCCAGTCAGCACAATCCCTTTGATGCCAGTAGAGTTTATAGCCGCGAATGGGAGCATCAGAGTCCCAACCGACAGGCTTTTTTGCTCCATGTTTCTGTTCCAGATAGAGCTGAACGGCGGTCGGCTTCGGTGAACTGAGGATCTTTGGAAAGCCGGGCTTATCCATCTGTATCTGCTCCTTAGGCAGGGCATCCGTAAAGGCAAGACGACTTGCCCAGAGTTCTTTGCACCCAAACACGGCATCTGCATAATCAATGGAATTCGCGTTTTCTTGCTCTACATGGTCGCTAACACGTTTTTCACATTTTTCTTTCATTACGCGCACCGTGATCGCATCCTGATAGTCCTCGCCCGCACGCATTGCGCCACAGGTGACGATCTTGAAGAGGTTCTTTATCATGCCGCGCAGCGAGCTGCCGGGGATCATCGGCACACCCGTCGGCGAAAAAAACAATTCGAGGTCTTTATCCTCCGCTGTACCGACGCCCGTACCAATAAAGACGGGTGTCTTTGTTTCAATCGTCAGTTCGATGCGCCCACTAAACTGTCCCTTTTCAAGGACATGTGTACGGTAGTTCAGTGTGCGCTCCTCATCGGTCACGGCATTTCCGTTCATCGGCGAGGCGAGCACCGTCTTTGGCAGGGATACGAAGTTATACGGTGCTGTCGCGATCTCATTTTCCTTGCCCATCATATACCTCCATATCTGCCGATTCGATTGCGTAATAGCGATGGTCGATATAGCCCGCCTGTCCTGTTTCTTTGTGAAAGCCGATGTAGCTGCGCGTCACAAGCCCGACAAAGTGGGGTTTCCCTCCGACGATGGGCAGCCGCAGTTTCAGCTTGCGCGACGTGTCGCGCAGGGTCATCCATTCGGTTTTCTTCTCCTTTTCCTGATCCTTATCGCCCCAGCTTCCCCAAAATCGCGCAATGGTATCGACATACGCTGTCTTATCCCCCGCCTCGTCCGTACGAAGGCGTCCGATGAGCCGCTCATCCTCACATCGCAGATACAGCTCTCCCTGTTCATTGAAGATGCGAAGTTCGATAAGGAGCTCCATCCGCAACGGCGCATGAACGGGAAAGGAGAACGCACGTCCATCCCATGTACCAAAACGAACTGCGTTCATCTGCCAGAGGACGACTGTTGCTTGCTGTACGCCACGCAGTTGATCGCAGAGAGCTTCCTCGGATGCAGGAATGTCAATCGCTTCTGTCTTACTGCACCCCTCGCGAATCCGGCAAAACCGCTTTTCCTTTTCCGTGCTCATGCCTCCACCTCCTTCGTCTGTATCTGATGCAATGCCGCCACATAGTTCTGCAAGATCTGCATCGTCCCCTCATGAAAGGGCTGTTCCTGCGCCAGTTCATAGCACTGTCCCCGGTCATGGATGACAGCACGCAGCCCCTCAAGGGTGCCGCGCCCGATGGATTTCTCCCCGCCGATCGCTATGCGTCCGAGCCAGAGATCCTTGAGCAGGAGGACACACAGCCCCGCCTCCCAATCACGAGCCTGATGCACGCCGAAACGTAGTGTAACAGGACGCCCTCCTTCCGTTTTCCGCCATACCGGCTCGGTCGAAAAGAGTGCTGATTTTATTGTCCCACCTGTAAATCGGTCGATACGGTTGCGTGTCTGCGGATGAGCCTCGGCATCGATGATCGTTTCTTCAACGACGAAGCGGCTGCGCACGGCAGTTGTACCCATGAGACGGTCGATGAGCTCTGTCGCCACGGTCTGATCTTTCCCCAATGCGTGCAGGATGTATGCTGCACGATGGCGCAGAACCCCCTTGAGGCTCGTTCCGGGGATGATGTATTCACCGTCGGACTTCTTCATCGTCGCAGCGACATCTTTGTCGTCATCCTTGTCCCGAACAATGAGCGATCCCGTGAGAACAAAATCCGCCTCGATCATAAAGTCCTCTGCGGCATATCGTGGATGCTCCGCCTCCAAAAAATCACTTTCGTCCCAGTGCATGACCGCCGGTTTACGTTCAGGCGAAAGCCATGCGGCAACATCATCAGAATTGCTGAAGTCGTAGCAGTCAATATCAATCTGTGTCATATGAACACGCCCGAACCCCTTTGTTGTGAGCGCGCCAACATGAAATCCACTGCACAGCAGTCTGCAAAGATGACGCAGTTCCTGCGTCAGTTCCTCTTGCTGCTCCGCATGGATCTGACGCAAAACAATCTCAGCATAAAAAACCCCTTTTGCGCCCTTCTCCACGACTTCGTAGTCATATTTATAGCCTTTGATTGCTGTTCCCGTGACCGCATCAATGCTGACGCCGTCGCGCACGCCAATCTTTGCATTCGCAAGAAGGACATCGTAGAGAAGAACAGCACTTTGCTGTGGGTTCTCTTCGTCAATCGTTCCAAAGAGCAGATTACGCACGTTATCGTCCTTGACCGCACTGCGCAGAACGCCCGCGAGTGACGTGCCCGGGATGAACGGCACACCGTCTCTGTTTTGAAGCACATGGATGTCGAGACCGCCGCGTTCATTTGACGACGCGCCCTCGGCGATGAGGAGCGGCGCATCCAGTTGAAGGATGCCCTTTACGGTGATACGGCCGCGAATCGCCGCCTTATTCTCCTTCTGACACATGAGCGCATCTCCCTTCGTCCGTATCCTTTGTCCTCTTTCGCGCATAGCGGAAGAATGTGTGCCAGTAGGCATGATAAACTTCCTCCGCGCGTAGGAGCTTAGTAATCTCCATGCCGATCTCATCGGCAGCCTTCGCCAAATCAGAATCCGGCTTCATCGTCTCCGCTGCTTTGGCATAATACGGCATGGTTGTGATCTCTGCTCCCACAGTGAAATATGTACGAAGGGATCGCTCACCAATTTTGATGTTTTCTACCGGTGTATCCTTTTTGTAGTCTGCGACACTGCCTTCCATGCGTGTTTTTACACCGCTCGGGCGCGAACCGAGATCCTGTTCCAGACGTGCAAATTGATGCGGTGTACACGCTTCGCAGGATCGCATCGCCCCCTTCGCATCCTCATCTGCGATGAGTTTCACCTGTTCGATGATGTGCGCAATCAGGATCTTTTGTGCGAGTGTCTTTGCCTCATCACCAATAGGCCCCCGCCCTGTGCGCGTCATCTCCCATGGCGTTCCCCAACGAAGTGTGTCGGCAGTCCAGATCCGCAGCTGACCGAATCCCTCTGCGCGGCGGCGTCCGACGCCGCGCAGACAAAGCTCATTGAGCACCGCAGTTGCGTCCTGCCAGCCTCCCTCCTTCGCGACGGCAAAGACCGTCCCCGCCGCAAGAGCAGTTTCGCGCGGACGCCGCAGACCCCATACACCGACGAAGTTATCAATCTCCTCCGTCTTGGCAAAAATTTTGCCGTATGCAGCGTTCAAGCGTTCTGTAATTTCCGTCAGCATGGAGGCGACATCTCCCGGCGTACCGCCATGTGGGATGAATGGGGTTTCCATACGGAGGTATACAGTATTTCCTGATGGAGCGGCTATCCTCTGCACAGGCTGCGGCTCACCAAGCGTTACCTCACACAGACCATACTGCGTATATTTCGACCGTCCGACATAGCAGGAAAAAGTGCGCTCTTCTATGTGTTCGAGGAGCGCATTGAGGAACTGCAGCGATCCATAGATGTACCCGAGGAAATCCTGCCCCGCCGCGATCGCCTCATAGTTGTAGACGTCGCCGCTTTTCCCCGCAAGCCGTGCCGTACCGCCTTCGCTCTTCAAATCGGTGCGGCTCATATGAAAGCCGATGCTCTTTCGTACATCTACCGAACGAATCTCCCCTTCGGCAATCACAGCAAAGCCCTTCACCCCCTTGAAATTCGGTTCAGGATCTGCTTGCAGAAGGTCTTTGATGCACGTACCGTCCTTGCTCCGTTGGAGGGAAAAGGGCAGGATCATCGCCCGTGTATCGTTCCGAGGATCGTACGGATAGGCATGAACAAAGCGCAGATCGCCAAAAAAGAGTTTCCTGAACGTTTCATCTTCATGGGCATCATCGTCCAATTTCCGTTTCCCGATGAATTGCCGTGCAAGAATCCCGCGCAGCACCGAGCCGCTGAAAAACTCCTGTGTCGCCGTCAGATCCGACGCATCTCCCGTACACGGGAGGATGACGGGTGTCTTTGTGTGAATCCGAACTTGTATCTCCATCATCAGGCTTTTCCTCCTCTCCTTCTGATTTTGGACAGTGCCTCCTCCACAAGAGGTACAAGGACATCCTTGCCGTTCTGCGTAAGCGTACACGCGATCTGTCCAAATCCACGCGTGCGTTTGCCGCCACACTGCGAAAGGTTACGCACGGCAAGCGCAAGTGTCCTGAGGCAATCCTTGTCCCCGCCAAGAATCCGAATCTCGCCCACGAACGTAAGTCCCGCATCAAGCACGCGCATATTGCGCAGCGAGTTTTCCTGTGCAACACCGGTTTCCGGGTTGATCGCCGTTTGATAACGCACGCTCGCATACTGATCAAGGACGTATGCAGGGCGGAACACGGAAGGGAAGTTCTTTTGCAAATACAACAGATCCACGTGGAGCACATCATAGTTTTCAAGATACAGATTGGAAATAACAAGCTGCTGTACGCCGCCTCTCCCGCGCTGAAAGAGGGTATCGAGTTTTTCCTTAGCAATGAGGCATCCCCCCGCCATCTCCGAAACCTCAAGCCCACTCTCATAGAGCAGCCCCTTGAGCCGCTTCGCGGGGAAATACGGAAGCCCGACATCATCCTGCACAACATCGGCATCGACATGGATGTCCGCACCTCCCGAACCAAGATGAAGCGGAGAAAGGATCTTAACGTGAACATAAAGTGGAGCGGTCGGTTTGATCTCCGCGCTCGAAGCCTTATCTCCATATCGGAGCATCGGTGTTTTCACAGGAACACGTGCGGATTTTGCTTTTTCGATACGTGCCGCTTTTTCTTTTTCTTCCCGTTTTTGTTTTACCGCTGCAAGGCGCGCCTCCTGTGTCTGCTGTTTTTTCGCATTTCGCCGCTCAGCGGCATTTTGTTTTTTCTTCATATGCACACCTCCTCATCCTCTATGATATAATCCATCAGCTCAACCGCATCCATATAGGGCGTTCGCTTATCCTTCCCCCAAAGGTCTTTCTCGTAATCACGCCACGCCTCCGGAGATGGAATACGCATCCCGAGATAGCCGATCTGTGCAAGGAACTGCCGCTGCTCATGTGCACTGTAGATGAGGACACGGCGCAGTTCCTTGACCTTGTTGTTCGGGAGTTTCCGCATCCCTCGTACTCCTGCAAGGAGTGCTGCAAGGCTCTCCATCTCTCCCGCATCCGCATCGACACGGTAAGGACCGAAATGCAGATCACCGCATACACCGGTGTATTCCTGCGCGCGGAACTGCGCGAGTGTCGATGCCCGATCTCCGTGCAGGATGGCAAAGTCAAGCCAGCAGGACGCCTCTTTGCTCTCACGCATACGCTTCTTCGCCGCTGCGCAGAGTTCCTCCGCCATCTGATACCCGCGAAAAAAGGGGTATGATGTATTCATGATCGTGATGCCGGCGCAGCTGTCAATGGGGGTACGGCCTTCCGTATCGTCATGCACCAAATGGCGCATCACAAAACTCGCAAACTCCACCGCGACCTTAGCAGCACAGACGAAGGTCATATCGTCGCCGCCCAGAACGAGGGGACGGATGGGAAGCAGCGTGCGCTTCTTCTGATCTTCGCCAAGTGCAAGGATTCCATTATAACGCTCAATATGTGCCACAATATTCTGTACCAGTGCAGCAAAGGCGGCAATGGTCGTGTCACGGATCGCAAGCGAGCGTTGGATGCGCGTGGTCAATGTTTTACATTCTTGGAATTTTTTCCCCATGTTGTTGCCGTCGATGTGGACGACAGCAATGTCATTCTTCGGCGTTTGCTGTCCGAGATGATCGAACTTCATCGGGAAAGCATAGTTCTTCCTAAAGTTCTCCCGCTCTTTTGTCGGAAGGAAAGATTGCAATTTCTCCATCAGTGCGGTCTGCACCGCTGCCGGTTTTCCATCCTGCGGCATTGCCACGCGCAGTTTCTCCGCGACTTCCCACGCGTAGAACCGCCCGTTCGGCGCCTTCTCATCTCTCATCCTCACGTTTGCCGGAACACTCGCCACATCGTCAGATGCTTTGTCACCGTTCGGCTCTTTTTCGTCCCTCATCCATACGTTCGCAGTCTCCCCGCTCTCACCGCACACGAGTGTCAGCCCCGTGTAGGGAACGTTCACAGTGGGAATCACCGTGTTCTGGAAGTTCTTTAGCTTGTGAACAAGGCGCGTCAGATCATTGGGCGCATCGGAATGATCCGATGCGCCGGCATAGCTGCCGTCTGCCCGAAGCGTCATCGTACCAATCGCCGCTCCCGTGCGCAGTCCGGGGGCTTTTTCGAGAAGTTTCTTGGTGAATGCAGACACAATAGAACGAAGTGTCTCGTACACCGTCTCCGTCCGAAACAGAAGGAGTGCGTTGCCGCCGCCGATGTAGCCCACGCGCGCCGCTGTCCGCATATCCGTCCAATCAATCATCTCCGGCTGCTCCCACGAGCTATCATCGAGCGCATCCGCACCCAGCTCCCCACGAACGGTCGGCAGCAGTACATCATCAAAGACGCGATCGACGAGATGAGATGCGCCGATGTTCGCCTTGAGCCGATTGCTCGAAAAGATATACTTTTGAATGGAGCGTGTGTCAAAGAGTATTGCCTGATATGTATATGTCCTGTCTTCCACTGCACAGCCTCCTCAATCTCATCAATATAGAATACACTATATTTCGACAGTTCTAATCTTTTTCCCTCTTTCTTCTATCATCTTACACGAATTCTACCGTAAAAAGTGCAATTTTCCCTGCACCTTTCCTATGAAAATACGATTTGCGTCTCCCCGAAGCCTTGCGCAGTCAGCCGCCCCGTCCCGCAAAAGGGCGCAAACTGCGCGAGCAGCAGGATAATCTCCCGTTCCTCCGCAGAGAGGCGATCCATGCGGAACGTGAAATCCCCCATAAATCCCGGTACTGTTTTCTGCGCGCTCTGCCGAATCTGAAGTCCTGCACCCCTCCATTCGAGCTGCGTTAGCTTTGCGGCGACCCCACGCACATAGGCTTTGTCCAGAACAGAGGGAAGCCTCTGCCACGTCCACTTATCCGCGAGGGAGGCGAAGATGAGTTCGGGACGCGGAACGGCACAGTCAGCATTATCCACGCGAAAGACCGTCGGCGACCGGAAGGAAATGCGAAACTGTGTAACCTCCTCCATCGAGAGAGCCGCCGCGATCAGTTCCTCCACCTCGACGCATCCTGTGTCCTCCTGCCCGTTGGCAAGGACCTCCTCGACGGTAAAGACGAGTTTCCCTACTGCAAGCTGTGTTCCACACGGGATGTGAAGGAATGCGAAAAGCACATCCTCATCGAGCGCGGTCAAACGCAGCAGCAGCTTCTCCCCCGCAGCATAGTGCGACTCATTCAGCTCTCGTGCCTGCGGGACTGCACCGAAACTTTTCCCCACACGCCGCAGCATCCCGACGGTAAAGGGTTTTACCCTGCGTTCATGAAGATCGCCCGCGAGCAGGGCATTGTATGCGGCAATGCAGCGAAAGAGCGCACCGTGGAGCAGCTTGCCCGGAAACATGGAGTAATGACCGCCCCGCTCCACGCGCAGACGCAGAACCAAAACACCTAACATATTTTCCTCCTATGACAAGGGTTATAACGGAATATGACGAAATTATACGGCATAAGAGTATAGATGAATAGAGAGGGATGAGGTTATGGATGCTCTCAAACAATTCTTTGAGCGTACGGTAAAAGACGCAAAAAGGGATGAGTTCTTCAAAGGCACCTATGAAACACGCCGTCGTTTTTTTCGTCTCGCCTCCTATGGATGCTATTCCAGAAAAGATTTGCTGCGCCTCCTGCTCCGTCAGATACGCACCTATCAATATTTCGTGACGTTTTGTGAAGCTATCTTTCCAAAGGATCGCTATCAGCCAACACAGTACAAACGCAATCGCAGACCGGCATTTCGCGGTGACTCTTATCACGGAAACGAAAACTTTCTCGCAGATACCTATCGCTTGAAAGGCTTGACGCAGCCGGAAGTCTTTTTCTTCATCCACCTCCTCCGTGTGCTTGGTACACGCCACGACAATGATGCCATCTACACTGCTGTGCCACATCTCGACAACAAGCTGCTCAACAACGACATCAACAACGACTCCAAATACCCGAGCTCCGCTTACGCTATGTATAGTTTGGAACAAAAAGGGCTGGAGGAACGTAAGATTCATACCTACCTCCGAAAACTTTCCGCCTACGGACTCGTGCAGATAGATGACAAAAAGAAACCGCTCCTCTATGCGCTCGCAAGCGATCCATTCGCCGATTTGTCCGCAGATGAAGCGAAGTCGCTGCTCTTTGCCGTCGATTATTTTAAGAACAGCGCCTTTTTGAACGTTCCGGGCTATTTTCTCGCAGATACCCTTCGTTGTAAATTCAACATCAATAAAAACAGGTGTCAGCCCTTTCATTTTATCAATCTCGATATTCGCCGCATCCTCGACGATGATGTTGTCTATCAGATACTCCTCGCTATTGCCCGCGGCAAATATTTACACCTCGTTTGGCATCGCAAAGAAAACGAAGGCTTCACGAACATCGAACTCACAGATGTGCATCCACTCGAAATACGGGAAGATGAGCAGGGAGATGGAAGGCGTCAGCTCATTGCAATTTTCACATATAAGTCGGACAAACCATCCCGTCACCTTCTGCGGATTGAGGAGATCAGTGATCTCCGCCTCATCGATCCTCCCTCCTCTACGCCATCTTATCGAAAGGAAAGATTTCGGAAAACAGACATACATCTCCGTTTCCTCTTTCACACAGCAGACGAAAAGCACATCGTCATGCAGCGTTTGCGTGCCGAGCTCCCAAAAATCATTGTCCATGAGGATGCAGATGATTCTGTGCTCTGCTCCTTGTTCTGCCGCGACCCCAAAAAATATCTCCCTCTCCTCCGTACATTTCTGCCATATATCGAAATCTTGCCAAGTACGAAAACGCATCTGCATACGGATATGCGCTGCGGCATTGAGCAAACGCTTCAGCTCTACGACGGACATCCAAATATAATTGACACAGAAGCAGAATCCGAAGAACCTCAAGAGCCCACTGATGCCAATAATAAGCAGAAATCAAAATCCTCCATGGACACACTCTTCCAAGAAGTTCATGCAGGTACATATCGCTGGCTGATTGACCGGCACAATCGTCTATGTGACATGGCAAAACGTGAGCAAGAAATGCCTACCATGCAGAAGTTATTACGTGACGCGCCATACTACAGAATTGAGCATGAACACCTATTTTGTCAATATATCATGGCGGCATTTCATTTTGAAATAACTGCTGCAGCGTCGGATAAAATCAAAGAAAATGCCGCCCATAAGCTGACACCCAAAGATCTCATCGTTGTTCCACCGAAGAACAAAATCCCTATTCTTCCGACGACGCTCGAACGCCGCTGGCTGAAAACCTGCCTACTCACGCAAGAAGCCGATCTCTTCCTGTCAAAAGAACTAAAGGAAAAACTGCTTTCTGCACTCGTCAATATCGCCCCCTTTGACCTCTCGTGTTGGAAACGTCAGCCGATTTGGCATCCGCTCGATCAACGCCCCTCAGAAATTCATACGGCGTTGACGACCGTAATATACGCACTCCGAACGCATCAAGGAATCTCCTTCCAAAAGAAGAACTACATTCCGCTGTTTCTTCGGCAAAACGCCTCCAACGGCATATACAGTCTCCTGCTCTGGGATGCACAAACGCATGAACCGCATATTGTTTCAGAGAAGCAGCTCCCTCTCTGCATCCCAACAACGATGCCATATGAAGCCTTTCAAGCGGCACGGCAGGCATGGCAGGCATATCTGTCGAAAAACGGTCGCACCACGGATGATAAGAAGAGCAATTTTGTCACGATTGCCTTTCATGATTCGCGTAATGCACGTGAACGAACATACACGCTGTTCTCAGCCTTTGACAAAAAGGCGTTCATTGAGCAGGATGGAAGCTATCATCTCACCGTTTATTTCTGCACGTTTGAACAAGAAGATGTGCTGCGCCGCATTCTCTCGCTCGGTCCGTATGCCCGCGTCCTCGAACCGACATCTATCCGCGACGAGATCGTGCGCCGCCTCCGCAAGGCACAGGAACTCTACCAAAGAGAATACGGCGCCCCTCCGCAGGAATTGGATCAATAGGTGCGGAAGCGTCGAAATGCAAAGCGTGACTCGCGTATCGTTTCTCCGTTTTCATCGACGCGCTCATGCACAAGGCGCTCACTGCACGCAGAGAGGGTTGGGATTCCTGCCTCCTTCAAGATGCTGACAAGGGCAAAAGTATAACTGAACTCGCCCTGCACAAGCACCGCTGAAGGGCGATATGCAAGGATCATGCGTGCATTCTCCTCCGCAAGGCGACGCACTTCCTCCTCCCCCCCATCGGCGGGAATTAAGGGAAACGGCCAATCAATAATCTTTCGATCTTTTCCTACGGCGCGTCTCTGCCCTTCCTCCCAACGCGAGGAGGGGTGATTTGTGTGGTTGATAAACGCATTTCGTTCCACCGGTTTTTTCGCGCAAACAGTCTCGATTTCATCAAGTGCTACGCTCATCTGCTTTTCCAATTCGGCAGCGTCAAATCGTCTTGTTTTGTTGCCGGCATGGCTCGTATGGTTCCGCTCATCCTTGATGTCAAAATACCGTGTGAGGATACTGCGTGCCTTTTCCGGATTCCACGAACAGAGTCGCCCCTCGTTCATTCTGACTGCTCCACGCATCCGTTCTACACTAAGATAAAACCTTGCCTGACCAACTTTTTCCTCCATGAATTTGATGATCGTTCCCGCAAGCTCGTGGTCGTCTTTTGTAAAAATATCCTCTTTTAGATCATTTTTACTTACTTTTTTATCTGCAACCCATGTTTGAACGTAGTCAAGATATTTTTTCATCTCTGCTCTTACCGGTGAAATCTCTCCCGCCTGCGCTCTGCACATCGTATGAATGGAAAAGAGAATTTTGCCCAATTCCGCTGCATTGCTTAAGCGTATTTCATCGAATTCAAGCAACGGCTTTTCAAGCAGCTTGTGAATGTCTTGCTTCTCTACATGGTGCGGCTCCGTCAGAAGGTTTTGCAGAAATTCTCCAAACCGCTCCTTCCATACCTGTTTTCCTCGGTTCAGCATCGTGTCCTGCGTGTCTTTCTGTTGTCCTACATATCGGCGTTGCTCCGGATAGACATTGACAAGATAGAAAGCTTCCGTCCGCTTCATCGAATCCTTCTTTTGCTCGTTGGAAAAATCTGTTTGATAAGCGGGTTGAATCCACAAAAATTCTGATTTGACCAAGGACTCCGGCACACGTTCGGTAAAGAGTGTCATCGCCTGCTGAAGGAGATTATGAGAAATGCACCATCGGATGAGTGCGATGTCGTCGAGTTTCTCCTTCAGAATCGGCGCATAGTCCTCCTGAATGCGCCCAAGCATCTGACGCATGAGGTCGTCGTTCTGCTTTGCCGCCGATGATACATCGGAGGGAGAGATCTCCGGAAAATCATGAATGGCATCTCGAAGGACTGTAATCGCCTCACTCAAATCACCGTAATGGCAGAGCTTCAATTCCTCTGCAAACTTCTGCATGGCATTGAGGAGTGTATCCAGATGGGTGCTGCGCTCCCGCTTCTCAAAGAACTTGTTCAGCACGGTCACTTCCCCATGACGGACGAATTCTTCCGCTCCCGCAACGAGATCAAAGAATGAGTACAAGGGATTGACTTCCTCCACCCGATTCTTTTGTGGGTCATTTCGATTGAAATTCGAGTAGAGAACTTTACCAATCTCGATGCGCTCATATTGGAGGAGACGCATGAGTGCAACGAGAATCATAGAGGCGTTGCGCATTCCGCCCGTACAGTCAACATGGAGAACAATCTCTGCCGCAGGGTCATCTTCTCGGACGCTCTTCGCATAGGCGCGTACGCGGGAGGCAACGCGGATAAGTGCGTTCATATTTTCTTCAATGGGCTCATCCTCATCAAAATCAATATGTTCGACAATGTCCCTAACCCTGACATCTTCAATCTCCTCTGTATCCGCTATAAGCTCAGAAATGCGGTGCAAGAAATACTTATAATGCGTCCATGTTCTCTCCTGCTCATCTTTGTAGTCTATGTAGCGAGAAGTCCGCTTGCCTTCCAAATCCTGTTCTTTCACAAGACAAGTAATATTTCCAGCAACTTTGTTCGTCCGCACGAGAAAGAGCCGCGACAACTTATCCACAGGCTCATTCGATCCGTATAGCAAATAGCGGACAGCGGATTCATTCGTTGTATGACATTCTTTTTGGTCTCCTATGTTCTGATACTCTGCGACAGAAATTTTTTCGTCTTTGGTTTTGACATCGCTCAAAAAGCAAAGCATAATATCCTTCCGCACGTTACATTGCTCCCTTCTGTATCCTGTCCGTAGCCGCAGCAAGTGCCGTAAGTGCATCGTCGAGCAGCACTCCGATTTCCCTGCGCGATACATTTTCCGCGATTGCATGATTCATCAGATTTCGCCGCTCTCGCAGGTAAAAGTGTGTACGCAAGCAGTCAAACATGAGACTCTTTCCGCAATCCGTCCGCACGACCTCCACCTTTTCGAGCAGTTGCTGCCATGTATCCTGCCATGCCGCCCACCGTGCTTCACTGCTGTTGGGGTCGCCCTGCTGAAATGTACACTTTTCAAGCCCCAGTTGAAGAACAATCGGATCGTTCTTTTTCTTGCGCTCCTGAATGGCATTCCAGTAAAGGTTCGGACTGATGATGAAGTTCTGCATCCACCCGGGGTGCATCCGATCCACCGCCGACCTCGCACAGGAACGGAGCATGGGCAGAGGATAGACGATTTTGCGCCGGATGAAGCAGACGGGCAGCCACTCCGTCGCAAAGGTCATCGCCTGTTGGAGGAGCCCCTTCTCTGCACACCAGCGGATGATGACCTCATAGCGTTCCGTCTCGTCGTCCGCCACCGCAAGCAATGCACCATCCCCCTCTGTGATCGTATCTATGATCTGCATGAACATACGGTCATCCACCGTACGTTCTTCTTCGGGCATCTCCAAGAATGCCGCAAGTGCCTCACTTAATCCGTCTAACGCGTGTGGCACATTTCCCGTCTGACAGATCTGAATCACATCGGAAAACGTGTGCATTGCGCCGAGTACGTCCTTGAGCGCACTGCCAATGGGTTTTGCCGCTCGACCTGTCGCTGCGTCATAGCCGAAATATTCCTCGATGGTTCGAGAAATACCGTAGGAGACGAATGCATCCGCACCCGCAACCAACTTATAAACATCACCAGCGGCACGCACGTCAAAGATGCGGTTCTCCTGCGAAAGGGTATGAAAATCCGCATAGAGCATCTTCTCAATCTGCATACCGTCATATTGCAGGAATTGCAGAACCGAGGTCATCATCATGTTGACATAACGCGCCCCGCCTGTAATATCCGCATAGATGTGACAGTCTCCCCATGCAGCGAAGCCGCCGGCATCTGCCTTGATGCGTTCTGTAAGGGATGCAACATGACCCTCAATATCCTCAATGAGAGCGTCCTCACGATAGCGGAGCAGGATCGGGATGAATATGGCTTCCGTGAGTGCAGGACGCAGCCGCTTCATACGGGTACACCAAAAATCGAACGGGCTCGGATAAATACGCCGCGCCTCATTCTCAATCACCAAAAGATCACTATTCTCGCCGCCCATTGCTCTTGAGATGCACTGCGGCGTAACGAGGCAATAGACGCGATCCAACTGCTCCCCATCCCGTGCAAGCAGGTCGACCACATTGGCAAGCGGGGCTTCGTTCGTCTGGAAGCCGGGGAACGGCTCTGTCCCCACCTCCAGAATAAACGGGTTCTCTGTCACACAGGCGAAACGCAGCCCCGTCGCTGCATCCACGCCCTTCCCCATATGTACCGGACTGAAAAAATTGATGGCAATGTTCTGTCTCATGAAAACACACACCTCCTAAGCTATCTCTTATTTTACCGAATATACACATCATCTGCAAGAATGATCGGAGGGAAGAACGCTCCTCATCCGACCTGTTCATACCGGCTTGCATAGAGTTCCTCATCGAATGCGTAGCGGGAAAACACCGTCCGAAATTCCTCACGAAGCAGACTGCCGACGGTCTTGTAGTGATCCTCTGCGTTGTCGATGAGAGAACCACGGTTGTCGATGATGATGTAGGAACGCGCAAGGGAGCTTTCGGGAACACTCTCCCCCTGCATACGGGCGTTGCTGCGCAGGAAGTTCTGAAACGTCTCCTCGTCGATTTCGAGGCTCTTGTTCGTGCGCTGCCCGTCGTCGAAACGCTTCATCTTGAGGAACTTCCATCGGGCAATCGGAAGTTCCCGTTCCAGATGTGTGAGCTTCTCCCCGGCGTTTAGGTTCGTGACGACCGTGTTCAGCTTGATGATAAGATCGGGGTTTTCCGTTTTTGCCACAGACAAGAGCCGCGCCAGCTTCTCCTTCGTCAACACATTGTCGCCTGCATCGCAGCAGCCAAGTTTTTGAAGTGTTTCCGGTACGATGCTGTCTACAGAAATCCCAAGCGTCGTGATTTTACGAAAGAAGTCCTGCGGCAAGTTTTTCCGATCGAGCAGCAGCGAGCCGTTCGAGATCACGGAGAGCTGGAATCCCTGCCCGTAGGCATAGTCGACGATCTCCGCAAAATCCTTGTGCAGTACCGGCTCACCGCCCGCAAAGTTGATCTTCGTCACCATACCGCTCCGCTTCAGATTATCGATCACGCGCTTCCAATCGGAGATTCCCATATCATTCTTGTTCTCGAAGTGCGCGAAGCAGTACCGGCATTTGAAATTGCACCGCTCGGTAATGTGCAGATTGACCTTCAAGTGATTCATCGTCGTCATAGGTCATCCCTCCATCCGTTGTGCTCACTGCCTTATCCATGTCCACATTCTAGCAGTCATAGCGCATGAAAAGATGCAATTTTCCCTGCACCTTTTCGCGCAGGAATCAATTCGACAGCAAACACGGGATTGCAGAACACAGCAGTATCCAGTAAAATACTTCCAGTTGAAATGAATGCACCAAAAGGGAGGAGGGAACGCATGAGGCAGAATTTCGGGATGGTCGCCGCTTTTCTTATGCTCTCCCTCCTCCTCTTTCACGTTGTATTTCATCCGAGCGATACGGGACAGTGGCGCACGCTGCACGCTGCGATGGATAACAGCACCGAGGGGCAACGACCGCTCCTCCTTGTGCCGCTCGACTCGCGCCCGCCGTGCCGAGAGTTTGTCGTAAACGGCGGGAAGATCATCGGGTGCACGATTGTAACGCCGCCCACAGAGTATATGGACTATTACTCGAAACCCGGTGAAACGGAGGAAATGCGCCGCTGGCTCGCGGAGCATATGGGAAATGCCGACGCCGTCATTCTCTCGATCGATCAGCTGCTCTCGGGCGGGCTGCTCGCGGCGCGTGAGGCACATATTTCTCATGCCGACATCGACGCGCTTGCCGCATATCTGCGCGCACTGCACACGGCGCACCCGAATGTCCCCCTGCACGCATTCTACATCCTGCCGCGTGCGATTCCGCAGGATGGGATCGAGGGTTGGCGTGAGCGGCGTTCCCTACTCGCCTACGCGCGTCTACTCGGACGTGCGGGAGCGGGACTGCCCGTCGATGAGAACGAGATGGAGCGGCTGCGCGGAGAGTTCCCACCCGACGATCTGGAAAAATATCTCGCACACTTCGACGAGAGCACGGCACTCGCCTCCATGCTCATCGAGCTCACGGAGGAGGGTGTACTCACGCGCCTCATCCTCGGACAGGACGACGGAGAGGAGTATTCCGTCGGCAATCTGAAAAAAATGGAGCTCGCCGCACTGCTGACACAAAAAAACATCGCCCAAGAGCGGGCGATGATTGTGCACGGTGCGGATGAAATCGCGCTCACCATGCTCGCACGCATGGCGGTCGATGATCTGTGTGCGCACGGCGGCGCAGCTCCGCGCATCGCCCTGCGCTATGCGCGGGCGGATATGGCAGATATGATTTTCCCGTTTATGGCGGTCTCGAACGATGTAACGGCACGCGAAAAGATTGCAATGCTCGGCGCATCGCTTGCAGAGGATGGTGGACGCAGCGATCTGACGCTCGTTCTCTCGGCGGGCGACAATGCGATGGACACACTCGGCACACGCGCCCCCGCCGCAGCCGCCGTCAAGAATATGCTCGCGGCAGGGACAAATGTCGCGCTCGTCGATCTCGCGCGGCACTTCCGCGCAGAGGAGACGCTGCTCCCGATTCTGGTGGAAAAGAATGTGCCTGTAAATGCGCTCACGGCGTATGCAGGATGGAACACGGCGAGCAACGCCATCGGTACGGCACTCGCAGAGGCTGTCCTCTATCACTGCGCCATGCAGAAAGCCCCCAATAAGGAGGAGCGTGAGCGCAGCACATATGCAAATCTCGCATTTCTCACGGGACGCATCGCAGAGGACGAGTTTTATCTAAAGGAAACAATCGACCGCGTGAACGATACGCTCCGCACAGCGGGCTATCGGAACACCGCAGACCTCGACCTCACGCGCAACTGGCGCTGGGCAAACGACCTGCTCACAAACGACCTCAACCGCCGCATCCGCAGCTATGAATCCACCGCCGCATTTCGCGCCCCGTTCATACAGAACGATATGCGTCTGCGTGTTATGCAAAGCAATATCACAGCATACTACCCATGGCCGCGCACGTTCGAGATACGCCTTGAGGCGCAGCCGTACACCGAAATATCGCCGTAACACAAAGACCGAAGCCGCAGTGACTTCGGTCTTTTCATATACGTACTCACTCCGCCGCAAGTCCGAATCGCGTGATTCCCTCCTTGCGGAACTTATCCAGCAGCTCCATAACACCGCTGTAGTTCAGATCCCCATCCGCGCGAACGACGACGGCAAAACGCGGGTTCTTCTGACTCTCGGCACGCGCACGGCGCAGGAGGGTCGCTTCGTCGATCTGCTTGTCCTCAAGCCAGAGCGAGCCGTCCTTGCGTACGGTGACGAGATAGGTGACGTTCAGCTGGGTCTGTGCCGTCTGTGCCTTCGGCAGATTCACATCCACGGTCTTTAGGTTTACCATGTAGAGCGTACTCATGATGAAGAACACGAGCAGGAAAAACATGATGTCGATCATAGGGATAATCATGACCTCAGGTTTTTCAAACGCCCTTCTGTCGCGCAGTCTCATGCCTCATCACCTTCCGCCGTTTCTCCGGTATGCAGAGAGGTTTCGAGCACGCCCTTGACCCCCGCCGCACGCGCCAGTTCTACACGGTTGCTCTCGGCGGCGGAAAAACACATCTCCATATCCGTGACAATATTCTCGATGCGCTGGGAAAAATATGCGTGTACCGCGAGGGCGATGATCGCGACGCACAATCCCATCGCTGTTGCAATCAGAGCCTCGCCGACACCGCCCGTAATGGCACTCGGCTCGCCCGCCTCGATGTTGAACACGCTGAACGTCGAGATCATGCCGCTGATCGTACCGAGGAGTCCGAGCAGCGGTGCCATTGTGACAATAACGCTCAGATAGTACATACGGTTGCGCAGCTTCGAGAGCGCGATGCCCGACTGGATCTCCATGTAGGAGGACATCTTGCGCGAGTTCTTGCTGTTCTTTGTAACCGCACTGAACAGGATGTCCGCAATCGCGCCGCGATGCGTATCCGTCAGCGTGACAGCATCCTGATATCTGCCGTTAGCGATATGCAGCATAAACTCATGTGCAAATGCACGCCCCGCATCCATGCGCCCGAAGTAGAACGCACGCTCAATGCCGATGAATACAACAAAGATCGACGCTGCAAGCAGGAAGTACATGACCAGTCCGCCCTGCTGAAAAAAATTCATCCCCTGTGCAAGAAAGCCCATTGTGTAACCGTTCCTTCCCTTCTGTAAGAATCACCCGCGCCATCCATCATAAACGAATTTATTCTACTATATATTTTTATTCACGTCAACGATAACAAATATCATTATTTTTATTACTCTTAGGGAATCTCTTGCAGACCACGTAAAAAAATACTATAATGAAAGCCGTTCTTTCGACGAATGGAGGTTATGGATTGAAGCTACCCCTCTTGCACGGCTTCTGGCAGCTGTTCAAAGGATATTGGAGTTCCCCCGAAAAATGGAAGGCGCGCGGTCTGCTCGCGGCGGTCATTGCACTGAATCTCATCATGGTGTACCTGCTCGTGCGGATCAACGACTGGTACCGTGTGTTCTACGACGCGCTGCAGGCGTATGACTGGGCATCATTCTGGCCGCTCATCGGTGAGTTCACGGGACTCGCGTTCATCTATATTGTCATTGCAGTCTACGCTGTTTATCTGCGGCAAATGCTTACGATCAACTGGCGCACATGGATGACGGAGCAGTATCTCGCACGCTGGATGCACGGACAGGTCTACTACCGTCTGCAGGTACTGCGCAGCGATACGGACAACCCTGACCAGCGCATCAGCGAGGACATCAACCAGTTCGTCAGCCTGACGCTGACGCTCCTCGTCGGCATCCTCAAGCAGCTGACGACGCTCGGGGCATTTGCCGTCGTACTCTGGAATCTCTCGGGTGCAGTTACCGTCCCCATCGGCGGTACAGAGTTCACAGTCTACGGCTATATGTTCTGGCTGTCCCTCCTCTACTCGGGACTGGGGACGTATTTCGTCCACATCGTCGGAAAGAAGCTCATCCGTCTGAACTTCGATCAGCAGCGCTATGAGGCGGACTTTCGTTTCAGCATGATGCGCGTGCGCGAAAACAGCGAGAGCATCGCATTTTACCGCGGTGAGATGGCGGAAGGGGTCGGGTTCAAGGAGCGGTTCGCAAACGTCATCAAGAATTACTGGGGGCTCATGCGCCGTACGAAGCTGCTGAACTTCTACGTCAACGGCTACGGTCAGCTCGCGATCATCTTTCCGCTCATCATGGCAGCGCCGCGCTACTACGCGGGCGAAATGGCACTCGGTGGACTCATGCAGACCATCTCGGCATTCGGACGCGTGCAGGACGCACTCTCCTTCTTCGTCGAGTCCTACAGCTCCATCGCGGAACTTGCCGCTGTGATTCAGCGACTGACGGGATTTACGCAGCACATCGAGGAATCTGCACGCGTCACGAGTGATATTGTGCGGAGCGAGGGAGCAAACGACGCCCTCATACTACAGGATCTCTCCATCGATCTTCCGGACGGCACACCGCTCCTCACGTCATGCACACTGCATCTTGTGCGCGGCAGTCATGTGCTCGTGACAGGCGCATCGGGTGCAGGAAAGAGCACCCTGCTCCGTGCACTCGCGGGGATTTGGCCGTACGGCAAGGGTACGATCGCACTGCCGCAGGGGGCAAAGCGCCTCTTTCTCCCCCAACGCCCCTATCTCGTCCTCGGTTCGCTGCGCCGCGCACTCTCCTATCCGCGTACGGCAGCGGCATCCGATGCGGAAATCGCACGTATTTTGAAGCTGGTCGGCATGGATCATTTTGCTGCACGTCTCGACGATGTGGACGACTGGAGCCGCATCCTCTCACTTGGTGAACAGCAGCGGCTTGCCTTTGCACGCATCCTGCTCATCCGCCCCGACTGGATCTTCCTCGACGAGGCGACATCCGCCCTCGACGAGGCACGCGAGCACGCGCTCTATGCGCTGCTGCATCAGGAACTCCCCAACGCAAGCATCATCAGCGTCGGGCATCGCTCGACACTTTTTGCCCTTCATGACGCGGAGCTCCATCTCAGTAACCAAACGTATTCCTATCAGGAGATCCCACATGACTCGTAGAGAATTTTTACGCCGTCTGGCACTCGTCGGCATCGGTGCTGCCGTCTTTCCCTTCTTCCCTGCCGCAGCAGAGGCATCATGGTACATTCCATCGGTGCTGCCCGGTGTCACCGTTCGTCCGACACATTTGAAATTCGGATCGCTCGAAAACCGCTTTGTGACAGACTGTATCGTCGTTCATCATGTCGGCATGGCAACGGATGACGATGTCGCGGCAGAAACAGTGCATACATGGCATCTGAATCAAGGATGGGCGGGCATCGGCTATCATTTCATCATCCGCAAGGACGGCACAATCGAGGAGGGACGGCCGCTCGGCACGGTCGGTGCCCATGTCTACGGAGAGAACCGTCATACGGTCGGCATCAACCTCGCCGGCAACTTCGAGATCGGTACTCCGACAGAGGCGCAGAAAGCCTCGGCGGCACGCCTCATCGCATCACTCTGCACTGTCTACCAACTCGATCCCGTATGGCAGTCCACTGTAAAGGGGCATCGCGACCTGAATGCGACCGCCTGCCCCGGTCGGTATCTCTACACGCAGCTGCCGGAGATCGTTCGGCAGGCACGCGTCTGCTACAGCTCCGAGGAACTGCAGACGGAACGTCTGCGCATTGCGCAGCGCGAACGTGAGGAACGTGAAGCACAGCGTGCACGCATTCGCCGGCAGATGGATGAGTCACAGCGCAGAAACGGAATGGAACGCCCCGCGCACCCGACACCAAGCACGCCGAACCCGCCCGTACATCCATCACCGGAAAAGCCCGCTCTGAAACCAAACAAGCGCCCGGATCTGCCGAAACCAAATCCACGCCCTGCACAGCGGCGTATTGCAACATAGCACGCATCCACGGAGGTGATAACCTTGGGATTCCACTACCGCTGGTTTGACCGCAATGGGGAAAAAGTCGACGAGATGGGCATTCCTCTCACGCGTGCGCAGATTGACGAGCGTGAACATGCAGCCCCGCCAAAACGCATCTTTTCACGCGGAGAGCAGACCGGCATTGTGCTCGCCGCACTGATCTTCGCCTTCGGCTGGATAGAGGGGGATCTCTCCCTCGTTTTCTTTTGTCTATCCTTTTTAATTTTTGAAGTTCGAAAGATTGTCGAGCGCTATTCCCGTCGCTATGGCAAAAGCATCGCAAACGCAATGCAGGGCTTCAGCATTGCACTGATTCTCGGTGCGCTCACGCTGGTTCTCACCACCTAGGAGGTTCATTGTCATGAAGCAGCAAATGGGCATGGGTATCTTGAAAATCGGTGCAGCGCTTGCGATCGTCCTGCTCTTTGTTATCATACACGTACTCGCGCCGGAATTCCTGCCCGAGCTCTTTACGCTGCTCGCGAGCGGCGACATTCCGAACACGGTCGAGTACATCCGCTCGTTCGGCGAGTGGGCGATCGTCTTTGCTTTCCTTCTCACCCTTTTCACAAATGCGCTTGGCTTCCCGCCCGCCGTCATCTTCTCGACGGCAAACGTCATCCTTTTCGGCATCGTGCCCGGCATCGTCCTCTCCTGCGTCGCAGAGACCGTCGGCGTAACGGTCGCATTCGTCCTTATGCGCTTCTACTTCCGCGATGCCGCAGAGAAAGCGATTGCCAAAAGCCCCTTCCTCGCGAAGGTCGACCAGTACAGCGGCAGCAAGGGATTTATCATCATGCTGATCGGACGCATGGTCCCCTACCTCCCCTCTGCCATTATGAATGCCGTTGGCGCACTCTCCTCCATCCGCTTCCGCGACTATGTGCTCGCCTCGCTCGTCGGCAAATTCCCCTCGACGGGCATCGAGGCGATCATCGGACATGACATCATCATGCAGCAGGAGGACAATACACGCCTCATCGCCGTCGTCATCGTCGCCGGCATCCTCATCTACACTGCCATCCGATATGAGAAAAATCTGATGCGCACCGAAGCTGTTACGCAGAACATGGAGAAAAAAGAATGACGCGCCGCTCGTTTTTGCAGACCGCCATAAGCAGCATTCTGACGATGGGGCTCGGCGGGCTCTTTGTGCCGCACGCTGCTGCCGGCGCAAAGGATATACGTCATCTGCGCCAGATCGTCACGGCACAGCCCGCAAAAACGCGCATGATCCAGTGGGACAGCCCGCAGCAGCTCGAAAATGTACGCATCGAGCAGCGTGACAGCCAAGGACGTATAGATCGCCGGACTCCCGCCTATACCTACCTCTCCATGGATGACGAGGTACAGTTCATCTATCGCTGTGAGATTCCTGCCGCCACAGGCAGTGCCTATCGTGTCGTGCACGCAACGGGCGCAACGGAGTGGATTCCCCTCCTGCCCATCCATGAAAACGGACAGACGCGTGTCCTGTTCTTTTCGGACAGTCAATGCGGCGAGAGTTACGACGTATGGGGCGCGACCTATCAGACGGCGTGGGCGCGTCATCCGGATGCCGACTGTGCCGCCATTGTCGGTGATCTCACGGACAACGGAGAGTCCGCATGGCACTGGCGTGCATTCTTCGAGGCGATGGAGGGTGCAAATTCCCCGCTCGCGCGTCATATGCACGCCCCCGTCCTCGGCAACCACGAATACTACGGACTGAACTGGACTGCCGTTCCGCCCGTGCGCTATCTGAAAACCTTTGCACTCCCCGACAACGGCAGCCGCGCATTTCGCGGACGCTACTACTCCTTTGATCTTGATGCAGTGCATATCATCGTCCTTGATACGCAATTCCTCGAAGCTGAGGAATACGGCGAAAAGTTAAAGACGGAGCAGATGGATTGGCTGAACCGCGACGCAAAGGAAAGCACCGCCGTGTGGAAGGTCGTCCTTATGCACAAGGACATTCTCTCATACGGCGAGTATCAGCCCGACCAGCAAACAAATGATGGCATCAGCGACGTGGGGCAGATGTTCTTGGACACATTCGACACACTCGGCATCGACCTCGTTATCTCGGGTCACGTCCACGCCTACCGTCGCCGCTGCATCCGTGCGCGGCAGACAGATGCACGCGGCACGCTCTATCTCCTCGCGGGACCTGCGGGAAATCAGTACTTTGACGTTCGCGCAGAAAGCTATGATATTGCCGCAGGACCAAATCCGACACCATCGAATTATCTCTACATGGAAGCAGATGAGCATAGACTTCACATACAATGTGAAATGACAGACGGACGGCTGTTGGACGAGATTACAATGCACAAATAAAAGAGGCGATTGAACGAAACAGAAGGTTTCGTCCAATCGCCTCTTTTGGTATTGCTGTACCTTGTCGGTACGACACCGATTTACTCCGCTGTGAACGGAAGAAGCGCAATATTACGCGCGCGCTTGATCGCAAGCGTCACCTGACGCTGATGCTTCGCGCAGTTGCCGGAAATGCGGCGCGGCAGGATCTTGCCGCGCTCCGTCGTGAAGCGGCGCAGCTTTGCTGCGTCCTTGTAGTCGATGTGATCCACCTTGTCCACGCAGAACGAGCAGACCTTACGACGAGGCTTGCGGCCTCGATCTCGTTTCATCATTTCGCTGTCCCTCCTTATTACGGGATGTACTGAGCGTCACCCGCTCAGAATGGAATGTCGTCGTCAGGAATCACGGGACCCATCATATCCGGTGCGCCGCCCGCTGCGGGTGCTGCACTGCGCCCCGTCGGCGCGTCATAGCCGCCCGAGGAGCTGCCGGCATTCTTGGAATCAAGAAACTCCACATTGTCCGCCACAACATCCGTCGCGTACTTGCGCTGTCCGTCGCTGCCGTCATAACTGCGCACCTGAATGCGCCCCTCGACACCAATGCGGCGCCCCTTCGTCAGATTGTTTCCGCAGATCTCGGCAAGCTTTTCCCAACAGGTAACGGGAATGAAGTCCGCCGTCTGCTGGCCTTCCTGCTGCGCAGCCCGCGAGAACCGCCGATCCACCGCAATCGTGAAGCGGCAGAACGCCTTTCCGCTCTGTGTGTAGCGAATCTCCGGATCGCGCGTAAGGCGACCGATCAATATGACTCTGTTCATCGGTTTCTCTCTCCTGGATGGATTCCCGTCCGTCGATTACTCCTCGACACCGTCCGCACGGACGATCATGTGCTTCAAAAGCTCGTCCGTGATCTTCATCACGCGGTCGCACTCGGCGACGCAGGCGGGCTCTGCATTGACGTACAGCAGAACGTAGTATCCTTCACTGTTGTCCTTGATCTCATAGGCGAGGCGCTTCTTGCCCCAGCGATCCTCTTTCTCGATCTTACCGCCGTTTGCCTGAATGAGCTTTGTGAACTTCTCGATGACGGCGTTTGTCGCTTCTTCCTCCATCGGCTTCACAATAAATATGACTTCGTACAATCTCACGAAATCACCTCCTCTTCGGTCTGTGACCGCCCCCCTAAGAGCGGCAGAGTTAATTTGATGCGAACGCGCACGAAAGACGCACACGCTCACGCGACAGGGCATAGTATATCACGTTTGAAGGATGCGTGCAAGGGGTTTCGTGGGATTCGAACGAATGAATTTACGCATCGAGCGCCCTGCGCATATCAGCGATGAGCTGAATGCCGCCGTCGATGTCGCCGTTGATGATCTGTTTCACCACAGCACTGCCGACGATGACACCGTCCGCCTGCTTTCCCGCGTGTGCCGCCGCCGCAGGCGTTCCGATGCCGAAGCCGATGGCAAGCGGTACGTCCGTATAGCGGCGTGCCGCCTTGCAGACAGAGCCAATGATAGAGTAGTCGATCTCCTTGACACCCGTGACACCGTAGTTCGAAATGCAGTAAATGAAGCCGCGCGCGTCCTTGCACGTCTCAGCCATACGCTCCTCGGTCGTGCCCGGCGTGATGAACTCCGTCAGGGTAAAGTCATGCGCGGCGCAGATCCGCCGCAGATCCGCCGACTCCTCGTGCGGTACGTCGGGAAAGATCACGCCATCCATGCCCGCCGCCTTGAAGTCCGCAACGAACTTCTCGAAGCCGTAGTGGAGCACCATGTTGATGTAGCCCATCCCGATGAGCGGAATCTCGGAGTACCTGCGAATCTCCTTGACGAGTTCAAGTGCCTTTGCCATCGTCATGCCGTTCCGGAGGGCGATGACGCTCGCCTCCTGAATGACAGGGCCATCCGCCATCGGGTCGGAGAAGGGAAGTCCAAGCTCGATCACATCCGCTCCCGCCGCCTCGGCACGGCGCACGATGTCCACGGTCGCCTCTGCACTCGGGCATCCCGCCGTCACATAGATGTACAGCCCTGTGCGGCCGTCTGCGCGGAGCTTCGCGAGTTTTTCATCCAGCCGCTTGCTCATGCGATCTCCTCCCCCAGTTCCTTTGCAACCATCTGCACGTCCTTGTCGCCGCGTCCCGAGAGACAGACGACAACATTCTCACCCGCCTTCGTCTCGGGCATGAGTTTTTCGAGATACGCAAGCGCGTGCGAACTCTCAAGCGCGGGGATGATGCCCTCGATGCGCGAAAGTCTCTGAAATGCCGCAAGAGCCTCTTGATCCGTCACGGAAACGTAGGTGACAATGCCCTGATCCTTGAAATAGGAATGCTCCGGACCGACGCCGGGGTAGTCCAGTCCCGCCGAGATGCTGTACGCCTCAACGACCTGCCCGTCCGCATCCTGCAGGAGGTAGCTGTATGCACCGTGGAGAATGCCGGGCGTACCTGCGCCGCTGAGGGTCTTTGCATTGTCCCCGTCCGCGTCACCGCGTCCGCCGCCCTCGACGCAGAACTTCCTGACATCCGCGTCGTTACGAAAATCATAGAACGTTCCCATCGCGTTGCTGCCGCCACCGATGCACGCGACGAGGTAGTCGGGCTTTGCACCGAACCGCTCCTTTGCCTGTGCACGAATCTCCTCGCCGATGACCTTCTGGAAGTCACGCACCATCTCGGGATAGGGGTGTGGACCGACCACCGAACCGATGACGTAGTAGGTATCCGTGATGTTCGTCGCCCAGTAGCGGATCGCCTCGCTCGTCGCATCCTTGAGCGTACCCGTGCCGCTCGACACGGGGATGACCGTCGCTCCCAGCAGACGCATACGGAACACATTGAGCCGCTGACGCTCCACGTCCACCGCCCCCATAAAGATGTGGCACTCCATGCCGAAGAGCGCTGCGACCGTCGCCGTCGCAACGCCGTGCTGCCCCGCGCCCGTCTCCGCGACAATGCGCTTCTTGCCCATGCGCTGCGCGAGGAGCGCCTGTCCGAGCGCATTGTTGATCTTGTGTGCGCCCGTGTGGAGGAGATCCTCGCGTTTCAGATAGATGTTCGCCTTGCCGTAGTGCCTTGTCAGACGCTCGGCAAAGTAGAGGTTCGTCGGGCGGCCCGCATAGTCACGGAGATAGCTGCGAAACTCCGTGAGGAAGTCCTCATCCGCGCGGTATTTCAGATATGCTTCTTCCAGCTCATTCAACGCAGGCATCGCGATTTCGGGCACGTACTGCCCGCCGTAGTCGCCAAATCTTCCCTTCTTACCCATATATATCATTGCTCCTTTATATGCGCCAATTCTCCTGCAAATGCGCCCACATCTGCCGCCCGCACAAGCCCCTCGCCCACGAGCACCCCCTTGCAGCCCGCCTCATAGACGCGCAGGGCATCCGTACGCGTGAATATGCCGCTCTCGCTGATGAGCGTGCGATCCATGTCCGCATATGGCAGGAGGTCAAGCGTCGTCTGAACGCTCGTCTCGAACGTCACGAGGTTGCGGTTGTTGATGCCGATGAACTCCGCAGGGGTTTCCTGTGCAATCGCAAGATCGGCGCGGTCATGCACCTCCACGAGAGCATCCATGCCAAGACTCCATGTGAGGTAGAGCAGTTCTTTCAGCTGCGCGGGCGAGAGAATACGCACGATGAGAAGAACGGCATCCGCGCCGAGTGCACGTGCCTCGTAGACCTGATACGGGTCGATGATAAAGTCCTTACGCAAGAGAGGCGTATCCACACGCGCACGCACCGCCGCGAAGTCCTCATTGCTTCCGAGGAAATGCGGATCGGTATGCACGGAGAGCACCGCTGCACCCGTCGACACGTAAATTTCGGCCAGCTCTGTGACACTGTGACTTGTTGTCAACCGCCCCTTTGCGGGCGACTGCAGTTTGCACTCTGCGATCAGTCCCCAGCCACGCCATCGGAAGTGCTCCGCCATGCGGAACGTACCGCATGGGAGATTTTCTTTCAGTTCGTCGAGCGGGCGACGTTTCTTTGCGTCCGCTACGATTCTGCGCTTCTTTTCGACAATTTCGGCTAATATATCGCGCACACTGCACCTCCTTCGGCATCTCTATAAGGCCTGTGCCTTTCGGCGTATTTCCTCATTCTAGTGGAGGACAGCGCATTTGTCAAATATAACGGACGAAGGAGAACATATGACTTGTGCAGCTCCTAAGCGAACCCTAACGGAACTTTCGTGCCACTTCCATAAAGGCTCTGATTTTCGCCGCAGACTTCACGCCGTCCTCCTCAAGCCCCCCCGATACGTCCACGCCAAACGGCTGGAAAATTGCGGCGGCTTCGCCGACATTTTCCGTCGTAATGCCGCCCGCAATCAGCACCGGTTTCGTCACACGCGCAATCTCCCGCGCCGCCTCCTGCCAGTGGAACACCGTCCCCGTGCCGCCCGCCGCACCCGCAACGTAGCTGTCCACAAGGATCATCTCGGCGGGATAGGCATTCGCCTCCTCCACCGAGAAATCATCGCCATAGCGGTACGCCTTGATCACAGGACGCTCCGACTGCCGTGCCATCGCCGCCGTCTCATGCCCATGCAGCTGCACATAGTCCAGACCCACGAGCTCTGCAATCGCATTCACGTCCGACATCAATGCATCCACAAAGACACCGACCGTCTTTACGTGACGCAGTGCGCGCGCAATCTCCCGCGCTGTTTCGGGAGCGACATAGCGCCGACTGTTTTCTGCAAAGATAAAGCCAATATAGTCCGCACCCGCTTCTTCCACCACACGCGCTGCCGCAACCGCCCTCATCCCGCACATCTTCACACGCATCCGATCCCTCCGTTCATATCGTTTCATGTTAGATGGAGACTTGTATTTTGTCAAATAAAAAAGGAATCTGTACCCGTCCGAATACAGATTCCTTAGTACTGACAGCGATCCCCTGCAACCCCTCTCACGAGAACGAGAACGAACGGTTCACACGGCATGCGACCGGCTCATCGTAGATGTTGCGCGCCGGCTCAAAGCTGTAGGTATACGCCGCCGTAATCGCCGCCTGATCGAGTTCCTCGTGCCCCGAGGAGCTTGTAACATCGACGCTCTGCACGCCGCCATTTGCCCCGACCACAATGGCAAGCCCGACCGTACCCGTGATGCCCTTGCGCTCAAGCTCCTTGGGATAGGCGGGTTCAGAGCCCGAGAGCAGCCGTGGCGGGACACTCGGGCGCTGCGCCGCTGCAGCATCGCGTCCCGTACTCTCGCCGGATCCGCTCCCCACATTCTCCGAAGGCGCAGCACTCGGCTTCTCGCTCCTCCCCTCGGCGGTGCTCGGTGCTGTACTCGGATGAGTTGCGGCAGTCTGCGGCGTTTCCTTCGGCTGTTCCTGCTGTTCCTGCGGTTCTTGCTGCCGCTCTTCCTTCGGCGGCTCGAACGGAATATCGTCGATGCTCGGCATCGGCGGTGCCGCTTCAGCCGCAGCCGGCTCGGGCGCGCTCTCCGGCGCAGACGCATCGTAGATCTCAACGTCGATCGGACGCTTCTCCGTCTCCGTCGTCATTGAGAACAAACCCATCGCCGCAGCCACTGCGAGAATACAAAAATGAATCCCGAACGACGCCCCCCACGACAGGTACTTTTCCCTCATTGTAACATCCAAATTTTCACCCCCTGAAACGGTCGTCTTCGCATTATGAAAACAACTATCATTTTTAACTTTCATATAATAGCATAAAGTAATGGCGTTGCCTAGAGGGAAATGTAAAAATGGTGGACTGCAGCACGATGTTCAACATCGAAATCATGAAACAGTTCCACCATTACGATCCTTCTTAGGAAATTCCAGTTAGTTCAATACGATCTTACTGTAATCTGCCGTCCACAGCAGATAGTTGTCCACCGCCTTGAGCAGCGTCAGACGATTTTTCTTGATGCGCTCATCCTTGTCCATAACCATAACCGCATCAAAGAACGCGTCGATGGCCTTCGCAAGAGTATGCTCCGCCGCAAGTGGATCCTCAGCCTCGGCACGTACCGCAACAACGTTCTCGTATGCGGCGAGCAGTGCTCCCTCCTCCTGCGCTGTAAAGAGCGCTGCATCCACTGTCCCGATCTCTGCCGCGCGTGCAATATTGCCGACGCGAACGAAAGCCTGCACGAGTGCCTCCGCTCTGTCCGATGCAAGCAGACGCTCCACATAGGCGGCGCGCACGGGCACGTCCGCAACGCAGTCCACGTCCGTAAGCACAGCTTCCTGCACATCGTAGCGCACACCGCGCTCCGTGAGGACGTTCTTGAGGCGCAGACGAATAAAGTCTGCAACATCTGTCTGCATCTTGTCCCGAGCCACATCATTCAATTCATATAGGTCACACGCCTCCTCGACGAGATCGCCGAGGAGCAGCCCACTCTTCCGCTCAATCAGCATGAGTACGAGCCCGAGTGCCTGACGGCGCAGAGCAAACGGATCCTGCGATCCGGTCGGAATCTTGCCGCGACTAAATGTGCCGACGATGTTGTCGATCTTGTCCGCAACGCTGAGTGCGAAGCCGAGATCGCTCTTCGGCAGTTCGTCACCCGCGAAGCGCGGCATATACTGCTCGTCAATCGCGCACGCGACAGCGAGCTTTTCACCGTCCAACAACGCATACTCGCGTCCCATGATGCCCTGCAGTTCCGTGAACTCTGTCACCATGCCCGTCACGAGATCTGCCTTCGACAGTTCTGCCGCACGTTGTGCGTCCACTGCCATCATCTCGTATGCCGCATCATCGTCCGCAAGATCCTCGACAATTGCTGTGACAAGCCCCATCAAACGCTCCGTCTTTTCGTACATCGAACCAAGCCCCTGCTGAAAAACAACGGTTTTGAGCTTTTCGCGGTGCTCGGCAAGCGACTTCTTGCGATCCTCATCAAAGAAGAACTGCGCATCGGCAAGGCGTGCACGCAGAACGCGCTCGTTGCCGTGCGCAACCACATCGAGATACTCTTTCCCGCCGTTGCGCACGGTGATGAATACCGGCAGGAGACTGCCGTCCTCTGCCTTCACAGGGAAATAGCGCTGATGGTCGCGCATGGGCGTGATGACCGCCTCGGCGGGCAGTGCAAGATATTTCTCCTCGAACGATCCGCTGAGTGCGGTCGGGTACTCGACAAGATAAAGGACTTCCTCAAGGAGATCCGGTGTGATCTCCGCCGTCCCGCTGCATTCCTTCGCAACGGCGGCGATCTGCTCCGTTATCATCGCACGCCGACGCTCTTGGTCAACGATGATGTACGCCTTTTCACACGCCGCCTCATAGTCTGCGGGCGACGCGATGACAAAATCCTGAGGGGCAAGTGTACGGTGTCCGCGTGATGTATTCCCGCTCGTGACATTTGCAAGCGTAAAGGGTACAACCTCCGTCCCGTAGAGCGCGACAATCCAGCGGATCGGGCGAATGAAACGGAAGTCCAGATCCCCCCAACGCATACTGTTCGGCAGCGGAATTGCGCGGATGAGCTCGGGCAAGAGTTCCGTGAGCAGCTGCGCCGTCTCCGCCCCCTTCTCATGAACGGAGGCGTAGACATAGCCGTCCCGTTGAATGAGCGCGGATGGCTCGATGCCCTGTCCGCGTGCAAAGCCTGCCCCCGCCTTTGTCGGATTCCCCTCCGCGTCAAAGGCAATGGCGACCGAGGGACCGCGCGTCTCCGTACGGACATCCTCCTGCCGCTCCGCAAGCCCCGTCACAAGGAGCGCCGTGCGGCGCGGCGTACCAATCGTGCGCAGGTTCTCATAGGCGAAACGACGCTCCGCCAACATATTCGATGCCAGACGTTTCAAATCGTCAAGGAGGTGCGGCATAACGTGTGCGGGTACTTCCTCCGTCCCGATTTCAAGCAGCAGATCCTTACTCATGCCTTTCCCTCCTTCTTCAGCATCGGATAGCCGAGCGCCTTGCGCTGTTCGAGATACGCCTCCGCACAGAGACGTGCGAGCTTGCGAACGCGCCCGATGAACGCCGTGCGCTGTGAAACGCTGATCGCGCCGCGTGCATCGAGCAGGTTGAACGTATGCGAACATTTCAGCACATAGTCATGCGCAGGATGCACATGACCCGCGCCGATGACGCGCACCGCCTCCGCCTCGTATTTATCGAAAAGATCAAAGAGCAGCGCCTCATCCGAGAGATCAAAGGCATACGTCGACTGCTCGAACTCATTCTGATGGAACACATCTCCATACGTCACATCATCCGTCCACGCGATGTCATAGACGTTCTCCACGCCTTGAATATACATGGCAAGGCGCTCAAGGCCGTAGGTGATCTCGACGGAGACCGGCTTTACATCCTGACTGCCGACCTGTTGGAAATACGTGAACTGCGTGATCTCCATGCCGTCGAGCCAGACCTCCCAGCCGAGTCCCCACGCGCCGAGCGTCGGCGACTCCCAGTTGTCCTCGACAAAGCGGATGTCATGCTCGGCGGCACGAATCCCGAGACGCGCAAGGCTCTCAAGGTAGAGCTCCTGAATATTGTCCGGCGAGGGCTTCATGATAACTTGGAACTGGTGGTGCTGATAGAGACGGTTCGGATTATCCCCATAGCGCCCGTCCGCAGGGCGGCGCGACGGCTCCACATAGGCAACGTTCCACGGCTCGGGTCCAAGCACGCGCAGGAACGTCCACGGGCTCATCGTGCCCGCGCCCTTCTCCACGTCATACGGTTGTGCGAGAATACATCCCTGCCCCGACCAGAACTCCTGCAATGCGAGGATGACCTCCTGGAATTTCATGCAAACAACTCCTTCATCAAAAAAACCGCGTCACTCTATAGAATACGCGGTTTTTGGAAAATGGCAAGCACCTACTTAAAATTATCCTGCAAACTCTGCAAGATCTTTATCTGACGGTCATTCACCTGCTTTTCCCACTTGTCACCGTACGCCGTAGGATCATCCCCCGGCAGGAGAGAACAGAGAATAATGAGGATAATAAAGACGGCAACCGCAGTACCGATGATCTTGCGCTGGTAGGAAGCGCGGCGCCGCCGTACGCGGTCAAGCCGGCGTTCCAGCTCCTGCCGTCTGCGCACCCGTATGGGTTCGCTCGGAGGCGTATTCCCATGTGATTTCTTTGGCATAATGCCCCCTCCTCTCTCTGCCGCATCCGGCTTCAGAAGAGACTCTGCTCCTCATAGACCGGTTCGTTCATCTTTTGGTAGCAGTAGAGCGTCGCAAGCGTATCTGCAAGTGCTCCGTGTGCCTCGGTCGTCCCCCAGTCATAGCGATAGTAGTCCGCACACTCCGTCAGCTTCCACCAACGGTAGCCGCCGCGCCGTGCATCGGGCACCTTGCGAAACTCTGAGAACGCCTGCATGACATCGTGGCGGTTCGGATTCGTAATGCGTATGCCGGACTGCGCCAAAAGACGAATATCAAACGCGATGTTGTAGCCGACAAGCAATGTATCAGCTGCATTGAACAGCCGCTCAAGCTCCGCCTGATGGGCGCGAATCGGTGCACAGTCCGCGACCATCGCCGGCGAGATCCGATTGATCTTCTCCGCCTCCGGCCATGCACTCTTGCGTACGGGTGCATACATCCCGTCCACGAGCGTCTTGCCTGTGCCGTCTACAACGGCAAGTGTCAGCACCTCATCATCACTGCGAAAACCAGTCGTCTCAGTATCAAAGACCAGAATTTTTCCTAGCATGAAAGTCCTTCCTTTTCTAGTCATTTTCTCCTAAATTGATATGGCTTTCGTTATAAATATTATATCGCATGGCATATCATCTGTCAAGAAATCGCCTATATTCTGCCGATTCTGTACGGAAAAGATACGCGCAATTTCCTGTTGCAAAAGATTTGGAATTAAGCTAGAATACTTCTATAAATATAGTTCCCATTTATAGAAAGAAACTATAAGTCGTATAAATGATCCTATCGCCGAAAGGAGCAATTCATGAACGCTATCAAAATTCGGGACGGCATCTACTGGGTCGGAGCAATTGACTGGTCGATGCGCAGCTTTCACGGCTATGATACGCAGCGCGGTTCCACCTACAACGCCTATCTCATCATCGATGACAAGATCACGCTCATCGATACGGTGAAACACGGCTTCGAGGAGGAAATGCTTTCACGGATCTCCTCCGTCATTGATCCGTCGAAAATCGACTACATCATCTCGAACCATGTCGAACCGGATCACTCGTTCGGCGTCCCGCTCATCTCCTCCCTCGCACCAAATGCGAAGATCATCACGAGTGCGCCGAACGGGCTCAAGGGTCTGCGTGCCTACTACGGGGAACTGCCCTATGACACGGTCAAGGCGGGCGATACCCTCTCCATCGGCAAACGCACACTCGCATTCGTCCCAACACCAATGCTTCATTGGCCGGACAGCATGGTGACGTACTGCCCCGAGGAAAAGATCCTTTTCTCGAATGATGCGTTCGGTCAACATCTCGCCTCCGGCAACCGCTATGACGATGACAATGACCTCTCTGTCGTCATCCAGGAAGCAAAGAAATACTACGCGAACATCCTCTTCCTGTATGCGAAGCAGGCACAGACCGCGCTCAAGGAAGTCCACAAGCTCGATATCGAGATGATTGCCACGGGGCACGGCATCATCTGGCGTTCGCACATCCCCGAGATTATCGACCTCTACAACAAGTGGTCGCTCGGCGAAACGGAGGATCGCGCGGTCATTGTCTTTGACAGTATGTGGCACTCCACGGAGAAAATGGCGCACACCATCGCCGAAGCATTCATCGACAAGGGCTTCTCCGTCGGCTACTATGACATCCAGAAGAACACGCACGCCGACATCATGACAGACGTGCTCACGAGCCGCTATCTCGCCGTCGGCTCCCCGACGCTCAACAATCAGATGCTCCCCACCATTGCCGGCTTCCTCTGCTATATGAAGGGACTTGCGCCGAAGGGACGCAAGGCGTTTGCGTTCGGCTCTTACGGCTGGGGCGGACAGAGCATCCAACAGATCGAGGACGAGCTCAAGGCAGGCGGCTGTGAGATCGTCATGGACAAGGTGCGTATGCTCTACGTCCCCTCCGCCGAGCAGCTCGCAGGACTGCGCGACCAGATTTTGGCACTGTAGGACAGCATAGAAAATCCCGAAGGATTCACAAGTCCTTCGGGATTTTTTTGCAGCAGTACTTATTTCTCTGTAAAGTACCATCAATGCTATACTTTTACCAATAGTAGCACATTTTAGAAGGTCATATAATGAAGGACACAAAAGACAAGCGGTTAAACATTCGTATTGATAAAGAATTCAAGAATGAGATTGAAAAGGCAGCAGATGAAGCAGGTTTAACTTTATCAGCTCTAACGATGATGTTATTAAAGAAATGGTTGAGAGAGCAGCAGAAAGACACAAAATAAAGACAACAAAAAGCCCTACACGCTGCAACGATCTGCATTGTGTAGGGCTTTTATAATTATTGTGTAGCTTTAACGGGTTGCTTGTTGTATCATTTCGACGAAAGAAGCGTTTAGAAAGTAGTCGTGAGGCTTTTTTGTTATATCTATCAAACGAAGTACAACATTTTGTGTAGGAGTGTTAAAAACATTGTAGAGTTTAGGCGCGTCTGAAGGTGTGGTGAAAAAATAATCTGTTACATATTCTAAGCCACGCTCCTGTTTATGAGAGAATGTATAATTTAGTGTTTGTACATCTGTTATTATTTGTGCACTAGAAAGATTTCGTGTTATATATTCTTTGTTATGTTGATTCGCATTATTGGGTTGCATGATTTCGATACAAGAAGCAACTACAGAATCATTTTCATCATATAAAAAGTTAATAGCGATTGAAAGAGATTCAAACACAAACGTCTTTCCTGTATCTGTTATCAAAAATATGTGATCTATAGCCGCTTTCGTTAAAATTCCCCCTCTATAGTATTCTTTGTATTGCGGGAAATTTGGAGTTTGTTCATAGCAAAACGCATTAGAAAATAGGGACATCCAAAGCAACAGGCACAAAACACCAATACGCCTAATCATCCTTCACATCTCCTTTAGCTATTTTCACACAATACTAACATTTTTGACAAGTATATCATACCTCTGCCGCTCTGCATAGTCCCAAAAGCACGCTATTTAATCCCTTCTTTAATTCTATTCGTCGATAGTTTCTAGCAGTTCTAGGGCTATTTATAGTTGTTTCAGAGTGTGTTATGATGTTCTTTGTTGGTATGATGTAGATTTTTGAATATGTGGTATTCCAAATCTTTCTAATCAAGATGGAAAGCCGATGGCAAAAGCGACTGTTCAGAATCTACGAGGCAGATTGTCTGCTGTGTTTAACTTTGCTGTTTCTAAGGGGATCATAGCAATATCTCCTATGAAGCACACAAAGCTACGCCCAAAACCATCAAACAGAATCAACACTTTGGCAATCCCATCCGAGGAACAAATGAAGGAGTTATTGCTCACTGCAAAAGAATATGACAAACACAACACAGGGACATCTTTGCTGCTCTATCCCCTATTCTTACTTGCTGTATCCACAGGAATGCGTATAGGTGAGATTCTTGACTTGGATCGCATAAAAGACATAAATGTGGAGAAGCATACTGTTAGTATCAACTCGCAGCTGACGCGCTTCGGAAGTGATTATCCCTTAAAGACACAATCATCCTATCGGGTCATATATGTACAGCCTGATGTCTTGGACACCGTGTTGGAGCTTGTACCTCCTTCGGAAAAGACAACAAAGCTATGGGCAATCCATGACAGACAAGTGACAAGTATGGCGGCTGGAATGCAGGTGCATAAGTTTTTGTCTAAAAGCACTGTAGTCCCTAAAGGCTTCACCTTCCACGGGTTCAGACACTATCATGCTACATATCTGTTGCTCAATGGGATCAATGTGAAGGAAGTTTCTAAAAGACTGGGGCACAGTAGCATAAGCACTACACTTGAACTGTATGCCCATTGGATTCCAGAGATGGATGAATCCGCTGCCAACACCATCGGGAAAGGCTTTATTTTTTAGTGCTTGTCAAGTGCTAATAGAGTGCTTATATAAGCATTTTAGCCCTTATATCCATAAATATAAAAGGCCTTGAAAATCTAGCTATCTCTTAGAGCTACAAGGTTTTCAAGGTCTTTTATATGCATGGATCATTCTGTAAAGTACAACATTGAGGTTTTCTTCCACTCTCTCTTGGTGTAGAGCATTCGACGATCCTCTACACCGGTGGCGGCGGCGAGTTCGGCGGCGATGTTCTCGCACTCTTCGCGGCTATATCCGTGGATCATCGTATAGAGATTGTACTGCCAGTCGTCCTCGCGGTTGCGGTCATAGCAATGCGAGACGCGTGGATGTTCCGCCATCCGTTTTGCGACCTCATCCACACGCACATCAGGTACATCCCAAACACAGAGACAGTTCGCGGTAAAGCCAACCTCGCGATGACGCAGAACCGCTCCCATCTTTCGGATCTTCTTCTCCGCGCGCATGGATGAAATACGTGCAAGGAGTTCCTCCTCTGCAATCCCGATCTCTGCGGCAAGTGCCTTGTACGGCTCCGAAACGAGAGGAAAATCCCCCTGTAGCAGGCGGACGATCCTCCGATCAAGTTCGCTGATTTCTTTTTCTTCTGTCATAGATTGACCTTCCCTGTCCGCTCAGTTCAACTTGAACTGCACGTTGATTTTATAGCGCTTATTTGCCTTGAGGCTCATATACCCTTCCACGCCCGGCAGTGCTGCAATATCGGCGAGAATTTTCTCCTCCGCATGACGCGACGGTGTCAGCAGCGTGAACCAGAGGTTGTAGTCGCCCTCTCGCTCGTAGTTGTGGGTCGCCCCCGCATAGCGGTTGACCGCCTGTGCCACATCCACGAGATGCTTCTCCGTGACACGCAGGGCAATCAGCGTACCGTGGTAGCCGAGCTGCTCCGAGTTGAAAAACGTACCGATGCGCCTGAGGTATCCCTCGCGTTTCAGATCGTCCAAACGACTGAGAACGTGTTCCTCCGTCGTTTCAAGCATCTCGCCCAAGCGTGCAAACGGCCGCGAACACACCGGCAGGTTGCCCTGCAGGAGGTTCAGCAGCCGCTTGTCAAAATCCGTAAGTGCAGTCATTGCAAAGCTCCCTCACAATACACATGGAAATCCTCTGCACCCGCAGATTTCCGCCTTGCTCAGGGGCTATGAACACAGCGCATTTGCCTGTCCGCATCATCGGGTACAGAAAGATGAACCGAATTCATTTCTTTCTGTCCCTATTCTACCAAATATTCCTTCATCACGTCAAGTAATTCTGAACGCCCTTCATTTTTCGGGGAAGCGTAAGGGAGTATCGTGAGTTCGGACACGCCGAGCGCCTTCTGCATCGCTGCGATCTGCGTGCGGCGTGCATTCCTTCCGATCTTGTCCGCCTTCGTGGCGATGACGAGCACAGGGATGTCATGCTCGACGAGCCAGTCGAACATACGGCGGTCGGACTCCATCGGCGTGTGCCGAATGTCGAGCAGCAGACAGACAAAACGCAGTTCCTCGGCGTGCAAAAAATATTCCTCGATAAACTTTGCCCAGACCTTTCTGCTCTCGCGCGAGGTCTTGGCGTACCCGTAGCCCGGCAGGTCAACAAGGTGAACAGGGTGACGCGCCTCCCCCCCATCAATTTTTAGAAGCAGTTCATAGAAATTGATGGTCTGTGTTTTGCCCGGCTTCGAGGATACGCGTGCGAGTTGGCGAATGCGCGTGAGGGAGTTGATGAGCGAGGATTTTCCGACGTTCGAGCGTCCGATGAAGGCGACGGCGGGACGGCATTCCTCGGGATACTGATCACGCCGTACAGCGGAGGCGAGATAGGTCGCCTTGGTGATTACAACCGGTTCAATCACACGCATCCCTCCTAATTATAGAGCGCAACCCGCAGCACTTCGTCCATGTGGGCGACGGGTACAAATTCGAGCGAGGAGCGTACGGCATCGGGGAGATCCTCAATATCGCGCTCGTTTTCCTGCGGCAGGACAATGGTCTTGACCCCTTCGCGGTAGGCTGCGAGGGTCTTTTCCTTGAGTCCGCCGATGGGCAGGACGTTTCCGCGCAGGGTGATCTCCCCCGTCATGGCGACATCGGAGCGCACTTTGCGCCCTGTGAGTGCAGAGATCATCGCGGTCGCCATTGTGATGCCCGCCGATGGTCCGTCCTTCGGAATCGCCCCCTCGGGCAGGTGGATGTGAATGTCATCCTTTTCATAGAAGTCTTCGGCAAGATGAAATGCGTCCGCACGGCTGCGTACGTAGGAGAGCGCCGCCTGCGCCGACTCCTGCATGACCTCGCCAAGCTGCCCCGTGAGGATGAGCTTGCCCTTGCCGCGCAGAATGTTGACCTCCGTGCGCAGCACATCGCCGCCGACCTCCGTCCACGCCAGTCCCGTGACCACACCGACGAGCGGTTTCTTCTCCTGCTTTGTCGCATGGTATTTCGGACGTTCAAGGAAGTCCGAAAGATTCGCTTTGGTCACGGAAATGGGTGGCTGCTCATCGGAGACGATGCGACGCGCCGCCTTGCGGCAGAGCCGTCCGATCACGCGCTCAAGTTCACGCACACCCGCCTCACGCGTATAGGAGCGGATAATCTCAGGCCAGACACTTGCACTGATACGGATGTCCTTCGCCTTCAGCCCGTTCTGCGTGCGCTGACGCGGCAGAAGGTGACGGCGTGCGATCTCGATCTTTTCGAGTTCGGTGTAGCTTGAGAGGTTCAGAATCTCCATGCGGTCACGCAGAGGCGCGGGGATCTTCGCGGGATTATTCGCGGTTACAATCCAGAACACATGTGAGAGGTCAAACGGCAGCTCGACGAAGTGATCGCTAAACGTGCAGTTCTGCGCGGGATCAAGGACTTCCAGCAACGCCGCCGACGGATCGCCGTGGAAATCCATTGCGATTTTGTCGACCTCGTCCAGCAAAAACACAGGATTTTTCGTTCCCGCACGGCGAATCCCTTCGAGGATGCGCCCCGGCATTGCACCAACGTAGGTGCGGCGATGTCCGCGGATCTCCGCTTCGTCGCGAATGCCGCCGAGTGAGATGCGGATGAACTTGCGTCCCATCGCGCGTGCAATCGACACGCCGAGTGAGGTCTTTCCGACACCGGGTGCACCCACAAGACAGAGGATGGGTGCACTCTGCTCGGGAGCAAGCCGCCGTACGGCGAGGTAGTCGAGAATCCGCTCCTTGATCTTCTCAAGGCCATAGTGATCGTGTTCAAGCACCGCCTGTGCCGCCGTCAGATCGACGTGCTCCTCCGTCATCTCGTTCCATGGGAGTTCGATGAGCGTGTCCAGATAGTTGCGTATGACACCGACCTCAGCACTCATCGCGTGGCTCATGTCGAGGCGATGAATCTCGCGCTCAATGGTCTCGCGCACGGCATCCGGGAATTCCTTTGCCGCCAGTGCCTCACGGTAGCGATCCACCTCCGCCGCCTTGTCCGCATCATCGCCAAGCTCCTTGCGGATCACCTTGATCTGCTCACGCAGATAGAAGTCCCGCTGTACCTTGTCCATCTGTTTGCGTACACGGCGGTTGATCTCACTCTCGATCCCCATGATGTCGAGTTCATGTACGAGTGCCTGATAGAGGCGTTCGAGACGCGCACGCACGTCGATTGCGGCAAGGAGTTCCTGCCGCACCTCATGCTTCAAACTCAGATGACTTGCGATGATGTCCGCCAGTCGTCCCATGTCCTCCATGATGGAGATGGAAACAAGTGCCTCGGGGGGGATCTTGTGTGAGAGCTTCACCCACTCCTCGAACTTGCTTGTGACACCGTGTACCAGTGCCTCCATATCCTTCGTCTCAGGCTCATCCAGAGGCTCGTCCATGGCAAGCACATCCGCTTCGGCATAGGTTTCTCCCTCACGGATGGCAAGGATTTCTGCACGTTTCTGCCCGTCCACGAGGATGCGCAAAACGCCTTCAGGCATGCGCAGAAACTGTCGAATTTCTGCGACAGCACCGACGTCGTAGAGATCGGCTGCAGTTGGATCGTCGCACTCCGGGTCGCGCTGCGCCACGACAAGAATACGGCTGTCGCCCGCAATGGCACTCTCAATGGCGGCAACAGAGCGGTCGCGCCCGACATCGAGATTGACCATCATGTGCGGATAGACCACAAGCCCGCGCAGCGGGAGCAGTGGGAGCGTTTCTTTCTCGGACATCATATTTCCTTCCGTCTATGGGGAACCATCCCCTAATGAAAAGGAGCGCCGCAGCGCTCCTCAGGTGTCTATCGTGTTAGTTCGCGGCTGCCATCTTTGCCGTACCCGTACCGTCAATCGTCAGGATGGGATCGCTGTGGTTCGCGATGACATCCTTCGTAACCTGACACGCCGTTACGCCCTGAATCGACGGGACTTCGTACATGACGTTGCGCATAATGCTCTCGATGATGGAACGCAGTCCACGCGCACCTGTCTTATGTGTGAGAGCTTCCTTCGCGATGAGATGCAGCGCCTCGTCCTCGAAGGTGAGCCGCACACCGTCAAGTTCCAAGAGTTTCTGGAACTGCTTCACGAGCGCATTCTTCGGCTCGGTCAGAATCTGCACGAGTGCAGCCTCGTCCAGTGAGTTCAGTGTCACGACGACGGGCAGACGTCCGATGAACTCGGGAATCAGACCGTTCTTCATCAGATCTTCGGGAATCACCTTGCTGAGGGATTCACCGACAGATACGCGTTTTTTCGAGCGTACCTGCGCCCCGAATCCCATCTGCTTTTTCCCGAGACGGGATTCGATGATCTCCTCGATCCCGTCAAATGCACCGCCGCAGATAAAGAGAATGTTCGTTGTATCAATCTGCAGGAGTTCCTGCTGGGGATGCTTGCGCCCCCCCTGCGGCGGCACAGATGCCGTCGTTCCCTCAAGGATCTTGAGCAGTGCCTGTTGGACCCCCTCACCCGAAACATCGCGCGTGATGGATGGATTCTCCGACTTACGCGCGATCTTGTCGATCTCGTCGATATAGATGATGCCGCGCTGCGCCTTCTCAATGTCGTAGTCCGCCGCTTGGATCAGCTTGAGCAGGATGTTCTCGACATCCTCACCGACGTAGCCCGCCTCCGTGAGTGAGGTTGCATCCGCAATCGCGAACGGGACGTTCAGAATACGCGCGAGCGTCTGTGCGAGCAGAGTCTTGCCGCTGCCTGTAGGACCGATCATGAGAATGTTGGATTTTCGAAGTTCCACATCCTCATTTTTTCCCTGTCCCACATTGATGCGCTTGTAGTGATTGTAAACGGCGACGGACAGGGACTTCTTCGCCTCGTCCTGCCCAATGACATACTGATCGAGAATGTGACGAATTTCCTTCGGTTTCGGAACATCCTTGAGCCCGACTTCAGCATCATCACTGAACTCCTCTGCTATGATTTCATTACAGAGCTCGATACATTCGTCGCAGATATAGACACCGGGACCCGCCACGAGCTTTCGCACCTGCTCCTGCGTCTTGCCGCAGAACGAGCATTTGAGCTGTCCCTTGTCTTCCTCTCCAAATTTCATCGCGTCACACCCCCTCAGCCTTTGCTTTCTGCGGGCGCGACCTTGGGACGGATGACAACCTCGTCGATCAGCCCATATGCCTTTGCTTCCTCCGCCGACATGAAATTGTCGCGCTCCGTGTCAACGTTGATCTTCTCGGGATCCTGCCCCGTATGATGCGCGAGAATATTGTTGCCGACCTCACGCAGACGCAGGATCTCCTTCGCCTGGATCTGGATGTCAGTCGACTGTCCCTGCGCCCCGCCAAGCGGCTGATGGATCATGATGCGTGCGTGCGGCAATGCGCAGCGTTTCCCGGCAGCCCCCGCCGTCAGCAGAATGGAGCCCATGCTCGCTGCCTGTCCGATGCAGATCGTCGAAACATCCGGTTTGATGTACTGCATCGTGTCGTAGATGGCAAGCCCCGCCGTTACGACACCGCCCGGACTATTGATGTAGAGGTGGATATCCTTGTCCGGATCCTCGGACTCAAGGAAGAGCAGCTGCGCCACAACGACGTTCGCTACGCTGTCGTCAATCGGCCCACCCAGAAAGATGATGCGTTCCTTGAGCAGACGGGAGTAGATGTCATAGGCACGCTCCCCACGGCTCGAGTTCTCCACCACCATCGGTACATAGTAACTCATATATTCCTCCCCACAGGGGATGCATTATGCCGTGATGTTGTCCACGATGAACTGCGCCGTCTTCTTGCGCAGAACCGTCGCGGCAAGGTCACTGACACGTCCCTGCTCCTTAATAATCTTTTGGACCTGCTTCGGTGTCGCACCGTAGGACAGTGCCATCGCATAGACTTCCTGATCGAGATCCCTTCCCTCGACCTTGATCCCCTCAGCCTTTGCGACCTCCTCAAGCATGAGATCCGTGCGGACGTTCTTCTCCGCCGTCTCTCGGTACTCGTCGCGGATGCGTGCCATATCGAGACCCGCGTACTGGAGATACTGCTCAAGACTCATTCCCTGCTGCTCAAGACGCATCGCCATCTCCTGGATCATCGCCGTGATGCGGTTTTCGACCATGACCGGCGGAATCTCCATCGTGCAGTTCTCCGTCGCCATGTCGATCGCCTTCGTACGACGGTCGGTCTCCGCCTGACGCTCCGCTCCCGCCTGAAGGTTCTTGCGGATGTCCTCGCGGAGTTCTGCGAGTGTTTCAAACTTGCTCGCCTTCTTCGCAAACTCGTCGTTCAACTCGGGCAACTCACGCGACTTGATGCTGCGCACCGTGCATTTGAACATGGCCGGCTTGCCCTTGAGATTCTCCGCATGGTACTCCTCGGGGAACGTGACGTTCACCTCGCGCTCCTCGCCAATCTTCGCGCCGATGAGCTGATCCTCAAAGCCCGGGATAAAGCTGCCCGAGCCGATCTGGAGCGGGTAGTCCTCGCCCTTGCCGCCCTCGAACGCCGTTCCGTCGACAAAGCCCTCGAAATCAAGCGTGATGAAATCGTCCTTCTTGACCTCGGCATCCGCAGGTGCGTCCACGAGCGTTCCCTGATGCTGACGCATCCCCTCGATCTGACGGTCGATGTCCTCCTCGGACACAGTGACCTCGGGTTTTTCTACCGTCAGCCCCTTGTACTGACCGAGCGTTACCTCGGGACGCTGTGTGAACTTCGCCGTAAAGACAACATCCTTGCCCTCCTCAAGGGTCACGATGTCGATCTCGGGGCGCGTCACAGGCTCCATGTTCTGCTCCGTCAGAGCATCCTCGAACGCACGTTGGGCAACGCCCTCAAATGCTTCCTGCAAAATTGCATCCTTGCCGACGAAGTTCTCGACAATCCTGCGCGGTGCCTTGCCCTTGCGGAAGCCGGGGATGTTCACACGTCCCGCAATGCGCTTGGACGCACCATCCGTCGCCTTCTCAAGTTTCTCCTGTTCGACTTCAATCGTCAGAGTGACCTCACGGTTATCCCCATGCTCTGCCGTAACCTTCATTGTATGAAACAACCTCCTGCTATTTTCCTATGGAAACAACGTATCTACGCGCTTCCCGATATGCGGACATGCAAAGAGCATAGCGCCCGCGATTCTATCTGTATCGTATCATAAAAACACCAAAATGACAAGCAAGGGATTCGCTGTGTCAATGGAGCAGCTCCGTCATGCGCGTGAGCGGCTCGGAGAGATCCATGTGCCCCGACAGTGTCTCCACGGACGCGCCCTCAATGAGGATCTGTACCTTCTGCACCTCGGGGAAATCCGTGAGCGTGTTCACAATCGAGCCGACGAGCATTTCCTCTCCCGTCGAGCCGCCGCTGAAATTCTGCTCCAATTCTTTCGAGAAGTCCGCCGTTGCAACACCGTTCTTCACTGTGACACTGCGCAGCTTCGCCTTCTTCGGGATGACGGTCGTCTGCCCCTTCTCCTTCGTCCCCGTGAGGAGGGACTTCAGTGCAGCCGTATACTTGTCGTCCTTCTCGATGTTCACTGTACGAGTGACGGCGATGAGCCCTGTCCCGTCGTTTCTCGGATAGTAGACATTCACCTGCATCTCCTTCGGTGTCAGTGCCGCAGGTTTTTCCTTCTCCTGCGTCTGCTCCGTCTGCACGGTACTGTCCTTCTGCGCCGGCTTCTGCGCATCCCCGCAGCCCGCCGCAAGTGCGAGCATCGCTGCGGCTGCGAGTACGGCAGCGATGGATGTCATACGTTTCATTTGTATCAACACTTTGTGTCCGCTCCCCTCTATTCAAAATATCGCTCGATCGCACGGACGAGTGCCTGTGCCAGCTTCTCCTGATAGCCGGCGTTCGCCAACAGGTCCTCCTCGTGCGGATTTGAGAGAAAACCGAGCTCCACGAGGGAGGCAGGGATTTCGGTGTGGCGCAGAACGTAGAACTTCGCGTATTTGACCCCGCGATTGTAGAGGCCGCCCGCCGCCGCGAGTTCCTCGTTGAGGAGCGTCGCAAAATACTCATCCGCATCCGTCTTGGGGTAGTAGTACGTTTCCATTCCATGCGCATCGGGATTCGTAAACGAGTTGCAGTGTACCGAGAGGAAGAGCTCCGCCTCGGGGTGCTCCAAACTGACATCCACGCGTGCCTGCAGTTCCCCCGATGACGTATCGCCTGCGTAGGAAACGTCGGTATCCTCCGTCCGCGTCATGATGGCGTGTGCGCCCGCTGCCTGCAGCAATGCCTCCGTGCGTTTGGACACTGCAAGGGCAACCACCTTTTCGGGCAGTCCGGTGTATCCGATCGCCCCCGAATCGCTGCCCCCGTGCCCCGGATCGATGACCACCGTATGACCGCGTGCGGGACTTGGCTTCAACCGTGGTGCGATGATGTCAATGACAAGATATTCCTTCACCTTGCCGTGTGCCTCGGCAGGCATCGTGTAGACACGATAGGCATCCTCGTACGTCAGATCCGACGCCGCTGCAATGCGGAGTGCTGCACCGCGTTTCCCCTCCGATGTCACGGAAACGGATGTCGCAAGCTCTCCGCGCGGCGTATATATCTGCGGGAACTTTTTATCAAGTTTCACATTTTCAAGTGCGAGACTCAGCACATTCTCCTCTTGTGTCTGTGCAGCGAGTGCATCGGATACCCCTGCACGGTTCACACCGATCTGAATGCGGACGGCGGCACGGCCGTCAATCTCTGCCGCATGACTTTCCATGCTCAGGAGACGGAACGTCTTTCCCTTTGCCTCGCCCGTACCGCTCATAAAAAGCGTGCAAAAACAGACAAAAAGCGCTGCCACAGCGAGCAGCGTCCTTGTCCACCGATGTTGGTTTGACTGCATCAATACCAATAACACCTCCACTTCCCTACTTCAACAGTTCCAGTGCCTCTGCCTCAGCAGCCTCCGTAGCCGCTGCGTCGCGCTCCATGGAGATCGTCAGATAGTCCCCCTCGGAAACATCCACAGGAAGAAACGTCTTCGGGAAGTTCACCTTTTCCATCGCATCACCGAGCAGAAGCACGGCGTATTTTCCTTCAAATCGGTCAAGATATGCAGAAATCATTGTTTCTCCCCCCGTTCAGGTACAATCTTGTAGGTCTTTCCGTCACTCGTCACCGTGATCGTCCCGTTCTCTGCTGTCACATAAATCGGGATATTCAGTGCATGGTACTTCTTCATGGTCTCCTTGTGCGGATGTCCGTAGTCATTGTTCACCCCACAGGAGATGAGCGCCGCCTCGGGCTGAACCGCACGCAGGAAGTCCGCCGAAGAGGATGTCTTGCTGCCATGATGCCCGGATTTCAGAATCGTGCTCTTCACATTGGCACTATCCGCTGCAAGGATGGCCTGCTCCTCCTTCTTCTCCGCATCGCCCGTGAGCATCATGGAGAAATCGCCAAAGACCAACCGTCCGACCACGGACTCGTTGTTCGGGTCATGCTTGTACCCCTTGACATTTCCCTCCTTGACCAGCTGCGCCGAGGGGCCAAGCACCTCGAACACCGCGCCGCCGCCGAGATCGACACGGTCGCCCGCGACGAGCCCCTTGCGCTCGATCTTCTTCTCCTTGAGCTTTTTCACATAGCCGAGGTAGAGCTTCGAGGTCGAGGGCATTCCGTTGTCGTAGACCATGCCGACGGGATACTCGTTGAGCAGGACATCCATGCCGCCGATGTGATCGGCGTGCGGGTGCGTGAGGATGATTGTGTCAATTTTCTTGACATCCGCCTTTTTCAACTCCGCACGCAGCTTGTCGCGCTCGTCCACATCACTCGTATCGACGAGCACCGTCTTCTCCCCCGTCTGGATGAGAATGGAGTCGCCCTGCCCGATGTTCAGCACCTTAACGGTGATCTCCCCCTGCGTCGCCTGTTTGGGGGCATCGGAGGCAGGTGCAGCCGTGCAGCCCGCGAAAAACTGTGCTGCGAGGAGCACTGCTCCCGCAAGGACGGATGCCATCCATCGTTTCATTTGCAAGCCCCTCCCCGCGCGTTACGAACGCAGCGCCAGATTGATGAGAAACGCGATCGAGACCAAATACATGATCCAGCTGACCTTCTTATACTGCCCCGCGAAGAGCTTCATAATGGTATAGCTGATGAAGCCGAACGCAAAGCCGTTCGCAATGCTCGACGTGAGCGGCATCATGATGATTGTGAGGAATGCAGGAAGTGCATTCGTAAAATCCGAGAAGTCGATCTTGCCGACCTCGGACATGAGCAGTGCGCCGACAAGGATGAGCGCGGGAGCTGTCGCAAAGGCGGGTACAAGCCCGATGAGCGGGGTAAAGAAGAGCGCAGCGAGAAAGAGCACGCCCGCAGCAAGAGCCGTCAGTCCTGTACGCCCGCCGGCAGCAATACCCGCCGCACTCTCGATGTAGGACGTAACCGTGGACGTACCAAATACGGCGGACACCATCGTCCCGACCGCGTCCGTCGTCAGTGCCTTGTCGATGTTTTCGATATGCCCGTCAGGTTTCACCATCTTCGCCTTCGTCGTAAGGCCGATGAGCGTCCCCATATTATCGAAGAGCTCCACTACCGTGAACGTAAAGATGATCGAAACAAGGCCGTAGTTCCATGCACCCGCGAGATCGAGTTGGCCGAACGTCCCGCCCATGTGCGGCAGCGACGTGCTGACAATATCGCCGAACCCCTGCGGCGCGGGCGTCATGCCAAGCACCATCGCAAGCACCGTCGTGACAAAGATGCCGATGAGGATCGAGCCGTGGACATTGCGTGCCATGAGTGCCGCCGTAAAGAGCAGACCGAACAGCGAGAGCAGCGTCGTCGGTGCGGTCACATGACCGAGCGAAACATACGTCGCGGAGTTCTCGACAATCAGCCCGGTGCCCTTGAGCCCAATGAATGCAATAAAAAGCCCGATACCGACGCTGATTGCGAGTTTCAGATCGCGCGGCACGGCGTTGATGATCGCCTGCCGAATCCCGCCGACTGTCAGAATGAGGAAGAGCACACCGGAGAAGAACACCGCACCGAGTGCAACCGTCCAGTGCAGTCCGAGCACACCACAGACATAGTAGGCAAAGAATGCATTGAGCCCCATGCCGGGCGCGAGTGCGACGGGATAGTTCGCAAAGACGCCCATCGCCATCGAGGCGAGTGCCGCAATCCAGATCGTCGAGGCAATCGCCGCATCCTTCGGAATCCCCGCATCGGCAAGAATGTTCGGGTTGACGAAGAGAATGTACGCCATTGCGATAAAGGTCGTCAGCCCCGCAATGAGTTCCGTGCGGACGGACGAGCCCTTCTCCCGTATCTTGAAATACCGCTCAATAAAGGACGGCGGCGTGCCCTGCATCTCCATGTAAACATCTCCTTAAAAACAAAAAAAGCCCGATAAGGCTTAGAACAAAAATGGCGGAGTGGGAGAGATTCGAACTCTCGCAGCGGTTACCCACTCTAACGATTTAGCAAACCGTCCTCTTCAGCCTCTTGAGTACCACTCCATATTCTTTTTTCGCTTCATCAACGACATGGGATATATTAACAGAACATATCGAAGTTGTCAAGAAAAAAATGAAGGGGCTGCCTTCCGTGCCCCTTCATCGTATTGCGCAGACGTAATCGTTCCCACGTCAATACCCTTGCCTCACTTGTCCTCCTTCTTCTCTCCTTTGAGCCATTCATCGAGAAGCTCATCATACAGACGGAGATGGCGCTTGATGATCGCAAAGCTCTCCTCATCTACAACGCCGGCGCTGTCATGTGCAACCTCCTTCATCCATTTTTGACCTTCTTCCAGAACGCCGCGATAGCCGAGCTTTTGAATTTTTTCGGTCATCTCATCATAGCTGAGGTAATCTTTTTCACCGCGCAAAGCCAACGAAAGATCCGACATGAACGACTGCATCTCCGAATGAGACAAGCCTTTGACGGCTTCATACCAAGCACGCTGCTGCTCGACCGGAGCGTCATGCGGTGGAAAATATGCAACGTGATCGGCATCATAACGCAGACCGCTGAAATACCACCGATACTCCTCGTCGGGAATACCGAGAGGATTCCCGACCTTCGGCTCTTTCTCCGCCGCCTTCTTCGTCTGCTCGGACTGAACCGATGAAAGCACCGACGCAAAGTCGCCCGCATTATGTTTCTTTACACCTTGCGTCTGATTCATCCGTCCAAGAACATCCGCTGACGTTTGCTCGATTCTCATGATCCTCTTCCTTTCATTTTCATATAACAAGTTATATTTTTCCTCTATTTAAATATATCGTTTTTCAAAAAAATTAACTTTACAATTTTATGCGGCCTAAGTACTTTCTGGATGAACACATCTTATAACAATCAGTAATAGAAAATATAAAAAACCTACATAGAATTTTTCTTTTCCTTCATTGAATATTATCCTTTCTACAGATATAATAAAATACCAGAAAGGAATAATCGAATGGAACTTGCACAATTAAAATACTTTCAAGTTATGGCAAACATCCGCCACTTTACACGCGCAGCGCGGATGCTGGATGTGACGCAGCCCGCACTCAGCCGCTCAATGGCAAAACTGGAAAAGGATCTTGAGATCCCCCTCTTCAAGCGTCACGATGGAGAAATCGAGCTGACATCGGAGGGAGAACGGCTTCTGCGCCGCGTAGACCGCATTCTGCGCGAGGTGGACAGCGCACGCGAGGAGGCGAACAGCGCACACGCAGAGGTTTCCACCGAGTTCAGGCTCTCGTTCATCCACTCGCTTGGCAGCTATGTCCTGCCACATATTCTGCAGGACTTTCGCGCGAGTTTCCCCGACATCCGTGTACAACTGAATCAGCAGGACTCGTCCACACTGGCACAGCAGGTTGCGGCAGGGGAAACGGATCTCTGTCTCTGCTCCACCATCCCAACGACGGAATACAGCGCGTGGGTCTATCTCTGGTCAGAGGAACTCTTCGTCACCGTGCCGCTCGGGCATCCGTTTGCCGACCGCGAGCAAATCAATCTACGTGAGCTTGAGGATGAACCGCTGATCGCGATGAAGAGCAGCTACAGTCTGCGCATCCTCGTCGATCAATTCTTCGACCTCGCGGGCATTCATCCCGAAATCACGTTCGAAGGCGACGATGTATCGACCATCTCGGGGTTGGTCGCTGCGGGGCTCGGTGTGAGCCTCCTGCCAAAACTCGCCGGGGTCGAGCATCCGGAGCTGCGCTACATCCCCGTTTCGTTCCCAATCTGCAAGCGTGCCGTCGGTGTCGCATGGAACACACAGCGTCAACTGCCACCGGCGGCAATCTGCTTTCAGCAGTTCCTGATCCGTCGCTTCGACGATACAAACACCCCTAATGCATCATTTGAGTAACAGAACAGACTTCATTTTATCAACGATTTCTAAAAAAGCGACCCGCGAAGGAATATGTCTTCGCAGGTCGCTTTTTACTCACGGTTTCGGCTTCTCTGCCTGAAGGCGGCCGACACGCACGATGTCGGATACCTGAACCTGATGTGTCTTACCGTTCACGTCAGCAATGACGCTCGGCTGACCGTCGGTGATGCTCACACCGATGATCTTGCCCTCATAGCTCTGCGTCTTCACCGTTCCATCGCTGTTCTTGAGCGGCTTTTTATCCGCACCCAGAACCACGCTGTTCCACTGGACGGGCTGTCCGATCATATTGCTCAACTGTCCGATGAGGACGGAGGAGTTGATATTGTCGACGATCTTCGACACGTTCTCAAGTCCCTTGGAAACGTTGGTCATCTGCTCAAGCGCGGAGAACTGCGCGAGCTGCGAGAGATACTGGCTGTTGTCCTGCGGATCGAGCGGATCCTGATAGCGCATCTGTGTGACGAGCAACTTCAGGAAAGCATCCTTTCCGAGCGTATCGTTCTTCTTATCCTTCGCTTTTGCCTGATTCTGTGCCGCTTCGTACTCAGAGAGCTTCTGCGTAACACCACCGGTTGTAATGGTATTGAGCGGGTTTGAACTTGCCACGATATTTCCTCCTCGCTATACGCGATAGTCTACGCCATCTGCGCCGACACTGCCGCCCATCTCCTCCGCTGTGATCGGCGCTAGTCCGTCTATCTCATCAAGATAGTCGTCGGCATCACCGCGCGTGTAACGTTGTGTCTCGCTGCGGTGGCTGCTCTGCTGCTGCCACGCTTCCTGTCCCTGCCCCTGCGGCATCTGACCATCCGTGAGACCTGCGTACACACCGACGCGGTCGACCTTGATCCCTTGGTTGGTCAGTTCCTGTCGAAGCTGGACAAGGGAGTTCTCTATGACGTTCCGCACATGGGCATTGTCACTATGGAAGGAAGCCTGCACCGCGCCATCCGACCCGACAGCGACACGCAGGGTCAGCTCACCGAGATGTTCGGGCTTGAGCCGAATGACCATCTGCGTGTCCGTGAGCGTGCGCAAAAGGCGCGCCTGCTCGACGATCTGACGCGGGATCTCATAGTCCGGCTGCGGACGCTGTGCCTCCTGCGTCTGTACGGGAGCATTGACATCCTGCATGGGAAGCGGATTCGCTCCCGTCTGTGCAGCGATGGGCTGTGCGGGCTGCGGCATCGTTTCTGCCAAGCGCGTCGGAATCTCAAAGACCGTGTCCGATGCCATGCGCACATCCTGCTGCCCGCTTGCCAGTGACTGCTCCTCTTGTGCACTGCTCTGCTGCCCCGTCGTATCGCCCTGCATCGTATCATGACGCATCGTACGCTGTGCAAGGACGGTGAGCGGATTTGCGGCAGTCTCCTCACCGATCAGATTCTCTCCAACGAGATCCACGGCAGATTTTCCCTGCGCAGCGGCAGAAGCCGTCTCCGCCTGTGCCCGCAAAAGCGGCGCGGCAACGATGTCCGCCGCCATTGACTTCACAGGGGACTGCTGCATCTCCACAGGTGCGACCATCTCCTCAAAACGCGCAGAAGCGCCGGATGACGCAGGATTGCGCGGTATCAGATCGTCCATTGCAGAGGACTGCTCCGACAAAGGCGCGACAGCATCCTCTGTCGCCGCATCGACAGAGGGCATCTGCACCTCAGTCGATGCAGCCGAAGCCGCCAGTGCTGCACGCAGCTGTGCGGGAGGTACGGCATCCAGTGCCGCCAGACGCGGAACTTGGGACGATGTGGGAGCAGACTGCAGGGAGGTACGTGACACCGCTGACACAGACTCCTGCACGGTCGTAAGCTCTTCTGCACTGACCGACTGCGTCGGAGGATTTCCTTCCAGTGCAAGAAGGAGATTACGGCTCTTCACCCCCTCCTCCGGCATCTGCTGCAGGAGATTCTGCACGGCAGTTTGCAGCTTTTTGTCACCGAGCTGTTCCGCCGTCAAATCATAACGCTCAAGGATCTCTGTGAGCGCAGCATCCAGCCCCTCATTCACATTTACATCCACGCTTGTTCGATCCGTGTTTACAAGCGCCGCCAATGCCGCCACAGCAGAAGCATCGGCCGTGGGATCATCCACGGATAAGGTTTTTTTGGCGTCGATCCCTGTTTTCTGATCGACCATTTTCGGCATTTCTGCCGTCACATCCTGTGTGTCCGGCGACGGTACGGTGCTTCCCGTCTGAGGCACCTTCGTCTGTGCCGTTTTTACAGGAGCTTCACGCATCTCGGTCTTTGACGCGTCTGCACCCATTCCCTTTTGCAGTGCGCCAAATGTATCGCTGAACGAATTCTTCCCTGAGGCTGTTTGCGCACGATTCCCCGCGGTCTCGGTGCGCCCCTTCGGTGCTCCTGCCCCCGCAGAGATCCCATCGGCTGTCGATACAGCCATGAGATTACTTGCATTCATCTACACATCACCTCTTCTACTCTTTTATCGAAACAAATACGTCCCCTCTTAAATATTTTTTGGCATGGCACATTTCAGCGCATCGCCGATGCTCTCTGCACCAAAGATTGCCATATCATCAAATTTCCCCTGCAGCTGGCGATAGTTCTTCATGGGCAGGAGGGCTGCCTTGAAACCGAGCCGCCGCGCCTCGGCGACGCGTAACTCCGCCTGGGATACGGCACGCACTTCGCCCGAAAGTCCAACCTCGCCGCAGACGACCATATGTGGGCGCGGCAGACGATTCGCAAAGCTGGATGCCATTGCAACGCTGAGTGCCAGATCGGCGGCAGGTTCGTCGAGACGGATGCCCCCCGCCACCTTGACATAAACATCCGCCGCACCGATGGGCAGCTTCACGCGCTTTTCGAGCACGGCAAGAAGCAGTTGGATACGCTTCACATCCACAGAGTCCGCAGTCCTGCGTGGCGGCTGGTACGGGGTTGGCGCAACAAGTGCCTGCACCTCGACGAGCAGAGGACGCGTCCCCTCCACGGTCGGCACGATGATCGAGCCGCTCTCCATCGCACGCTCCGAGAGAAAGAGTTTCGAGGCATCGGGAACATCGACCAATCCGACATCGCGCATCTCAAAGAGCCCGAGCTCGTTCGTGCTGCCAAAGCGATTCTTCACGGCACGCAGCACGCGGTACTCGGCGTTGCGCTCGCCCTCGAAGTAGAGCACCGTATCGACAATGTGCTCAAGAACACGCGGTCCTGCGAGGCTGCCTTCCTTTGTCACATGCCCGATGACGAATACGGCGATACCAGCTGTCTTTGCCACACGCATCAGTTCCATTGCACACTCGCGCACCTGCGAGACACTGCCGGGTGCGCTCTCAATGTCGGGGCGGTACATGGTCTGAATGGAGTCGATGATGAAAAGTGCGGGCTGCTCGCGCTCCACATGGGCACAGATCGCATCGAGGTTCGTCTCGCTGACGACGAGCAGATCATCCGCAATCGCGTGCAGACGATCCGCGCGCATACGGATCTGGCGTGCGCTCTCCTCTCCCGTCACATAGAGAACGCGCTTTCCTGCGCGCGCAATATCTGCCGAGATGCGCAGCGTCAGACTCGACTTGCCAACCCCCGGGTCGCCCACGATAAGCACCATCGAGCCGGGAATCACACCGCCGCCGAGCACGCGATCGAGTTCGCCCGATCCCGTCGAAAAGCGCGGCAGATCCTCAACGGCGATGCTGCCGATGGACTGCGGCGGCTCGGATTGAATCGTTCCGATCCCACGTTGTTCCTCTACGGAGGGCGTTATGATTTCCTCCACAAGGGAGTTCCACGCCCCGCAGCCCGGACATTTCCCCATCCACTTGAACGTGTCATAACCGCAATTTTGACAGACATACGCAGTTTTTTTCTTCTTTGCCATAGAATCTCCTAACAAAAGAAAAGGGACTGCGGTTTACAGCCCCTTCCGTTTCCGATATGTCAGCACACGAAATACCGCACGCACAAGCCAGTACAGTGACCAGCCCAGATTGAGGAGGAAATCCCCCGCACGCCCCGTGCGGGACGGCGGTGCAAGCACATTGCGCTGTGCCTCAGGTTTCATGATAGGATGCCTGCTTCTCTCCCTTTACGCGCTTATTGCGGCTTGTGTCCTTTTTTACAAAGTCCAGTCCATCGCCCGCCTTGCGCACGGAGATGACATCGCCCGCCGTAAAATCACGCGCGAGGATACGCTCTGCAAGTTCGTCCTCAATGTTCTTCTGTATCGCGCGGCGCAGCGGACGTGCGCCAAATTTCACATCCGTCCCCTTCGAGATGAGCACACGCTTCGCCGACGGGCAGATCTCGATATTGATCTCCTGCTCGGCAAGGCGTGCCTTTACATCACGCAAGAGAATATCCACGATCTTCGTCAGCTCCGGCGTGCCGAGGGCGTTGAATACAATCATATCGTCCACGCGGTTCAGAAATTCGGGACGGAAAATCTTCCGCACCTCCTCCAGAACCTGTTTCTTCACGCGTTCCTCGTCTGTATCCTTCGTCTGCAGACCGACCGTGAAGCCGATCGTCCCCGTTGTGGAACGCAGATGATTTGCCCCTGCGTTCGATGTCATAATGATGATCGTGTTGCGGAAATCCGTCACCGTTCCCTGCCCGTCCGTAAGCCGCCCATCTTCGAGCACCTGCAGCAGCATATGGAAAACATCAGGATGTGCCTTTTCCACTTCATCAAAGAGGACGATGGAAAACGGCTTTTTGCGCACGGCATCCGTGAGCTGACCGCCCTCCTCGTAGCCGACATAGCCCGGAGGCGCACCGACAAGTCGCGCCGTCGTATGCTTTTCCATGTATTCGGACATATCGAAGCGGATGATCGCATCCTCCGTTCCAAACACGGATTCCGCGAGCGCACGCGCAAGCTCCGTCTTGCCCACCCCCGTCGAGCCGAGAAAGAGGAACGAGCCGATCGGGCGACGCGGATCCTTCACGCCCGCACGCGCACGGCGCACCGCCTTGGACACTGCGCGTACCGCCTCGTCCTGACCGATCACGCGCCGGCTGATCTGCTTTTCAAGAGCAAGCAGACGGTCGGACTCCTTGGCAGCGATGCGTTGGACGGGAATGCCCGTCCACTGTGCCACAACATCCGCGATGTCGTTCTCAGAAACCAGAACCTCCGCCCGCTGCTCCTCTCCAAGGCGCGATGCCTCAAGGTGCGCACGCAGTTCCTGCTCACGGTCGCGCAGACGCGCCGCCGCCTCATAGTCCTGCCCGCTGATCGCGGCATCCTTCTGCTTCACCGTCTCTGCAATCTCTGTGCGCAGCCCCATGAGCTGATCGGTATTGCCCACACTCTTCATACGCACGCGCGATGCCGCCTCGTCCATGAGGTCAATCGCCTTGTCCGGGAGACAGCGATCCGTGATGTAACGCTTGGCGAGGCGTACCGCTGCACGAATGGCGGAATCCTCAATGTGCGCATGGTGAAACTCCTCGTATTTGCTGCGCAGACCAAAGAGAATTTTCTCCGCATTCTCCTCGTTCGGCTCATCCACCAGAACCGTCTGAAAGCGACGTGCCAATGCAGAGTCCTTTGCAAAGTGCTTTTTATACTCGCTGAGTGTCGTCGCGCCGATGATCTGCATCTCCCCACGCGCAAGGGCAGGCTTTAGGATGTTCGCCGCATCCAGCGACCCCTCCGCACCGCCCGCGCGGATGAGCGTATGGATCTCGTCGATGAAAAGAATGATGTTCTTCGCCTTGATGACATCATCCACCACATTTTTGAGCCGCTCCTCGAACTCACCGCGATATTTCGTCCCTGCAACGAGTGCCGTCATCGAGAGTGTGACGACACGTTTATCCTCAAGCAGGAACGGTACCTCCCCGTCTGCGATGCGTTGGGCAAGCCCCTCCGCGACCGCAGTCTTGCCAACCCCCGCCTCTCCGAGGAGGAGGGGATTGTTCTTGGTACGACGTGCGAGGATCTGGATCACGCGATCAATCTCCCCCGCACGCCCGATCACGGGATCGAGCCCTCCCGTACGGGCGACATCGACCAGATCACGCCCGTACTTCTTGAGCGAAGCGGGAAGCCCCTTGACGCCTCCCCGTTTCGTTTTTTGACGTGCAGACTTCTCCTTTGATTCCTCCTCTGCCTCGCTCATGCATTCAAGCACCGCACGCTGCAGCTCCTCGATGTCGACATCCAGTTCCTCAAGCGAATGGACGGCACCGCCCTCCGCCTCGGTAAGCAAACTGAGCAGGATGTGCTCTGTCGTCACAAAGGAACGCTCCTCACGTGCCGTATCAATCGCCCCCTGCATGACGCGCTGCGCACGTCGTGTATAGTACGGAGCATCCTCGGCGGGGTGCAGGACATCTTGAAACCCGTCCGCACTGCGAACAATACGTTCCACGCTGTCATAATCTACACCAAATTTTTCCATAACCTCCGCCGAGATCGTCTCGCGCATATGCAAAATACCCAGCAGAAGCTGGCCCGTACCGATGTATCCCTTTCCACGTCGCTGTGCGATGTACTGTGAAAATTCCACGGCTTTGATTGCCGCCTGTGTGAAGTATTGACGGTAGTTCAAGCTGTCCCCCTCCTCATCCCTGTATTCTGTATTTTTGTAAGATCGTACGCACACGTGCAGCGCGTACGGCACTAATTTCCCCCGCAGACAGATTCTCATTTTCTGCCACATATTTGAGATAGTTATCCCGTGCTGCGACGAGGATCTCTGCATAGGCATCCGGTGCCACCTCTTTGATGACCCCCCGGTCGATACCATAGCGCACGCGTGAAACAAGCGTGAAAAGCTCCTGCTCCGTCAGCGCGCGCGCGTAGGACAAAATGCCAAACGCACGCCAAATGCCATCCTCGACGCCATCCTTCCCAAAGCAGGAAAGTGCCTTGCGGGCACGACGCTCATGTGCGACAATCTCCCCCACAGTCGTCTGCAAATTCTCGATCATCTCCGCCTCGGAATAACCGAGGGTGAACTGATTGGAAATCTTATAGAGATGTGCGCCCTCGCCAAGCCCCTCAAGCGGGTGCACAGAAAGTCCGATCTGTGGGGAAGTGTTGACAATATTCTCGATGTTGCGCGTATAGACAAGCCCCGGCAAATGAAGAATGACCGAGGCACGCAGCCCCGTCCCGAGATTCGTCGGATACGCCGTCAGATAGCCCATCGTTTCATCAAAGGCAAGATCCAGCCGCGCCTCGATGTAGTCATCCACCCGTGATGCCATATCAAACGCCGCCGTGAGCGACAGCCCCGGTGTCATCGACTGGATGCGCAGATGATCGTCCTCATTGACGAGAATACTGATACGCGTATCCCGGCTGATATATGCCATGCGGTGCGGCAGCATCTCAGCAAACTTTTCACTGACAAGACGTTTTTCGATCAGCACACCGCGCTGCAGTGCCGTGAGCTGGTCAAGTGCAATACGGTCAATCGGCTGTCCAAGCTCCGTACCGAGATCTGCAAGAGCCACATCGATACACTGCCGGATCTCTGCCAGCTGACCGAGATCGGCACGTCCCGGGAACGGAAGTCCGACGAGATTGCGTGCCAGACGCACACGACTGGCGAGCACAACATCGCTGTCCGCCCCCTCTGCACCAAACCATGAGAGCCGACTGCTCTGAAGGAGCGCATTAACTGCCATAGGACTCCTCCTCCATCCGACGCTCCAGACTGCGAATCTGATCGCGGTACTCTGCCGCCTTCTCATACTCCTCGCGTGCCACCGCCTCCTTCAGACGGGTGCGCAGCTGCTCCGCCTCCTGACGGAGCATGATCGAGTTCCCCGAGCGGCGCGGAATCTTGCCCCGATGGACACTGGATCCATGGATGCGCCGCAGAAGCGGCGTCAGCTCATGATGGAACGTTTCATAACAGACCGAGCAGCCAATCTGCCCTGTCTGCTGGAAATCCTGAAATTTCATGCCGCAGTTTGGGCATGTGATACGCGGTGCGTTTTCTTCTGCGGCAGGCTCCTGCTTGTTGCTGCCAAAAATTCCTTTAAGGAAATCCTCTGCCGATACATTTTCCTGCTGCGCACGCAGAATCGACGCCCCATACCGAGCCGCACAACTCATACATATATTCTTCTCACTCCGCCCCCCCGGACCAATCTGCACAATGTGCACAATCGCATCGTTGCGGCCGCATTCCTCACAGATCATTGCATTTCCTTCCATCGCATATTGCGTGATTGTTCATTTCTATGTATATATCGACGAACTATCTGAAATTCTCCAGTGTCGATATCATCGTCTTGAGCATCTGAACACGTTCCTTTGCAGCGAGTGTCTCCGAGTGGAAGAGACCTGTCACCATCTGCATGAGAAGTGCCGCCTCACGTGTCTCCACCATCCCATGCTGAGCGAGATAACGCACCATCGACTGCACCGTCTCCATATCCGTGTTCTCGTCAATTTTCGACATCATATCCCGATAGACGAGGTCATGCAGCGGCACCTGCACAATGCGGATAAAGCCACCAAGACCACGTCGCGACTCCACCACAAAGCCCCGATCCTGCGTAAAACGCGTGGCGAGCACATAGCTGATCTGCGACGGTGCACATGAAATCTCATCCGCAATCTCTGTCCGCCGCAGCTCCACCTGACCGTCCTGCCGCGAAGCCAGCTGACGGAGAATGTAGGACTCAATCATATCGGCAATGTTGCTCATCATATCACCTTCTCCGATTCGTTAATTGTGCTTTTTTCTATTATATTTGTTTTTTTGACTTTTAGCAAGTGCTAATTATGACACTTTATGAAAAGTTTCACTCGTCCTTACAGCCGCAAGGCTGAAGGAAAATATCACCTACTCTTTTATTTTATCCGATTATAGCAGTTTATGGCGGTGAATCATGGTTTTTGTAGGCAAACGGTAGACAAATGGTAGACAAAAAGATGAGGGATGACGCAAGCTGCGCCGTCCCTCAATCCATTTTTGTAGACAAATTTTATCATTTTGAAATGTATACAAAAATAAGCCCCAAAGCCGAAGCTCCAGGATGAATTACCACTCTATGATATTGTATGTGACGGTCGCACCCTTATATCGCCCGCCGTCAAAATGTGCCAATGCCTCAAATCGCCCTTGCTCGTAGCCAATCGACATGAGTGCCTTGCCGTCGATGACGGATGCGCCCGCCTTGATGCGGTGGTCTTTTCGGAGGTTGATCTTATACACGTCAACTTTTTGCTTTTCAGTTGGCAACTGCTTGCCATCCTTATCCTTCGTGATCGGTGTGACGACGGTGCGGTCAGACTTCTCCCGTGCCGCCCTCGGTAGTGTCGGGTCGTCCTCCCGTATCTGCCGCTCAACGACCTGCGCCGCCCGCTCTACCGTTGGCGCACTCACATAGTACGTCGTTGTCGGCGCACGCTGTCCTGCCTGTGCCTCCGCAAGCCGCTGTTGCAGGGCATTCGCATTGGCACGGGAAATATCGAGCTGCGCCCGCAGTACCGCCGCATCCTGCGTCTGCTCCTGTGTCATGACAGCGGGTTTTTCCTGTGTTGCCGCATGACCTGCATAGTGCCCAAGCACATAGGCAAAACCGAAGATCACGATGACCACGGTCAAAAGGAGTGCGATTATATGCGCTTGCTTCTTTCGTTTCTCTTCGTCCACCATAGCCCTCCTCACTGCTCAGCGTAAAAATTCGCCTTTCCGACAACCGTATCCATCTCGGCAAAGAGATTCTCACCGGGGCACGCGGTCGGCATGAGCTCCCTGTGCCCTATGATGTGGTCGCGGTCAATCGGCAGCCCGTAGTCGGTACAGAGGTTCGCGAGCAGCATAGCAAGGCTCTCGATCTGTGCATCCGTCGGCTCCGCCTCCTCGAAGTTCCCGCACACATGAATCCCGATGGTGTGACTGTTGTGTCCGTAGGCGTGCGCTCCCACTGTCCAGTGCGGACGAGCGACCTCCACAGTTCCATCCTTGCGGATGACGTAGTGGTAGCCGATGCACGTCCACCCCTGCCCTTTGTGACTTGCGTCAATCTCCGCCGCCGAGAGGTCGTCATCCACCGCGTTGCCTGTGTGGTGGATGACGATCTGGTCGGTCACGCGCCGTGCGGTGAGCCGGTTATGGTCGATCTCCAGATAGGTCTCTACGATTGGAATGCGCTCCATGTCATTTTTCTCCTTTCTCATTGGGGCTCTCGCCCGTACTCTTTCCAATGCCGCCTTTGCGGCGTGCCATTTCAACGAGTGCCCCCGCCTCGTCAATCCCCGCGTTCTGCATATTCTCAAGGATTGAAATGAACTCGGTGAGTGAGAGATACCCGATGACAAGTGTCGCGGCAAATGCGGGCGCGTGTGTTTTTCATTTTGTTTGCCCTAGTCCTTTCTCCATGCTATGATTGACGTATCTCGCTCTTTACTTCCAGAAAGGATGACCTCTCATGGGAAAACGGAAACGTACGCCTAAAATTACTGCCTACATTTTTATGAGCCAATGCGACTGGCAAATGATTCTTGACGCCTTATATTTCTACGACACTGAAATCTACGAGTTTGATATTCCTGTCCCAGATCATGGCGTACGCTCTGCGGTTGCGTCCGCTGTTTCAAAATTGAAAAATTCTCCCTTCCCGGATGAAGATAATGCAGTCTCTCCTCTCACAAGAACAGAAATCATCGCAGCATATTACGCCATGCAGTATATTCAAACCGAACTTGACGCTGGGGATCTCGAACTTGACTACCTGCCGGAATCACTGCATGACCTTACTTCTTTCGATTCCTTGAAGTCGCGCCTTGCGGCACATCTTTCGGAACTCGGCATCGTATGGATTTGACACCCTATCAACATAATATAGAGGGTTCACCTCCATAACCTCCTCCAGTTCTTTGGATGAAACTCTCGTAATGAGGCGAACTCTGCGCTCTCCACCTGCCAGAGGCAACTCCTTCATCTCCTCACCTCCTCGCCCGCTCATGCGGGCTGTTTTTCTTTGCCGCCATCGGCGGCAGTCACGTCTGAAAGTTCCCGCTTAAACAAATAAGACAAATCAAACTGTCGAAACATATATTCCTTGATGATAAACGCTTCTTCAACGGTAAAAGCCCCACCGTCCAATTTGTTTGCAACGGTATTTCGATGAACATTCAGTAAACGTGACATTTGCTCTATAGTTACATTATGCGCCGTCATCTGAGCTTTCAAATTTTTATACACGATCCTTCCCCCCTTTTTTATTCGTTTGAATATCTCTATGCTCTTATTATATTCTTTTGAATAATTTTGTCAACAATTTTTTATTCATCTGCATATTTTTTTGTTGACATTTTTGCTTTATTTGCTTATAGTTAAATCAACCTTATTGAAAGGAGTGGGTTTATGGGAATTGGAAACATCCTGTCTGCCTTGATAGATAAGAGAGGAACAAACGTCAACAAATTAGCACAAGAAGCATCTGTCCCGCCCCAAACGTTGTATAGCATGATTCGACGTGACAGCATGAAAGTTGATATTGAGGTACTCATTCGCGTTTGCCATGTTTTAGGTGTTCCTGTCGAATACATATATAACAAGTACAAGGGCAAGGATTCTTCTTCCTATTTCCTCTTTTCCGATCATGAGGTTAACTTGATAACCAAATACCGCGCACTAGACGATGCTGGACGTGAGCTTGTAGACAGCATGATTGACAAGCTGCACGAGCAGCATTTGAGCAAATCCACCAAGTCGTGGGACGAAACTACCGCCTCCTAATCCAATCAAAAAAACCGCCCGATGAGGACGGCTGATAAGAAAAATAACGCCCATAGGGCAACAGCGTGGATGGATCAGTCATGAAATATGAATACCATAAAGCCTATGATGAGGCTGCAAAGGTTGCCGCAAAAATGGCATAAAAAAGACCGCTCCTAGGGCGGCTCGTATTTTTGGAGGTCTGATAATGGATGTTATAGATTTCTTCTCTGAGGAGAGTGTTGATTTACATAACACGCCGGAGCAATTACAACGTCAAGATCGTTTGACAGAACTCAGGGTTATTCAGATTGATCGTGTAGCTGGAACTGGGTTAGTTTATTCCGGTTCAAGGGACTCCGGACATTCTTATGAAACTAGCCTAACGAAATGCAAATGCGTCGATTTTCGTCAGCGACGTTTACCTTGCAAGCATATCTATAGGTTGGCGGCTGAGTTGGGCGTATATCGTTCCATCTCACTGAAGCGCTCGACTGAGTTGATGGCTGATTTTTCCAAAGGCTATGCTGATGGGTGGGCGTTCGTTGTGCGTCCTTGTAATTTCCCATCTCTTGACATTGTATATTCTCTTATCGCCATGAGGCGGGATGGTGTTATTGTTAAAACTACTAAGAATGGAAAGGAGGTCACCGTCAAGGAGAATGTGCTGACGCAGGGCGAAGTGTATAATTTCTCACTCGGTCAAGTCTTTTATTCCGATCCGATTGCGTACGAGGTTCAATGGGGCGATGCTCTGAAAGTTCTGCGCTGCTCTTTACAGATTGATGATGCGTCCCCTTCCTCTGTTGACGTTGAAGTTTCATTCGGTGAAGTCCCCGTCCCGCCAAGTGAAAAACGCCCTCCTCGAAACGGAATCATTCGCCGTTTCTTTCCCTCTTACGGAGATGTTCGATTCTCTCTATATCGTCCCAACGAGGCGCATGATCGCGTCGAAAAGAAGCGGGCTTTTACTTGCCGACAGGATGAATTTCTTCGTCTGCTCATGACTGGGAAGTTCACCGATAAATCCGGCGACACTCACATTATCCTGACAAAATAAAAAAGACCGCCCGCGCTGACAACGCAAACGGTCTTACATGGGCAAGCGATACTGACAATATCGCCGCCCGCCGAAACACCATGAAGATGCTCCGTATGTGCAAATTCATTATAGCACCTTCATGACGTATTTTCCATACGCAAAAATGGCATAAAAAAAGACCGCCCATAGGCGGTAGGAAGGAATGATGATGGACTATAAAGACCCGAACAATCGAGTTCATCTCATAAGACTGCGTTCGCAGACGCTGCGCCGATACTATCATTATATCCATGACCAACTGAGATCCAACTACAAAAAAGCCGCCATCTTTATCTTGTGGCTCGGTAAATATCTTTCCTATCAGCTGAATGAGCAGCGTTTTCGCCCGAACTATAACATCAACTATCGGCGCGGTCAGGTGATTCTCGTCGATTTCGGTTATCGTATCGGCAGTGAGCTTGGCGGGGCGCATTATGCGGTTGTGATGGATGTACGGAGTTCAAAGCATAACAATCAACTGACGGTTGTCCCTCTGCGCAGCAACAAGGGAAAAGATACGCGCTATCTCTCCATCTACACGGTCAATATCGGGACAGAGGTCAAGGATATTCTCAACCGACATAACCACACCACTGCCGATATGTACGATGAGACGATTGCTGATGTCGGACAGATGTGTACGATCAGCAAAATGCGAATCATTACGCCAACAAAGGCAAGGGATTATTTGGCAGGTGAATGTTTATCCGCTTCTGCAATGACCTCCATACAGGATAAAATTCAGTTGTTGTTCTTTGAAAATTGACAAAGTGGTTTATACGGGTTATAATGCAGATACAAAGCGGTCATGAGCCGCAACATCTGATTCATGCTCCACGAGAGCATAAGAAATGACCCGTATGGCGTTATCGTCATACGGGTCATTTGTTTCATCGTTTTTCTTGCCGGAGTCCTTCCCGTACGAGATTTTTAGGAGGATTGTATATGCTGAAAAAAATCGCCCTCGCAACTGTCGCGGCTATGGCTCTGTCCATCGCCACGCCCACGCTTGCATCAGATTACCTCGCAAACACAAAGTCGGGCAAGTTCCACTATGCGGATTGCCGTACGATCAAACACCCCGATGCGCCGCACTTTGTTCACTACGGTTCGCGTGATGAGGCTATTGCCGACGGTTATGAACCCTGTGGTGTTTGTGAGCCGTGACCGAACTGCCTCACATCCGACACGGTTAAACTGGTCGATTTCGACGAGGTTAAAAATGCAATTTGCCAACGTCGGCAAAATGCAAACAAAAGCCGCTCGGTGCTACCAACACCGAGCGGCAGACATGACGCGAATCATGCCCTATTGCACTTACATACTACCATGATTCGCCTCCTTTGTAAACACAAGGAGGTTTTATTTATGTCCAAGATACGCATACGCAAGCGTGGAAATACATTCTCGTACAGTTTCGAGATTGGAAGAAACCCACGCCGCATGAAGGAGAAAGGAGGCTATGTCAACGAAAAGGATGCACGAGAGGCAGGTATCAAAGCCTATGCCGACTGGAAAAGCGGCAATATTGGTATCACGTCGGAGCGCGTGAAGCTGCGTGACTATCTCACCGCATGGCTTGAAAATGTCATGCAGGCGAATCTCAAGCGCAGCACCTATAGCTCATACGAGAGCACCGCCCGCGCACGCATTCTCCCCTACCTTGGTGATCTGAATGTGCAGGACATCCGACCGCGCAATGTGGATGTATGGCTGCGTGAACTCGCAAAGAAGGGCTACGCCTATAAGACGATTCACCTTGCAAAGGCGATTCTCTCTATGGCGATGAAGTACGCCGTCTATCCTGCTGAGCTTATCTCAGCGAATCCGGCAACGGGGATCTCTATCCCAAAGAGCGCCCCGCGTAAGGTCAGGATGCGTACGGTGATCTCCTCGGAGCAGTTCGCCGCCATCCCGCCAACCTGCAAATACTACGGCGCGCTCAAGATTCTGTATCACACGGGGATGCGAATCAGCGAGGTGTTCGGTCTCACATGGGACGATATTAACCTTTCGACGGGGGAAATCTCCATTGAGCGTCAACTTCTCTACACCAGCTATTTTGAGACACCAAAAACGGATACGAGTGAGCGCACCTTCTATGCGGATTCTGTTCTTCTCGCCTATCTGCGCACGCTCAAGTCAGTACAGGCGGCGGATGAGATGCGTCTCGGTGAGGCGTATCAGCTCGCCTACGAGGATACACGGGACAGGCGCAGCCTTGTTCTTCTGCCGAAGAAGCTGCCTCCGCCTGCAGGTTATATCCGCCGCACACTTGTCTGTCTCAAACCGAACGGCGTGCCCTATCGCTACGATCACATCAAGCGAATCTTGCAGCCGCTCCATCTGAATTCACACAGCTTCCGCCATACCCACGCAACCCGTCTCATCGAAGCCGGCGCGAAGCCCGTTGATGTCGCAGCGCGTCTCGGTCATGCGGATGCAACCATTACGCAGAATCTCTATGCGCATGATACAGACAATATGAAGAGAGAGACTGCGCGTATCTTCGACGGCATTGTAGGCAAGTGATACGGTAGACAAACGGTAGACAAATCCATAAATGCAGTTCTGTAAGCCCTTGTATCTCAAGGGTTCAAGGGCTTTCGTTCTGTTTTATTTGTTTTTTTGACTTTTAGCAAGTGCTAATTATAAAGCTTTGAGGAAATCGAAGCTGACGTAGCCGCCTATCGTGCCGAACTCATCGCAGAAAAAGAGGCTGCGTCAGCCTCCTCCTCTGGAAACGCCGCCGCAAAAATGGCATAAAAAAGTTGCCATCGTAGGCGGTTGGATCTATTTACACGTACTTTCTACGTGTAGTATTATGTAGGAGGAATCCTTATGCCGAGAAAAGTGCGTGATCTTTTATGCATCATCAAAGCAGATGGTTGGAAACTCGTTGCGCAAAGAGGTTCACATCGCCAATTCAAGCATCCGACAAAACCGGGACGCGTCACGATCTCGGGACATCGTGAGAGTGATGATGTTTCCCCCGACATAGAGAAATCCATTTTGACGCAAGCAGGATTACTTGACCGTTAAGGAGGTATATACAATGGCACATCTTCCCGATAGCTATACCTACCCCGCTATTCTGCAAAAGACAAACGGACATTACGGTGTGTACTTCCCCGACCTGCCCGGCTGCATTGCAACAGGAGCGACCGCAGACGAAGCCTTTGCCGCCGCAAAAGAGGGGCTTGCTCTGCATCTCTGGGGAATCGAGCAGGACGGCGAGACCATCCCGCAGCCCAGCGCATTTGACACACTTTCAACGAAGCAGGGCGATGTTCTCTGTCTCCTTGATGCGAATATGTTTTCCATGCGCGCCGAGATGAACAACCGCCCCGTGAAAAAGACGCTGACAATCCCGTGGTATCTCAACGAACTTGCCGAGCGTCAGCGGCTCAATTTCTCACAGATTCTGCAAACTGCATTGCGCGAGAGGCTTTCTGTCCAGTCTTGATGTGCACCACTTTCTCTCGGATGGTTGGAGGGCATAAAAAGCCGCCATCGTAGGCGGTAGGAAGGAAGCGGTATGGACATATTCGACTTTGACCGTGCAAAAGATACCGCCATACTGAAAACGATTCAAGAGCGATGTTCCACGCATAACCTCCAATGGACGAATCACATACTTCTGCGTCTCTTTCAACGCGGCGTATCCATCGACGATGTGACGCACGCGCTTGAAACGGGCGAAATTATCGAGCGTTATCCCGAAGACTATCCACATCCAAGCTATCTGATCTTCGGCGTGACGGTAAAGAATGCATGGCTTCATGTTGTTTGCGGCATCGGCATCGATGCTCTTCATCTCATCACCGCCTATTATCCGGATCCCGAACGTTGGGAATCCGACGGAAAGACACAAAAGGAGAAAACACAGTGAACTGCTTTATGTGCAAAGGATCGCTTGAGGAGAAAAAAACCACGTTCATGGTTGACCTCGGAGATCACATCATTATCATCAAGGACGTTCCTTCCTACGTCTGCTCCCAGTGTGGGGATACCACCTATAGCGATGAGGTTGCCCGTGTGCTTGAACAGATTGTCGAATCCCTACGCCACGCTCCGACGGAAATGTCTGTTGTGAACTATGAGCATCGCCCTGCTGGATAACACACGCCGAAAAAGGCTGCATGAACATCCTCCTCTATCGCTGCCGCAAAAATGGCATAAAAAGCCGCCATCGTAGGCGGAAACATATCACTTGCATATCATCGGGGACTTGTGATATAATGTGCTTGGCAAACGAAGCGATCATAATTGACACACGAAAAGCCCCCAAGATTCCAGCTTGGGGGCTTTTCTGTTCCCATATTGCAGGCAGGGTTTAACACCTAGGCTTGTTGCCTTTTTCTCATCCGTCAAGCCATTTGCAGAGATAGTGGCAGACTATCCCCGCCAAAACGGAGAGCATAAACGAATCGATCATTCTTGACACACCTCCTTCCCGTGCCGGTATGGAGGAGGCAACGCATCCAGTATACCATAGTTCAGATCATTCCGCTATACGGTCTAACCGCCTCGCATCCGACACGGTTAAACCGGTCGATTTCGACGTGGTTGGAAATGCAATTTGTATCAAAGAAACCGGTGTTTGTTTTTGTAGGTTTGTCAATCATATGTTACACAAGAGAGAAGCAGAGAAAGAGTCTCACGAGGAGACTTCCATCCGAGGGGACGCATCGGAAAATTGTTATACTCCCTGTTTCTCCGTGCAAGCTGCACCTTGAAATCCTCAAACGAGTAAAACGTATGCGTGGCGTAAAACTCCTCGTTGTCCTTTCGGTGGGAACGCTCTACCTTACCGTTATGCCTCGGTGTATAGGGGCGAATCTTCTGGTGTGCAATGCCAAGACGCTTTAACTCCTTTTCAAACAGCGTTAGATTTTCTTCATCCGCCGCTTGGAAACGCTTGGTAAACTCCGCCCCGTTATCTGTCTGTACTTTATGTATCTTGAACGGGAAACGACGGATGAGCTGCTGCAGGAAAAGCATGGATGAATATGTTGATTGCTCCTTAAATGCCGCAATAAAGCGAAAGCGTGTACATTCGTCAATCGCTGTGTATTGGTACATCTTCTCGCCCTGCTCTTTTGCCTGTCCGACAATGCAGGCGGAGGGAACGACTTTGACATCAATCTGAACTTTTTCTCCGGGGAAGGTTGCCTGCTGATATGGTTTTGGCTGATATACAGGTTTCTTGGGCTTGCTTGTTTTAAGCCCCAGACGTTTCATGCAGCGGTAAAGACCGGCAATGGAGCGTGTATACCCCTTTTTACGCAGGCGCACCCAGAAGCGGACAAGACCCGTATTGGGACGACGTTTGCGCATCCGCCGAATGAGGGCAATCTCTTGATCGGAGTGTTCGTTGGGGTGATGATGGGGGCGTCGCGACTTTGGTGCGAGGGATTTGGGTGTACCATCGTAGCGATTACGCAGTCGATAGATGAACTGGCGATAAGTGCGGTACTTAATGGCAGCCTTTGTGACGCCATGCTGATCTGCATAGGAAAGAATCGCTTGATAATACTTGATGTCCTGTGTTATGCTTTTCATGAGAAAGCCTCCTTTGTGTGTGGTTTGTTTTGCTAGATAGAGCATAACACAAATGGGCTTTCTCTTTTTATTTACTTGTGTAACATATCTATTGTAATCCTACACTTCTAAACCCTTGAAATTAAAGGAGCTCTTTCTAAATCACTTATTTTGTGATAGAATAAAAATGTTTTGGGATGTTTCGGGAGGGTGTGCATGGACGGTGAGAAGAACGGTATGATTGCCTCCCTTGGGACTGCGTTCGTACTGGTCACGGGTACGTCTATGGCACTCATTCTGACGGCATTGCTGCTCACACGCGTGGGAATGCCGTTCGCTGCGGCATACACGGTGACGGTTCTTGCGTGCATATGCGGGACGCTGGCTGTTTCGCGTGCCGGAAGAACACGCATCGCGTTCCCCTCCCCCGCCATTGTCAGTTGGCTGGTTTGTGAGGAGATCATCGCGCATGGTTTTTCCTGGCAGGAAATTCTTGGGATCGCGGCGGCAGTCTCCTGCGCGGGGGCGCTGCTTGCACGCACAAGATACCTCCACAGCTTGACGAGTGCATTGCCGCCGATACTCCGTACGGGACTCGTCCTGGGTCTTGGACTCACGATGCTTCAGACAGCAGCACTCTATGCACGCGTGCTGCTTCCCTCGCCGTGGGCACTCACGATGAGCGGCACGCTCAGCGATCCACTCACCTATTTCACACTCATGGGCATTCTGCTTGTGCTTCTGTTGCATGAGCGGATGCCGCGTGCAGCTCTTCCGCTCGGGATCATACTGATCGGTGTACTCACATGGGTGGAGGGATTCTGGGAGATTCCGAGTGCACCGTTTCTCATCCCGGATCTTGAAGGGACGGCTTTCGCTCTCATGGTTGTACCATCTGACCTGTGTGCGGCTGTAACACTCGGGGGAACGCTGCTGATCGCCCTTTCCGCTGAGAGCATGGCTGTGCTCATGGTAAAAAATGACGATGCGGCGCACCTGTCGCTGGCGCGGCTCTTTACCGTGAGCGGCTGCATGAGCCTGCTCGGTGCATTCCCACTGACAATTGCGCCAATCTCTGCCTCCATTGAGACGGAATACGAGGCGCACCACAAGGAGGGTATACCGCTCACAGCGGTACTCTTTGCACTGCTCCTGGCATTTCTCCTGCCCTGCGCTATACTGATGCAGGCACTTGCAGATTTTCCTGCCATGTCTGCGGTCGCCCTCGCTGTCATGGGGCTGCTGCTCTTGATGCGCGGGATGCAGATGCTGAAATGTACCACGAACTTTACGTTGCGTGAAGGTGCCGTCGTTGCCGCATTTGTCCTCACGGCATATGATATTAAAACAGGGCTTACACTTGCACTTTTTCTCTGGACGCTGCTCACGACCGTGCGCGGAGAAAAAGTACCGCGTATGACAGGCGCACTGACGGCATTCTTTTCTCTTTTTTTTCTGCTCAAATGGATTTTATGATATGGGAGGTTTCTCTTTTGCGAAAGGACAAGGTTTTGCGCGGCACGCTTGCCGCAGCCCTCTCGGGGCTTTTCATTCTGACGACGGCACAGGCGGGTGCACGTCATGCGTACGCTCCCGACACGAATACAAAGATACGCACAGAGCACGGATCGACGGAGATGGGAAATACTGATTTCCGTGCGCGCATCGACAAACTTATGAGGGAAGCAAAAGCGGCGGAAACGGAGCAGAACCGCCCCCATGAACCACTGTTCAGCGTTCCAAAGACACTTTCGGAGTACGACACTGCCATCATCGGTACGCCGCTCGCAAGTCAGGAGCAGTGTGTCAACTATCTCCTCAGTGTGAATCCCCACCCTGCGATCTCGGTCACGCCGCGCGAACTTGTTTCCTACTACTACGAGGAGGGTGCACGCGAGGGCATCCGCCCCGATGTCGCGTTTGCACAGGCACTCAAGGAAACCGGATTCTTCCGCTACGGCGGAACGGTGACCCCCGATCAGAACAACTACTGCGGACTCGGCACAACAAGTGCGACGGTCAAGGGCGCATACTTTGCCACCTCACAGATCGGCGTGCGTGCGCACATCCAGCACCTGCTCGCCTATGCGTCGACACGCCGACCCGTGCAGCCCGTCGTCGACCCCAGATACAATCTCGTCCGCACGGTCTACGGCACGAATACACTTGGAAACTGGCAGGATCTCAACGGACGCTGGGCAGTTCCCGGCGACTCGTACGGTCAGAGCATCCTGTCGATGTTCCGCGCAATCCTGCGCAACTAGGGAAGGAGAACGGAAAGCATGATTACGGTCAACAATCTGAGCCTGCAATTCGGCAAGCGCGTCCTCTACAAGGATGTCAACTTGAAATTTACCCCCGGCAACTGTTACGGCATCATCGGTGCAAACGGCGCGGGTAAGTCCACCTTCCTCAAACTGCTCTCGGGCGACATCGAACCGACGGGCGGTATCGTCGACATCACGCCCGGCGAACGCCTCGCCGTTCTCAAGCAGGATCACTATGCCTATGACGAGGTCGAGGTGCTGCGTACGGTCATCATGGGGCATCCGCGCCTCGTGGAGATCATGGACGAAAAGGATGCACTCTACGAGAAGGCGGACTTCTCCGACGAGGACGGTATGCGCGCCTCGGAGCTTGAGGCAGAGTTTGCCGAACTCGACGGATGGAACGCAGAAACGGAGGCGGCCCAGCTGCTGAGCGGGCTTGGCATCCCCGACGCAAAGCATACGCTCAAGATGAACGAGCTATCTCCCTCGGAGAAGGTGCGCGTCCTGCTCGCACAGGCACTCTTTGGCTCGCCCGACATTCTGCTCCTCGACGAGCCGACGAACCATCTCGATGTGTCCTCGATCAACTGGCTTGAGAACTTCCTCGCGGACTTCCCGAACACGGTCATTGTTGTGTCACATGACCGTCACTTCCTCAATCAGGTCTGCACCTACATCTGCGATGTGGACTTCGGCAAGATCTCCCTCTTCGCCGGCAACTACGACTTCTGGTATCAGTCCAGTCAGCTGGCACTCCAGATGGCAAAGGACGCGAACAAAAAGAAAGAGGAAAAGATCAAGGAGCTCCAGACCTTCATCCAGCGGTTCTCGGCAAATGCCTCGAAGTCCCGTCAGGCGACTTCACGCAAAAAGCTCCTTGAGCGCATTACCCTCGACGACATCAAGCCCTCCACGCGCCGCTATCCCTACATCGCCTTTACCCCCGACCGCGAGGCAGGCGATCAGCTCCTCACGGTGGAAGGTCTCTCAAAGGAGGTCGACGGTCGTCAGCTCTTCAAGAATGTCAGCTTTACCCTCAAAAAGGGAGACAAGGTCGCCTTTGTAGGACCGAACGGCGCGGCAAAGACCATGCTGTTCAAAATCCTCATGGGTGAGGAAGAAGCCGATGAAGGCACGTTCAAATGGGGTGTGACGACGACACAAACCTACCTTCCCTCGGACAACAACGCGTATTTCGATGATGTCAAACTGAATCTCGTCGACTGGCTGCGCCAGTATTCGAAGGATCCGGACGAAACATTTGTGCGCGGTTTTCTCGGGCGTATGCTCTTTTCGGGCGAGGAAAGTCAAAAGCGTGCCGAGGTGCTCTCCGGCGGCGAGCGCGTGCGCTGTATGCTCTCACGCATGATGCTCTCAGGCGCGAACGTCCTCGTCTTTGACGAGCCGACCGACCACCTCGACCTCGAATCCATCACCGCTCTCAACAATGGACTGATGTCGTTCAGCGGTACGATCCTCTTTGCCTCGCGTGACCACGAGTTCACGCAGACGGTCGCGAACCGCATCATCGAGATTACCCCCGTCGGCGTCGTTGACCGCATCTCGACCTACGATGAATTCCTCAGCAACGAGACCGTGAAGCAGCAGCTTGCGGAGAAGTACAAAGCGGCGGAGTGATTCCTTAAGGAATCGCTGATAAAATGAAGTCCGTCAGATTGGCATAGATTTTTCGTCCGAACAAGAAGGCAAACCGGACGCATAGCAAGGGCTATGTGGAGGATTTGCCGACACAGTGCGAGCAAAAAAGATACGTCAAGATGGCGGCGCTGAATTTATCAGTGCTTCCTTAATACAGGAAACAGATCGGAAACATGCCGTATGTTGCTCCTAAGCGAACCCTAGTGAAGTAAGTGAGTAAAGTGCGCGGTACGCTCCGTCGGATTTCTTTCGTTCAAGCGAAGCGCGTTTAAGAAGTCCGACGGTATTTAAGCGTACAAGCGCACGATCACTTACGCAACGAGGCGTTCGCGTGGAGCACATCGGCATAAATTCTAAACTGAGAGGGTGAGATCATGCTTGGCACACTCTTACAGGGCACGGAGAACAAAAACGCCGCCCTGCGTCTGCGCGAGATGGTGACCGTTCTACGCCGTCATGACATTGTACACGGTCTGACCCCCGTAAAACTGCGTGCCATCTTCGAGGATCTTGGTCCCACCTTTGTCAAATTCGGGCAGATCATGAGTATGCGCCCCGACTTTCTTCCGACGGAGTACTGCGATGAACTCATGAAGCTCCAAACGGGTGCACGCCCCCTCCCCTTCCCCGTCATCCTCTCCATCGTCGAGCAGGAATACGAACGCGAATGGAACAAGGTCTTTCGCTCGATTGACAGCACACCGCTCGGCTCTGCGAGCATCGCACAGGCGCATCGTGCGCGTCTGGCAAACGGCGAGGATGTCGTCATCAAGGTGCAGCGTCCCGGCATCCACGAGATTATGCGCATGGATCTCACCCTCATGAAGCGTGCCGCGACCATCATTCGGCTGGTCAGCCGCGATGATGTTGTGGATTTTCGGACGCTGATGGATGAGATGTGGAACATCGCAAAGCAGGAGATGGACTTTCTCATCGAGGCAGGTCACATTGAGGAGTTCGCGCATTTGAACCGCGACAATCCTTTCATCTCCTGTCCGCGCGTCCTGCGCGATCTCTCCACACAGCACATTCTAGTGATGGAGTACATCGACGGCATCCCCCTCGATCAGACCGATGCCCTGCACGCAGCTGGCATCAATGTCACGCAGATCGGTCGGAGACTCGGCGAGAACTACGCCAAACAGATCATCGAGGACGGATTCTTCCACGGCGACCCGCATCCCGGCAACATCCGCGTGCGCAACGGGACGATTGTCTGGCTCGATCTCGGCATGATGGGTCGTCTCAGCAACCGCGACCGTACGGCACTGCGCCGTGCAATCCTCGCTCTTGCGACGCACGATACATTTGAGATGAAGGCTGCAGTCCTTGCCCTTGGCATCGTACGGGGACGCATCAACCACGCACAGCTCTATCAGGACATTGACGTAATGATGGAGCAGTACGGCACTCTTGATTTCACGGACGTACACATGGGCGTGCTGACGAATCAGATCCTCGGCATCCTGCGCGTGCACAACATCGGTTGTCCGAGCGGACTTGCCATGTTTGCACGCGGTGTCATGACCGTGGAGATCGTCATGCGCCGCTGCGCTCCCGAGGTCAGCTTCCTTGAGATCTTTGCACGCAGCCTCTCACTCAGCATCGTACAGGGAATGACATGGCGCGAGGGACTTGCAAAAGCACGGCAGGAAGGCATCATGCTCCTGCGCAAATCCGCCCGGATTCCCGAGCAGCTCGCCGATCTCCTCAAGATGACGATGAGCGGACAGGCAAAGCTCAACATCGATCTCACCGGATCGGAGGAGCCCGTTCAGCGTCTTGACAAGATGATCAACAAACTCATCATTGCCCTTCTCTGCGCTGCACTTCTCATTGCATCGAGTACGATTTGTACGACGGATATGAAGCCGCAGATCGGCGGCATTCCGTTCCTCGGTATCCTCGGCTATCTCATCGCATTTATTTTAAGCCTTCGGCTCATCTGGGACATTCACAAGGGAGTGTAGAGTATGCGCGGTATACGCGGCGCCATCACAGTCAGGCGCAATGAAAAGGAAGAAATCTGGCGGGCGGCACAGGAACTGATCACCGAGCTCCTCCATGCAAATTCCATTACCGCCGGAGACATTGGCGCGGCGATTTTCAGCGCGACCGAGGAACTGACGGCAGCATTTCCGACGGCAGGCGTGCGTCGGCTCCCCGGTTTCGATCTCGTTCCGCTCTTTGACGCACGTCAATGCGCCATCGAGGACAGTCTGCCGTCCTGCATTCGCGTCCTTCTCCTCGTCAATACGGATGCGGCACAGGCGGACATTCATCACGTCTATCTGCGGGAGGCGGCAAAACTCCGCCCCGATCTGGAAAGCTGAACGCAATAAAAAAGCACCGTTGATACGGTGCTTTTTTATTGTATATGACAGGAAGGACGTTCATTCAGCGCTGACGCATCCATGCAGGAATATCGATGATGTCCGTCCCCGACGTTCCGGTGTTCGGCTCGACGACATTCATACGACGATTGTTTGCCGCACTGCCGAGGTTCGGCGGTACGATTGCGGCGGCAGGACGTGCCTGCGGCTGCGACTGACCGGGCTGCGCTGCCGCGGTCTTGGAGGCGGAAACACTGCTCATCCCCGGCATGGAGATCCAGTCCGCACTTAGCCCTGTATCCGTACTGCCGGCTGCACCGCTCTCCGAGAGGCCGAAGCCCGTCGCTACGACGGTGACACGCACACTGTCCTCAAGATTTTCATCAACGGCAACACCCCAGATGATATTCGGCTGACTGACGTTCGTTGCGTTCATAATCATGCTGGAGAGCCAATCCGAAGCCTCGCCGACTTCAAGCATACTGAGCGTCTTTGCACCCGTAAAGTTCATAATGACGGAGGTCGCCCCCTCGATGCTCGTCTCAAGCAACGGTGACTCGATTGCCGCCTTTGCCGCCGCAACGGACGCACCTTCGCCGCGCGCCTCGCCGATGCCCATGATCGCCGCACCGCCATTCGACATCGTCGTCTTGACATCCGCAAAGTCGAGGTTGATAACCCCCTGATTTGTAATGAGGTCGGTGATGCCCTTGACCCCCTGCCAGAGGACATTATCAACCTTGCTGAACGCCTCGGTGACCGGCGTGCTCTTGTCGATGATCTTCATGAGGCGGTCGTTTGGAATCGTGATGATGGTGTCGACATGCTGCTGCAGATTCGAAATGCCGGACTCCGCGTTGCGCGCACGCGCCATCCCTTCATAGGAAAAAGGCCGCGTTACAACCGCAACGGTGAGTGCGCCGAGCTCGCGTGCACACTCCGCGACAACGGGAGCTGCGCCCGTCCCCGTGCCGCCACCCATGCCGGCAGTGATAAAGACCATGTCTGCGCCGCGCAGTGCCTCTACAATCTTCTCACGGCTCTCCGTCGCAGCCGCCTCCCCGATCTCGGGACGTGCACCCGCTCCGAGCCCGCGCGTACGCTTTTCACCGATCTGAATGCGCATTGCAGCCTTCGACTGCAGAAGTGCCTGTGCATCTGTATTGATTGCAACAAACTCGACCCCCTGCAAGCCGGAGTCGATCATATTATTTACCGCGTTACCGCCGCCGCCGCCCACACCGACAACGATGATCTTTGCGAGTTCCTCAAAGTTATCATCCATTTCGAACACAGCTTCAGCCTCCATATCGTGTCTGTATCATGCTGATCTATTAAAAAACAATAATTATCCTCGCATATTTTACCATGAAAATCAATATATTTCCATAGCAGACAGAGTTTTTTCGATAAATTTATTGTGCGCCGTCACGGTAGTCCTTGAGCAGATAGCGGCGCAGGATCGCAAGGTTTTTGAAAATACGGAAGCCAAATGCGAGCAGCGCAACGTAGTAGAGGTCGATACCGAGACGGTCGCCGATAAAGACGAGCGCCGCCGCAAGCAGTGTATTCGAGAAGAAGCCCGTGACAAAAACGTGCTTGTCAAAGCGTTCCGCCACAGCCGCCCGAAGGCCGCCGAACGCCGCATCCAGTGCGGCGACGAGTGCGACAGAAAAGAGCTTCGTGTAGGCAAGCGGGATAACGATCGGACTGTTATATCCAATGACAAGACCGATGATCAAACTGACCATGACGATGTAGATCATTTGCTTCCCTCCTCGCGTTCTTCCGTCTCACGTGCATAGCTCTGACGGATGCTCCCGCGATAGGGCGGAATGTAGACATCATCACTGGCCGTTATATCGAGCTGGATGCCCCAGACACTTAGCGTCTCAACGACACCACCGCGCATTCGCAGGGAGTTCTCAAGCGACTTTTTGTCACCGATGGCACGCACCTCGAACGGTGCGGAGGAGCGCACATTGTTCACGGAGAGCGTCGGTCCTGCACAGCGGATCTCGGAGATGCCCGTGAGACGCTGACCGTTGACGGAGATCGCCTCCGCTCCCGCTGCACGCAGTTCGTTGATGACGCGCAGGAGATCGTCATCATGAATGACGTAGAGGTTTGGATTCTCGCCCGCCTTGACAGGTTTTGCACTGTCGTCCATGCGCACGATCACCCCTTCCCCCTCAAGAGGCACAAGTGCGGCACGGTAGCGCAGCAGCTCCTGATCCTGCACATTTCCCTTGTCCGCAGCTGCTGCCTGCATTTTGCGCAGTTCCTCACCGAGCTCGTCGCGTTCATGCTCCGTCTGGAGCAGACGGTCGGAAATCTCCTCAATGCGCTGCTGCGAAAGACTTCCCTTTCCATCCCGTGCCGTCCGGAACTGCACGGCGATCATAAAGCCGATGAGGATACAGACGAGGGCGATAAGCCACCCGCCCTGCCAAAATTGTTTCATTTATTTCCCTTCTGTGATCTTATCCGCGAGTTTAATGAACGGTGCATCATAGCTGAAATCGACATACTCCACCGTATGACGCGTCGTCTTTTGATCCTGCAAAAAATCCTGGGTCAGCCCCGCCTTTTCGGGAATGTGTTCGAGCTGCCCGAGACGAATCGGCAGAGCCGACTTGGTATAGGCGACAACGGCAGACGGCACGGTGATATTGACCTCGGAGATCTGCCCGATGTCCGCCGGATCAATCTTGGCAAGAAACGCAATCACATATGTGATCTGCGCATTGTTGTTGTCATCCCCGATGTAGAGATCCCGCAGCCGCACCCCTGTAATGATCGGAATATCCGCCCCCTTGAGCGACCGATAGCTCGCGATAACCTTGCCCTGTCGGTCAAAATCCAGATAACCGTAGTCGCAGGCGACCGTCGCCACAGGAACGCGCTCAACAATCTCCATCTCGATCTTGTTCGGCAGCTGCCGCCGCACAACGGCAGACTCAATACGCAGATCATGAAGGAGATTCGTCGTCATGGTATCCGTCTGCAGCTCAAAGAGCCGTGCACCGTACCGAATGCGTGCGATCTCGCAAAGCTCAGCCTCGTCCAAATGCACGTTGCCGTGCACGACGAGTTGCTGAAAGGTGAAGAGCGGCGAGTAGATGAGGGCGGCGATTACAGCAGCAGCACCAAGGAGATAGAATGCCCCCCTCAGAATGCGGCGTGAACTCATCGGGGGTACCCTGCCATCGCCAGGATTTTCTCACAGAGCTCGGGGAACTCGATGCCGATCGCACGCGCGGCATCGGGCACCAGAGATGTCGCCGTCATGCCGGGCACGGAATTGACCTCGATCGCATACGGCTGCCCATCTTCGCTCAGCATGACATCCAGACGCGCCACCCCGGCGCAGCCACACGCACGGAACGCACGCACGGCGAGCTCCTGCACGGCAGCCGTGCACTCCGGTGAAAGCTGTGCCGGCACGATGTGCGCCGATGCGCCCGGGGTATACTTGCTCGCGTAGTCGTAGCGTCCCGAGGTCGTTGTGATCTCGATGACGGGCAGTGCCTGTGCATCCGACGATGTACCCCAAACAACAACAGTAAGCTCGCGCCCACGGATAAACTCCTCGATGAGCACCTCGCTGCCGTAGGAGAATGCCTCGTCGATTGCGCGCTGCAAATCCTCCTCCCGTGTCACGATGTAGACACCGATGCTCGACCCCTGCTCGGGTGCTTTGACAACAACAGGAAGATCAAACTCGGCACGCACACGCTCTGTCATACGCGCGTCCCGCTCTCCCGCATGGAGACAGAGGAAACGCGGTGTTCTGATCCCCTCTGCACGGAAGATGCGCTTTGCCGACAGCTTGTCCATGGTAAGTGCCGCTGCACGGACACCCGAACCCGTGTAGGGGATGCCAAGCATATCGAGCGTCCCCTGCAGAATACCGTCCTCACCGTACTTCCCATGCAGTGCGTTGAACACGATCGCGGGATTCAGCTTTTGAATCTCCTCGGCAAACGTCGTTGGTACGAGCTCCATGCCGATGGCTGGATAGTCCTTCGCCCGCAGTGCCTCAAGGATTGCAGCCCCCGAGCGGCGAGAAACTTCCGCTTCGGTGGATGTGCCGCCCATAACAACGACAATCGGCCGCTCCCCTGCGCCTGCCGTCCCATTTTTCAGCTGCTCCACAAGCGTTTCCCCAACCTCCAGGATGTTGCCCGCCCCCATGGTGATGACGAGATCGCCCGCACGGACATGCTGTGCAAGATAGCGTTCGAGGTCGGCACGCTCCGGCAGATAGACCGCATCCTGTCCCGTCTGCTTTGCGACCTCCTCCATCAGCGTCTCGCCGCTGACGCCCGGGATCGGAGCCTCACCCGCCGCATAGACATCGGTAAGGATGAGCAGGTCAGCGGCGGCAAAACATCCGCCGAACTCCGTACGCAGGAGGTTCGTGCGCGAGTAGCGGTGCGGCTGGAACACACAGATGAGCCGCGCGGGATTTGTCGCACGCGCCGCCGTGAGCGTCACGGCGATCTCCGTCGGGTGGTGGGCATAGTCGTCCACGACCCAGACGCCACGCTCCTTGCCCTTCGTCTGGAAGCGGCGTTTCGCCCCGTGGAAGCCCGCAAGCGCGTCCTGTATCTGTGCAAAGCCGACGTTCGCAAGGCGTGCGACGGCGATGCACGCAAGCGCATTGAGGACGTTGTGCCGCCCGGGGATGTTGAGCGAGATACGCCCCAGCTCCGCGCCGCGCTCGAATACGGTGAAGGAGATGATTGATCCGTGCGTCTCGATGTCTGCTGCACGATAGTCCGCCTCCTGATCGATGGCATAGGAGATCACGCGCCGTTTCGTCTCTGCCGCAAGCGTTCGCAAAATTTCATTTTCAAAGCAGAGAACTGCCGTCCCGTCCTCATCCACCTGATTGATGAAGGTGCGGAATGCCTCGATGATCTTCTCCATTGTGCCGTAGTGATCCATGTGATCGTCCTCGACGTTCGTCACCACAGCGACGTGGGGGCGCAGCTTTAGGAAAGAGCCGTCGCTCTCATCCGCCTCGGAAACGAGATAGCGACTCGTGCCGAGCTTTGCATTCGTGCCGAGGTCAGGCACCTCGCCGCCGACAATGATGGTCGGAGACACACCCACGCGGTCGAGCGTCACGCCGATCATGGAAGTGGTCGTCGTCTTGCCGTGCGAACCCGCGACCGCGATGCCGTCATACGCGTTGACGAGCGCGGCGTTGATGTCCGAACGGTGCAGCTTCGGAATGCGCAGATCCCACGCTGCGATCACCTCGGGATTGTCATAGGGAATCGCCGTGGATACAACAATCGCATCTGCACCGCGCACATTCTCCGCACGCTGTCCGTCCGTCCATACGCGTGCGCCGAGACGCACAAGCTCCTCGATGATCGGCGATGTCCCCTGATCGGAGCCGGACACCTTGTAGCCGAGCAGGAGGAGAATCTTTGCGAGCGGGCTCATCCCTGCGCCGCCGATACCGACAAAATGTATGTTGTGAATCCCCTTCAAATCCTTGAGCAACGCTCTCACCCTTCTTTACAAATCCGCAGCGCAAGCGCTGCAATTTCCTCTGCCGCCTCGGGTTTTCCAAGACTCCTCATCGCCGCCGCCATATCCGCGCGACGTGCATCGTCCGCAAGCATCCTCCGTAGTGCCTCTCTGAGCACATCTCCGCTCAGGTCACGGTTGAGGATGACCTCTGCCGCGCCCGCCGCCTCCATCGCACGCGCATTCTTCTCCTGATGGTTCTCCGCTGCGTACGGATAGGGAATGAGGATCGCGGGCACCCCCCGTGCCGCAAGCTCCGCAAGCCCCGTTGCGCCCGCGCGAAAGACGGCGACATCCGCCATCGCCATAGCCTCGGGCATATTGTAGAGATACGGCAGGACACGCAGATGCGGATGCTCCTCAAGTCGTACACCCGCCCTGCGAATGCGTGCGAGCGTGTCCCCATGCTCGTCCGCCCCCGTCACATGGAGGTACTGCACTTCCTGCTGCTCTGCCGCGTGCGCGATGACCTCGACCATCGCACGGTTGATCGAACGCGCCCCACGGCTGCCGCCCGAAACGAGCACCGTCTTTTTCAGCGGATCGAAACCAAACGCCCTTGCTCCCTCCGCACGCGTCGCTGTCAGCACCTCGGGGCGGATCGGATTGCCGGTCACATACGTCTTTTCCTTCGGAAATACACGCTGCGCATCCTCCATGCCCACGGCGATTGCCGTCGCAAATTTTGCGAGGATGCGGTTCGTCACACCCGCAAAGACATTCTGCTCCTGTACGAGGGTCGGCACGCCCGCAAGGCTCGCCGCAAGCAGGATCGGTCCCGCGACATAGCCACCCGTCCCGATGGCGACATCGGGACGGAATCCGTGTACAATACCGCGTGCACGCGCAACCGCACGCAGAGCACGCCACGCACGTCCGACATTTTCAAGCGACAGTTTTCGCTGAAATCCTGCGAGATCCATCGCGATGAAGTCAATGCCCTCACGCGGCACAATATCCGCCTCAAGTCCGTTTTTTCCACCGACATAGAGGATGCGTACGGACGGCTCGCGCCGCTGAATCGCACGGATGATCGTGAGCGCGGGATAGATGTGTCCGCCCGTCCCGCCGCCAGATACGATGATGTTCATAGTTCGTTCACGATCCTCTTGAAGTCGCGCCCGCGCTCCTCGTAGCCACCGTACATATCAAAACTCGCACACGCGGGCGAGAGCAGGACGGTCTGCGGCACTGCGGCAATGTCATGCGCGATCCGCACCGCTTCCTCCATATGATAGCCCGCACGATGAATGTGCTCCGCTGCAATCCCGGCTTTCAATGCCGCCGCCGCGAACCGTTCCGCTGCGTCCCCGACAAGGATCAGCTCGTCCACGCGCGCGTATACGAGTGCCATAAACTCCGTGAGATCGGTCAGCTTGTCGTCGCCGCCCGCAATCAGGATGATATGTCCGACGAACGCCTCAAGTGCCTTGATCGCCGAGTCCGTATTCGTCGCCTTCGAGTCGTTGTAATATCTGACACCGTCCACGGTGCGCACAAACTCGATACGGTGCTCCACACTCTTGAACGCGCGCAGCACGGGACGCATCTCGGCGGGCGTCACGCCAGCGAGAAATGCCATCGCCGCCGCCGCGAGCGCGTTCTCGATGTTGTGTCCGCCCGGAATGCCGAGTTCATCCGTCCGAATCAGCACGTGTTCCGCACCGTCCCAGCGGATGACGATCATGCCGTCCGCACGCACGGTCGCCCCCTCCGTCAGTTCCTCACGGCGGCTGAAGAAGCATACTTTGCCCTTTGCACGCTCCGCCATACCGCGCGTATGCGGGTCGTCATAGTTCAGCACGAGGAAGTCGGCCGCCGTCTGCGCGGCAAAGAGCTTTTCCTTCATCGCCTGATAGACCTCCATCGAGCCGTGACGGACGATGTGGTCGGGGGTTACGTTCAACTCAGCGACGATATGCGCGTGAAAATGCGTAGTCGCCTCCATCTGATAGCTTGAGATCTCCGCCGCGATTGCGCCGTCCGCAGGAGTTTCCTGAGCCACGTCGATCAGTGGAACGCCAATATTGCCGCCGACACCGACCGCAGGAAAATGTGCGCGCAGGAGTTCCCCGAGCAAGGTCGTTGTCGTAGTCTTGCCGTTCGTCCCCGTGATGGCATAGATGGGCGCAGACGCAATCTCACCCGCAAGCTCCACCTCTGTCGTGACACGGATGCCACGCTCTCGCGCTGCGCAAACGAGCGGGATGCGCTCGGGCACGGCGGGCGAAAGGACGATGAGATCCGTACCGTCCAGAAGTTCTTCCCTTTGTGCACCAAAGACGCAGGAAATTCCCTGCGCCCGTAAAGCCTCAATATGCTGCTGCGTTACCGCATCTTTTTCCGCGTCCGCCTCATCCTTCGCATCCGAGAGCGTCACGCGCGCGCCCGCCGCCGCAAGGTATTTTGCCGCCGCGAAACCGCTGATGCCCGCCCCGATGACGAGCGCAGACTGATTGTGATAGGACAATTCCCCGTGTCCTCCTTATATATGATGTATAAAAAATGGATTCATGCGATACTCCAAAGCAAACCCTAGTGGAGCAAGCGAGTAAAGTGTGCGTTTCGCCCCCTGCGGATTTCTTTCGTTCAAGCGCAGCGCGTTTAAGAAGTCCGCAGGTATTTAGGCGAATAAGCACACGATCGCTTGTGTAACGAGGTGTTTGCGTAGAGTACGCAGGTGTATTCTTTCACGAAAGCAGCACCACAATCCATGCGAGGAGTGCCCCCGCCGCGCCGACTGCCCAGAACGTATAGACCACGCGCGTCTCACTCCATCCGCCAAGTTCGAAGTGGTGATGAATCGGGCTCATGCGAAAGATGCGCTTGCCACGCGTCTGGAACGAAACGACCTGCAAAATCACGGACAGTGCCTCGCAGAAGAATACGAATCCCACGATGGGCAGCAGCAGCTCCGTGTGCGAGAGAATCGCCACACCCGCGAGTGCGCCGCCGAGTGCAAGCGAGCCCGTGTCCCCCATAAAAATGCGTGCCGGATGATGATTATACCACAAAAAACCGATACATGCACCAATTATCGCCGTGGAAAACGCCATCAGCCCGCTGTCCGTGCCGTACATCAGCACCGCATAGAAAAGTGCCGCCACGGCGACCGTTCCCGAGGCGAGCCCGTCGAGCCCATCCGTCAGATTGACGGCGTTCGACGTACCGACAAGCACAAAGATGACAAGCACATAGTAGAGGATGCCGATGTCGATCCGCTCCCCCATGAGCGGTATCCACACGCTCGTATCGTGGGCGAGCATCGTACTCCCGATGAAGATCGTAACAAAGGCGATGATGAGCTGCCCGAGCAGCTTCTGATAGGCACGCAGCCCGAGATTGCGCTTCTTGACCACCTTGATGTAGTCGTCCGCAAAGCCGAGCAGGAAATGCCCGAGGAAGATGAAGAGCGCGAGCAGCGTCGTCACCGTGAGCGGCGCAAAGAGCAACGTCGCCGCTGTCACGGCGAGCACGATCATCACACCGCCCATCGTCGGCGTTCCACTCTTTGCCTGGTGGCTCGCGGGACCCTCCGCACGGATGCTCTGTCCGTATTTCAGACGGTGCAGCATGGGGAGAAAGTAGACCCCGCTAAAGAGAACCATCGCCAGTGCCGTCACAAAGGTCAGCAGAATGCGCAGCTGCGGCGATAGAAGGTCTAAGAGATGTTCCATCAGTACCCCGCTTCCTCACCCGTCAGGAGGGCAATGACCGCTTCCATTTTCATGCCACGCGACCCCTTGAAAAGAACCGTGTCCCCGTCCCTGAGAAGCGTGCGCAGATGCTCCGCCGCCGCCTCATGTGTCTCAGCGTGACGGCAGACGGGACAGCCCGCCGCCTCTGCCGCCGTATGCATCCATCGGGACTGCGCTCCATAGGTCACGAGTGCCGCAAAACCGAGCTCCGCCGCGCGGCGGCCAATCCTGCGGTGCGCCTCCTCGGCAGCATCGCCGAGCTCTAACATATCACCGAGCACGGCAATTTTGCGTCCCTCATAGAGATTTGCCGTCGTCTCAAGTGCCGCCGCCATCGACGACGGGCTTGCATTGTAGGCATCGTTGATGAATGTCCATGCGCCGACCTCATGCACCTCATAGCGCATCTTGGTCACCGCGAGCCGCCGCAGCCCCGTCTGCATCTCCTGCGGCGTATAGCCGAGGACGAAGCCCGCCGCGAGCGCCGCGAGCGCATTGCTGACATTGTGCCGTCCCACAAGTGGAATGCTGTAGTCGTGCCGCTCGTTGTTCCACGTCACCATGAACTGTGAACCGTCCGATGTCAGACGCAGTGCCTCGCCACGCACGTCGGCGTCTGCGCCGATGCCGTAGGTCAGGACGCGCACACCATCCGCCGCAAGGGAGCGCATCGCCACAACGCGCGCATCGTCCGCATTGAGGATGACCGTCCCGCCCGCAGGAATCGCCTGCACGAGCTCCGCCTTTGCCTTTGCAATGTTTTCGATCGAGCCGAGCAGCTCCATGTGCACCTCGCACACATTCGTCACAATGCCGATTGAGGGAGCGGCAACGGGTGCGAGTGCAGCGATCTGCCCCAACCCGCGCATACCGATCTCCACAACGGCGGCAACGTCCCCACCCGTCATGCCGAGCAGGGTCAGCGGCAGCCCGACCTCATTGTTGTAGTTCGCCGCCGTACGGCAGACCGTACCGCGTGCCGAGAGCACCGCCGCCGTCAGATCCTTCGTCGTCGTCTTGCCGTTCGAGCCCGTGATTGCGACGACGGGAACGCCGAATTTCATGCGCCACGCGTGTGCGATTGCCTGATACGCGGCGAGGGTGTCGGACACCGTAAGAACTGCGCCCTTTGCATTCTTCAGAAACTTTTCCACCGACTTGGAAAGCGGCGCACCGACCAGAACCGCCGACGCTCCTTTTTGGAGCGCATCTGCCGCAAACTCCGCACCGTCGAAGTTCTCCCCGCGCAGGGCGATGAAGAGGTCTCCCGTCTCGATTTTCCGCGTATCCGTCGTGATCTTGGGGATGGCATCATTGCCGCGCAGCTTCCCGCTGTGCACCTTGGCATTGGTCGCTACCAGCACATCGTTCCATGTCAGTTCCATATCACAGCCCCCTGATTGCTTCGCGTGCCGTCTCGCGGTCATCGAAATGAATCGTCTTGTCCTTCAGAATCTGGTAGTTCTCATGCCCTTTGCCGAGAATGACGACCGTGTCCCCTGCCCGCGCCGTCCCGACTGCGTGAAAAATCGCCGTACGGCGATCCACCAGCTTTTCATACGGCTTCGTACCGATCACGGGCAGAACACCCGTCTCCACCTCATCCAAAATCGCCGCCGGATCCTCCGTGCGTGGATTGTCCGAGGTCAGAATGGCAATGTCCGCCAGCTCCGCCGCCATGCGCCCCATGATGGGACGCTTCGTCCGATCGCGATCGCCGCCGCACCCGAACACGGCGATGATGCGCCCCGCCGTAACTGCACGCGCCGTACGCAGAACATTCTCCATACCGTCCGGCGTATGTGCATAGTCCACGATAACCGAGAACGGCTGCCCTTCGCGCACAAGCTCAAAGCGTCCCGGTACGCCCGTGAACACGGTGAGTGCTTCCGCAATATCCGCCGCAGGCACATGCTCGGCAAGAGCCGCCGCCGTCGCCGCGAGCACGTTATAGACATTGAACAGCCCCGTAATGCCGATGTGGAGGCGAGGAAGTTCAGCTCCATGATGCACAAGGGTCAGCTCCATGCCATCCTGCGCCAAATGAACGCCCTTTGCCATCAGATCGGCATCGTGTTCCACGCCGTAGGAAATAACAGGGCAGTGCGTGTGTGCACGCATAATTTCACTTGCCGCGTCGTCTGCGTTGAGCACCGCAGTCTTTCCCGCCTTTGCCCCCTGCGCAGACACATACTCAAAAAGCCGTGCCTTTGCCCGCGCATAGTTCTCCATCGTCTTGTGATAGTCGAGGTGATCCTGCGTCAGATTCGTGAACACCGCCGTGTCGAACTCAATGCCAGCGACACGTCCCTGATCGAGCGCGTGCGAGGAAACCTCCATCACCACCGCATCCATCCCGCGCGTACGCATCTCGTCGAGCAGCTGCTGCATGACAATGACATCGGGGGTCGTGTTCGCCGTCGGGAACACCTCGTCCTCCATCATGACCTGTATCGTCCCGATGAGCCCCACGCGTTTCCCCGCATGGCGCAGAACCGCACGCAGGAGATAGCTCGTCGTCGTCTTTCCGTTCGTCCCCGTAATCCCAATGACGCGCATCGCACGCGCGGGATAGTCATAGAAATACGGCACAATGACATCCAGAGCCTCTTGGAGATTCGCCACATGGAGAACGGTGATGCCATCGGGGACATCCACCGTCTCCCGCTCCGTCAAAATGGCGCGAGCTCCCGCCCGCGCCGCATTCGGTATAAAGCTGTGCGCGTCCACATGAGCACCGCTGATGCAGACAAAGAGCGCCCCCTCCTGCACGCGGCGCGAGTCCCGCTCAATGCTCGTAATCTCGGCATCGTCGCCCGAAATCCGTGCATCCTTCAGGAGCGCGGCAAGCTCTGACAACCGCTTCATCATGCGCCATCATTCCCCTTCATGCGAAAAATACATATTCTGCGGCACCTGCATATGCAGCTGATCCACAGCAATCGCCTCGATACGCGCGGGCGATTTCAGCTGTGCAATCTCGATCTTGAGCCGCTCGTTTTCCTGCTCCAGTTGATCGGCATTCTGCTGCGTTTCGAGCAAGGTATAGCCGTTCTTTGCACCGATGCCGCCAAGCAGTGTCACCACCATCGCTCCGAGCGCAATGAGGAAGAAAATGGCACGCAGACAGTTCCTGAGATTCGTGTTGACCTCGCGCCGGATCAGCGGTTCTTTGGGGATTTCCGCAGGTGGTGCGGGCACTGACGCCTCCTCGTATTCGTAGGGATACAGTTTACGTGCCGGCATACGCCCTCACCTCCTTGGTCTCTGCTTCCTTATAGTTTCTCTGCGACGCGCAGTTTTGCACTCCGCGCCCGTGGGTTTGCCGCGCATTCTGCGGCACTTGCCGCACGTGCCTTGCCAATCAGGCGCACCTCAGGCGTATGCCCGCAGATGCAGACGGGCGTGTGCGGCGGACAGATACAGCCGCGTGCCGCTTCCTGCATCGCCCTTTTGACAATGCGATCCTCAAGCGAGTGAAACGTGATAACCGCGAGCCGCCCGCCCGTACGGAGTGCGTGCACCGCATCTCTGAGCGCATCTGAAAGAATCGTCAACTCCTCATTGACCTCAATACGGATTGCCTGAAAGACGCGCTTGGCGGGATGTCCCCCCCTCGCACGCACCTGCTTCGGTACGGCACGGTCAATAACGGCGACAAGCTGCCCTGTCGTCTCAATGGGACGGGACTTTCGTTCCTCTTCAATGAATGCGGCAATGCGTTTTGCCCAACGTTCCTCCCCATAGGTATAGAAGATCTCCGTCAGTTCCTCTGCCGTATATGTATTGACAACAGTATAGGCGCTTCGCGCGGCACGCTGATCCATGCGCATATCAAGCGGTGCATCCTGCATATAGGAAAATCCGCGCTCCGCCGTGTCGATCTGTGGTGACGAGATGCCAAGATCAAAGAGTACGCCGTCCACCTGTGAAACACCTGCCGCTGCGAGAATATCGGGCAGATGGCGGAAGTTGTCGCGTACAAGCGACATCTGACACACTGCATCTGCAAGGCGTTCGCGCGCAGCCGCAATCGCAATTTCGTCCTGATCGATGCCGATCAGACGCCCTTTGGGAGAAAGCCGTGCCGCAATTTGCCCCGCATGACCTGCTCCGCCAAGCGTACAGTCCACATAGATTCCATCGGGACGAACGGCGAGGGCTTCGATCGTTTCCTCAGGCAAAACACTGATATGATGAAAGTCGCTCATATCGTAATCCCGTAGCCCGCGAGCTGCGTCGAGATCTCCGTGATGTTCGGATCGACCTCACCCGCATAGCGCAGCCACTTCTCCTTATCCCAAACCTCGATGCGTGCATCCGCGCCCGTGAGGATGACATCCTGCTTCAGCCCGATGTTCGCATAGGCACGCAGATTCGCGGGAACGAGAAAACGCCCCTGCTTGTCACATTCGAGCGTACGTGCTCCTGCGATGAAAAAACGGGCAAACGCACGGGCATTCGGATCGGCGATCGAGAGCGTGCGCAGCTTTGCCGCGAACTCATCCCACGCCGCCTGAGGAAACAAAAAAAGACTGCCGTCCAGTCCCTTCGTGATGATGAAGGAAACACCGAGTTCCTGCCGAAAATCCGCAGGCAGGATGACGCGACCCTTGGCATCAATGCTGTGGGTGTACTCCCCCATAAACATCCTGCCGCACCACCCTTCGATACTCCATCACCACAACGTGGCACTTAGCGCCACATTTCACCACTTTTACTAACAGTTATAACAAAAACGCCCTTCTTTTTCAAGAAAACAGACATTCCCTTTTCCTTGCATACAATCTCTAAAACAGCCCGTACCCCGCGTCATAAAAGGCTGTGTACGGAACACTCGCCCTTGTCCAAAAATACAAAAAAGGACTTAGTTCCTACTAGGTGTTAGTCAGGTGTGGTGTCCCAATTATAGAAAACATTGGCGCGCCCAATTACGGCGCAGGATTGCAGTATTTTCAACGAGATTCGCCAACAAAGAATATCTGAGTATTTTTCAGTGGTTTTTGTAGGTATGGTAGACAAATTGTAGACAAAAACAGAGGGGACAGCGTAACGTGCGCCGTCCCCTCTGTTCATTTACTCTCTCACCACTCAGCGACGTTATACATCACTGTCGCGCCCTTGTAGCGCCCGCCGTCGAAATGTGCAAGTGCCTCAAATCGTCCTTGCTCGTAGCCGACGGTCATCAGAGCCTTGCCGTCAATGACGGACGCACCCGCCTTGATTCGGTGGTCTTTTCGGAGGTTGATCTTGTAGATGTCAACTTTTTGCTTCTCAGTTGGCAATTGCTTGCCATCCTTGTACTGTGTAATCGGTGTGACAACGGTGCGGTCAGACTTCTCCCGTGCCGCCCTCGGTAGTGTCGGGTCGTCCTCCCGTATCTGCCGCTCAACGACCTGCGCCGCCCGCTCGACGGTTGGCGCACTCACATAGTACGTCGTTGTCGGCGCACGCTGCGCTGACTGTACCTCCGTGAGACGCTGTTGCAGGGCATTCGCATTGGCATGGGAAATATCGAGCTGCGCCCGCAGTGCCTTAACGTCCTGCGTCTGCTCCTGTGTCATGACAGCGGGCTTTTCCGTCGCCGTCTGCTCCTCTGCGGAGTTCCGCCCGACGGCATAGGCGATGCCGATGAGCAGGAAGCACAGAATCACCAGCAAGGGGGCTTTGTATTGGAGTATTACTTCTTTCATTTTTACACACCATCCTTTGTAACAAAAAAGCAGCCCTAGAGCTGCCCAAAAAGGTATCTACTTCTCAGTTTCCCTAAATCTGCATAGCCGTACAAAATCCTTAGGCGTATTCATGTGGTACTTTGATTTACAAAAATAGAAACGCAAACATCTGAACACCTTCCAAATAAATACCCACGTTGATATTGAAAACACTACAAGGAATCCTCCTTGAATCCACACGGCGGGTACTCCGAAATAGTCATGAAAATCAGAAGTGCATAAAGAAAGCAATATAGATATAGACAAACCTAAATTACTAACAATTCCTGTTTTGTTTTCTATGACCTTCTCAAAATCTCTGGCATATAATGTAAGGCGGTCTTCCGGAATTATAATAATATTTTGTTGGGTATTCTTAAAATAAGTAAACTCAGAAGGTTGACCTGAAAAGTGCCCCATCACTTTGGGAACTGTTAACTCCGCTTCCGCGTTCGCAAAAAAAACTTGTTCCGGGACATTCTTATTCATGACCTTTCTCCGCCTTTTCCAACTCTTCCATCACCCCCAATATACCTATTGCATGTAGGCTCAAGTAACCACAACGACTGCAAACGACAGCGGCGGATGGTATCGTACTCCCGCCCAGTATAAAATTACTAAGACCGGTTTGTATTGGTGGAACAATCAGCCCATCAGCCAGTATAAACCGATTGTTACCGCACCTAGGACAGGGGAGCATTGCCCCTCTTTCCTCCAACGTTTTCTGTATTTTAAGTTTAATTTCTTCAGGAAGCTTATCGTGAGGTATGTTTGGCGTAAAATTGTCCATGGTATCTCTCCTTACGATGATTGATCTACGAACAAATTCTATCGTCCTTTTAATAATTAGTAAAGTCTTCTGGAGCATTTTATTTTCCCCCGTTATAAAATAGAGAACCACAAACCTCCACAAGCAATTAGTCTGCGGCTCTCTATCCGTATCTGTCTTACCCTGTTTGTTCCAACATCGTATGTTCCTCCTCACTGGTTGGCATAGAAGTTCGCCTTTCCGACAACCGTATCCATCTCGGCAAAGAGATTCTCACCGGGGCACGCGGTCGCCATCAGCTCACGATGCCCGACGATGTGGTCGCGGTCAATCGGCAGCCCGTAGTCGGTACAGAGGTTCGCGAGCAGCATGGCAAGGCTCTCGATCTGTGCATCCGTCGGCTCTGCCTCCTCGAAGTTCCCGCACACATGAATCCCGATGGTGTGACTGTTGTGTCCGTAGGCGTGCGCTCCCACTGTCCAGTGCGGTCTGCCCTGCTCCACCGTGCCGTCCTTACGGATGACGTAGTGGTAGCCGATGCACGTCCACCCCTGCCCCTTGTGACTTGCGTCAATCTCTGCCGCCGAGAGGTCGTCATCCACCGCGTTGCCTGTGTGGTGGATGACGATCTGGTCGGTCACGCGCCGCGCGGTGAGCCGGTTGTGGTCGATCTCCAGATAGGTCTCTACGATGGGAATGCGCTCCATGTTATTTTTCTCCTTTCTCATTGGGGCTCTCGCCCGTACTCTTTCCAATGCCGCCTTTGCGGCGTGCCATTTCAACGAGTGCCCCCGCCTCGTCAATCCCCGCGTTCTGCATATTCTCAAGGATTGAAATGAACTCGGTGAGTGAGAGATACCCGATGACAAGTGTCGCGGCAAATGCGGGCGCGTGTGCCTTCACCAGAATAAAATCCAACGTCAACGCCGCCGCGACGACACCAATATAGGTGAGGATCTTCGGCACAAATGCTCTGCCTTTTCGTGCGCCCCTCGTAATACTCGAGGGTGTAAACGCGCAGGAATGAAGCGAGCTCCTCGTGCGCATCGTCCATCCAGAATGGCAGAATCTCCTCGGGGGCGAATCGCCGAAAGCGCAGCTCGTTATCCGCAAAGTACGGATAGAGATACCCAACGCCTGTATTGAGGCAGTCCTCGCCGATCTGCTTCAGCGTGCGGCGAAATCCCTGATTGAACACAGGCTTTAGCTGTGCGCCGAATGCCTCGTCCTCCGACTTTACCTCAAAGGGCTTCGCAAGCAGATAGCTTGCCTTTTGATTGACGAGCTTGCCATACTGGTTGTCGATGATGATATTATTCGGCAGATTCCGCACCGTGGTTTTCTTGCCTCCGTCGCCGATCGCGCTGCGGGTCTTGTAGAGTACATCGTGCTCACCGCGCGCATACGCCTGCCCGATCATCATCTGACGGCGTTTTTCGGATGCCAGCCACGCAGCCGTCTCAACCTCGATAAATTCATCCTCGGTCATGATGGATTCCGCACCACGACGAATAATAAACCGCACCACGTCCATAAAGGACATTGCCCCACCTCCTTACTCAAAACTATACAGATCACCCGCGCCGATCTTCTCGGCAATGCCTGTTGTCGCATCGGGCGCGTCATCGTGCTTGTTCTTGCCCTCGCGCTGATACCGCGTCATGGCGTCATAGTACTCCGGCCAACGGTCGCGCCAGTTGGTCGGGAAATAGATGTGCTCCATCACCCATGTCGCATTGGAAAGGATCCGTGCCGCCTTATTGCGCGACTGATGAAACGGGCGGATGACGGTCTTATTGCTGCCGAACGTCTCACGCAGATGCCTCTCCACCGAACGCGCAAACCCGCGCCCGCCGGAGTTGGATTCGATATCCGCGATATTGACGCCGTTTTTGTGGAGCATCTGCGCTGCCAACGGCTCTGTCTCCTCCATCGGGGCTTTCGTGTAGAGCACGTCGAGCACATACGCCTCTTTGGCGTAGACACCATAGACAATAGTGCACAGGTAATCCTCGCCCGTGTCCGCCGTGTCGATATACGCCTTGATCGATGTGAAAAGCGGATGCCCACTACCGTCACGCGGCACATCATCGTAGGTCTTAAACGTGCTGTAGAGCCGCCCCTTGATGTCGATCGGCTCCTGCTGATAGTTCGCAGAGGCAATATCCGCGCCCATCGCTCGCACTTTGTCCTCGTAGGACTTACGCGAGAGAATTTCATCGCAGAGCATCGTCCCGTCGTCCTGCAGTGCCTTCATGGAGATGTGCCGGATGCGACGGTCGGCGAAATGTCTGAGTACATTGCCCGCGAGGTCATCCGATGCCCAGCGTGTCATAATGACAATGATCTTGCCGCCCTCCTCGAGACGCGAGAGCATCGTATTCGTGAACCAATCCCAATGCTTTTCTTTGACCGTCTCGTTATATGCCTCCTCCGCGTTCTTGATGAGGTCGTCGATGATCATGAGCGAGCAGCCGAAACCCGTCGCTGTGCCCGTCGGAGAGGTCGCGAGGTAGCTGTTATACCCTCCTGCTAGGCTCCACAGGTTCATCGCCGCATCGCCCGCCTTGATCGTGACACCGGGGAAGATGTCGCTGTAGACGATGCGCTAGGTATCCGCCTTGATCTCTTGGATGCTGTTACGCACGTTCTTCGAGAACACCGTCGAGAGCGTTTCGTTATACGATCCTGTCATGATCTTCTCTTTCGGGTTACGTCCGAGGATCCACTCCACGAACAGCCCCGCCGTGCGGCTCTTGCCGTGACGCGGCGGCTCGTTGATGACAAGTACCTCATCCTCGCCCTCGTAGAACGCCTGCAGCGCATCACAGAGCTCACGAAGATAGTCGCGTTCTGGCTTGTAGAAGTCCGGCGCGCGCAGACAGCAATAAAAAAAGAACTCGCGCCGCGCAAGTTCCAGTTTTGCTTGAAGAATCAGCCTGCTATCCACTGTCGATCACGTTCCGCAGCTCCTCGGTCGAAAGCCCTGCAAATGGATTATCAACGGTCGCCTTGACCTCGAGTTTGTCGTTAAACATACCGATATGGCTCCCCAGAAGCTCAAGGGCCTTGATCTTGTCGCAGAGTTTGACCTCGATACCGTTCGCGCCCTGCTTGATTCCTGAAATCGCAGCACGCTGCTCGGGCGATAGCTCTGCCGTGTTTTTGAGCGTGACCGTCTGATACGAGACCTCGGTGCCGTCGTCTTTTTCGATCATCCGCGTCTCAACCCGCGCATAGTCCGTCGCATCCGCAAAGGCAATCCGTGCAAGCTCCCTGACAACACGATCCTGTGATATCTCCGTTCGCCTTTGGAGGTCTTTCTGACGACGCGAAATTTCACGCTGAATGTTATCTTTTGTCAACAACCTGCCCGCAATACTTCTTGCCGAGCGTTCACTGTTTCAGCTCCCGCTCGGCGTCGCGGACACGCCAGAGATACGCCCGCACCTGTTTTATGTCAGTCAATTCGCATCTCCTCCAAGTCCCGCAGACGATACTTCCTCAACTCTGCCCACAGAGCCTTGTTCTCCTCCCTGAGCGCATCAATCTCCTCGGGATCGTAGTTCTGATCCTCCTCCCTCTCCATTACGCGCGCCATCATGCAGCGCATACTCGCGTTGATGATGTGGCTGTCACTCCGATCGCCGGCAAGCCACATCGAGAGATGGCGCATTGCCCGTACTGCGTGTTCTTCTGCAGGGATACCCCGCCACGTTTCGCCCGGATGCTTCTTTGCGCCTGCAGTCAGCCCGGTTGCCACCTCGTCAAGCCATCCGTTTTCGGCTCTGCCTTCTTTGCACGAGACTTCCGTTTTGCAGGCTTCTTCTCCTCCGCTGTGGGCTCTGCTTTCTTCTCCTCCTTCGGAGGTGTCAGCGCCGTCTCAAGCGCGATCGCGACATTGCACGCACGCCGCATATCGGCGACGTAGCTGCGCAGGTGATCCACATCCTCGGCGGATGCCGTACCCGTCTGCCCCTCTGCATCCGACCGTGCGATCAGCTCGTCGAGTTCCTTCAGCACACCGAGCTGCCGGTCCATCTGTGATTTAATCATTTGTAAGTCCTCCTAGTCTTTCTTGTAGTAGTCCGTGATGTAGCCGTCGGCGGTCAAAATCAGTCCCTTTGCCCATCCGATTGGCTCTCCCATAATGCGGCATACGTCCGTCAGGTCACACGCATCGGCGGGACACTCGATCACAACCTCATCGTGGATGTGCATCACGATCCGATATCCCGCCGCCTCAAGCCGCGTCATGGCAACGGCGAGACAGTCACGCGCGATTGCCTGGACGATGTTCTCGACGAGTTTGCCGCCGTAGGTGCGCAGACGTGCCCACTTGCCCGTAGTCTGCTCCGCTCCTTCGTAGGTAATCCCCTCACGGTTAAACGCGGGCTCGATCTCAGTCATCGGTCGCACATAGGCAAGCCTGCGTCCCGACGGAAGCCGAAGGAACAGGATGCCCTTACGGGTTGAGAACGCGACACCGTGATGCAGTGTCACCGCCCTGCGCTCACGGACTGCCTCGAGGGCGGCCGCATCCACGTCATACCAGAGTTGCTTGATGTGCGGGCTCGCCCTGCGCCAGCTGTCAACGATCTTCAGCAGCTCCTCATCGCTCAGTCCGAGCTTATCCGCGCCCATCGCTTTGAGTGCGCCGATACTGCCTTGATACCCAAGGGCGAGCTCTGCGATCTTGCCTTTCTGCCGCAGATGCCCATTGATGCCGTGCTTTTCGACGGGCACCCCGAACATCTTGGATGCCGATGCACAGTAGATGTCTCCGCCCTCGGCAAAGACCTCCATGCGCCATTTTTCCCCGGCGAGCCACGCGATCACACGCGCCTCAATCGCGGAGAAATCCGCAACTACGAAGCGGCAGCCCTTATGCGGAACAAATGCGGTACGGATGAGCTGTGACAAAACGTCAAGCGGATGGTCATAGATCATCTCAAGAGCGTCCGCGTCACCACTGCGAAGGAGTGCCCGCGCATCGTCAAGCTCTGTCATCGAGTTGCGCGGCAGGTTCTGCACCTGCACGAGCCGCCCCGCCCAGCGCCCCGTCCGATTCGCGCCGTAGAACTGGAGCAGTCCGTGCGCGCGGCCATCGTCGCAGCGTGCCCGCTGCATCGCCTCGTACTTTTTGACGGAGGTCTTGGACATGAGCTGTTTGAGTCGCAGCATCTCTTTGACTGCGGGCTTTTGTGCCCGTTTGATCACATCCGGCAGAACATCTTTGGCGAGGGACTCCGGGGCGAAGCCCTCTTCCCTATAAATCCAACGTCGAAGCTGTTCGCCGCTCGCGGGATTCGGCAGCCCCGTAAGTTCTGCCGCCTGTGCGATAACGCGCCCTTTGAAGTCCGCGTCAAACGCAATCGCCTCGGACACAAGCTGCGCATCGATGCGGACACCGCGATCGTTGATACGTTGATCGAGCTCCCAAAGCCGCTTTTCGCGGTCACTCAGCGAATAGCTCGCGAAGCGTTTACGGATCTCCCGCTCTGCTACAACGTCGCGCACGCAGTACTCCTTGAACAGCGCCCATTTCTCCGGCGCGTGCTCCGGTAGATTCCTTTCGCGACCACCGTTGATCTTTGTCGGTTTGCATGGCTTGCAGAAATACGTGATGAGCTGTTTGCCAACGCTCATTTTTGCCTTATCGTCTGCAAGGCGCAGTGCCTTTGATACGCCCTCAAGCCCTCCTGGAAGCCCCAGCGTCAGGGCGTGTACCATCGTGCATGACCAGCCGACGGGGTCGAGGAACTGAAACGGCACGTCAGGGCTACGGCGGTGCAGGAAATGACTGAGCACCGTGCGTTCGAACTGCGCGTTATAAGCGCATTTCATGACCTCGTTATCCGTGAGTGCTGCGAGAACGTCCGCAGGGAGCTCTTCGCCCGCTGTGAAGTCTACGATCTGCACGGGTGCATCGTCCCACGCATACGCGAAGAGCATCACCTCACAGTTCTCGGCGTATTTGTACCCTCCGACCTTCTTAATGTCGAGATCGCTGTAGGTCTCTATGTCAATGGATAGTATCATCTGAATACCTCTAAGAGCCCGTACGGATATTCCGCACGGGCTCCGCTCTATCGATCAGCTGAGAAAATCGTCGTCATCGTCGCTGCCGAGATCCTCGAAGTCCTCGTCGGCAGAGCGTTCGCCTGTCAGGTGATCGCCGTCGCGCACCTTCTGGATGTTGCCGAGCCCGCATCCGATGCCGACATTGCCCTGCGTGTTGAACGCGAAGAACGTGACGCTGACGTTGGCGTAGCACCCAGAGTACACCTCCGAGCGATCCATAACTGGCTCAACACGGCGATCGACGATCTTAGGCGGGTGGTCCGCGCTTGCGTTGGCGTTGAGGAAATAGCATCCGGCGTATGCATCATCGTCCGGACGATCTTCATCACCATCACGCAGTGGGAGCTTGAGGTTCTTCGGGACGACGCCGTTCTTATTGGCGAGCTTTGGGAAATCAGCAGCTTTTTCGCGGCTTCAACTTGGGTCAGCCCTCTACTTTCACGCAATTTTACGAGATATTCTCTCACACTATCACCTCCATATATCCCGTTTTGTGATATAAAGTATATCTCAATATGCGATATTAGTCAATATGGGATTTTATTTTTCTTGACTTTATCGCTATTTGTGATATTATGAAGAAAAATCATCCTACGAAAGGCGGATGCCCTATGAAAATAAAGCAGCTTAGACAGATGCTCGGGCTTAATCAAATTGATTTTGCAAAAGAACTCGGCATCCCCCAAAATACGCTAAGCAACTATGAGCGTGAACGGCGTGAGCCTCCAATTCCTTTATTGAGAGAGATGGCATCTAAGTACAGAGTGACAACAGACTATCTCACAGATTCCGACCTCATTGCCGATGACAGAATAGCGAGCGCACTAGGTGACGAACGTCGATGGGCAGGTCTAACACTTGGTGAGTTATCGAAAGAAACAAAAATCCCCGAGAAAGATCTCGAGGACTATGAGGCTGGGATAGAGCCCATTAATTTCTTTCTTTTGAGAAAACTTTGTAACTACTACGACAAGTCAATCTATCAATTTTATCTAGACCACGATATGTACGACGAGGAAATCCCCGAAATATTCGGAGATGATGTCGATAAATATGAGGAGTTCAAAAAAGCACGCGACGAAGACGCCATGCAAGAGAATCTCCGTGCCCCCTACACAGAATCCTACCTATATCAATACGTCCCTTATGGAGTTTCCGCTGGTGCTTTGGAGGAAGTAGAGGCAATAGCAGAACTCCCCCTCGTTTCCGTTCCAGACCTGATGCTCGGACGATACGCACGTAATCCGAATATCATACTCATGCCTGTCAATGGCGAGAGCATGAATAACGTGATCGAGGATGGTGCAATCATTGCGGTGTTAAAAAACAGTGATTCTTCCTCCGTAACAGACGGTGATATTGTTGTCATCCAGAATTGTGGAGAATACTCTGTGAAACGCTTTTTCAATGACAGGATACACGAAGAATACGTCTTTCGACCGGACAGTAGCGATCCTTCCTTTCGGGATATTGTATTTAGCTATGATAATTGCGATGATCTTCGCCTGATCGGTAAGGTCGTTATGTATAATGTGACGTTGTAGGGAGGCATCTGTATGGAGTTTTCGAAATGGTTCGATTCGCGTGCGAGCGAGGCTCAACTGGAAGTTAAGTTCTCTAAGGAGGCTCAGAAATCCCTTAATCCACTGGATCGAGTTACAAAACAACGAATCAGAGAAGGCATTAACGGGCTGCTGCAGCACCCTCCCAAGGGCGATATAAAGCTAATGCAGGGGCAGTTTACGGGAGTGTATCGTTTACGTATTGGAAAATATCGTATCATTTACGAAATCGTATCAGACACCCTTCGTATTCTCGATATCGGTTCTCGTGGTGATATCTACAAATAAGGAGGCTATGACATGACGGCTAACGAACAAGAGATGCTGCGTCTCTATAATTTCCTGCCGGAAGTCGATCAGGACTTCGCTCTCGCGTTTATGAAGAAACTTGTTCTTGCATGGGATCCTGATTTCACGAAGCTCACGCCAATGGAGCGCGCGGATTTGGAGAGTGCCCGCGCTGACTTTGAGAACGACAGAGCAGTGCTCATGGAAGATATTAACTGGGATTGACGCATCAGAAATAAAAAAAACCGCCCACCGTGCGCCAACACGGTGAGCGGTGAAGCAAGCAATCCCCGAGGAGATATGCCCGCACTCTCAAGCGAAAGTATATCACACCTTCGGGGATTATTCCACATATGATTTCCGGAGGTGTATTATTATGGCGAAAAAAGCAACGATCCGCACGCGAAAACGCGGCAGCACCTACTCCTACTCCTTTGACGCGGGAAAGAACCCGACCACAGGCAAACGCCGCGCCATCGAGAAGGGCGGCTATGCGACGGAGCAGGAGGCGTATGACGCAGGTGTTGCCGCATACGCAGACTGGAAGTCCGGCAACATCGGCATCACAAGCGAGCGGGTGAGGCTGCGCGACTATCTCACCGCATGGCTTGAAAATGTCATGCGCCCGAATGTGACACGCGGAACCTATCACAACTATAGCTCTGTGATCCGCGTACGGATCATCCCGCTCCTCGGCGATCTCCACGTGCAGGATATCCGCCCCCGCGATGTCGACACCTGGATGAAAAGGCTTGCCAAACGCGGGCTTTCCAAAAGATCACTTTCCCTTTCCAAGTCTATTTTATCCCTTGCACTCAAATACGCGGTCTATCCGGCAGAGCTCATCCTCAGCAACCCGTGCACCGATATCCGTGTCCCCCGATCAGCACCTGCGAAAATTGTAGAACGTACCATCATCACGGGGGAACAGTTCCATGCGCTCATGGAAAAGTTCCCACGCGGACACAAGTACCATATACCATTGATTCTTGCATATCACACGGGCGCACGCATCGGTGAAGTACTCGGGCTTATGTGGGACGATGTCGATATGCAGAACCAAAGAATCTACATCCGTCGCCAGCTCGCAACTGTCGGCGCAAAGAGGCAGTGCTATTTCGCTGATCCGAAGACCCGAACAAGCACACGCGAGATTTATATGGATGAGATCCTGATGACAGAGCTCACCCATTGGAAGCGGGTGCAAACAGAGAACGAGCTTCGTTTTGGCAATGCCTACCAGCGTGTCTATGAAACCGCCGAGCGCAGTCTTTATACCGCGCCGAAAATAGAAACCCCGCCGACAGGTTTTCATCTTTGCCCGCTCGTCTGTACGGACAAGTTCGGACTACCGATCTATTATATGGCTCTGCACGGGCGGCTGCGTTCCTTGGGGCTGAACTCACACAGCTTTCGCCATACGCACGCAACCAAACTCATTGAGGCGGGGGCAAACCCTATCGATGTTGCCGCCCGGCTCGGTCATGCGGATGTCTCCATTACCCAGAACCTCTACGCGCATGATACTGAAGAGATGCAGCGTGCAACCGCCGCTCTCTTCGCGCAGATTGTAGACAAGTAATTCCGTAGACAAACGGTAGACAAATCGGCACGCACAGGAGCGCAAAGCCCGTCATTTCAAGGGAGAGGACTTCACAGTCAAAAAAGGACTTAGTTCCTACCCGACAGATACGACCGCCATTTTATGCAATGAATACAAAAAGCTGCTGCACAAAGCAGAAAAACTTCGTGCAGCAGCCCAATAGACGATGCTCAATACCGCCGTAGAAACTCGCGTCCAAAGACGGTGACGGTGTAGTAGAAACCGATGAGGAACGGGAGGTATTCGGCGAGAAGCCGCCAACAGACGGCGACGATGCCGACCGTCCCCGCGGGAACAGTCGCGGCGAAGAGGAGGACAAAACCGCCCTCGGCAATGCCGGAGCCACCCGGCGTCGGACTGAAGTAGAGGAGCATATTGAGGAAGATCATACGCCCCATGACGGTGTACCAGTCCGCATCGGTCACGCCGAGCCCGAGCAGGAGGCACGGAACGACGGCGTAGATACAGAGGAGGTTCATCCCCGACTCGGCAAAGACGACGAGCATCTGACGCGGCGCACCGAGGAGCAGCGAGATTGCGCTCTTTGTATCGCGGTAGAGCCCAAAGAGCTGATGCCGCTTCTTGTCCCGCAGACGGCGTGCGATCCAGACGACGATGTAGTCGAGGAAGCCGCGCCGCGCCCCCACAACGATGAATACAATCCCAAGAAATGCCGCAAGTGTCACTGCCATCAAAATATCGTTCGATACACCGGGGACGATGCCCTCGTCATGCAGAAAGATGAAGGGCATACAGAGTGCAAGGAAAAAGATCGAGAGCAGCGTCCGCACGATGACGAGCACCGCCGCCTTTCCCGTAGGTACGCCCGCATGGCGCAGAAACATGACCTGTGCGACCGCGCCGCCCGTTGCGCCCGGCGTGAGAAGTGCGAGAAAATAATTGCCGAAGATCACCTGTACCGCTTGGTACAAGGTGATTTTTTCATTGGAGATTTTGACGAGGTGCATGAGGCGGCTGCCGTCGAAAAACATCCCAAGCCCGACGGCGATGAGTGCCAAGAGGAGCGACCACGAATGAAAACGCGTCAGGTTATGGAGCGTATTGATGTCCACCGTCGTATAGATGACGGCGGAGGAGATGCCCACCACGAGCACAAAAAGAAGGAGAAAGCGCCGCGCAAATTTACTCATGCTCTACGCTCTCCCCTTTCTCGAACGTTACAAATTTCTCAGGTATGTGTACTCCACGCAAACGCTTAGTTACGCAAACGGTCGGGCACTTATCTGCCAAAATACCTGCGGACTTCTTAAACGCGCTTCGCTTGAACGAAAGAAATCCGCAGGGGGCAGAACGTGCCCTTTTCCCGCTTGCTCCACTAGGGTTTGCTTTGGAGTACAACATGACTTCAATTCTGCTTCAGATACTCTTCATGCGCTGCAAAGGCATTGTGACTGTGAATGGACTCCTCATTTTCACATTCGAGCGAGAAGTATGCAAGCCCCGGCAGTGCACGCAGGGCGAGTACGGTGTCGCGCAGAATGTCCTCGACGAATTTCGGATTCTCATACGCTGCCTCGGTGACGTACTTCTCATCCGCACGCTTTAAGAGCGGATAGATGGGCGCAGAGCCCTGCCGCTCCAAGAGTGCCGCCAGATCCTCGATATAGATGCAGGGCACGCCCTCATGATAACGGAGCCGCACGCGTGCCACAGAACGCTGATTGTGTGCTCCGTACGCAGAGATCTCCTTGCTGCACGGACAGAGCGAGGTGAACGGCATGGAGAGCCCCAACTCAAACTGCATCGATTCTCCACGCCGCTTGCGCCCCGTAAAGGAGGCATCGAGGTCGAGCAGCGATGTACGTCCGCTGACGGGTGCTTTTTTTTTGAGAAAATAGGTGAACGCAAGCGAAACCTCGGCCGCCTCGGCGTGAAGACGATCCAGTGCCTCCGTGAGCATCGCGTCCATCTCCTCCTCGGCGAGCGGTTTCTCGCTCCACGGCAGGAGGATTTCGAGGAAGCGGCTCATGTGCGTCCCCTTGAACTCCATCGGCAGGGACACGGTGAATGCAATGCGTGCGAGCACCTGCTGATAGCCGCCTGTCTGCTTTTTGATGAGGAAGGGCAGACGCACTTCCTTGACACCGACGCGCTGAATGGCAATACCGCGACTGTCCTCGCGGCTCTGTACATCCAACATCATCGCACTCCTGCCGCATACGGGATCGGGTCGCGCCGCCCCGCCTCGGCAAAGCCGCGCAAACGCAGGACGCAGCTGTCGCAGACACCGCACGCCTCCGCTCCGCCGCGATAGCAGCTCGTCGTCAGCTCATACGGCGCACCGAGCTTCGTCCCCAGTTTGACAATCTCTCCCTTTGAGAGATGCTGAAGCGGCGTCTCGATGACGATGCGCCGTCCGCGCTCGGTAGCGGCTGCCGTCGCAGCATCCGCCGCCGCCTGAAATGCGGCGATGAATTCGGGACGGCAGTCGGGATAACCAGAGTAGTCGACGGAGTTCACACCGATGTAGAGATGTACCGCCCCTACACGCTCCGCATAGCCCAGAGCATAGCTCAGAAAGATGAGGTTGCGGGCGGGTACGTATGTCACAGGGATCTCCGTGCGATCCGGATCGCCCTCCGGTACATCAATCGAAAGATCGGTCACAGCAGAGCCGCCGACCGCATCCATATTTGTCTCGATGATAAGATGCTCCGCCGCGTGAAAATGTTCCGCGATCCGCTTCGCGCACTCCACCTCACGATCATAGCGTTGGTGATAGTCGAAGCTGATCGGATAGAGCTCATAGCCCGCTGCATGGGCGACCGCCATGCAGGTACAGCTGTCAAGCCCTCCCGAGAGCAGAATTACCGCTTTTTCCCCCATGTTTTCCCTCTCATCCGCGCAGCGATGCGATGGCGGCAGGTACATCCGCCGCACCATAGATATACGAACCTGCAACGAGCACGTTCGCACCCGCCGAGCGCACGGACTCCGCTGTCTCTGCATTGATGCCGCCGTCGACCTCGATGTCAACATCCAGTTCGTTGTCCATAACCGTATGATAGAGCGCGTGAATCTTGCCGAGCATGTTCTCAATGAACTTCTGCCCGCCAAAACCGGGGTTAACCGTCATGAGAAGCACCATATCCACATCGTCGATCAGCTCCTCAAGGGTATAGATCGACGTGCCGGGATTGAGCGCAATGCCCGCCTTGCAGCCCGCCGCCTTAATCTGTTGAATAACGCGGTGCGCGTGGCGCGTCGCCTCGACATGGAACGTAATGATGTCCGCGCCCGCCTTGGCGAACGGCTCGATGTGTGTTTCGGGGTGTTCCACCATAAGATGTACGTCAAAGACCGCCTTGGAAACCTTGCGCAGACTCTCCACGACGCACGGTCCGAGCGTAATGTTCGGCACAAACATCCCATCCATTACATCAATGTGGATGTACTCCGCACCCGCTTCCTCCACGCGGCGCACATCCGCGCCGAGGTTCGCAAAATCCGCCGAGAGGATGGACGGCGCGATGATGGTCGGGCGCTCGATGTGAATGTGCTCTTCTTCCATCATTTCATCTTCGTGTTCATGTTCGTGTGCCATTGGGATTCTCCTATTTCCTTTTTGATTTCAGTTCCGCGAGCAGTGCGATGTAAGCATCGTACCGCATTCGTGAAAGTTCTGCCGCCTCCACCGCCGCCTTGACGGCGCAGTCCGGCTCATGGCTGTGGCTGCACGGTGCGAAGCGGCAGCCCGTATAATGGGAAAACTCCGGAAAACACTGCGCCAAATCCTCGGGCATGAGCTCCGTAAGTTCCTGTTGCGTAAATCCGGGCGTATCGACGACGTACCCCCCAGCAAACGGAAGCAGCTCCGCACGCCGCGTCGTGTGCCGCCCGCGCCCGATCTTCTCGCTGACCGCACCTGTAGCAAGCGCCAGCGTCGGATGAATCGCGTTGAGCAGCGAGGACTTCCCTGCGCCCGACGGTCCCGCGAGCACAGTGATCTCACCCGCGAGGCGCGCACGCAGTTCGTCCAGTCCCGCCCCCTGTTCCGCCGATACACGCAGGACGGGATAGCCCGCCGCCTCGTATTCCGCAAGGAACGCCGCAGGATCCCCCGTACAAAGATCCATCTTATTCACACAGAGGATGATTTTTTTCACCCCCGAGAGCTCTGCGAGCACGAGGAAGCGGCTCACAACAAGCGGATGCGGGTCGGGCGATGCCGCTGCAACGGTAATGACGATCTGCGTGAGATTCGCCACACGCGGACGCCGCAGGAGATTCGTGCGAGCCTCGATGCGTTCGATTACCCCCTCCTCTGAGGATATACGCTCCAAGGCAACGAGGTCACCGGGGACAAGCCCCATGTCGCTGCGCCCCTTCTTGACCCTGCCGCGCAGCTGACAGAGGATGACCGCATCCTCTGCCGCGACGTGGAGCACATTGTTGTAGACCTTCAGGATGCGTCCGCGCTCTGCCACCATGCACTCCCTACTCTGTCTTTTCCGTCTGGATACGCCGACCGGCGGGATCTTTGTCGTTTTTCTTTGGCTCGCTGTTCTTCGCCCCTTCCTTTGAGGGAGAAGCTGCCTTGCTGCCGCTCGAAACGACAACCTGTACCGCCGTCCCGCTGTCGACCTCCGTACCCGCTGCAGGGGACTGGCTGACAACCGTTCCTGCCGCCTGTGTGCTTGCCTCCTCGGATGTACCGCCAACCTTCAGACCACTGCCCTCGATCATCGTATGCGCCCGATCCGCCGGCACGCCCTTCACATTGGGAACCGTGATCTTCTTGATCTTCTGTCCCTTGCTGACGGTGATGTCCACCGACTGCCCCTTTGTGATGCGCGTGCCGCTGCGCGGATCCTGCGAGATGACCGTGCCGCTGTCTTCGTCGGAGAACGTCTCATAGGACGAGCCGAGGCGCAGCCCCATCTGCTGTAGTTTTTTGAGCGCATCCTCCTGTTTCAGCCCACGCAGATTCGGCATCTCAAGCTCCTCGCCGCCCTTGCTGACATAGATGGTGATTGTACGTTCTTCCTTGACCTTCGTACCCGCCTCCGGTGTCTGTGAAACGACGATGCCCACAGGTACGGATGCGTCATAGGTTTCCGCAACCGTCACGCGCAGATGCTGATCCTCCAGAATCTGACGTGCGAGCGTGAGCTGCTTGCCCGTCACATCCGGCACGGCAATCTCCACGGAACTCCAAAACTTGCCGAAACTCAGGAAGAATCCCGTAAAGAAACCGAGCATGAGGATAAGGACAAGACCAAACTTGAATTTCCTCGTGCGAAAGAAGGACTTTTCCTCTGCCTCGTTCTCTTCTTCCTCCGCCTCGGCGATGGCACCGATCTCCTGCGCCTCCACGGGGGAAAGTACACGCGTCGCATCGGGATCGAACGTGTGCATCGCAGCCGTATCGCCGCGCATCATCTGCTCCGTACGCGTGATGTCCTGTACGAGCAGACGGCTGTCGGGACGCAGTGCGGGCTCTTTTGCCATCATGCGCGTCACAAGAGCCTCTACAACGGGTGGTATGCTCGGAACGATCGAGCGCACGGACTGCGGCTCCTCCTCAAGGTGCTTGCGTGCGATGCTCACCGCCGTATTTCCGTCGAACGGAATCCGCCCCGTCAGCATCTCGTAGAGCACAACACCGAGCGAGTAGACATCTGACTTCGGCGTGATGATCGTCCCGCGTGCCTGCTCAGGCGAAAAGTAATGCACCGAGCCCATGATGTTGTCGTTGTACGTCATGGTGGACTCCGTGACTGCGCGCGCAATGCCGAAGTCCGCGACCTTCACATTGCCGTCGGGCATGACGAGGATGTTGTGCGGCTTGATGTCGCAGTGCACGAGGTTGTTCGCGTGTGCCTGTGCGAGCGCACCCGCAATCTGACGCGCGATGTGCAGTGCTTGTGCGGGAGGCACAGGTCCCTCATCCTTGATCCGTTCCTTCAGCGTGCGCCCCGGAACGTACTCCATGACAATGTAGTGCCGCCCCTCTGCGACGCCGACATCGAATACATTGACGATATTCGGATGTGTAATGCGTGCTGCCGCCTTCGCCTCACGCTGAAAACGTGCGATGAACTCCGTGTCATTCTCATACTGCCGGTGGAGAATCTTGACGGCGACGGTACGCTCCAAGAGCCGATCCTTCGCCCGATAGACATCCGCCATGCCGCCGCTGCCCACCAGCGTCTCCAGCGCGTAGCGTCCATCCAAGACACGCTCAACCATGTTCGTTCCTCCTAACGCCTCTGCCACTGCCGAAGCCTCTATCTCAGAAAGGGTATCCTGCGGCAACTTCAACGCAGCCCTTCAAAATATTGCTGTATTACTGTGTGTGCAATCCCTGCCGCAGTATGCCCGCCAAAGCCGCCCTCCTCCACGAGAATTGCCATGACGATCTTGCGCCCGCCGCGCTCCGCCGAACCGATGAACCACGCGTGATCCGTGCCGCTCGCGTTCTCCGCCGTCCCTGTCTTGCCCGTAACGCGCACGCCCGTGACATCTGCCGCCGTCCCCGTCCCTTCCGCGACGACATCCGCCATATAACCGTCGATGATCGCCGCACGCTCCGCCGTTGTCGCCGTCCTCCAGACAGCAGGACTTGCTCCATAGAGGGACGTGCCCCCTGTCGTCAGCACGGCATCCACAAGATACGGCTGCATGACTTTCCCGCCGTTTGCAAACGCATCCGCAAGAAGCATCATTTGCAGGGGTGTCACGAGGAGCTCCCCCTGCCCGATACCAAGCTGCGCCGTCTCGCCGTCGCTGAGCATCTTCATGTTGGGTATATGCGCCGCCGCCATCGGAATCTCGGGAGCGGCAAGTTCCGCCCCGATACCGAACCGTTCAAACGCGGACGAGAGCCCGCTCGTACCGAGACGCAAAGCCAGCGTCGCAAAGGTGACATTGCAGGACTCACGCAGCGCATCCGCAAGACGCAGCTTCCCATGTACCTCACCATGGCTTTCATGCAGCACATAGTCCGTACCAATGGCAAGTTCCCCCGTGCAGGTGAACACTTCGTCGGGATTTGTCACTCCCGCCTCAAGTGCGGCATCCGCAATCAGCGTCTTGAATGTCGACCCCGGCGGATAGAGCCCCTGCGCTGCACGGTTCAGCAGAGGACTGTCTGCGCGTGCCGTGAGTTCATCCCACTGCCCTTCCGCCGAGGCGGGGTCAAAGGATGGCTTGCTCACCATTGCACGCAGAGCTCCCGTCTCGGCATCCATGACGACGACCGCGCCGCGATGTGCCCCAAGCGCATTCCACGCCGCCTCGGAAAGCTCCGCGTCGACGGTCAGCCGCACATCGTAGCCCACATCCGCACGCAGGAGATTGCGCAGAGGCCCCATGTGTGCAACATCCGTTGTAATGCCGCTGAGCGCCGAACCCGCAACCTGCTCCACGCCCGTCGCGCCATAGCGTTCCGTCTGATAGCCCGTCACAGGTGCAAGGATGCGCCCATACGGATAGGATCGCACATGATCGGCCGCGCTCTCCGCAAGCACGCGCCCCGCACAGTCAAGGATGCGTCCGCGCACAATGCCCTGCTCCGTGAGTGCCGTCCTCGTATTGAGCGGGTGCGCAGCAAGCTCGTCGCCATCCCAAACGCTCAGCTTTGCAAGGTAGAGAATCTGAATGCCGATCAGTGCAAGCAGAAACAATGCCGCGACAGCGATGTGTTTTCGGATGTTACGATCTGCCATCCGCCGCCTCCTTGACTTCCTTTGACAGTGCCGTCAAGATGCCGACAAGAACGAAGCTCGCCGCCATCGAGCTGCCGCCGTAGCTGATGAAGGGCAGCGTAATGCCCGTGAGCGGCAGGAGTTTTGTCACGCCCGCCGTGATGATGAACGCCTGCAGGAGAATACTCGCAGCACAGCCCGCCGCCAGCAGTGACTCCTCCACACGCGGCAACCCCATCGCAATGCGGCTGCCCCGCCAAAAGATCAGCGCATAAACCATAAGTACGAGAACCGCACCGATCAGCCCGAACTCCTCGGCAATCGCAGAAAAGATGAAATCCGTATGCACCTCGGGAATGAGCAGCGGATGCCCCTCGGCAAAGCCCGTCCCCCAGATGCCGCCCGAGCCAATGGCAAAGAGGGACTGTACGACCTGATAGGACATCCCGTTCGGGTCTGCCCACGGATGCAGCCAGATGTCAAAGCGCACGCGAACGTGTCCGAACAGTGCGTAGCTGAGAGCCGCAGCAGCAAGGATAAACAGACCGGCAAGAAAAACGTAGGATTTGCGCCCCGTCCCCATATAGGTCATGAGCACCGCCATTCCGAAGAAGAGCAGTGCTGAACCGAGGTCATGCGCGATGATAAACATGAGCACGGCGAGCCCCCAGAGCGCGATAAGCGGCGCGATAAAACGCACAGGCGGCAGATGAAGAAAGAGGAAACGGCGTGCGGGGAGCGTCAGCACGGCATGATGGTCGGCGAGATACGCCGCGAGGAAGAAGATGAGCAGAATCTTGCCAAACTCCGAGGGCTGCACAGAAAACGAACCGAATGCAATCCAGTTCTTGTTGCCGCCGATGCTCACGCCAAAGATCAGAGGGAGCAGGAGGACAAGCGTGGTCAGAAGTCCAAGCACATACGGATAGTCGAGCATACGGCGCAGGCGATTCCAAAAGAGCACAACGATGCACCAGAGGACGATGCCGACGCACGCCCAGCGCAGCTGCGCTGTGAAAAGCGCGGGTTTCAGCCGCGCCATCTCAAGAAGTCCGACAGCGAGAAGCACATAGGCAAGTGCGAGCAGAACACAGTCCAATCGGCACCGCGCCGCAATCCCATAGCTTGCCGCCCCCGCACAGATGAGGAGTGCAAGCCACGGCAGACATGCGAGCTGTACGTGCCAGTCAAACACCCACCCCGGCGTACCTGCCCCCTGTTTCAGAAGCAGAACGCCGAGTGCACAGAGGAGAATCCCAACGGGCGCAATTTTCAATCCGCCGGTCATGGCATTTCATACGCGAGGGCGATTACCGTGATATTGTCACTGCCGCCCCCCGCAAGGGCACGCTCCGCCATGCGCTCCGCAACCCCCGTAAAGTCGCCGCCGAGGAGTGACGCAAGTTCCCCGTCCTCCACCATATTCGTCAGACCGTCCGTCGCGAGGAGCAAACGATCTCTCGACTCAAGCGGAAAGGAGTCCCCGTCCACATGGAGGTACTCCTCAACACCGACAGCGCGCAAGAGCAGATTTTTGCGCGGATGGTGCTGCGCCTCCGCCTCGCTGAGCTGTCCGCGTGCGACGAGCTCCTCCACATAGGAGTGGTCGCGCGATACCTGACGAAATGTACCGTGCCGCAGGAGATAGAGGCGGCTGTCACCGACGTGCGCATAGTATGCCATCCCCGCACCCTCGTCGATGTGGAGCACCGTCGCCGTCGAGCCCATCCCCTCATACGAGGAATTGTCCGCAGCAGCACGAATCACCTGTGCATTCGCACGCAGGATGGCGCTTTGGAGGCTCGCCGTATCCAACGCTCCCCCCTCGTTTGCCATATCGTGCACGGCGGCAACCACCATACGGCTCGCCACCTCCCCCGCCGCATGACCGCCGAGCCCGTCAGCGACAACATAGACGGAGGGAGAGAATACGCCGTAGCTGTCCTCGTTCGATGTCCGCACGCGCCCAATATCCGACGCACTCGAAACCTCTATCATGTGCTTACCTCTCAAAACGCAGAAGAACGGCGCCGATCCGCAGGACATCACCCGTACGCAGATACGCCCGCCCCGTCAGAACCCCATCATTCAGATAGGTATGATTGCGGCTGCCAAGATCCTCCGCAATATACACACCATCCCTCTGATAGATGGAAACATGGTGATGGGATACAAAATTATCCGAAAGTACAATATCATTGTCCGCACTGCGCCCGATGGAGATCCCATGTCCCACAGGAAACCGCTGCCCCGAAAGCCCCTCGCCCGCAATGGCGACAAGAGATGCCGCTCCGGCAGACGGCTGCGGCGGACGCGCCGCCTCCTTGAGATCCGTGCGCAGCGTGGAAAACATCGTTCGTCCGAGCCGAACAACAACATAGGCGAGCCAGAGCAGCGCCCCGTATTCGAGCAGCACACGCAGAATTTTAAGTACAAATGCCGGCATCAGAGCACCCCGTAGCGCAGTGCTGTCGTACCGAGGCGGATCTCATCACCGTCACGCAGACGCTGCGACGTGATGCGGACACCGTTCACAAATGTGCCGTTGCGGCTCTCGGCATCATAGATCACATGGCGGTGCTGCTCGTACGCGATCCACGCGTGGACGCGCGAGACATTCGTATCCGTCAGGATAAACTCGCTCTGCGGCATACGCCCCATGTAGATTTTTCGTTCGGCGAGACGCATGGAGATACCTTCATCCGCACCGCTCAGCACCGTGATCGTCGCAATCTCATGCTCGGGCGGCAGGTTCAGGCAGCGCGGATCGGTAAATGCAGGCCGTTCAAGCACAATGGTCTGTGCCATCGTATCATGAGAAACCTCCGCTCCCTGCACGGGGACACACTGCTGCTGCATCCGTGCCGCAAGATGATAGGAGCCTGCACGCAGCCCCTCATCGAGGGTGAAACAGATGCACAGCTTCCCCTCCATTGTGAGATCCGCACGAATGATGTATTTCTTGAGTGCCACAGCGAGTTCATCCGCCACGCGGTGCGAGCAGAGACGCTGATAGTCCTCCGTGCCAAGCGAGATGAGATAGGAGTTCGCCAGACCCTTCCCCGCGCCCTGCTTCTTTGCCTCCTTCTCAAGCCCCTTGATGAGTTCGACAGGCTCAAGATGACTGCTGAACTTACGGTTGAAAAAACCTTCGATATGATCTCCCAGAAAAGATTCCACGCGATCCATCATCGTGCAATACTCTCCTTTGGTTATAAAGGAAGCACTGATAAATTCAGCACCGCCGTCTTAGCACATCTTTTTCGCCCTGTCTGTGTCGACAAATCCTCCACATAGTCTATGCTATGCGTCCGGTTTGTCTCCTTGACAGGACAAAAAATCTGCACCAATCCGACGGACTTCATTTTATCAGCGATTCCTAAACTAAATCGTTTTCGCGAACTTCTATATCATACCATAAAAGTACAATTTTTTATAGTCCCGCTTCCATCAGACGGTTGCGCAGCTGTCCGCACGCCGCCTGTATGTCCGTCCCCATCTCGCGCCGCAGCGTCACCGTGATGTGCCGCTCCTCAAGAACCTTTTGAAAGCGTCGGATCGCCTCTTTGCACGGGCGAAAGAGATTCCGCTCGGCAACGGGATTGATGGGGATGAGGTTCACGCTTGCAAGCTGTCCACGCAGGAGTTTTGCAAGCTGCTCCGCCTCACGCACGCCGTCATTCAGATCACGGATCAGAATGTACTCGTAGGTGACGCGCCGCTTCGTCCGCTGTGCATACAACCGCGCCGCACACAGCAGATCGGTAAGCGGATACATACGGTTGACGGGCATGATCTCAGAGCGCAGTGCATCCGTCGGCGCGTGTAGGGAAATCGAGAGCGAGATGGGGATGCCCTCCTCCGCCAGCCGCTCGATGCCGGGCACAATCCCCGAGGTCGAGAGCGTCACGCTGCGATAGCTGAGTCCGATCGTATATTCTTCGTGCAGCAGACGCAATGCCGCGATCACATGATCGTAATTCTCAAGCGGTTCGCCCGAGCCCATGACGACAATCGTATCGACACGCGCCCCCTCCTGCCGCAGGAAGTCAGCCATCCCGAGCACCTGCGCCGCGATCTCCCCCGCCGTCAGATTGCGCTGCAGCCCATGTAGTGTAGAGGCACAGAACGCACAGCCCATGCGGCAGCCCGCCTGCGTCGAGACACACACGCTGTTCCCGTACGGATGACGCATCAGCACCGTTTCCGCCGTCTGCCCGTCGGCGAACTCATAGAGCAGCTTGATCGTCGCACCGTCGGCGGAATGGAGACGCGAGATGACCTTCGGGCGTTCGATGGAGAACTGTTCCGCAAGCTGCGCACGCAGGGGCTTGGACAAATTATCCATCGCATGAAAAGAAACCGCACCGCGCTGATACATCCATCGGATGATCTGATCCGCGCGGAAACGGGGAATGTCATGCTCTTTGAGGGCTGCGGCAAGCTGTTCCTTTGTCCATCCAAAGATATTCATAGGCGCCTCATACGCGCGATAAAAAAGCCATCGGGACCGTCCGCCTCCGGCATGATCTGAACCATGCGCTCCGCCGTTTTCTGCACGGGAAGGAACCGCCCCGTTTCCTCAAGTGCAAAATCTGTATGTGTCTCCAGAAAGGCGTTGACAACAGCGGCATTCTCACACTCCTCCATCGTACACGTGCTGTAAACCAGTACCCCGCCCTTCTTTACCGTCTGTGCGGCACTTTCGAGAATGGCGTGCTGAAGCGATGGCAGTGTCTTTGCATCCCGTGCGCTTTTCTTCCAACGTGCATCGGGTTTGCGTCTGAGAACCCCAAGCCCCGAGCACGGCGCATCGACGAGCACACGATCCGCCTGCCCCGCATACACCGCACCGATCTCGCACGCGTCGCTCAGATGTGCCTCGATGATGGAGATGCCGAGCCGTTTCGCATTGCGCTCGATGCGGCGAATCTTCTCCTCGTAGATGTCGAACGCGAGGATCCGTCCGCGGTTCTCCATGCGCTGCGCGATGTGGGTCGTCTTGCCGCCGGGGGCGGCACAGGCATCGATCACCGTCATGCCCGGCTCTGCGCCGAGTATATGCGCGACGAGCATCGAACTCTCGTCCTGCACCTGTGCCAATCCCTCACGCAGAGCCGCGAGTTCATCGAGTGCGCCATGTGCGTCGAGCACAATGCCGTCCGGCACCCATGCGGAGGCACGCACCTGCGCTCCCGCCGCCGCAAGCTGTTCCATCAGCGCGTCGCGGTTCGTACGCAGCGTGTTCACGCGCATGGAGAGCGGTGCACTCGTATTGTTGCAGCGGCAGAGTTCCTCTGTCCGCTCGTATCCATAGGTACGAATCCATCGTTCCACCATCCACTGCGGATGCCATGTTCTGAGCGCAAGGGAACGTGCGTCCCGTCCATCGGGGAATGCCGCACGCTCCGGCTCTCTGAGTGCTGCGCGGAGAACGCCGTTGACGAAGGACTCCGCCCCCCTGCGTCCATGTTTTTTCGCAAGCTCCACCGCCGTATTGCACGCGGCAGAGGGCGGCACGCGATCCATGCAGAAGATCTGATAGAAGCCGAGCCGCAGGAGTTCACGGATGGCAGGCTGTGCCTTGCGGAGGTCGGCGACATAGCGCCCGATCATATAGTCAAGCGATGCCCCCGCCTTGGTCACGCCGTAAACGAGTTCGGTCAGAAAACGGCGGTCGCGCTCCGACAGCTGCACCTCGCGCAGCGTTTCCACAAGTACGACATTCGCGTACGCGCCCGCGACGTGCACCTTTTGGAGCACCTGCATCGCAAGGTCCCGCACGCGGTCGATTTTTTCCTCACGGTACTTCTGCATTATGCGCCCTTCCTCGTATCGCCCAATGCCGGCTCAATGATCTCCTCCAACTGGCGGCGCACCTCGTTCATATCCACGCTCGTATTGTAGCACGGCCCATTGGGACGGATGTTCAGCACGCCGACGGCCGGCAGAGGGAAAACGTCCTGTATCCCACTCATCAGATCGCGCTCGCACGCAATCGCAAGCACCGCCTTCGGGCGCATATTGTAGATGATCTGGCGGGCAAGCGTACCTCCTGTCGCCACGAAAAAGTGAAAGCCCATCTCGTCGGCGAGTGCGACGAGGTCGCCGATGTTGCAGCCGCCGCACCGCTTGCAGTTGTTCGGGTCGCGCGTCACCTTGTGCGGGCAGCTTGCAAGCTGCAGGCAATGCGGCGTGACGACAAGCAGACGGTTCGCGGGCACACGGATGTGCATACGGTGAAAGAGCAGATTGCTCACGGCGATAAACGATCCCTCAAGCCTGCGCCGCTTCACACCAAAGACAGCACCGAGGCGTACGGCTGCGGGAAAGAGCAGATTGATGAGTTCGTAGGTCTGTCGCTTCATCCACGGGAGGTACGGAAGCCCTGCAACCGCCAACACCATATTGAAAATACCAAAAAACGAAATGAGAACAAGGAGCATCAGTGCTCCCCCAAGCGCCCACGGCAGAGCCGGCTGAATCCGCGCAAGCCCCGGTACGCCAATGTACCAGATCCCAAAGAGGAGCATCGCCGTAAGCCACGTCACGAGGAGCAGCATACCGATGAAAAGTCGCTTTTTCGGGCGCGACGGGAGGGCGATGGTTTTTTTCTCGCCCGCCGTCTTGCCGTTCACCATCAAGGTCTGCACACTCATGGCGAAAACCTTGCACCGACGGGAAGCGTATACCCGTTCAAAAAGGCTTTTGCGTCCATCATCTTCTTGCCGGGGGCTTGAATTTCCATGATCTGTACCACAGTGCCATCCCCCGCAGCAACCAAAAGGCCGGCTACAGCGGATGCGCGGACAATCGTTCCGGCAGGATAGGGCTTCGCCTTTTCTTCTGAGGAAGGAATTATCTTCCCAATTTTATAGACTATGCCATCAAGATTCGTCTGCGCGTATGGGGTCGGATTCAAACCGCGCACAAGCGCATCAATATCCTCTGCTTTTTTTGTCCAATCGATCACTGCCGTCTCACGTGTAATGCGCGCGGCATAGCAGGATGCGCCCGTCTGCGGCGTGCGCACGAGCGTCCCCGCTGCAAGCTGTGCCAATGTCTCAACGAGAAGGTCTGCCCCCGTCTCCATCAGCGCGTCATGAAGCTGCCCGTACGTGGTATCCGCATGAATCGGCACTTCTCTCCACAGGAGCATATCGCCCGTATCAAGCCCCGCATCCATCTGCATCGTCGTAATCCCCGTCACCGTTTCGCCCGCCATGATCGCGTGCTGAATCGGCGCAGCACCGCGATACTTCGGCAAGAGCGAGGCGTGTACGTTAATACAGCCACGCACGGGAATATCGAGCACCTCCTGCGAGAGGATCTGACCGAACGCTACCACAACCGCCACATCCGGATTCAGCTCCCGCAGCTGCGCGACAAATGCCGCATCACGCGCACGCTCGGGCTGAAGCACGGGAATATCGTGCTCCACTGCCCACATCTTGACGGGCGACGGGCTGAGTTTCCTGCCGCGCCCGCGTGGGCGGTCGGGCTGCGTGACGGCGGCAACGACCTCCGCGAGATCGGGTCGCGCCGCAATCGCCGCGAGTGTCGGGACGGCGAAATCCGGCGTCCCCATAAAGACGACACGCATCCTCGTCACTCCTTTTCTTCCGCCTTGCGTAGGCTCACCGCAATGTCGATAAAGAGTCTGCCGTCGAGATGGTCGCACTCGTGCTGAATACAGCGCGCCAAAAGCCCCTCCGCCGTCAGAGTCCGCCGGCGGCTGCGCCGATCCGTATACGCCACCGTCACCCGCTCCGCACGCTCCACATCACCGTAGACCTGCGGTACGGAAAGACAGCCCTCCGAATCCACCACAGAGCCTTCGCGCATCGTAATGACGGGGTTGATGAGTTCGAGCAGCCCATGCTCGTCCTGCACGTCGATCACCACAATGCGCAGGGATTTCCCCACCTGCGGCGCGGCAAGCCCCACCCCGTCGGCGGAGTACATCGTCTCCGCCATATCGTCGAGCAGCTGCCGATGCCGCTTTGTAAGCCGCTCAATCGGTTCTGCCACCTGCTTCAGAACGGGATCGCCCGCCTTTTTGATTTCCAGTATCGCCATAGATTTTCCCTTACTCTGCATTATAGTTGTAAATTGTAGATTCGCACAGCATTGTCATAGAACACCGCATTCCAATACTCCTCGGGGATGAGCAGCTTTGTGAACGCGATGTAGTCATCAAAATTCGCAAGCGGCCAATCCGTCCCGAACATCAGACGGTCATAGGCATTGAGATAAGCGAGCCAGCCGTGCAGCTGCTCGATGTAGAACTTCTTGCGCGTACAGAATAACGCAAAATCCTGAATTTTACCCGCAAGCATCCCCGAGAGATCGGCACTCACATTCGGATTCTTCTCCATCACAGCGACGGCGTCCGTGAAATACGGTTCACCCAAATGACACATGACGAAATGCACATCACGGAACTTCGTCGCCGCCTCATCCATCACATTCGGGTGCGCGTATTTCAGCAGTGCCTTCTCCGTCGCCGTCAGCCCAGTGTGTACGGCGACGGACTTCTGGTACTGCGCGGCGAGTTCGTAGACAGGCGCAAGCATATCGTCATAGATATAGAAATAATGATAACCCGGATAGAGCTTGACGCCGACGCACCGTTCCTTTTTTAGATGTTGTTCGAGTGCGGGCAAGAGCTTTTCGATGCGCCCCTGCGCGATCTCCGTCACACCGTCGCCGCCAATGCCGACGCAATAGTGAAAAATATCGGGATAGTTCGGATTCGTTTCCTCCACAGGCAGATTGCCCATGATGATGGCGTGGACGATGCCGGACGCACGGAAGTCACGGCGCAGCGCCTCCTCCGTATTCTCGTGTCCCGCCGTCCGTGCCGCCGTATCAAAATACTCCCCTCTGCCAAAGTGCAGATGAGCGTCAATGATCTTCATATATATTCGCTTTCTTATAGTAACTACGTATCACTTTCTGTTTAGTTTACCATATCCGTCAATAGTTTTTCGTGATAAATGAAACAATGTTTCACAGCAAATCCATCATTCGGTGGGTCTGCGGGATAATGCGGACATCGGAAATGTGACGCAGGGCGATGCGTTGGAGTTCGAGGAGGCGTGCGGGCGTGGGCGCAGTACAGCCGCCGTAGGGCGTGACGGGTTGGAGGATGAGAAGTGTCTCGGGTGCGATCGCGGCGACAAGACGCGCCGCATACTCCACATCCTCTGCGCACGTCTGTGCCGCGACAACAACCTTCACATAGACATCCACGGCGCGTGCAGCTTCGAGAAATCGTGCGTGCGCATCCCAGACAGGCGCGGACAGGACATCGGGAAGTTTCAGATCCATGCTGATGTGCGAAATGCAGTCAATGCACTCCGCGAGTGCCTTATCGAGCGTTCCATTTGTTTCAAGGAAAATGGGCAGGTCGATATGCGCGGCAAGTTCCTTGATAAACGGCACATGAAGCAGCGGCTCACCGCCCGTGATACTGAGCGAGTGGTGCGGGACATCGCCCGCAAGATGCGCGACAATCTCCGCCACCTGCTGTGCGGAAAGCGGATTTTCGTATGAAACGAGTTCGTGCGTCCCCGCCTGCTCCTCAACCATGCAGACGGGATGCCGTCCGATCTCATTCTCCGTATCGCAGTAGGTACAGTTGAGATTGCACCCCTCAAGGCGCACAAACACCTGCCGGCAGCCGACGTATTTCCCCTCGCCCTGTATGGAGGAGAAGATCTCGATGATGTTCTCGCCCATATCAATCCTTCGTATAGGTGACGGAGGACTTCGGCGACTCCCAGACGGTCAGCGCAGTCAGCTCCGCAGGGGATGCCTGCACCTCCGCACACGCCGCAAGCCGTTCGTAGATAATGCGCGCCAGATTTTCCGCCGTGGGGTTTACCCCCTCGTTGAACGGGGGGAAGTCGTTCAGATAGTAGTGGTCGAAGCCGTCCAATATTTCGGCAAGCGCTTTTCTTGCAATCTTGAAGTCGATCAGCATACCGAGCTCATCGAGCCGCGTGCCCTGAAATGTCGCCTCGACCACCCAGTTGTGTCCGTGCAGGCGGTCGCATTTGCCGGGATAGTTCACGACGCGGTGCGCCGCCTCGAATGCGCCTTCGACGCGTAATGTATACATAGTGTTCTCCTTTTATGGAAAAGGCTGCCGCACTTATGCAGCAGCCTTTTGTTATTTCACGTCGCTCATGACCTCGTCCATGCTCATGGCGCGTGTATGCTTCGTATGGCTCCACTCGTGCTCGTTGCGGTGGATGAATCCGAGGAAGATGATCGGAATCCACGAGTAGATGAACACGGGATAGAGCAGCAGATAGAACCATGCCTTCAGCTTTGCACGCACCTTGATGAGGATGATCATGGGCAGGACGTACTGCCCGATCATGATGGCGGTCATGAGCTGCGACGGCAGGAACTTGTAGATGCTCGTGTAAAACGGCGGGAAGGCAAGCTGCACATAGCTGATGATGATAAAAAACGTAGAGATCATCAGAAAATGCGGCTGAAGCAGATAGATGCAGCCGTCCCAGATGCGGATGTCGCGCCGCTTCCATCCCTCGCGGAGCATCGTCGGGATGAAGCGGTGCGCCACGTCAAACTGCCCCTGTGCCCAGCGGCGGCGCTGATTCCACGCCTGTTTGAACGTCAGCGGTTTCTCATCGTAAACAATGGCATCGTGCGCCCACGTCGTCTTAATCCCCTCCGCGAGCAGCTTCATCGTGAACTCCATGTCCTCCGTAAGACAGGTCGCACGCCAACCGTGCCGTTTCAACACGTCTGTCGTAATGCACATGCCCGTGCCGCCGAGACACGCCGAAAGCCCGATGTTCGTCTTGGCGAGATGGGAGATGTGGTCAATGACCCAGAACGCGATGGCAAATGTACCCGCAACCCATGTATCATAGGGATTTTTCGCATCGAGAAAGCCCTGAATGACCTTATCCCCCTTGAGGAGGCGGTTGTTCATCTCCTTGAGAAAGTTCGGATGAACGAGGTTGTCCGCGTCGAAGATCGCAATCGCGTCATATTCCCTATCCATCTCGAAGAGGCGTTCAAACATCCACTCAAGTGCAAAGCCCTTGCTCTTCTTCGTCGGATGCGTGCGCTCACAGACAATCGCCCCCGCATCTCCCGCGATCTGTGCCGTTTCGTCCGTACAGTTGTCTGCAATGACAAATATATCATACAGTTCCTCGGGGTAGTCGAGGCGTTTCAGATTCTCGATCAGCTGCCCAATGACCGCCGCCTCGTTGTGCGCGGCGACCACGACGGCAAATGTCTTTTCGGGGGTCAGGATCTTTTTCTCCCTGCGCCGCCAAAGACAGCAGAAGCCGATGCAGAAGAAATAGAGGGTAAAGAGCAAAATGATGATCTGCATGGGCACCATAACAATGTCAAAGACATGTGTCGGCAGATGGGACGAGACAAGTTGAATGAACTCAGTCATGCGGCTTCAGCCTTCCTTTGCACCCGCCATAAAGGCAATTGTGTGATTGACAATCCCAAAGAGCGCATAGGTCGCGAAGATCCCCGCAAAGACGGCGGGAAGCGGTGCCGCGCTGCCAACGTACAGAATCCCAACAAAAACTGCAAGTGCAAAGAGCTTCGACGCCGTATAGATTTTCTCCCCACCGCCCTTGAAGTCGGGATAGTGTACATGACTGACCATCAGATACGCCGTCAGTGCAACAACGACGGGATAGGCAAGCCCAAATGCCGTCGGATTGATACCGAGTTCGAGGAACAGCCACGTCGACATGGCGATGAGATTGCCGCCCGCCGGAATCGCAAGCCCCATAAAGTAACCGTGTACCACGCCCGCATTCACGTTGAAGCGCGTGAGCCGCCACATCCCGCAGACCGCAAAGAAGATCGTCACAAGAGCGCCGAGAGCACCATAGTTGTGCAGGGCGAGCGACCACGCGAGAAGCGCGGGGGCAACGCCGAACGAGCCGAGGTCACAGAGGGAATCCATCTCCTTGCCGAACTCGCTCGACACGCCGAACGCGCGGGCAATACGCCCGTCCAGTCCATCCGCGATGAGCGCACAGAAAATAAAGAGCGCGCCCCAGTCGAGATGTCCCTCCACCGTCGCGAGGATGGAGCACATACCAAAGACAAGATTCATCGCCGTACACAGATTCGGCAGAAACCGTCTGTAATTCATTTGCTTTCAAGCCTCCCCAGAACGGTTTTGCCGCCCTGCACCTTTTCGCCCTTTTTCACTAAGATCGCTGCACGCTCGGGCATAACGATCTCAAGGCACGAGCCAAAACGAATCATGCCGTAGATGTCCCCCTGCCGCAGCTGATCATCGAGCGTCACCCACGAAACGATGCGGCGTGCGAGTATGCCCGCGATCTGCTTCACCGTAATGCGCAGATCCCCGCGATCAATACCGATCAAGTGGTGTTCGTTCTCAAAGCCGACCTCGTCCTTATATGCGGGCTGAAATCGTCCACAGTAGTATCTCTGCAGCTTGATCTCCCCATTGATGGGACTGCGGTTGACGTGTACGTTGAACACCGACATAAAGATGACGATCTTGTTGCACCGCTCGCCCACGAAGTCGTCCATCCCGACGGGCGAAATCTCCGTGACCGTTCCGTCTGCGGGGGAGAGAATGTGGTTCACGTCCTGCACGATCTCACGCGCAGGACTGCGGAAGAAATATGCAAAGTAGCACGCGAGCACGACAAACGGAATCGCCGCGTACGGATGTGCAAAGAATCCGAGAATAACAGCCAAAATAAGCGCCGCGCCGATAAACTTATAGCCCTCGCTTACAATGACCATGCGCATCCGCCTCCTTATAAAAACTCTGAGGATTTTCATGTTTCATATTGTACTCCACGCAACCACCTCGTTACGCAAGCGGTCGTACACTTATCTGCCTAAATACCTGCGGACTTCTTAAACGCGCTTCGCTTGAACGAAAGAAATCCGCAGGGGGCAGAACGTGTACTTTTCCCGCTTGCTTCACTAGGGTTTGCTTTGGAGTACAATCCTGCACATTATGCTTCTCCAATTATAATGGAAAGCCTATTCTTTGTCCACAGATACGGCTTTTATTTTCGCGAGGCGTGTACCTTCCACACGAATTTCGGCAGTGCAAGCAATCGCCCCGCACGCTTCGGCTGAAGCATCCCGCGAAAGAGCCATTCGAGTTTTGCCTTCTGCATCCAGTGCGGCGCGCGCTTCATCACGCCCGCCATCACGTCGAGTGTCCCGCCGACACCAATCGCAACGGGCACGCCGAGCTCCGCCAGATGCGCGGCGATCCACTTCTCCTGTTTTGGCACGCCGAGCGCGACAAGCAGGAGATCCGGTTTTGCCGCACGAATCGCCGCAATGATCGCCGCATTGTCCTCCGGTTTGAAGAAGCCATTACGCACACCGACGATCTCAATGCCGGGGTACAGGTGCTCCGCCTTTGCCTTCGCCTTCTCCGCAACGCCGGGCGCAGAGCCGAAGAAGTAGACGCGCCGCCCCTCGGCAGGTGCGCCGCGCATCAGTTCCTGTGCGAGGTCATAACCCGCAACGCGCTCGGGCATCGCGAACCCCAGATGGCGTGCCGCCCAGACCGTCCCCGCACCGTCCGGCACAACAAGTGCCGCCGCATTGAGAACTGTACAGAGTTCCTTGTCATGCGTCGCACGCATGATCATCTCCGCGTTCGCCGTGGCGATCATCACATTCGCACGCGCGTCCATATAGGAGCGCACGGCGGCAACCGCCTCCGCCATCGTGACCGCATCGACCTCGACACCTAAAATATTAACCCGCTTAGCCAAGGAACACTTCCTCCTGCATCGTGAAAAGAGAGCGCCATACCGACGCCCTCCTGTTTTCAATTCTTACTGCGCGGCATTTTCCGTCTTTTTCTTCGGTACAGCCGTGCGGATGTAGAGTTCGCGCAGCTGCTTCTCGTCAACCGGCGACGGTGCTTCGCACATGACATCCGATGCGCTCTGCGTCTTGGGGAACGGAATGACATCGCGGATACTGCGGCGCTTCGCCATAATCATGACGAGGCGATCCAGACCGAACGCAAGTCCGCCATGCGGCGGCGTGCCGTACTCGAACGCATTCATCATAAAGCCGAAGCGCTCACGCGCCTCCTCGGGCGCAAAGCCCAGCGTCTCAAAGACCTGCTCCTGCAGATCGCTGCGGTAAATACGCAGACTGCCGCCGCCGATCTCAACGCCGTTCAGCACCATGTCATAGGCGTTCGCCTTGACGCGTCCCGGGTCGGTCGCGAGCAATGGAATGTCCTCGTCGCGCGGCGCGGTGAACGGATGGTGCATAGCCTTGTAACGCTTCTCCTCCGCACTGTACTCGAACATCGGGAAGTCCACGACCCAGAGGAAGGACAATGCGTCGGGGTCAATCAGCCCCCGCCGGCGACCCATTTCAAGGCGCAGTTCGCCGAGTGCCTGTGCCACGACAGCGGGCTGATCGGCGACGACGAGCAGGAGATCGCCCGTCTTTGCCCCGACGGCGTTCTTGATCGTTTCGAACGTCTCATCCGAATAGAACTTCTTGAAGGGCGACTTTACGCCCTCCTCCGTGTACTGAATCCACGCGAGCCCCTTCGCCCCGTACCCCTGCACGTAGGAAACAAGTCCGTCCAGTTCGCGGCGCGGAATGTTCGCGTAACCCTCAACGTTGATGACCTTGACGCGGCCGCCCGCCTCCATGACGGCATTGAACACCTTGAACTCCGAGCCACCGACGTAGTCCGTGATGTCCTGCAATTCCATACCGAAGCGCAGATCGGGCTTGTCCGAGCCGAAACGCTCCATCGCCTCGTCCCACGACATCCGGCGCAGCGGAGTGTCAACCTTCACGCCCATACTCTTCTCGAAGAGATCCTTCACCATCTCCTCCATCAGCGTGAGAATGGAGTCCTGATCCATGAAGGACATCTCAATATCAAGCTGCGTGAACTCGGGCTGACGGTCGGCACGCAGATCCTCATCGCGGAAGCAGCGCACAATCTGGAAATACTTCTCAAAGCCAGAAACCATGAGGAGCTGCTTGAAGATCTGCGGCGACTGCGGCAGCGCGTAGAACTCGCCCGCATTGAGGCGGCTCGGCACAAGGAAGTCGCGTGCGCCCTCGGGCGTGCTCTTGCAGAGCATCGGTGTCTCGATCTCAAGGAAGCCGTTCCGGTCAAAGAAGTCGCGCATGATCTTCGTCACACGATGGCGCAGCATGATATTCTCCTGCATCTCGGGACGGCGCAGATCGAGATAGCGATAGCGCAGACGGATCATCTCGTCCACGTCGATGCCGTCCTGAATGTAGAACGGCGGGGTCTTTGCCTTGTTCAAAATCCGCAGCTCGCTGACGACGATCTCGATCTCACCCGTCGCCATATTCGGATTCACCGTCTCCGCACTGCGCGCACGCACCGTGCCGCGCACACAGATGACAAACTCCGAGCGCAGCATCTCCGCCTCGTGGAACGTGCCCTCTGCCATCGCCGCCTCGTCAAAGACGATCTGCACAAAGCCCGAGCGATCGCGCATATCGACAAAGATCAGCCCGCCGTGGTCGCGGCGGCGCGACACCCAGCCGCACAGCGTTACCTCCCCGCCGACCTGCTCCTTGCGGAGCGTACCGCAGTCATGTGTCCGTTTGAGTCCCTGCATCGTTTCCATCTCAGCCCTTCACCTCAGAAATCAATCGTTTTACCATATCGTCAAGAGAATATGTCTCCTGCGTGCTCTCCATCATATCCCGCACAACTGCCTCATGCCTCGCGAGTTCATCCTCGCCGAGAATAACGGCATAGCGTGCACCGGACTTGTTCGCCTGTTTCATCTGCGCCTTCATGCTGCGCCCCGCATAGTCCATCAGAGTACATACACCGCCCTGCCGCAGATCGTGCAGCAGCGGGAACGCAGCCGCTGCCGCAGTCTCCCCGAGCGCGATGAGAAAGACATCCGCCGCAGGGGGAGGCTCCGGCAGGAGATGCTGCTGCTCCAGTGCGAGCAGCACGCGCTCCAATCCCGCCGCAAATCCGACCGCAGGCGTCGGACTGCCGCCGAGCTCCTCGACAAGCCCGTCATAGCGACCGCCGCCCGCAACAGCACTCTGCGCACCGAGCGGCGGATAGGCGATCTCAAACGCCGTCCGCGTGTAATAGTCCAAACCGCGCACGAGACGTGGATCAAGCTCGTACGTCACACCCGCATTCGTCAGATGCGCCTGTACCGCCTCAAAATGTGTGGAGCACTCCGCGCACAGGCAGTCCGTAATCGCAGGTGCGCCCGCCATAAACGGCTTGTCTGCGTCCGCCTTGCAGTCGAGAATCCGCAGAGGGCTTCGCGTGTAGCGATCCTGACAATCGCCGCAGAGCGCGGGCAAATGCTCCTTGAAATACGCCTGCAAACGCTCCCGATAGACGGGGCGGCAGTTCGGACAGCCGACGGAGTTCAGCTTGAGCGTCAGCCCCTTTAGACCAAGTGTCGTGAGGAAATCGTACGCGAGCAGAATCGCCTCGGCATCCACGGCAGGACTCTCTCCGCCGATTGCCTCCACACCGAACTGGTGAAACTCGCGCATACGCCCCGCCTGCGGGCGGTCATAGCGAAACATCGAGCCGATGTAAAAGAGCTTCTGCAGCCCCCCATCCGCATAGAGTTTGTTCTGCAGATAGGCGCGCACGGCGGATGCCGTATTCTCCGGGCGCAGTGTCAGACTGCGGTCGCCGCGGTCGGTAAAGGTATACATCTCCTTGTCCACGACATCCGTACCGTCGCCGATCCCACGCTGAAACAGCTCCGTGTGCTCAAAGACCGGCGTACGGATCTCGTGGTAGCCATAGCGGGCGCAGAGATCGCGGATGACGTTCTCCACATGTGTCCACGCACCCACCGTATCGGGCAGTATGTCCTTTGTTCCCCGTGGCGCATTCGTCAGCATCAGGGCGTTTCCTCCTCGTACTCCGCACGCAGGAGCGCACGGCGTTTTTCCATATAGATGTCAATATCGCGCAGATAGGTCACGAGATCCTTTGCGTTGAACACCGCGTGCATACGACCGCTGCGGATGCCGAGCACCTTTGTCGTAGCGGCGCCGCCGATGCCGATGATCGTCTGCTGCTCCTCCATGATCTGAATGTTGTAGATGCTCTCGGCACCTGCGCGGGCATAGCCGACATTCTCAAGATCGCCGCTCATATAGCCCTGCCGATAGAGATAGTACGGGCGGTAACCCGCTGCCTCCACAGCACGTACGGCGACCTCACTCATGCGCAGGGTCTCCGCATCCGAGGGCAGCGCGACGTGCTCCGTCTCCATCCTGCGCCTGAGATTCGAGCCGCGCTTGAGGGCAAGTGCATGAACCGTGATGTCATCGGGCGCAAGTGCCGTCACCGCCGCCATCGTCCGTGCCACATCCGCCGCCGTTTCCCCCGGCAGTCCCAGAATCACATCCATATTGATGTGTACATCGAATGCCGCGCGGATCTCATGCACCATACGCACAACATCATCGGGTGTGTGATTCCGCCCGATGCGCTCCAGCGTCTTTGCCTGCATCGACTGCGGATTGACACTCACGCGCGTCACCGCGTGCTCTTTCATCGCTGCAATCTTCTCCGCGCTCATACTGTCGGGGCGACCTGCCTCTACCGTGAACTCCGCAACCGTTGACCCATAAAAGGCATTATATACCATTTTGAGCATTTCGGCAAAAAAATCATGCGGCAAACTGGTCGGCGTGCCGCCGCCGATGTAAATACTCTCGACCGTCAGCCCGAGTGACCGCACATCCTCTGCCGCCGCGGCAAGGTCACGCGCAAGCACATCCATAAAGGTGCGCAGCTTCTTCTCCGACGGGAGCAGATTCGACGGAAAGGAGCAGTAGAGGCAGCGCGAGAGGCAGAACGGAATACCGACATAGATGCTCACCGTTCGCGCATCGCTGTGCGCGAGAAACGGCAGCTGACGGACGGCAACATCCGTGATGAGCCGTGCCTTACCCGCGCTGCAATCGTAGTCCTCGCTGAGACGCGCAACGATTTCCTCGGGGATCATCCCCGCACGCAGCCAGCGGTGGACAATCTTCGTCGGACGCACCCCGTGGAGAATGCCCCACGGCGCAGGTGCCAAAGCGAAACGCGTGCGAAAGAATGCGTAGACATTTCGCTTGATGCCGCGATGTACAGCAGCACGCGGCATTTCGTCCGCCTTGCCGTCTGCGGAAAATACGAATTTCTCACACGCACCGTCATTGGCAAAGAGGAATACCTCTGTCATGACAGAAGGCGGCTCACAGCCCGACTGCCGATTCACCACCGACAGCTGGGCGTAATCCGCCTCCCCTGTCCGCCCGACGATCTCCACCTTGAAGAGCGTCAATACCTCGCGGACGATTTTGACAATGACCTCGGCGCTGCTGTTAATTGTGAGCGACCGGATTTTCACGCCTTTTTCTGCTGCTCCTGACATTTCTTACAGATCCCGAAGAACTTCGCCTGATGGTTCTCCACCTTGAAGCCCGTTTTCTTAAAGATGTCCTCTTCGAGATGGTCGAGCATATCCTCCTCGAACTCCGAGATCTCCTTGCACTCCGTGCAGATGAGATGATGATGAAAATGCTGATTCGGATCAATCGGGTTCAGCTCGTAGGAGTACGAACCCTTATTGCGCTTGTCAAATTCCTTGCCGAATTCGATCTTCTGCAGAATTCCGAGCGACACGAGAATCTCAAGGCTGCGGTACACGGTCGCAAGGCCGATCTCCGACTCTGTGCCGCGCAGGATGTCATAGATCTTCTCCGCGCTCAGATGCTCGCTCGGATGATCGAGGATCACCTGCAGGACGATCTGCCGCTGCGGTGTCATCTTGCGCTGCGTTGCCTGCAGACGTTTTTTCAGATCCTCCATTGTGTAGGTCTCTGCCATATTTTTCCCTCCATGTGTTATTGCAGGATAACTCTCCAATATATAATCACAATCAATGAGAATAGTATAGCACAGTGTACATCTTTTTTCTATAGAGATGAAAAACTAATTGAGAATGTTCATGGCGGTATCGTGCGGGCTATGCCTTTTCCTGCGAAATGCGGCGCAGCGTTTCCATCATCAGCTTCGCCTCCGGCACAATCGTCGCAACCTCGACGCGCTCATCCGGTGTATGGATGCCCGTCGATGTCACACCGATGGACACCATGTCGAGGTCCGGATTCTTCGCTGCGTGCCAGCTTGTTTCAAGCCCCGCATGGATGCTCTCAACCGTCATTTGCACACCATCGTTGTGTGCAGCATAGACCTCGCCCATGATCTGCGCGAGACGGCTCTCCGCACGCTCACGCCATGCGGGCGACTGTGCACCCACCGCGAGATTAAAATTCGTGAGCTCTGCCATCGTTCGCGCCATCGCAGCGATTTCATCCAGACGCTCATTCACCGAAGAACGCGGGAAGAACTGAACACATACCTCGTTTTCATCCATATGGAGAACGCCGAGATTTGCCGAGGTCTCGACCTTGTCCGCATGAAGGTGCGACATATCGTACACCCCCGTACGAAGGAGTGTGAGCAGGGCGATGAGGTCGTGCTGCTCCTCCGCACCGACCACGCGCCCTGTATGCGCCACCGTCTTGAACGCGAACTTCATCGCAGGATCGACCGTACCGTAGAGCGCATGGAAACGCTTTTCTTCCTCCACAAGCACGTTCACGATTTCACGCTCGACGATGCCCGTTCGGATAACCGCCTCTGCCGTCGGAGGGATCGCATTGCGCGCCGTGCCGCCCGTGAACGTGACAAGCTCAATTTTTCCGTGCTCCTCAAGAGCCTGCAAGGCAAGCGCGAGTGTCCGGATCGCGTTGCCGCGTCCGTCACCGATGCGCTCGCCCGAGTGCCCGCCGAGAAGTCCCTCCACGGAGATGTGGTAGGCGGGCAGCTCCGACACCCTGCGCGAGAGCGTGCGTGAAAAGTCGAGGTTGACACTGCCCGCACTGCCAACGGTCATGATATGATAATCCTCGGAGTCGCAGTTGATGAGAAAACGTGCATCCTTCAAATGGTCGGCAGAGAGATGACGCGCCCCCGACATCCCCTGCTCCTCATCCACCGTAATGATCGCACGCAGTGCTCCATGTTCTTCCGCGTACTGCATCGCCGTCAAAATCTCCGCAACACCGATGCCGTCGTCGCCCCCGAGACTCGTCCCATCCGCCGTCAGAGCTTTCTCCGTGCGCACGAGTTTGATCGGGTCGGTCAGCGGATCGTATGCAACTCCCGGCCTTGCGACGCAGACCATGTCCATATGTCCCTGCAGGATCGTGCGCGGCGCAGCCTCGCAGCCCTTTGTCGCAGGGAGTTCCGCGATAATGTTCAGAAACTCATCCTGCGTCACCTTGCAGCCGATCTCCCCGAAGCGCTTCTTCAGATAGTCGCTGACGGCTTTCTCATGCCCCGACGGGCGTGGGATGTGCGTCAGCGCCTCAAATTCTGAAATAACCGTCTCCAATAATTTTGCATCGTCTATCATCATATTCCTCCTGACTATATCACGCTCTTTATTCTACCACATATGAAGAGAAGCCGCCATACAAGATGTATGACGACTTCCATTTTATCTGTATACGATTTACTTCTTCGCCGCTTCGACCGCCTTTGCAACGGCTTCGTTAAACTGGTCATAACTGACGGTTGCGCCCGCGATGGCATCGACCTTCGCGAGATCCTTCTTTGACTCAAGCTGGCTTGCATACGAGCCGATCGCCTTGTAGGCGTTCTGCGCCTTTTTGCGCACGCCCTCGGGCTTGTCCGCGCCGTAGTTCTCGTCCTTCACCTTGCCGTCCTTGTCAAAGCCCGTATGAACGACCTTGGTAATCGCTCCGCCTGCAATCGTCAGTTCGACGTGTGAATGCCCGAGCTGCGGATGCTCTGCGCTGTCTGCGGAAAACGTTCCGTCCTTCGCGCCCGTCAGATCAATCGACACCGCCTGTGCGGCAGGCTTCGCATCGTTTTTCGGTGCTTCCTTTTTCTCATCGCCGCAGCCCGTGAGCATCACACCAACTGAGAAAAGTACAGCTATTCCCAATACGCTTTTCTTCATCATTCCGCCGTCCTTTCACGCATATGCCCATGTTCGATGATGACGCAGCGCTGCGCCTCCTCGCCGACCTCGGCGGAGTGGGTCACGGTGAGGATCGTATGTCCCTCATCGTGCAGCTCATGGAAGATCTTCATGACGAGCTTCTGGTTCTTCTCGTCGAGGTTGCCCGTCGGCTCATCCGCAAGGATGAGGACGGGATAGTTGATGAGGGCGCGCGCGATACAGACGCGCTGCTGCTCACCGCCCGAGAGCTGACTGGGCAGGTGGCTCGCACGGTCGGCAAGTCCGACACGCTCCAACGCCGCCATCGCTTCGTCACGATCGGGCATACTGTGGTAATACTGGGCGACCATGATGTTTTCAACCGCCGTAAGGTACGGGATCATGTGGAACTGCTGAAAGACAATGCCGATCTTGTCACGGCGGTAGCGCGTCAGTTCCTCCGGCGTCGCATCGGTCAGCACATCGCCGTCGAGGATAACCTCGCCGCTCGTCGCGCTGTCCATACAGCCGATGATGTTCATGAGCGTGGACTTTCCCGAGCCGGAGGGACCCATAACGGCGAGCCATTCGCCTTTTTCCACCTTCAGATTGACATCGTCCAGAGCGAGCACCTTCTCGTTGTACGCCTTGGAGACGTGCCGCAGTTCAAGCAAACTCATTGCTTTTTCCTCCTAACTCATTCGCCGCGCAGGATGATTGCGGGATCAACATTCGTTGCAATACGTACCGGCAGAAGCGACGCAAGCCCCGTGACAAAGATGGACATGACGAGTGCAACGACGACGATGGTCGCCGAGAACTCAATCCCACGCCCGAATACGTTGACACTGACACTCTGTGCAAAGAGATAGCCGAAGCCCGAGCCGAGCACGCCGCCGAGCGCACCGAGGAGGCACCCCTCGCCGAAAAACTCCGCGACAATGTGACGGTTGTCCGCGCCGAGCGCCTTCTTCAGACCGATTTCACGGCGACGTTCCGTCACAATCGCCATCATCGTCGTCGAAACACAGATGAGCGTCAGGACGAGGACAACGACGGTGACGATGAGCACGAGCGCTTGAAGTTTCCCGAGCACCGTCCCCTCCGACTGCGCAATCTGCTTGACGAGCTGGGGCTGAACCCCGGGTACATCCGTGCGTATCTTTTCCTCGGCACGTGCCAGCTCATCCTGCCCCGCAACGACGGAAACCTGCGCGAGGCTCAACTCACCGGGACGCCCCTTCATACTCTGCATCTCGGGCAGCGAAACAAAGACGAAGTTCTCTTCGTTCCCACCCGTGCGGACAATGCCGGACACACGGTAGTCACTCACAATCGTCCCCTCACCGCCCGAAACGGTAATCGTATCGCCGGGATTCACACGCAGCTTTGCCGCGAACTCCGCTCCGAGCAGGATCTCCTTCTCCCCCGGTGTCGGCCAGTCCCCACGGATCTGCCAATAGGGGCTGACCTCCTGCAGCACGGCGAAGTCCGTGCCGCCCGCCATCACCGTCTGATGGTTGATGAGGAGCGTATCATACAAAAATGGAGTGATGCCGACGATCTCATAGCCCGCGAGGGATTTGCGTACGGCGGCAATCGAATCCTCCTGAATCATCCCCTTATCCGTACCCGGCAGGATGAGAAGGTTCGCACCGTAGGCACGGAACGCCCGCCCCATCTGTTCGGGGACTTCCTTGTAGACCGTAATCATGCCCGAGATGATCGTCGCGCCGATGGCGACAGCGAGAAGCGCGATTGCCATGCGCGCACGCCGCCGCAGCAGGGAGTTCGCGACCATGATAAAGAACATTTTATATCGATTCATCATTCATCACCTGCCATAGAGAACCTCTGCCGGCTGCAGCGACAGAAGCATACGGATCGCGGGCACGCTCCCGATCACGAGCACGAGCGACATGAGCACGGCGATGATCGGGATAACATACGGATTCACCGCAATGCCCGAGCCAAAGACATTCTCGCCGATCAGCTGGGCAAAGCCAAGCCCCACGACATAACCGAGGATGCCGCCCATAATCCCGGCGATAAAGATCTCTGCCAGAACGGAGAGCACGACCGCAATATTGGTTGCGCCAAGCGCCTTCAAAAGTCCGAGTTCGCGGCTGCGCTCCATGATGTTCGCGCTGATGAGGTTGCTGACACCAAGGCTGGACGAAAGCAGCGAGAGCACCGTGATGAGCAGCATCAGCAGCTGTGTCTTGTCGAGGATCTTGCCCTCGGATTCGGCAATCTGACGGACGGGATGTGCCGCCGCGTTCTGCATAACCTCCTCAATCTGATAGGCAATCGAACCGACGTACGAAGTGCAGTACCAGATGTCATACTCCGACTGCGAGAGCGATTTCGGGTTCTCCGCCGCCTTGCGGGCGAGATCGTTCTCCGGCGTCGTCATCGCACTGACCTCGACCTGATCGATCTTACCCGCTGCATTTGCAAGACTCTGAGCGAGCTGGAGCGAACCGACAATCTGATTCTCCTCGTCGCCGCCGCCCGAAAGGATGCCCGTGACTGTCAGTGTGCCATCCGTGCCGTCCGGCTTTTTGTAGGAGAGCGTACTGCCCGCCGAAACGCCGAGCTTCTGCGCGAGCTTCGTGCCGACGAGCACCTCGTCCGCCTTTGTATCATCCGCCCAGTCACCGTCAACGTGCCACCACGACTTCATGAACTTCACACCCGTGGTGTACACCTCATCCGTCGGCAGCGTGAGGGTATGCTCGAACCACGTGCCAAAGAACGGAACCGTCCCGCCGTCCCCGAGCGTGACGTTCGTCGTCAGCGAGGGGGCGAATGCGACGATGTTGTTCGTCCAGAAAATCGTCTTGATGTTGCCGAGATCCGCTTCATCCAAATATTCACGATGCGTACTCGTCGTCGTTTCCACGCCGTAGAGATCCTTGAGCACCATCGAGTTGCGCGGCGTAACCGTGATATTTGCGCCGAACGCCTTCAGCTCCTGATTGACCTTCTCGCCGATGTCGAACATGACATTCAGCATGGCGGTCGCGAGCGAGACCCCGAGCGCAACCGTCAGTGCGATGAGGATGAACCTCCCGCGCTGGCGGATGAGCGCCCCTTTTACCATTTGCCAAAACATGGCTTTCCTCCTCTCATACCGCCATCAGCGGAAATGCACCTGTGCCGCTTCGAGCGTATCCGCCGAAATCTGCACCGCACCGCCTGCCACGCGATACTCCACGGGAATCGGATTGCATCCGCCGGGGAGGCCGATCGTCGCCTTGTTCATGACAACGTCACAAAGACGACAGACGATCTGTCCGTCGCGTTCGAAATAGCCCGTCGCACCGCAGATTTCACACGCGTCCAGCCCGACACCGAACGCGGAGCCGCCCTTTTGAACAACGATCACACGCACCTCCGTCCCGCTCGATGAGCGGAACGCATAGCGGTGGAGATGCCCGTCCGAAACCTCCTCCAGTGGGATCTGCACAAGCCCGTTCTCCGCCTTGATGGCGACCGCAGGAGCAAGTACGTCCTTCTTGTTCGCATACCAACCGCCCGCACTTGAGACGAGAATCGTCAGCACGAGCATCGCGAGAAGCCCCGTCCCCCAACGCTTGCGCCGAATCGCACGCGAGACGATCTGACGGTACTGCGCGGGATTTGCCCCGATGGGGCGCTCCGGACGCGGCTGCAAAAAGAGCGTGACAGGAACAAGGATCGAAACGAAATAGATGGCATAGATCACCATGTTCTGATGGTCGATAAAGGGCGCCATGATGGAGATGAGCGCCTGTGCACCGAACACCTGCCGTGCCATCATGACCGTCATGACAAAGATGATCTGCTGAATCGCCGTCGCGATGACTTGCACGGTAAAGACGAATACAAGCCGCCCGTGGTTGAGTGCCGCCGCCGCCTTGTACGCGAGGTACCCGGAGAGGAAGCCAAAGAAGATGCCGGCGACAAACCCAAGTATTTTAACGAAGAACACAAGCGTAAAATACTCGCCCATCGCCACCTGTACCGTACCGACGGGAATCAGCCAGAGTTCGAGTCCGTGATAGAGAAAGAGCCCCAGTGTCAGCGCCCCGACCGCAATGCGGAACACGCGCTCCTCCCCCGCCGTCCATACGCGATGGAGGCTGCGCAGGAGAATGATGCACAGAACAAGTGCCGCCGCAAGATCGAGGATGATCGCCATGCTCTCGAAGATCTCTCGATTGACCGCCGAACGTGTACCGACGCGAACCGCCGTCATGAAGATCGAGAGGAAGAACCCCCATTTCAGAACGCGCGTAAAGGTATGGCGAATGCTTTGATTCGGCAGGGGCAGAATAATTGCAAGCAAAATGCCAAGCGGCACGGCGAGCTTGATGCTCTCCTCAAGTGCCGGTACGAGCTCTTGTAGAAACGCCTGTAACATTGTAATAACCCTTTCCTACTAGAAAAGCCGCCATCCCCGCAGGACGGCAGCTGTTCTATGTTCGGCAGGACAGCGGCGAACACGGAAGAACCGTGTCGCTGCTGCCCGTGAGCAACGGAAATTACCACTTACGCGGAACGTAGTCGAACACCCAGTGCATCTTGACCGGCTCGGTCCAGAAACGCCCCGGAACGCCCGTCTCGGGATCGGTGTGGAGCATATAGTTCTGGCGTACGGGGCTGTCGATCGAGAAGTCGCAGTCATACGTGCCTGCGCCGAGCATCTTGACATTCGCGCCGTAGTGCGGGCCGTCGTCCGCGCTCATCGGCATGAACACGCCCTCGATGCTCTCGCCCGTCTCACGCTTCGTGAACTTGTAGTGCACCGTCAGATAGGGAATCCACTCGCCGACACCGAAGCCGCACTCGTTGCCCTCGGTTGCATGGATATCCGTCTCAATGTGAATATCCGCCTGATCCGCAGGAAGGCTCATGCCGCCATCCATCGTAACCGGCTGGAAGTATACGAGTGCAACCTTGAAGTGGTTCGTCGAATCCTCGATCTCGTCACCGATCGGGAACTCCTCGAACGCAGCTTCGCTGACATTCGCATTGATCGCGAACGTGGAGAATGCGACAGCGCCGATAGCAAGCGCCTTCTTGAGCAAACTGAGACCGGATTTCTTCATGGGATAATCCTCCTTAAAATGATGAAACACTGCTCCCTCTTGCGAGGAACTACAACTTAGGAATCGCTGATAAAATGAAGTCCGTCAGATTGGCGTAGATTTTTTCGTCCGAACAAGGAGGCAAACCGGACGCATAGCCAAAGCTATGTGGAGGATTTGCCGACACAGTGCGGGCAAAAAAGATGCGTCAAGATGGCGGTGCTGAATTTATCAGTGCTTCCCTTACGACTCTGCCGCAGCAGAGCGCTTTCTATATGATACCGCTGCGACAGCCGCGAGAATCAGCAAAAGCTGCGGCACAACGGTTTCATAGGTGGGATAAAGGCCGAGCAAATCAATGCTCGGAACAGGGATACTCTCAATGACCGAGGTGGAGATCACATCCGCCTCCTGCAATTCCTTGAGCCCGCCGCCAAGGAATGTAACCGCGAGCGCAAACATGAACGCGCTCGTCACCTTGAAGAACGGACCGATCGGGATGCGCAGTGCGCCGCGCTGCATGAGGAAGAAGAGCAGGGCAAGCGCCGCACACGCAGCGACAAAGCCGCCCCAGATCATATCGACATCACCGATGGCGTTGTTGAAGAGTGCCTGATAGAAGAGAATGACCTCCGCCCCCTCGCGGTAGACAGCGAGGAATACCGCAAAGCCGAGCGCGCGGGATTTGCCCGTCGAGAGCGTCAGCTTCACCTGACTGTCGATGTAGGACTTCCACGCCTTTGCATTCGACTTGCCGCCCATCCATGCGGATGTACCGAGAAGGACGAGTACGGCAAAGAGTGCGGTACAGCCCTCAATGATCTCACGCCCCGATCCCGTCGTCGACGAGTTGTCGAGCACGGCGACGAAGAGATATGCCGAGATAAAGCTCGCCACGATGCCGGCAATCCCCCAGTTGTAGACAATGGAGATTTCCTTCTCGTGCCCGGCGCGTCCGAGATAGGCGATGATGCCGACAAGCACGAGGATCGCTTCAACGCCCTCACGCAGAAGGATGAGGAACGCCTGCAGGAACATTCCCCAGCCGCCCGACTCGACCCCCTTGGTTTCAAGGGTCGTCACTTCCGTCTGAACCATATCGAGGAGTTTTTTCCCCTCAGCTTCCACCTCGGACTGCGGCGCACCCGAGCGGATCGCCTTTTTCAGTGTGTAGAACTGGTACTCCGTGAGGTTCGCACTCTTCGAGGAGATCCCGCTGCGCACCGCACTCTCAAGACCATCCTTTTCGTAGATGCCGTAGTAAATATCGTTGACGGCATCCTTCGCCCCCTCGGCGTTGCCCGTCCGGTAGATCTCATAGACCTGATCCAGCTGGACACCGATGCGGTCATGAATCTGCTGCCATGTCTGCGCAGCGTCCGTAGTTGCCGCCGGCAGGAGCAGAAAAAGTGCCGTGATAAATACAAAGAGTTTTCTCATGGGATTGTTCGTCCCCTCCCCTTTCCGCGCACACTATTTGATCTTGCGTGCGGGCTTCATGTTGAAATAAACAGGACACTGCATATCGGATTCCATCGCCTGTCCGTTGCGATCCTTCGCGGGCTCAAATTTCCATTGTTTCTCGACAATACGCCGCGCCATACGGTCATAGAGTGTGTTCCCCGAGGAAATTTGAATCTTCGTCCACATGACCTTGCCGTCCGTGCCGATATGCGCCGAAACAGCGATGCGCCCCTTGAACTCAATGACACCATAGGGCGGCTGCTCTGCGTGGAGAATTTTGCCCGGCATACCGATCTGCTTGCCGGTACCCGAGCTGAGCACCTTCGGGGCTTCCTTCTCGGGGGGTTCCTCGACTTCCTTCAGGATCTCTGTAATGGCTTCCTCGGGTACCTCCGCCTCGACCACGGCAGGTTCTTCTTCCTCCTGCTCAGGTTCGGGCGGCGGGGGCGGGGGCGGCGGAGGTTCCTCCTCCTGCTGCTCCTCCTCCGGCATCCCCAAGTCCTCCGCGAGTTCGACCCACTCCATCGGCTCCTCCTGCGGAGGTGTTTCAAGAGCCTTGAACACATGAGGGATGAGCACCATGAGGAAAAGCCACGCAACAATGTGGAAGAAGAACGCGAGGACAAAGGCGAGCCGCCAATGTGTCTGATAGTGCACTCAGACCCCTCCCGTCTCCGTCGCGATGGATACGTGGCGTGTCCCCGCCTCTTTCAGTGCGTCAAAGACGGCGACAACATACTGATAGTCCGCCTTCTTGTCACCGCGCACAACGAACACCGTATCGGGATCATCCTCAAGCTGTGTCTTGACCCGCGCCGTGAGTTCCCGCGTCGGTTCTTCGTCACGGTCAAAGAGGATCTTGCCCTCCTCCGTCACCGTGATGGAGACGATGTGCGGGCGTGTATCCTGCTTTGCGCTCGTCGCCTGCGGGAGATTGACCTGCACCGTGCTCGCGTTCACCATATACATCGTACTGAGCATAAAGAATACGAGCAGAAAGAGCATGATATCGATCATCGGGATAATCATGACGAGCGGTTCGCGCACCTCATGAAAATTACGACGCATGAGAACGACCTCCATCGTTTGCGGCAAAGCCGGCGAGCAGGGTATTCATCGTCTTTTCGAGCAGCGTCAGCATCGTATCCATACGCTGTGCGAAGTAGGTGTGTACAATGAGTGCAAAGATCGCGACGAGAAGTCCCGTCGCTGTTGCAATCAGCGCCTCTCCGATGCCGCCCGTAATCGCCATGGGCTGCCCCGCCTGCAGGTTGAACACGCTGAACGACTGGATCATGCCCGAGATCGTGCCGAGAAGCCCAAGGAGCGGCGCAAGCGTGACAATCGTCGAGAGATAGTTCAGACGCGCACGCAGGAGCATTGCCGCCTCGCCGTAGACCGCCTCGATGGTCATGGGAACATCCTCCCCCGCCGCACGCGCATCAACCGCACTCTGTATGAGATGGGCAACCATGTTGTCCTTCCCCTTTACAGCGGGTGCCACTTCATCCAGCTTCTTCTTGCGGAGCGCGGCGGCGACATCCGCCTCAAGGGCGCGCGCCCCCTGCGATGCACGGCGATAGAGCAAAAAGCGGTCAATCGCAATCGCTGCCACCGTGAGTGAGCACAGGAGCAGCAGATACATTACAGGTCCGCCTTTTTCAAAGAGTTCAGCACTGGTCAAAAAGAACACCTTCCTTGTCAAACGCGCAGTCAGCACGTAAAAACTCAATAGTTAAAGTGTACCATTGATAATGATACGCTTTTCAGAACGTAAATCGGTTCTAAGTATAGCTCCGTAAAGACCGATTGTCAATATGTCTTTTTAATGAAGTTATTATTAACGAACTTCATTCATGTATTTATTTGTAGGTTTTTGCCAACTTTTGAAACCGGGGCAGCGCACGTTCGATCATCGCCGTACGCACACAGTATGCCGCGCGAAAATAGCCGGGACAGCCGAAGTCCGCGCCCGGTACGAGGAGCAGGTCGAACTCCCGCGCACGTGTACAGAATGCGGCATCATCCTCCTCAAGAGCCTTCGGAAAGAGATAGAACGCCCCCTGCGGACGCATACAGTCAAACCCTGCCGCCGACAATCCTTCATAGAGGAGATTTGCGTTATGTGCGTATGTGCTCAGATCGGCAGCCTTTCCCGCACACCGCGCAATGACAAGCTGCCAGAGCGAAGGTGCATTGACGTGCGTAAGGACACGCGCCGCCCCCGCAATCGCACCGTAGACACGCGCAAAATCCACAGCAGTATCCGGCACGACAATGTATCCGATGCGCTCGCCCGGCAGGGAAAAGGACTTGCTGTAGGAGTAGCAGACGATCGTGTTCTCGTAGATGAGAGGAATACACGGTACGGTCAGTCCATCGTAGACGATCTCGCGGTACGGCTCATCCGCAATGATAAAGATCGGATGCCCGAACTCCACTTCCTTTGCACGTAAAAGCTCTGCAAGCCGCCGAATGGTCTCCGCACTGTAGACTGCGCCGCTCGGATTGTTCGGCGAGTTGATCACAACGGCTTTCGTGTGCGGCGTGATTGCCGCTTCGAGTGCCGTGAAGTCGATCTGAAAATCATCCGTCTTTGCAGGCACAACGACGAGCCTCCCCCCGCACGCCTCGACAAAAACGCGGTACTCTGGGAAAAACGGTGCAATCGTGATGAACTCATCGCCCGCCTCCGTCAGTGCCTTGAACACGATTGTCACGGATGCCGCCGCCCCCGCCGTGAGGAAGAGATTTTTCCCTGCGACTTCCAGTCCGAATCTCTTTTTGAGGTCGGCGGCAAGGATCTCGCGCACCTGCGGCTTGCCGGGGGCGATTGTATAACCGTGCACCTCCATCGGGTCGCTGTGCGTCAGAATGTCCACCGCCGCATCCCGAATGAAATCGGGCGTCGGTACGTTCGGATTGCCGAGGCTGAAGTCAAAGACATTCTCCGCGCCGACCTCCGCCGCACGTTTCTGTCCGTATTCAAAAATCGTGCGGATCGTGGATTTTTTCGTACCAAGCTCATACATCTGCGCCGAAACCATAGAGCGCTCCTTTCCAAAAAAACACCCCTGCCGCCAAACGACGGCAAGGGCATTTCTTCAAATCTTCCTCACGCATTCCGCAGAAACACGTCATAGCCCTTCTTCATCTCGTAGATGTCAGCCTTGCTCGTGACTTCCCACGGCGCGTGCATACTCATGACAGCAACACCGTTGTCGATCACGTCCATGCCGTAGCGTGCCATGATGTAGGCGATCGTCCCGCCGCCGCCGAGATCAACGCGCCCGAGTTCCGCAAGCTGATAGCTGACGTTGTTCTCGTCCATCATGCGGCGCAGCTCGCCGAGGTATTCCGCACGCGCATCGCTCGATCCGGACTTACCGCGTGCGCCCGTGAACTTGTTGAACACCATGCCGCGCCCGAGGTAGGCGACATTCTTCTTCTCAAACGCATCCGCATAGAGCCCATCGTACGCGCTTGAGACGTCCGACGAGAGCATTTTCGAATGTGCGAGGGTGCGGCGCAGGGCAATCTCCGTATACTGCCCGCAAGCGGAGAGCACCTCCGCAACCATATTCTCAAAGAACCGTGACTGCATCCCTGTCGCACCGACGCTGCCGATCTCCTCCTTGTCTACGAGCAGACAGCACGCCGTACGCTTCGGTGCGACCGTCTCAAGCATGGAGCACAGCGCCGTGTAGGAGCAGACGCGGTCGTCCTGCCCGTAGCCGAGCACCATGCTGCGGTCAAAGCCAAGCTCGCGTGCACGTCCCGCCGGAACGAGCGTCAGCTCCGCCGAGTTGAAGTCCTCCTCGGCGATGTCATAGTGCTCCTTGAGCAGAGCGAGAATCCCATCCTTTACAGATTCCTTGTCGTCTTTTTTCAGCGCGTAGCCGCCGATGAGCACATCCAGCTTCTCGCCCTCGATGACCTTCGCCGCCTTTTTCTCAAGCTGCTCCTGCGAGAGATGGACGAGCAGATCCGTCACGCAGAACACGGGATCGTCCGCCTTCTCACCGAGTGCGATCTCCACCACCGTGCCATCCTTCTTTACGACAACACCATGCAAAGCGAGCGGGATCGTCACCCACTGGTACTTCTTGATGCCGCCGTAGTAGTGCGTGTCGAAATATGCCAGACCATTGTCCTCATACAGCGGGTTCTGCTTCACATCAAGGCGGCAGGTGTCGATGTGCGCACCGAGGATGTTCATGCCATGCTCCATCGGCTCCGTCCCGATGTGAAAGAGCACGATTGCCTTCTTCATGTTGACGGCGTAGACCTTGTCCCCCGCCTTCAGCGTGCCGCCCTTTGCAACGACATCCGCAAGGTCGCGGTAGCCCGCCACCTGCGCCAGACGCACCGCCTCCGTCACGCTCTCGCGCTCCGTCTTGCAGTCCGAGAGGAAATCAATGTAGCCGTACGCGAGTGCATCGACTGCCGCACGCTCCGCCTCCGTGTATTTCGACCAGACCGATGCCTTCTTATCGTCACTCATAATAGTTCCTTTCATACATGTATGATTTCTTGTGAGATGTCCTACGCGAACACTTAGTTACGCAAGCGGTCGCGCCCTTGTACGCTTAAATACCGGCGGACTTCTTAAACGCGCTTCGCTTGAACGAAAGAAATCCGCCGGGGCGTACCGTGCGCTTCCTCCGCTTGCTCCACTATGGTTCGCTTAAGGACATCATCACAACAACGCTCCATATCATATATCCCATGCGGTATGCAAAATCCCTGCAAACTCCTCACGCGATGCCGCGCGATTGAACCGCTCGCGCAGCTCCGCGCTGCCTTTCAGCCCGCGCGTGTACCACGCCGCGTGTTTTCGCATCTCGCGGATGCCGATGTACTCGCCTTTATACCCGACGAGGAGATCCAGATGCCGCAGGATCACCCGCGCACGCTCCGCAAGGGTCGGCGGGGGCAGTTCCGCCCCCGTGTGCAGCCAGTGGATGAGCTGCGGAAAAATCCACGGATTCCCCTGCGCTCCGCGCCCGATCATCACCGCATCCGCGCCCGTGATGTCGAGCGCACGCGCGAGATCAGAGGGGCGTCGAATGTCACCGCTCACAATCACGGGGATATGCACAGCGCGTTTGACCTCTCCAATCGCCGCATAGTCCGCATTGCCGCTGTAGAACTGCTCGCGCGTCCGCCCGTGTACGGCGACCGCGTCCACGCCGACCGCCTCCGCCATCCGCGCAATCTCCACGGCGTTGCGCGAGGAATCGTCCCATCCGAGCCGCATTTTCACCGTAAACGGCAGCTTCGTCGCGCGGCGAATCGCGGTCAATATTACCTCCGCCTTTTTCGGCTCGCGCATGAGCGCCGAGCCCTCGCCGTTCTTCACAACCTTCGGCGCGGGACAGCCCATGTTGAAATCCAGAATGTCCGCCGTGCCGATCTCCTCGACGTAGGCGGCAGCCTCCGCCGCCATCGCCGCCGACTTTGCGAAGATCTGCATTGCAATCGGACGCTCTCCCGCCTCCGTCTTGAGCATCTTCATCGTATGCTCATTCCGGTAGTGGATGCCCTGACTGCTCACCATCTCCGCGAACGCGAGCGGACAGCCCATATCGTGCGCGATCACACGATATGCCGTATCCGTCACCCCCGCCATGGGCGCAAGAAAGACAGGATCGTTGAACGTGAACGCGCCAATCTTCATGGGCTTCATCATCGCGGTCACGGTTGATTCCGCTCGTAGAGAACGCGCAGCCCCGTGAGCGTCAGGAAGTGATCGACCTTGTCAATCGTCTGCGATTCCTTTGCCACCATGCGGGCAAAGCCACCCGTCGCGACCACCTTCATCTCCATCGCAAGCTCCGCCTTGATGCGACGCACAATTTCATCGATCTGTCCGACGAAGCCGTAGATGATGCCCGCCTGCATCCCCTGAATCGTGCTGCGGCAGACGACCGTCTTGGGCGGCACAAGTTCGATGCGCGGCAGCTGCGCCGCACGCTGAAAGAGCGCCTCCGCACTCAACCCAAGCCCGGGCGCAATCACGCCGCCGAGGAAGTCCCCGTTCTCCGCCACGATGTCGAACGTCGTCGCCGTCCCGATGTCAATGACGATAAGCGGCCCGCCAAACTGCTCGTGCGCACCGATGACATTCACAATACGGTCGGCACCGATGGCACGCGGGTTCTCATAGTTCAGGCGTATCCCCGTCCGTATGCCGGGACCGACGATCAGCGGGCGGATGCGGAAATACCGTTCACACATCTTGCGCAGTGGCACGACGAGCGGCGGCACAACCGACGATATAATGATCGCCTTGATGTCCGACATCTGAATGCCCTGATAACGAAACAGCTCGTTGAACAGAATGCCGTATTCGTCGCCTGTCTTCTGTCGATCCGTCGAGATGCGCCAATGCCGCAGGAGCTTTCGCCCCTCGTACGCGCCCATGACGATGTTGCTGTTGCCAATGTCCAATACTAGCAGCAAGTTCTTTCCTCCGTACTATTTCTTCGGGCGGATGGACACATCCCCCGCCAACACACGTCGTTGTCCCGCTTCTGTTTCGATGAGGAGAGCTCCCTCTGCATCGATATCCAACGCGACGCCCTCGAACTCCTCGCCGGCGGGAGCAATCACGCGCACCGTCTGTCCAAGCGTCACTGCATATTCCCGCCACGCCGCCAAGACGGGCGCAAAGCCATCGTGCTCCGCCTGTGCATAGAGATCATCGAGCGCACGCAGGAGTTCCTGCAAAAACGCCACGCGTGGCAGCGGCTCTCCTTTCATCTGCATCAGCGAAGTCGCAATCGAACGCAGCTCGGCGGGGAAATCCTCGGGCGCAATGTTCACATTGATGCCAATGCCGATCACAACGTAGTTCACGCGATCCATCTCCGCGCTCATCTCCGTGAGGATGCCGACCAGCTTGCGTCCGTCGTGCAAGATGTCGTTCGGCCACTTGATCGCCGCACGCAGTCCAAATTTTTCCATCGCACGCGCCACCGCAACCGCCGCCATCAGCGTACACTTCGGCGCATCCTGCGGCAGGAACGTCGGACGCAGCAGGATGCTCACCCAGATGCCCTTGCCGGGCGGCGAGAAAAACGCACGCTCCATGCGCCCGCGTCCTGTTCCCTGACTGTCGGCGACCACCACCGTCCCGTCCTCCGCCCCCGCACGCGCGAGATCCTTGAGGACGAGATTCGTCGAGTTCACGGTATCATAGCAGATCACCTTTCGCCCGATGAGCCGTGTCGCGAGTCCCTGCGTGATCTCCGTTTCGATCAAACGATCCGGTGCGCCCTGCAGCACATATCCGCTGCGCGGTGCGCTTGCTATATCATAACCCGCCTCGCGCAGCGCCGCAATCTTCTTCCACACCGCCGCACGCGTCACACCGAGACGCTGCGCCATCTTTTCCCCCGAGATATAGCCGCCCGCCGTGCGCAGCAGCTCCAACACATCGCTGCTCATATACACCACCCAATCAAAAAGCCGTTATCCGCCCCATTATAACGCAGATAACGGCTTCCCGCCACAAAAATATACAGAAAGAGGAATCCGCCTACGCACGGCGCGCCAACACGAAGTATTGATAGGCGTCCAGATCATCCGCACAGACGGGAACCGTCTTTAGGGACAAAAGCTCCGTTCGGAACGCCTCGATAAAGTCGGGGATCGAGACCACGTGCCACCGTAAATCCTCAATCACATATCCCGCTCCCTGAAAGAGCTCGATAATTTCATGCTTGGTAAAGAAACGCAGATGCGTGCGGTCAAGCAGCCCGAGATCCTGATATGACCAGAACCCTCTGACTACATCAAATATATTTCTGATGTTCGACACATTCGGAATACTCGCTACGAGCATACCGCCCGGGGCAAGCAGCTCCCGCATATTTCGCACCGATGTCCACGGGTCAACCAGATGCTCGATCACATCCGCCATGACGATATAGTCGAAGCGTTCCGAAATCTCCGCAGGATCGAGATTCTCCACATTCATCGAAAGGATCGTCGCATAGGGAGCCGCAATCGCTGCCGCGTTCTCGTTCAGCTCCACGCCGTACAGCTTTGCCGTCCGGTTCTGCGCCCCGATCTCACGCAGCGTCATCCCGCAGGCACAGCCGATCTCAAGCACGCGCAGCCCCTCGCGCGACAGATCCATCAGTGACAGGAGATCGCGCCGCACATAAAACGAGTAGTCCAAGGAAACGCCCCATTTCGCATGGAAAGCGCGGCGTTCCTCCCGCCTCCGCTCCTCGTATGCCGCCTGGTCCTGCACAATGACCATCTCGGCATGGTGCACATATACTTTCGGCAGGAACGCAGCGCCATACCCCGCCCGCGTCATGCGAATCGTATAGTCATAGGAGGCGATTGCAGGGATCACATAGCGCTCGTCGAGAACCCCCGCCGCATCCACAGCATCGCGCCGCACCATCAGCGCATAGAGTTCCGCAACGACAAGCGGCTCCTTCACATCCGGTACCGCGTCACGAATCGCCTCCGCGACGGATACAAAATCCTCCCACGAATGATACTCCTGCGCGGGGCTGCACTGCCCGTACGCATCTGTGCGTACAGCCACAGCACTCACCAGCCCCAGCGACGTATCCTCGATCAGCGCGTCGAGCATATCCTCCGCCGCAAACGGCGCGAGCATCGTATCCGCATGGAGAAAGAGCAGCACCTCACCGGCAGCGGCGCGAATCCCCATGTTCACCGCATGGGAAAAGCCGCCGTGTTCCTCCCTGCGGAGAATACGAACATCATCCCCCACAGAGGGAACGGCGACACAGTCCGCCGATCCGTCATCGACGACGATCAGCTCATACGGCAGACGCACCGTGCTGCGTATCGCCCAAACACATTTCCTGAGCTGTTCGTGCATATTGTAAACCGGGATGATGATACTCAGTTTCGCCATATTTATTCTCCAAGCACTGATGAAACCACCGATCTACCAGAGTTTCCACGGCGCACGCCCTGCTTCCCAGCGCCCTTCCAGACGGGTCTTATCCCGCTGCGTGTCCATGCACTGCCAGAACCCCGTATGCTTGTATGCGTGAAGCCCGCCGCTCCGCGCGATCGTTTCAAGCGGCTCCGTCTCAAAGACGCAGTCATCGTCGTCGCGCAGATAGTCAAACACCGCCGGCTCAACCACCATAAAGCCGCCGTTGATCCAGCCGCCGTCCTCCTTTGCCTTTTCAACGAAACGGCTAACCTCATTGGTCGAGGATTCGATATCCAGCACGCCGAACCTGCCGCCCGGCTGAATCGCCGTCATCGTAACGAGCGCCTGCCCCTTTTTCGCCTCGTGTGCCGCAATGAGCGCATACAGATCGACATCGCTCACACCGTCGCCATAGGTCAGCATGAACGGCTCGTCACCGATGTACTTTTGAATCCGCTTGATGCGGCAGCCCGTCTGGGCATTGAGCCCCGTATCGACGAGCGTCACCTTCCACGGCTCCGAGACATTGTTGTGCACCGTCATGCTGTTCCCCTGCGTGAAGTCAAAGGTGACATCCGAGGTGTGCAGGTAGTAGTCGGCAAAATACTCCTTGACCATATAGCCCTTGTAGCCGAGACAGATCACAAATTCATGAAACCCATAGTGCGAATAGATCTTCATGATGTGCCAGAGAATCGGCTTGCCGCCGATCTCGATCATGGGTTTCGGCCGGAGTGCCGACTCCTCGCTGATCCGCGTGCCAAGTCCGCCCGCCAAAATAACAACCTTCATACGTCTGCTCCCTTCGACATAGACTGCTTCACATAATGATGACCCATTTCCCCCGGCATCCCTACATCAATTTCTTATGTTTTCGCTCCCATCCCGACAAAATCCTGCCACCGCGCCACGGACGAGCAGCGTTGAACTGTGGGGTATGATGCCTATTCGGCAACCAAGAAAAGGCTCTGCCGCGTTCTCTCTCCTGCGGCAGAACCTTCATCTTGTTCTCCTATTTATTCCACTGGGTTACGTTGAATTTCGGCTCGGTCGTCGGAACGGGCGCGGGGCGTTCCTCAGCGGCACGCTCCGCCTCCGCACTCGTCTGCGTGGCATCGTCGATAACGACATCAACGGGGATCGGCAGAGGCTTTCCCGTATCATCGGACTTGTTCTCGTCTTTGTTCTTGTCCGTGATCGTGCCCTTCGTCATGAGTTCCTCCAACTCGGCTGCGTTCAGCGTCTCACGTTCCAACAGTGCCTGTGCAATGAGGTCGAGCTTGTCGCGGTTCTCCGTGATAATGACGCGGCACGCCTCGTATGCCTCCTCGATGTGGCGGCGCACCTCGCGGTCGATCTCGCCCGCAACTTCCTCGGAGTAGTTGCGCTCGCGATTAAAGTCACGCCCGAGGAACACCTGATGATTTTCCTCGCCGTAGGCGATGGGACCGACCGCCTCACTCATGCCGTACTGCATAATCATGCTGCGGATGATCTTCGTCGCCTGCTGTATGTCGCTCGATGCGCCCGTACTGATCTCGCCGAGCACGACCTCCTCGGCGACGCGTCCGCCGAGTGCGACCTTGATGCGGTCAATCAGCTCCGAACGCGTGCGGTAGGAACGATCCTCCTTCGGCAGGGACAGCATATAGCCGCCCGCGCGCCCACGCGGAATGATCGTGACCTTGTGCACGGGGTCGGCGTGCTTGAGCATAAGTCCGACGAGGGTATGACCACCCTCGTGGTACGCCGTGAGACGCTTCTCCTCGTCCGTCATGACGTGGGATTTGCGTTCAGGGCCTGCCAGCACGCGCTCGATGGCTTCCTCCGTCTCCGCCATATAGATTTTCTTCTTGTTGCGGCGGGCGGCGAGAAGCGCCGCCTCATTCACGAGGTTGCTCAGATCCGCGCCCGTAAAGCCCGGGGTGCGGCGTGCGAGCACGTCGAGATTGACATCGTCTGCAATCGGCTTGCCCTTCGTATGCACCTTCAGGATTGCCTCGCGTCCGCGCACATCGGGTTTATCCACAACGATCTGACGGTCGAAGCGGCCGGGGCGCAAAAGTGCGGGGTCAAGGACATCGGGGCGGTTCGTCGCTGCAATGATGATAATGCCCTCGTTGGAGGCGAAGCCGTCCATCTCGACGAGCAGCTGATTGAGCGTCTGCTCGCGCTCGTCATGCCCGCCGCCGAGACCTGCGCCGCGCTGGCGGCCGACGGCATCAATTTCATCAATAAACACAATGCACGGCGCGGATTTCTTCGCCTGCTCGAACAGGTCGCGCACACGCGAAGCACCGACGCCGACGAACATCTCGACAAAGTCGGAGCCGCTGATGGTGAAGAACTGTACGCCCGCCTCACCGGCAACCGCCTTTGCGAGGAGCGTCTTACCCGTACCCGGAGGACCAAAGAGGAGCACCCCCTTCGGGATGCGTGCGCCGAGTTCGTTGAATTTATCCGGGGTCTTGAGGAACTCTACGACCTCCTCAAGCTCCTGCTTTGCCTCATCCGCGCCCGCGACATCGGCGAACGTCACCTTTTTCTTGTCGCTCACCATTAGGCGCACGCGGGATTTGCCGAAGTTCATCATGCGCCCGCCGCCCATCTGAGACTGCTGCATGATAAAGAACCAAAAGCCGATGAGAATCGCAATCGGGATCAGCGATGTGAGCATCGTCTGCCACCATGGCGGCTCGGGCGGATTTTCCGCCGCAATGCTGATCCCCTTGTCCGCGAGACGCTTGTAAAGGTCTTGATCGCTGTTCGGCGCATCCGGCGCAATGGTCGTGAAGTCCGTCCCATCCGTGAGCGTACCGCGGATATTATTCTGAACGAGGACGACCTTGTCCACCTCGCCGTCCTTCACCTTCGCATTAAAATCGCTGTAGCTGAGCACCGTCGCCTGTGGTGTCTGGTGACTGCCCGACATATAGTCGGCGACCGTCCACACGACGAAGAACATGAGCGCATAAAACGCAAGATTTCTAAGGATTGATTGATTCAACTCTTCCCTCCCGTTTATTCGTACACAGAACGCTTGAGCACCCCGATGTAGGGCAGGTTCCGATATTTTTCCGCATAGTCCAGACCATAGCCCACGAGGAATTCATCCTCCACCTCGTGTCCGAGATAGTCGATCTCCACAGGCACGACACGGCGCGAGGGCTTCGACAGGAGTGCACAGATCTTGATGCTCTTGGGTTTGCGTGCCTGCAGCATCTGTTTCAAATAGTGCATCGTCGTTCCCGAGTCAATAATATCCTCGATGAGGATGATGTGTTTCCCCTCAATCGAAAAATCGAGATCCTTGAGGATCTTGACCTGCCCGCTCGACACCGTCGCCTCACCATAGCTGGATACAATCATGAAGTCAAAGGCGACAGGGTGAGCGATGGCACGCACGAGATCCGTGAAAAAGATCGCAGCCCCCTTGAGAATGCCGACACAGTAGACGGTCTCGGACGCATCCTTGTAATCCCGCGCAATCTCTGCGCCGAGTTCCTGTACGCGCGTCCGAATCTCATCCGCCGAGAAACAAATGCGCTCAATATCCTCACTCATCATTGGCTATCGTCTCCTTCATCATATGCAATGCGCACCACAGGCTCGCCCGGGATCGTCACGGGTGCAAGCACGCTGCGCCGCCCGCCCGCAATCCAGAAGATCTCCGATGTCCCCGCGATGGCGAGAAGGGGCAGCGTGTCCCGCTCCTCGCGCGGAATCTTATCGTCGATCAGAATATCCTTGAGTTTCCTGCGCCCGACAGGAAGCCGCATATAGTCCCCCGCCCGCCGCGTCCGCAGCACGAGCGCGGAAAGTGCGGCAGGGTCGGCATAGACCGCCGTCCGTTCCTGTGCTCTGCGCCAATCGTCCGCCGTCATGCGGGACAGTCGGCGCAGATGAAACTCCATGCCCTGAAAATTTATTATAGCATATTCACGGCTTAAAGGAAGTAAAATTTCTTCATTTTCCAAAGGGACTTTCATCGGAGATAATTGCATCAATGTCAGTACACCATAACGTGCAGCGGCATACCATCCGCGCTGCATCTCGACGCGTACCGCATGATCCGCCGAAACAAGAGCACGCAGGCGCTCCTCGTGGAGATAGGAAAAATCCTGTGCCGTCCCTGTCGTACGCATCCAGAAAAGGCGCAGAACGCGCCGCTGCATCGCAGCATGGAGAGTACGCAGTACGGCTAGGGAGAGGCCGCCGGGACACGCGGCGCATCCATAGGCATCCTCCGCAAGATGCGTGAGCAGATCCTCCTCCTCCGCCGCAAGTCCGCTGAGCCGTGTGAGTGCATCGCGCGCCGCAGGATTGTAGGTATGTGCCAGATACGGCAGGAGTTCGTGCCGCACGCGGTTGCGCCGTGTATCCAGCGTGTCATTCGTCGCATCATGGCGCGGCGTGAGCCCCCGCTCCGCCGCATATCGCGCAAGCTGCACACGCGTCACCGCAAGGAACGGCCGCAGATGCAGCCCGTCCCATTCCCGCATCCCCACAAGCCCCGCAGGGCCTGTCCCGCGTAGGATACGCAGAAGCACCGTCTCCGCGAGATCGTCCGCATGATGCGCGAGTACAACGGCATCGCATCCGCGCTCTGCACGAACACGGTGCAGGAAGTCGTAGCGGCAGATGCGTGCCGCCGTTTCAATCGAGTGTCCATGTGCGCGTGCATAGGCGGGCACATCCCCCGTGCCGAGGACGAACGGAATCCCCCGCGCGGCACAAAATTCAGCGACAAAGCGGGCATCCGCACGTGCTTCCGCTCCGCGAATCCCATGTTCATAGTGGGCACAGACGAGCTGCGCACCGTCTGCCGCACGCAGGAAATCCAAAACGTCCAAAAGCACAAGTGAATCCGTACCGCCGGAACAGGCGACGAGAAGTGTGCGCTGCGGACACAAAAGGTCATGTGCCCGCAGTACACGCGCTGTATGTTTTTGTAAATTCATCCTTCGATACAAAAAGGGCACTCCGCATGGAGTGCCCTTTTTCTCCTCACATACTGCATTCCGCCGCAAAGCGGCGCACACAGTTCATCGACATCAGCACGTCCCTGTCATCAGCCGCGACGCGAGCCGCGTCCGCCCCGCTTGGAGTCCGTCTTGCGGCGCAGGTCAGTCAGACGTTCGTCACTGTCCTTCAGAAAGCGCGACAGCTTGTCCTCAAAGGAAGGAGACCCCGGCTGCCGCGCGGCGGCAGTCCTGCGCATATCACGCGGAGGGCGCGGCGGACGCGCAGGAGCGGCAGACGGCTGCGCCGACACCGCAGATTTTTCCTGCAACGCCTTGATGGAAAGACCGATCTTTCCGCGCTCATCCACAGTGAGCACCTTGACCTTGACGGTATCACGCTCCCTGAGGAAATCATGCACATCGTTTACATAGACATCCGCAACCTCCGAGATGTGGATGAGCCCCGTCTTTCCCTCCGGAAGCTCGACAAAAGCGCCAAAATTGGTGATGCCCGTTACGACGCCCTCTACTACACTGCCAACTTCGATGGCCAATACAACTCTTCCCTTCAACTACAAACCGTCGGGGCAGCCCCCGTATGCATTACACGCTCATTATACAGGGCAGAGATACGCTGTGTCAAGAAATTCTCAGTTACCGCCCGTACGCTTTCCGGGGGCATAGGGAAGTTCTCCCGCCCCCGTCATGCCGAGTTCCTCTCGTGCGAGTTTCTCGATGTAGGGCAGCTCACCGAGCCGATCTTTCTCCGCACGCAGACGGTCATTCTCCGCCTGTGCTGCCGCAAGCCGCTGCGCCGCAATCACTTGATCCTCGTGTACATGGGAGAGGTAGAAGCCCTGTGAGACGATCATCGAGCCGAAATAACCCAGAACCAGCAATACGGTGATGATAAACCAACGCGGCCTCCTAGGCGTTCTTCTCTGTGCCATATACAGTCCCTCTCTCCCTTGTCAGGTACTCCATCAACATCGCGGCCACGCGCTGCGCCGCATCTGCACACGCACAGTCACGCGCCGCACAGCGCATCTCCGTCAGCCGATGCGCCAGGATCTCCTCCACTGCTGCGGACATGGACTCCCCCGGGTGCAGCCACACAGCCGCACCGCGCCGCGTCGCATAGATCGCATTCTCCGTCTCAGGCCCCGGGATCGGATCGTGCAGCAGGAGCGGCAGTCCCGCCGCAAATGCCTCGCTGAGCGTCAGTCCTCCCGGCTTTGTGATGAGAAGGTCTGCCGCGCACATCAGCGCCGGAATCGCATCCGTATAGGGAAAGACGTGAATATCGTGCCGTGACGTTTCTGCCAAACGACGCGCGTGCATCTCAAGTGCAGCATTGTGTCCCGCTGCGACGAGGATGGAAAGTCGCCGCTCCACCGTCGCAAGTGCCGCGAGTGTCCGATCAATGCCGCCGAGACCAAGCCCGCCGCCCATGAGGAGGAGGGTCGGCAGCTCCTCCGAAAGCCCGACCATCTCCCGCGCCGTTTGCCGTGTCAGTCCTTCATCCGCGCACGTGATCGGAATGCCCGCCGCGTGCACCGTCTGCGGCGCAAACCCGCGCACCGCCATCTCCCGCGCCATGGATTCCGTCGCAACGAAATAGGCATCCACACCGCGCACGAGCCACATCGCGTGCAGGGCATAATCCGTCATGAGCACCGCAAGGGAATAGGATGCACCGTGCCGCGTACGCCAAAGAGCCGCCGCCCCCTCGGGAAATGGATGCGTCGCAATGACGAGATCGGGGGCATATGCCTTGATGATCCGTCCCATGGTGCGCACCATCACCTGCGCGAATGCGCCGCGCACAATCCCGCCGCTCGCCCTTTTCCCCGCAATGCGGAAAAATACGTCGTAGAGATCGGGCACGAAGCGCAGCATCATGAGGTAGATCCGCTTCATGAGGTAGTGCACGGCGGAAACTTCCCGCGCCATAAAGTCCACCACATCCACCTGTATCATACCTGCCTGCGGATGCGCCGCAAGTGCCGCGCGGATCGCCTCTGCCGCACGCATATGCCCGGAGCCGATGGATGCCGTCAAAATGAGAATACGGGCACGCTCCATGCGCCACCTCCTCACACAGTTATGACTATTTTATCACAATTTTGAGCGGTGAACAAAAGATTTTTTACGCCGTCAGTCCCCCATCGACACAGTAGACGCTCCCCGTCACCCACGATGCAGCGGACGAGGCGAGAAAGGCAATCACAGACGCTGCCTCTGCGGGCGTACCGATGCGTCCCATCGGATAGTGTGCCGCCATCGCCCGCAGCTGTTCCTCGCGTGGCAGATGCGGCGTAAACTGCCGCTCGGTCAGCGGAGTCAGCACATCGGCGGGAGCGACGGCGTTCACGCGCACGCTGTCGCAGGCGAGTTCAAGCGCGAGCGAACGGGTAAAGGCGATGACTGCCCCCTTTGTCGCCGCGTACGCCGCACAGAAATAATTTCCATGCAGCCCCGCATCCGAGGCGACGTTGACAATATTGCCGTGCGACACGCGCAAATGCGACAGTGCCGCCTGTGTCAGATAAAACGTCCCCTTGACATTCGTCGCGATCAGCTCCTCAAGCAGATCCTCCGTGAGATCGTCAAGAGCTCCCTCCCGATAGAGCCCCGCAGAGTTAATCAGAATGTCGATTGCCCCGTATGCACGTATCGTCTCCTGCGCCGCACGCGCACAGTCCGCACGCAGACGCACATCCCCCTGCACAAAGCGAGCCCGCTCTCCTGCCACAAGTTCTCCCAATGCTCGCACGCCGCGCTCCGCGCCCCGCCCCATGAGGACGACACGCGCCCCGCCCGCAAGAAAGAGTGCTGCCGCAGCCCGTCCGATGCCCGACGTACCGCCTGAGATCAGTGCTGTTTTTCCTGCAAATGCCCCGTCGGAAAAAATTTTCGTTTCCATATCTCCCACCGCGAAACGAAAAAACCGGACTCCCTACAGGAAGTCCGGTCGTCGTACAAAATCAGTTCACACCGTTCACAGAATCCTTCAGAGCCTTGCCAGCCTTGAACACAGGCGACTTCGATGCCGGAATGTCGATCTCCTCGCCCGACTGCGGGTTGCGCCCCTTGCGCGCCTTGCGCCCCTTCACCTCAAATGTGCCGAAACCGATCAGCTGAATCTTGTCGCCCTCGGCAAGCGCGCTCTTGATCGTCTCAAAAATTGCGTTGACCGCCTTTTCTGCGTCCTTCTTCGTCAGACTTGCCTGCTCTGCTACGTTTGCGACCAATTCCTGCTTGTTCAAAGTAGCATCCTCCTTTAGATCATTTCATTTTTTCAGCGACCACACGGGTCGCACTGTCATGAGAGAATTTAACAGAATTACCTAGAAAAATCAAGGGGAAAATCGAAAAAAAGCGTTTTTTTTCCCTAAAACGACGGGTTTTTTTAGGTACTTTCCCAATATGAAGGGGTATATGGAATGAAAAGAGAGGTCAGATGGTCAATGTCATCCTGCCAATCCAATTCAAAGAGAGGGATACGGCGCACACTCTGATCGGGGAGCGCGAGATGATGCAGATAGATGACCTCCTGCGTATCGGGGAACTGCTCCATCAGAAGGATCTTGAGCTCTGAGGCAAGCTCACGCGAATAGAGCTGTGTGATGATGAGATCCTGCGCGGGCGGTGCTGCGACCGCCTCCTCATCCATGGCATCCACAATCGAGAGTCCGTGTACGGGATCGAGCCCCACTGCCGCAAAAATGATCTCCAAAAAGCTCATCGCGGGCAGGATCTCAAGCGGCATCCCCGCCTCTATTGCGCGTTCGCGCAGCAGCTGTACCGTACGTTCGGCAACAAAGGGACTGCCGGGAACGAGGTAGAGCACATCGCTCTCCCGTACGCGTGTCAAGAGATCGTCAACGATGCGCTCATAGAGCAGGTCAAAATCATCCGCTTCCTCGTAGAACGCATCGTACGTCTCATACGAGATCTCCGCCGCATCCAGAGCCTCCACCGTCGGGTGAATCCGTGTGCGCAGGAGAATGTGCTCCGCCGCCTCGATCCGCGCCCATGTCTCTCGCGTGATGAACCCCGCATCGCCCGGCCCAAGCCCCGCCACAGTCAGTTTATAGTCAGCCATTTGTCACTCTCCACTCACCATCTTTACAATTTCAAGCGCCGTGTCCAAGATCTCCCCGCGCTCCTTCGGCAAAAGTCGGATGCGGTAGCCATCCCCCTCGGGCAGAGGTCCGACGCGCCGTCCATAGGCACGATCCAGACGCATGAGCGCCGGCAGCGGCAACTTCCCGCCCTCGGGCAGCACGAGTTCCAACGCGTCCCCCTTTGCCGCAACGCTGCGTGCGCCAAATGTGCGCGCATAGTTCTTGATGCGTGCAATGTCAAGGAGCGCGAGCACGGGCTTTGTCGGTTCGCCGAAGCGGTCGATCAGCTCGTCGAGCAGCGCATCCAGATCCTCGTTCGTCCGCACAGCGGCGATCTTCTGGTAGATCTCGATCTTGTGCATCGCATCGTCGATGTAGCCGCCGTCGATATATGCCTCCACAGGCAGATCAATGACCGTCTCGACGGGCGGCGGCGCAGGTGCCTCCCCCTTTTTGCGTGCCACGGCTTCTTCGAGCAGCTTCACATACATCTCGAAGCCGACCCCTGCGATATGTCCGTGCTGCTGTGCACCGAGGAGGCTGCCCGCGCCGCGGATCTCAAGGTCGCGCATGGCGATCTTAAATCCCGAGCCGAGCCGGGCGAACTCCTTCATCGCCTGAAGGCGTTTCTCCGCCGTTTCACTGAGCACCTTGTCGCGGCGGTAGGTGAAATAGGCGAATGCCATCGTTGCCGAACGCCCCACGCGCCCGCGCATCTGATAGAGCTGCGAGAGGCCGAAGCGGTCGGCATCGTAGATAATGATCGTATTCGCATTCGCAACGTCAATGCCGTTCTCGATGATGCTCGTTGCGAGCAGGATGTCATAATGCCCCTCGTAGAAGTCCATCATGACCTGCTCCAATATATCCTCGTTCATCTGTCCATGTGCCGAGGCAATCCGCGCCTCGGGGACGAGGCGGAGCAAATGCTCGCGCATACGGTCAATGCTCTCCACGCGGTTGTAGATGAAATAGATCTGCCCGCCCCGCGCAAGTTCACGCTCAATCGCGCCGCGCATCATCGCATCGCTGCTCTCCACGACATAGGACTGCACGGGCAGACGCTCGGCAGGTGCGGTTTCAATGATGCTCATATCGCGTGCCCCTGCCAGCGACATATGCAGCGTGCGCGGGATCGGTGTCGCCGAGAGCGTCAGCACATCGACCCCCGCCGCAAATTCCTTGATCTTTTCTTTCTGCGTGACACCAAAACGCTGTTCCTCATCCACGATCAGAAGCCCGAGCTTTTGGAACCGCACACGCTTTCGGTTGAGAATGGCGTGTGTACCGATGAGGATGTCCACGCGCCCCCGCTCCACATCGCGCAGCGTCGCCGCCTGCTCCCGCAACGAACGAAAACGGCAGACCACATCCACCTTCGGCGCAAAGTCTGCAAACCGTGCGGCAAAGGTCTGGTAGTGCTGCTGGGCAAGCACGGTCGTCGGCACGAGCACAGCAACCTGATAACCGTCCATCGCCGCCTTGAATGCCGCCCGCACAGCGACCTCCGTCTTGCCGAAGCCAACGTCGCCGCAGAGCAGGCGATCCATGGGCTTGTCGCTCTCCATATCACGCTTGATCTCAGCAATGGCGCGCAGCTGATCCTCCGTTTCCTCGTAGGGAAACGCCTCCTCAAACTCGCGCTGCATGGCGTCGTCGGGCGTAAAGGCGTGCCCCCGCGCAAGCTGCCGCGCGGCATAGAGCTCAAGCAGATGATCGGCGATGTCCTCCACAGACTTCTGCGCCTTCGCACGCGCACGCGCCCAGTCTGCCGTCCCCATGCGGTGCAGACGCGGCGCAGCCCCCTCCGCGCCGATGTATTTCTGCAAAAGCCCGACCTGATCCGTCGGCACAAAGAGCTTGTCGTCCCCACCGTACAGGATGCGCAGATAGTCGCGATGAACCCCTGCCACCTCAAGCGTATCCACGCCGAGATACTTCCCGATGCCATGTGATACATGAACAACGTAGTCACCCGGCGCAATCTCACGAAAGTGCCGGATGCGTTCCCCCGCAGACGGCGCTCGGCGCAGCTTTGCCTTATGCCGCCCAAAGATATCCTGCTCTGTGAGTACAGCAACGTGCGCACTGCTCAGTTCAAATCCCGCACGCAGCGCCCCCGATGTAACGAGCACTGCTTTTTTTGCCGCCGCGCCCTCCTTGCGCACCGCAACAGCCGGAATCTTCCATCCCGTCAGCATATCGCGCACGAGATTCGCCCGCTCCACGCCGCCCGCGAGAATAAGTACCTGCGTCCCATCCGCAAGATAGCGGCGCAGCTCACTCTCAAGCAGGGCAAATTGACGCTGAAATGCCGTCATTGGCACCATTTCAAAGCCGATCAGCGCAGTGGGGGTACAGGAGGGAAAGGAACGGCTCATGAGCGCGGCAAAGACTTCATGCCCTGCCGCTCCCGCTGCAGCGAGATCCTCCCATGAGAACAGACGGGCCGCACGCACCTCATCCTCTTGTACGGCATCCGCAAGTGCCGAAATAAGACGGGACGGCTCGTCAAAGAGCGTCACCCCCGCCGTCCCGAGATACGTCAAAAAGCACGCCTCCCCCTCGTCGTCCGCTGCACGCAGCGGCATGACGGAAGCCGTGCCAATATTCTTGATGGAGCGTTTGGTCAGAGGATCGTACTCGCGCATGGAGTCGATCTCCGTATCGAAGAACTCCACGCGAATCGGAGAGAGCGCATTGATGGGGAAGATGTCGACAATCCCGCCGCGCACGCTGAAATGCCCTGCGTGCTCCACCTCTGCGGCGTGCTCGTAGCCCAGCGCTGCAAGGCGTTCGAGTAGCGTCTCGCGCGGAAGTTTCTCCCCGAGGCGCAAAGAGAGTGCCGCCCGCGAAAACTCCGCCGTACTCAGCCCCTTCTGCGCCGCCGCCCCGATGTCCGCAAGCACAATGATCGGCTCATGGCGCAGCAGGCGTGCGAGAATGTTCATGCGCTGTGCCGAGCGTTCGAGCCCCTTCGCTGCGCCGGGCGCGGCAAAGTCCATGCGATCCAGTTCCGGCAGCTCGTAGACATCCGCCTCCGGCAGAAGTGCCGCCAGATCCTCCTGCCATCCGCGCAGCGCCTCGCGCCCGCTCGTCACAATGGCGAGCGGGCGCGGATGTTCGTCATAGGCTGCTGCAATAGCGGCGTGTTTCATCGAACCGGCAAAGCCATGCGCCAGAATCTGCTGCGGCGCAGCCCCGAGTGCCTCTGCCAGCTGACGCACGGCACAATCCGCACGCAGCACGGAAAAAAATGTATTCATTTGGGAACAACAGCAAGTGCTGCACGCACAAAGCCCGCAAAGAGCGGATGCGGATGATTCGGACGCGACTTGAGTTCCGGATGGAACTGCGAGGCGACAAACCACGGGTGATCCGCGATCTCCACGACCTCGACGAGGCGGTTGTCCGGGCTCGTTCCGGCAATGACCATCCCCTTCTCCTCAAGCTGTGCGCGGAATGCGTTGTTGAACTCGAAACGATGGCGGTGACGTTCACTGATCTCGCCCGCACCGTATTCCTCACGCGAACGCGAGCCGTCTGCAAGGACGCAGGGATAGGCACCGAGGCGCATCGTGCCGCCCTTCTCCTCGACATCCTGCTGATCTTCCATCAGTGCAATGACAGGGTACGGTGTCTCGGGCACAAACTCCGTGCTGTGCGCGTTTGTCAGCCCCGCAACATGGCGTGCAAACTCGATAACGGCGCACTGCATTCCGAGGCAGAGCCCGAGGAACGGAATCTGATGCTCGCGCGCGTATTGGATGGCGCGGATCTTCCCCTCGACGCCGCGGTCGCCGAATCCGCCCGGCACGAGGACGCCCTTGCAGCCGGCAAAGAGCTCATCGAGATCCGCATTTGGATCTTCCAGTTCCTCCGCATTGATCCATGTGATTTTCACCTGCACATCGTTTTCGATGCCCCCATGATGAAGCGCCTCCGTCACCGACATATAGGCATCGGGCAGTGCGACATATTTGCCGACAACGGCGATCTTCACCTTTTTCGCGGGATGGTTGATCTTAAAGACCATCTTCTCCCACGCCTCCATGTTGGACGGGTCAAAGTCCATCTCCATCTTTTCGAGAACAATGCGATCCAGCCCCTCCTGCTGCATCATCAGGGGAACTTCGTAGATCGTCGGTGCCGTGCGGTTCTCAATGACTGCATCCGCATCCACATCGCAGAACAGTGCGATTTTCTCCTTCATCTCACGCGGGATCGGCTGCTCCGTGCGACAGACGAGAATATCCGGCTGAATGCCGATGGCGCGGAGCTCCTTGACGCTGTGCTGCGTCGGCTTCGTCTTGAGCTCCCCCGCCGCCCCGATGTAGGGGAGCAGTGTCACATGGATGTAGAGTGCGTCGTTCTTGCCGACTTCCTTCTTGACCTGGCGAATCGCCTCCATGAACGGCAGACTCTCGATGTCGCCGACCGTGCCGCCGATCTCCGTGATGACCACATCGGCGTTATCCGCCTTTGCCACATCGTAGACACGCTGCTTGATCTCGTTCGTGATATGCGGGATCACCTGTACCGTCGAGCCGAGGTAGTCGCCGTGACGCTCCTTGTTGAGCACCGACCAGTAGACCTTGCCGCTCGTGATATTCGAGCGTTTCGTGAGATTGATGTCGATGAAACGTTCGTAGTGTCCGAGGTCGAGATCTGTTTCCGCGCCGTCGTCGGTCACAAACACCTCCCCATGCTGATAGGGACTCATCGTGCCGGGGTCAATGTTGATGTAGGGATCGAATTTCTGAATCGTGACCTTCAACCCACGATTTTTGAGCAGGCGGCCGAGCGACGCCGCTGTTATGCCCTTTCCGAGCGATGAAACCACGCCGCCCGTGACGAAAATATACTTTGCCATGTCGTTCCTCCGCACATCCCTGTTTCAGTTCTGGATACTCTCAAGTTTCTTTTTGCGTGCCGCTTCCTTCGTGAGGGCATTCTTTGCCGTCCCTCCCGAGGAACGGGACGAGGAACGCTTGACCTCGGGCGGCACCCACTCCGTCAGCCCCCACCGGCTCTCCCCCTCATAGTGGAAGCGGCTGTCCATGTTCATCATCGTATAGATCTCGGAGATTGCCATCGCGAGCGACTGGACGGGCTTGTGCTTCGTCTCAATGACCTCGGTGATCAGTTCCTTGTAGTGCATCGGCTCTTTCTTCTGCGTGAGAATGTAGTGGGCGACATCGACTTCCGACATATGTTCAAAATCCATGAATACGCTCCTTTCAAGCTGCGGTTACATCTTCTCCGGTGCCGATACGCCGAGCACGCCGAGGCTGTGGCGGATCACGCGCCCCGTCGCCATGACGAGGGCGAGGCGCGCTCCCGCAAGCGGCGCTTCCTGCCCGACGATGCGGCATTTGTTGTAGAACGAGTGGAACGCGCCCGCCAGTTCATGACTGTAGCGTGCGATGCGCTGCGGGGCAAAATCCGCAGCGGCACGCGCAATCTCCTCGGGGTAGGACGCAATCTTCTTGATGAGCTGGGTTTCCGTTTCATCCGTCAGCAGCTCCAATTCGCGTCCATCCTTCACCGCAATCCCCGCCTCATCCGCCTGACGGAAAATGCTCGAAATACGGGCGTGCGCATACTGGATATAGTAGACGGGGTTCTCATTTGATTTCTTCTTGGCAAGATCGAGATCGAAGTCGAGCTGACTGTCCAGGGAGCGCATGAGGAAGAAGTATCGGGCGGCATCCACACCGACCTCCTCCATCAGCTCGCGCAGCGTGACCGTCTCCCCCGTGCGCTTGCTCAGTTTCACGAGTGCGCCGTCACGATAGAGACTCACCATCTGGAGGAGCAGCACTGTCAGATGCTCCGGATTGTGTCCGAGTGCCGCCATCGCCGCCTTGACACGCGCCACATAGCCGTGGTGATCCGCCCCCCAGATGTTGATGAGCCGTCCGTAGCCGCGCCTGTACTTGTCGTCATGGTAGGCGATGTCTGCCGCAAGGTAGGTCGGCACGCCGTTATCGCGGAAGATCACGCGATCCTTGTCGTCGCCGTAGTCCGTCGAGCGCAGCCAGACCGCACCATCCTGCTCGTACGCCTTGCCGCGTTCGAGCAGCACATCCACCACGCGCCGCACGGCATCGGGATGGAGCGTACGCTCGCTGTACCAGCGGTCAAAGGTCACACCGAAGTCCGCCAAATCCTCCTCAAGTGCCGCCAGTTTCTCGCGATAGGCGACATCCTGAAACAATTTCAGGCGCTCATCCTCGGGAAGTGCAAGATACTTGTCCCCCTCGCGGTCAATGATGCGCTGCGCCGTCTCCACAATGTCCGCCCCATGATAGCCGTTATCGGGAAAGTCCACCTCCTTGCCGAGGAGTCCCAGATAGCGTGCATTGACCGACACGGCAAGGAGATTCATCTGATTCCCCGCATCGTTGACGTAATACTCACTGTCCACCGCATAGCCCGCCGTGCGCAGGAGATTTACGAGTGCCGAGCCGACTGCCGCACCGCGCCCGTGCCCGACGTGGAGAGGTCCCGTCGGATTCGCGCTGACGTACTCCACCTGTATGCGAGGTGCATCATTCGGCGGCAGTGTACCATACGCCTCACCTGCGGCAAGAACGGCACGCAGCGTATCGGCGATCACAGACTTTTTGAGGTAGAGATTGAGGAATCCAGGACCTGCAACCTCCGCATGATCGAGCCAGTCTCCGGTCAGATGCTCCTTGATCGCTGCCGCAATCTTCTGCGGCGGCCGACGAAAGACGCGTGCCGACTGCATCGCAAAATTCGTCGCAAAATCGCCAAGCTCCTTTTCCGGCGGTTCTTCGAGAAGAATCGAGGGCAGCGCACCGCCCTCCGGCAGCTCCCCTGCCGCCACAGCCGCATCCACGGCACGGATGAGCGCCTGCTCTATCTGCTGTTTGATATCCACCTTGACTGATTCTCCTTTACACCGGCTCGATTCGTATGTCGAGCGTGTTGTCACTCTGGCGCACGCCATCCACATAGAGCGTATAGAAAATATACGCCTCCTCCGTTCCATCCGGGAGCGCGCGTATGCGCAGACGGCGCGTCACAGTCTTGAGGAAGAACGTTCCATAGGGTGTACGGTAGTTGCTCGTGCGTTCCTCACCTGCGGCAAAGTGCTGTGTGTAACGCACAACGCCGCGCCGCTGCAGCATGATCCCTGCCTCACCGAGCCGCAGAACGGAGGGTACGACCGCCCCCTCGATGAGCTCCGTATCATCATAGCTCACATAACGGCTCTCTCCACGCAAAAAACGCCGTCCGGTAACGGACAGCGCAATGCGGCTCTCCTCGCCTGCAGCATCCACCTGTCTCCCATCGAGAAAGACACGTACCTGCTCCGCACCCTTCATCGAATCGCCCTCCGATAAAAAGTGTTCTGCATAGCCATTCCTAATTCTGGTCAACGGCGATCGCCAGATCCACCAACTGACCGCTCAGATTCATCTCCACAACGAGATACTGCCCATCGCTGATCTTGACCTCGAAATCCCTGCCCACTGTCAGCGACGGCGTCGATATATCGACATCCAGACCAAGCCCCGTGATATTCGTCGCCGTATGAGCCGTCAGCATATTGCTGAGTTCCGAGATTGCGCTCTGCGCCATCTCGTCAAACGTCTCAACCGGCATCCCCATCATCATCTGGGAGGCGATGAACCGCGCCGTATCCTCGCTCATATTGTAGACGACATTCCCACGGATCTGCTTCGTGAAGCCGACCAGCATCGACACGCCGAGACTCTTGACCCGACTGGATGCGGCATAGAGCTTCGTCCGTGTCGGTTCGGGGAATCCCAGCATCGGCATCACGGTCGTAAAGGCATCCACAAAAGGATTGATCAGTTTTGCATCCATTGACTACTCTCCCTCTGCAAAGCCCACATTCATCTGCACCATTCCGATCGGCAGCCGTATGCTGATACAAAATGTCGTCATGCGGGGGCTGACAATATGCACCTTTGCCCCATGAATCGTCCCCGGTGGTGTCAGGCGCAGTTCCTTTCCCTCAAGTACGTTGTTGATCTTGGAAACGGCACGACCTGCAATGATATTTGCAGCTTCCTCCACAGCATCCACCGCTTCATCATCAGCAAGCTCCTCCACGGTCGCACGCCCAAGCATATGCATCGCAAACAGCTTGATCACTGCCTCATCCACATAGAAGATCACACGACCCGTCGTAAATCCTGTAATACCGATGATGACTGCCGCACCGCTCACATCAAGAGAGCGTGACTCATACGGCTCGATCTCCGCCGGTCCCTCCATGCCGAGCAGCCCCAAAAGTCCCTGCTGCAGCCCACGCGCAAACGGTTTGGCATAGAGTTCACGGAAAACCGACTCCTGACTTGCCGCTGCCTGGGCAATCAAATGGAACGTATCCACCAAATCGGACTTCGGCACCGGCTTTTGGAGGAATGCACGAATCCCGATGGCCTTTCCCTGCGTAATAAGGTTCAAATCCTTCATTGCGCTGATCATCAGAATCCGCGCCTCCGGATCGACACCCAGAATGCGCTTGCTGCACTCCAGACCATTCGCATCCGGCAAATTCATATCCATCGTCACCAGATCCGGATGGAGTTCCGCATAAAGTCGAAGAGCTTCCGCCGCATCCGCCGCCATGCCGCAGACCTCAAAATCCGTATCCCTTAGATTATCGGCAATCATAACACGGCTGATCTTGGAGTCATCCACGATCAACACACGTAATTTCCCCATATAACTTCACCCTCTTTTACGGATCATCTCATGTATTCCTTATTATACACGAAACGCGGCCGTTCGTCACATATTTTTTGGTAAAACTTCAATCCAATATCCATCCGGATCTTCGACAAAGTAAATTCCCATCTCCGCATTCTCATAACAGATCACGCCCATCGCGGCGTGCTTTTCGCGTGCCGCTGCGTAATCCTCCGTATAGAGTGCAAGATGGAACTCCTTCTCCCCGAGGTTATACGGCTCTGTGCGCCCATGCAGATACGTCAGTTCCAGTTCAAAATCCGTCACACCGTCCGAAAGATAGACGAGCGTGAATCCCTCCGCCTCCATGCGCCGCTTCTCGTAAAAACCAAACGCCTTCTCATAAAACGCCATACTGCGTCCCAAGTCCAGCACATTAAAATTGACATGGGTAAACGTAAACGACATCTTAATCCTCCCGTATAAAACCTATTGTATGGGGAAAGAACTTCCTGTGCAGTAACAAATGCAACGACGAACTACGACCGATCCACGCGGTCGAAGAGTGCCGTCACCTCCGGCGCAGGCTCTCTATCCAGCTTGCTCACGACACAGATCGCAAGAAGTCCGAACAGGAAGCCCGGTACGATCTCATAGAGACCGAAGAGTGCAAACTGCTTCCAGAGGAGCACCGTCACGCCGCCCGTCACAATCCCCGCGAGCACGCCGCGCTCCGTTGTGCGCCGCCAGAACAGACACATGAGAAGCGCAGGACCGAACGCAGCACCAAAGCCCGCCCATGCGTACGCCACCATATCGAGGATGAAGTTGTCGGGGCTCATCCCGAGATAGATCGCCGCCGCCGCGATCAGGAGCACGGAAAGACGGCTCACCCAGACAAGTTCCACCTGCTGTGCGCGCGGACGAAAGCTGCGCCGATAGATGTCCTGCGCGAATGCCGATGCCGCAACGAGCAGCTGTGCAGATGCAGTGCTCATAATCGCGGCAAGCACCGCCGCGAGAATCACCCCTGCAATGATCGGCGGAAAGAGTTCTCCTGCCATCGCGAGGAATACCGTCTCTGCCGCCGTCCCCGTAAGCGGTGCCTTCAGATAAACCGCACCGACCATACCGACGAGGATGGCAGCGGACAGAGAGATCACAACCCAAGCCATTGCAATCCGTGTCGCCTGCGGCAGCTCCTCGGCGTGACGAATCGCCATAAAGCGTACAAGAATATGCGGCTGCCCGAAATAGCCGATGCCCCACGCCATGAGCGAGACAAACTCGATAAACCCCAAGGTAGATCCGTCCACCTTCATCAGCGGCGAAAAGAATGACGCGTGTTCCGTATAAATCAGATCGGCGGTCGCCGTAAAGCCGCCAAGCATGATCGCCGCCCCCACAGGCACAACCAGAATGGCGAAAAACATCATCACGCCCTGAATGAAGTCCGTGCGCGACACGGCGAGAAAGCCGCCGACGAGCGTATAGAACACCACCACCGCCGCGCCCGCGAGGAGCGCCGTCAGATACGGCAGATGAAAGATCGTCTCAAAGAGCCGTCCCGCTGCCACAAAGCCCGAGGACGTATAGAGGATAAAAAAGATCAAAATGAAGATCGCAGGCACAATGCGCAGAGCACCGGATTGTGCAAAAAAACGGTTTTCAAAGAAATCCGGCAGCGTCAGCGAATTGTTCGCCAGCTCCGTATAGACGCGCAGACGCGCCGCGATGAACTGCCAGTTCGCCCATGTACCGAGGGCAAGACCGAGCGCAATCCAGCTCGCATTGAGCCCCGCAACATAGGCAAATCCCGGCAGCCCCATAAGCATCCACCCCGACATATCCGACGCCTCGGCACTCATCGACGTGACCCACGCGCCGAGTTTCCGGTTGCCGAGAAAGTAGTCGCTCATATTGCGTGTCCGCCGATAGTAATAGACGCCGACCCCCATCATCATGAGCATATAGACAATGAAAATAATGCTGATTTCAATTTGCTCCGCCAAAAACAAGTCCCCTCACACAAAATGATATGCTGTACATTATACGGGATTTTTTTCCGAAAAGCAAAAGCATTTCGGTAAAGTACGTATACGGCATGAAAAAACCCCGCATATGCGGGGCTGCTCTCCTAAAAAATTCAGTGTCATTCCTGCTGCTCAAACAGCGTCTTGTCTACGCCGCAGAGCGGACATACGAAGTCCTCCGGCAGATCCTCGAACGCCACACCGGCGGCGAGATCATAGTCCGCATCGCCAACCGCCTCGTCATAAACCCAGCCGCAAACTGTACAAACCCATGTCTTCACGGGAAGCCCTCCTTTAATATAATACACAGATGTATTGGGCAGTCTGACTTAAGTGCAAATTACTACTCAATAACGATTATTATATTACAACATTTTTATTTGTTTGGCTAGATCTTCGGAGAAAGATTTCTATAGATTTTTCCTATGTCGATATTCCGTTGGCTTAACCCCCATGTGCTTCTGAAAAATTTTACTGAAATAGCGCGTATCCTGATAGCCGCACGCTGCGGCAACGGCGTAAATCTTTTCATCACTCTCGCGCAACAGCTGCCCCGCACGGCGCAGACGGCAATCCGTCAGATACGCACTGAACGAGGTTCCGCAGCGCGCAAAGAGCTTGTGCAGATAGCTGACACTAAGCCCCAGCTCATCGGCAACCTCGCGCACGGTAAGCGGCTCCGCCATATGCTCCTCCATGTGCCGCACCGCATGAAGCAGATAGCCGCGCACCGGCTCCTCCTCCGGCAGATCAAGATGAACGCGGTCCGTCTCTGCCGCCCCACGCTTACGCAGATGGAATCGGCGCTCCGCAATGTGCTCTGCCGCAAGACGCACAGCAGAGGTGAGCTCCTCATCATCGAGCGGCTTTAGGAGATAGGCACATACGCCGAGCGAAATTGCCTGCTGCGCGTACTCGAACTCACTGTATCCCGAAAGGATAATGTACTCTGCATCCAGTTCCTCACGCAAACGCGTGATCACATCCAGCCCCGAGAGCCCCGGCATCTTAATATCCACGATGAGCACATCGGGACGATATTTGCGCGCCAGCAGGATCCCCTCCATGCCGCTCCCCGCCGCACCGACTACCTCGGCATCAAAGTCTTCCCATGGTGTCAGACGCATAATCCCCTGTCGCTGCAGGGGTTCATCGTCAATAATCAGCACTTTAATCATAATGAGGAGCCTCCTCCATGCGCCTTAGCCGCAATATTACCTCCGTCCCCTTCCCCTCCGCAGCGTGCAGGGTGATCCCGCAGTCCTCATCCCCGTTCAGTACGGCACGCATATGCACATTGTAAATCCCGAAGTGATTGTCGTCACGCCGTGTCAGCACTTCCTGCTGCCGTGCAGGCGACATTCCCTGTCCATTGTCCTTCACATGAAAGATGAGATAGCCGTTTTCACGGCACCCCGTGATTGCGATGCGGCCGCCGCTTTCTGTCATCTCGATGCCGTGCCGGATCGCGTTCTCAACGAGCGGCTGCAGAATCAGCTTCGGCACATAGCAGCCATACGCCCCCGTCTCCACACGCATCGTAACTTTGAGCCGTCCCTCGAAGCGCCGCTGCTGAATCTTCAAATAGGTGCGGAGAAAACTCAGCTCCTCCGCCACCGTCACAAACTCCTTCATACTCACCGAGGCACGCAGCAGCTTCCCGAGCTGCACGGCAATATCCGCCGCCCCCTCGCTGTCGCCGAGCTTCGCACTCCACTTGATGAGATTCAGCGTATTGTACATGAAATGGGGCTTTATCATCTCCGTCAGAGATTTCACCTGTGCCACGCGCAGCCGCCGCTCGCGCTCCCTGTTCTCCGCAAGCAGCGTGCGGATGTGTTCGATCAGACTGTTGAACGTAAGCGCAAGCTCCCCGATCTCATCGCTGCGCCGAACGTCCACCTGCACGGAAAAATCGTCACAGCTGCGCACACGCCGCATTGCTGTCGCAAGCGTATGCAGCGGCCGCCAGAGATGGCGGCTCAGCCGACAGGCAAGATATGCCGTTATACACAGCGCTACCGCATCCACCATGAGGATCAGGCGAAAGAGGTAATCCAGCGGTGCCGAGTCCAGCCGCTGACGCAGGTGAACCGCAAACCCTGTCGTCGTCGAAGAAAACGCATAATCACGGAAAACAGACTCCGTCGTCTCCGCCTCCTCAGAGGACGCAAAGACAGAGGAAAATCCCTCACGATGATGATCGAGCATATCCATCATGACATAGTTATAGCGATCCGTCAGGATGATCTGTCCCTCATTTCCGTCCTGCACGCGCTGAATGAGCGGGACAAGAGCCTCACGCCGCACATCAATAACGGCAAAGCCGAGCAGTTCATCCTCCCGGCGTATCGCGTGCGCCATCGAAAAGACCGTTTCCCGTCGATCGGCTTCATAGCGGTCTGCCGAGGCGAGCACCCAGTCCTGACTCTGAACCGCCTGACCGAGAAGTCCCCAATGCAGATGATCCGGCAGACGATAGTCCCGCGGCAAATCATCCGTTGCGATCACCTGACTGCCATCTGCAGAGAGCAGATAGATCGCCGCCTCACCCGATCGACCCGCAAGAATCGCATAGAGATCCCCATAGATATGTTCCACATTCGAACGTGTACCACACAGGAACTCGATGGTCTCCCCCCGCACGAGGAGCGGACTTATCAGACGCTGATAGTTTCCGACGAGATTGTCGATCTCACGTGAGATCCGCTGCACCTCGGCACGCCCCCCCTTTGCCTGTGTGTTCTCGTAGACACGATCCGCCGCATAGAGAATCATCGCAGAGGCAAGGAGAAGCGGAAACAACCCTCCCACGAGGAGGTAGGCAAGCAGCCGTTTTTGATAGCTGATCCGATCCCATCTCATACAAGGTTCATCTCCTCTCCTCCCATGCACTGCACAGTGGAACAACGAGGAAAACAAACGTCTTCCGTAATGTTCAGACTATAAAGAAAGAATACGTATAAATTTCGTTTCTGTCAAGCAAAATTATCAGTAAAAATATAAATTTACAGGCAAAGTATTTATAAACAAAGGAAAAACCGTCACACAGAGTGACGGTCTTGGAAGGGGAAAATATGGGAATGGGGGGATGGGGGGGAAATGGGGATTTATTTGATAACCGCTGCGCGCCATTTACTCAGGAACTCGTCCCTGAAGGACACGGCACGCCGGGTATCAAACCGTGTGTAACGAATCTCCGAAAGAGGACGAAGATTCGGGGGTGCCGAAATATCGGCACGTGTCGAACGCCGTTCATAATCGCCGAGACGTTCATGAACTTGACGACTCATCAAAAAATTTAGAAATTTTTTCGCATGATCCGGATGCGGTGCATTCTTGATGATTCCAACAGCACTTGAGGATACAGCTGTCCCCTCCTCGGGGTAGACAATCTTCATATGCGCACCGGAGGCAATGTATTTGAGCACAGGCTCCTCGAACGTCGCTGTAACCGCATACGTTCCGTCAGCGAGCGCCTTGATCTGCTCCGCCGAACTGCCGAGGATGCGTCCGTCAACCTGTGCCGCCAGTTGCCCAATGACGGCAGAATCGCCGCCCATGGCATCCACCATCGTCAAGAGCACGGCATAGGAGGACGTGGATTTCGCAGGATCTGCGAGAGCAATGCGCCCGCAAAACCTCGGTGCGAGGAGATCCCGCCACCCTTTCGGCGCATCCGCCTCGCTCACCAGATCGGTATTGTAGGCGATGACATAGGGATCCTTGACCATGTTGTAAAACGCATTGTTCCTGCGCACATACTCCGGAAGGATTGCATATTTCTCGGGAGACTCATAGGGCTCCAGATAGGACTCAAGTAAAACATAGGAATCCTCGGAGCCGCCCCAGATAACATCACCATGCGGGTGCTCCTGCTCCGTGCGGACACGTGCCATGAGCTGCCCCGAACTGCCGCTGACAAGCTGCACCTGAATCCCTGTCTGCTCCTGAAACTCTTTGGCGAGGGGAGCCGTCCAGTCGTCCGTATTACAGTTGTACACGACAACGATATTTTCGTCCGTCCGGATGGTCTGTGCCGTATCGCCGCAGGCTGCAAGCATAAGACTCATGGTCAGAAGAAGCGTCGCACCCCATATCTGCATACGCTGAAAGATGATCATCGTGCGACACCTCCTCAACGAGATGTCATCAATTTCAAATCTTTTTGATAATTATAAAATAACCGCAGCAGCAGTGCAACTGTACAGTTCGTCATTTTTGGGGGAGAATCCTATCTTAATGTGTCGCAAGCATAGCAAACGTATGCGAGAACGGCAGGAACAGGATTCTTATTCCCCACGCATTTCCCGTTGTGCCTCGAAGAAATGATAGACCGCTTCTGCCGCAGGACGGTTCATCCCGGGGGCGGCGGCGAGTTCATCAACGGATGCCGCCTTGATCTTATCCAGTGTGCCGAAGTGCATTCGGAGGCTCTGCCGCCGCTTCGGGCCGACGCCGACAATGTGATCGAGGACAGAAACAAGGTTGCGCTTGCCGCGCAGTTTTCGATGGAAGGTGATCGCAAAGCGGTGTGCTTCATCGCGAATGCGCTGAATGAGATAGAGTGATTGACTGCGGCGCGGCAGTTCGACCGGCTCTGGGTTCCCCTCGGTAAAGACGAGCTCGAACTGCTTTGCAAGTCCGACCACGGGGACGTTCTTATGCCCCGCCTCACTTCGGATGATCTCAAGTGCGGAGGAAAGCTGTCCCTTGCCGCCGTCGATGATGATGAGATCGGGCAGTTCCTCCTCGGGCAGTCCCACATAACGCCGCATCGTCACCTCGCGCATGGAGAGGAAGTCGTCGGGTTTCCCCTCCGCGCTCTTGATCTTGAAGCGGCGATAGTCCGACTTCTTCGGCATACCGCCCTCGAACACGACCATGGAGGCGACGGTCTCCTGCCCCTGATTGTGTGAGATGTCGAAACACTCCATGCGGTGCGGCGGTTTCTTCAGCCCGAGATAACGTCCGAGCTCCGCGACCGCACCGAGTGTCTGCTCGTCCGCAAGGCTGCGCCGCGTTTCCTCGTCTGCGAGGAATTTCTCCGCATTGCCCGTCGCCATCATGACGAGATCGTGCTTCGTCCCGCGTTGCGGCGTGAGAAGGGCAACCTTTCCCCCTCCCTTTTTTTCCGCTAGAAAGCGTTCGATAACCCCCTGCCCCGCCGCGTCAATCATCTGCGGCAGCAGCACCTCGCGCGGCACAAACGTCGCCTGATTGTAATACTGTTCGAGAAACGCACGCAGGATGTCCGCATCGCTTTCCTCCTCGCTCCCGCGCAGGAGAAAATGCTCGCGTCCGATCATTTTTCCGCTGCGAATGAAGAAGATCTGCACGCAGACCCCCGCCGCCGAGCGGGCCATACCGACGGCATCCTGATCGCCCGCCCCCGTAACGATGTTCTGCCGCTCCGCCGCCTTGCGTACAGCACTGAGCTGATCTCTGAGGCGCGCCGCCGTCTCGAAGTGATAGGCTTCTGCTGCAAGATTCATGCGGTGCTCCAGCTCGCGCTCCACATCGTCCGTCCGCCCCTCCAAAAAGAGCAGGACGGCACGGATCATCGCGCGGTAGTCCTCCGCCGCCACCTTCCCCACACAGGGCGCGAGACAGCGCTTGATGTGGTACTCAAGGCAGGGGCGGTCGGGCATCGTCCGGCACGTGCGCAGAGGAAAAAGGCGCTTGAGGAGCTTCAAGCTGTCCCGCAGCGCCGTCACATTCGTATAGGGGCCGAAGTAGCGCGCCCCGTCACGCAGCACGCGCCGTGTGATGAATACGCGCGGATATTCCTCCTGCACCGTCACTTTTACATAGGGGTAACTCTTATCGTCCTTCAGCCGGATGTTATAGCGCGGACGATGTTTTTTGATCAGATTTGCTTCCAGAATCAAGGATTCAACTTCGTTCGCGGTCATGATGGTCTCAAAATCCGCGATGTGTGAAACCATCGCACGCACCTTCGGCGCCTGATTCCGGCTGCTCTGAAAATACTGCCGCACGCGGTTCTTGAGGACGATTGCCTTGCCCACGTAGATGATCTTTCCGTGCGCGTCCTTCATGATGTAGACACCGGGGGAGTCCGGCAGCAGTTTCAGTTTTTCGGCAACAAGATCTGTCACGTCTCAGTGTCCCGCCTTCATCCGATTGATTGCACTGAACAGAGCGAGGATGGACGAGGTGATAATATCGGTGTCCAATCCTGCGCCCCAGTAGACCTTGCCGTCCTCGCCTGTGATGCTGATGTAGGAGATGGCGCGCGAGGTCTGCCCGATCTCAAGCGCGTGCTCACTGTACGTCAAATTCGAATAAGAAAGTCCGAGATTCGCCTGCATTGCGTTCGAAATTGCATCCAAACGTCCGTTGCCGCGTGCCTCGTACATACGGTCCTCACCGTCCACCTTGAGATGAACATCGCCCATACGCGTGCCGTCCGGCTGCTTTTTCAAGTGGAAGTCTGTAAGCTCGAACGGGAATACGACATTGACATAGGTGTCCGTGAACACCTTGTAGATCTCGTCCGGCAGGAGTTCTTTGTGTCCGCTGTCGGACACGGACTTCACGCGGTAGCTGAGATCCTCGCGCATCTTCTTCGGCATACTGATGCCATACTGCTGCTCCATGATGTAGCCGACACCGCCCCTGCCCGACTGACTGTTGATGCGGATGACATCACCGTCGTACGTGCGCCCGATGTCCTTCGGGTCGATGTAGAGGTACGGCAGCGACCAGTGCTTCGGCTTGTTCTCGTCCCAGTGCTTCATCCCCTTGGCGATGGCATCCTGATGCGAGCCGGAGAACGCGGCAAAGACGAGTGAGCCCGCGTACGGCTGGCGCGGGTTGACCTGCATCCGCGTCACCTGCTCGTAGACCTCGACGAGATGCGGGAGATTGGAGAAGTCGAGCTTGGGATCCACGCCGAGCGCGAACATATTCATCGCGACGGTGATGATGTCCACATTGCCCGTACGTTCCCCATTGCCGAACAGTGTCCCCTCGACGCGATCCGCACCGGCGAGAAGCCCCATCTCCGCATCCGCCACGCCGCAGCCGCGGTCATTGTGCGGGTGGAGCGAGAGTACGACGCTGTCGCGATAGTTCAGCCGTTCGTTGACATAGGCAATCTGCATACCGTAGACGTGCGGCATCGACATCTGCACCGTGGAGGGCAGGTTGATGATCGCCTTGCGGTCGGGAGTCGGCTGCCAGACATCGAGAACGGCGTTGCAGACCTCAAGCGCATACTCCGGCTCCGTGCCCGTAAAACTCTCGGGCGAGTACTCGAAGCGGTAGTTCGCTCCCGCCTCATCCGTCAGCTGTTTGAGCAGCTTCGCGCCATCCACGGCGATCTGGAGAATCTCTTCCTTCGAGCGTGCAAAAACCTGCTCGCGCTGTGCTGCAGACGTGGGGTTGTAAACGTGTACAATCGCATTCTTCACACCGCGCAGCGCATCGAATGTCTTGCGGATGATGTGCTCACGCGCCTGTGTCAGTACCTGCACGGTCACATCGTCGGGGATGAGATTGTCCTCGACAAGGCGGCGCAGGAACTCATACTCCGTCTCCGACGCGGCGGGGAAGCCGACCTCGATCTCCTTGAAGCCCACGCGTACGAGGAGATCGAAAAACACGAGTTTCTCATCGAGGCTCATCGGAATGATGAGCGCCTGATTGCCGTCGCGCAGATCGACCGAGCACCAGATCGGCGCCTTGTCGGGCGCATCCTTGCGCAGCCAGTCCAGACGGATCTCGGGCGGCATATAGTATCCCTTGGTGTACTTCGTGTGGTTCATGATCGTTCCCCCCGCATTGTAGTGTTGCTTCCAGATAAACAAGAACGTCCTTCGCCGCTTGTGTGGGGCGAAGGACGAGCCTACATTACCTAGCGTTGTGCTATCTTACCATATTCACGGGCAGTTTGCAAATATTGACAGTGACATATCCGCTGTTCCAGCCATGCGTGCTCCACACAAACGCCTCGTTACACAAGTGATCGCGTGGGACATCACCCAAGACACAGCGTCGCATTAAACTTCTCAATCAGCTTCTCGGGCTTGTAGGATTCCTTCGCCTTGCGCAGCCCCTCGATCCCCATATCCTCCTCGCGGTTGATGTAGGTCAGATGGCTCCATGCGTGCTCCACAAAGCCCTGATTGATCGCGGGATATGCGCCGCGCAGCTCAGGATCTGCCTTTTCGACGTGAATGACCGCCGTATCCGTGTTCAGCTGCTCGCCGAAGGTAAAGGCGACGACGCGCCCCCCGAGGAGGATCGCGCCTCCCTTCAGCCCGAAGTCCGCGAAGTTGTTCAGCACCTCAAGGATCGCCGTGCGCTCATAGCCGATGAACGGATCGACCGTCCCGTCCTCCTGCTTGTGCTGCTTGTACCAGCTGTTCAGCTCAAGTTTGCACAGCGTTACGATCTCATCCGTAATCGATACAAACGCCGCATCGGGGTGGTCCTTGCGGAATGCGTTCAGATGGTTCTTCTTCGAGTGCAGCTTGCGCCCCGCGAGTGTGATGAGCTTTTCCGAAAGATATACATAGTCGTAGTTGTCGCGGTCGGCGACCACCTCGAAGTGTGCACAGTCGCAGCTGCGCAGGAAATCCGCATAGCCGCGTTCCATATCATAGATGTGAAAGGGCTGCTCGATCTCCTCAAAGTATGCGAGCAGCTTCTTCGTCGCTGCGGGGTACAGCGCGGGATCGCAGAACGGCTGCAGCGCCGACACACGCGCTTTCCACTCGCTCACCACATAGAGGACGTTATCTTCCTCCGCGATGTGAACGTGGAACGGCTCGCGCCACATATAGAGATTCGTAAAGTTAAAATGCGAATTTTCATAGTAATTCGCACGAAAATAACGATCAAGCAGGGGCTTGTCTTCCTTTGTCAAGGCATGAAATTCGATGAGTCTCACCTTCCCTTTGGGTTTTCCTAAAAAGTTCTTCCAACGGGTTCATTATAACAAAGCCGTCAAGCCCCGCGGATCATATTTTGCTGAGAATCAGCTCCGCCTGCCCCGTGAGCGAACACTCCCCCAGTCCCGCCGGCAAAAAGACGCTCTCTCCCTTGCGCAGCGGAAGCGAATCCGCATTGGTGCGCAGTGTCAACTTGCCGGAGAGCAGTGTCAGACATTGGAAGGAGTCGTCCCCCACCGGAAGTACACACGCGCCATCGACCGCAAGATGATAGACGGTAAAGCAGTCGCATGAGGCGAGGAGATGCGCCTGTGCGCCCACACAGATCCCGACTTCTGTGCCGATGGCGGTATACTGCGCGGCAGGCGCAAGGCAGGTCACATCGAGCGCCTTTTCAATATGGAGGTCGCGCGGCTTGCCATCCGTACCGATACGCCCGTAGTCATAGACACGGTACGTCGTATTCGAGTTCTGTTGGATCTCGCAGATGAGAATTCCCTTGCCGATCGCGTGGAGTGTGCCCGCAGGGATAAAAAACACATCCCCCTTCTGCACGGGCACGTGCCGCACAACATCCAGCAGGGTATTGTCCTCGATGCGACGGCGAAATTCCGCCTTTGTGATCTCATGTTGAAAACCGTAAAGCAGTTCCGCCCCCGACGCTGCGTCCATGACGTACCACATCTCCGTCTTGCCGTACTCCCCCTCGACACGCCGAGCATAGTCGTCGTCGGGGTGTACCTGCACGGAAAGATTGTCATGTGCATCAATCAGCTTGATGAGCAGCGGGAAATAGGGAAATTTCGCCGCCTTCGTTCCAAGTACCCCCACTCCTTTCGCTGCGATCCAGTCCGCGAGCGTCTGCCCCGCCGCCGCGCCGTTGCCGATCACGCTCATGCCATCCTTATGACAGGCGAGTTCCCAGCTCTCGGCAATTTTCGTCAGCTGCGTCTCTTTTCCATATTCGTCTCTCAGACGCGTTCCGCCCCAGAGATAGTCCTTGAGCGGTGCGATGAGTTTCATCGGGTACATATTTGTCACTTCCTTATCCACATGAATTCATAGGTCTATCTTACCGAATCGCATTCAAAACTGCAAGGGTTGTCGACAACCCGCACAAAACGTCATTGTCCCCCGCTTCATACTGTGGTATCATAAGGTACGCCTAATGCAGGTGACACATCTGAAACGGAGTGATATTATGTCCCAAAAAACAATGGATACCACGGAGCGGCCGCCGCTCCTCACAACCATCCCCCTCTCCTTGCAGCATCTCTTTGCCATGTTCGGCTCAACGGTGCTCGTGCCGATCCTCTTTCACGTCAACCCCGCGACCGTGCTGCTCTTCAACGGCATCGGCACACTGTTCTATCTCATCCTCTGCAAGGGGAAGATTCCCGCATATCTCGGCTCAAGTTTTGCCTTTCTCTCCCCCGTCTTTCTCGTACTCTCCGAGTACAGCTACGAAGCGGCACTCGGCGGCTTCATCATCGTCGGCATCGTTTTCTGTGCGGTCAGCTTCATCGTGCACACGATCGGAACGAGCTGGATCGACGTGATCTTTCCGCCCGCCTCGATGGGCGCGATTGTCGCCGTCATCGGGCTGGAACTGATGCCGACGGCGGCAGGCATGGCGGGGCTGACGGGCGAAAATACGGATGCCACCGTGATCTTCGTTTCGATTGCGACACTTGCCATCACGATCTTTGCATCCATGGCATTCCGTGGCTTTCTCTCCATCATCCCGATTCTCATCGGTGTGGTCGCGGGCTACATCATCGCATTCTGTGCGGGTATCGTCGATCTCTCGCACGTTGAGAGTGCGCCGTGGTTTGCAATCCCGACCATCTATACGCCGGAGTTCGACCTGCGTGCCATCCTCATCATCCTGCCCGCCTCCATCGTTGTCGTCGTGGAGCACATCGGCCATCTCATCGTGACGGGCAACATCGTCGGCCGCAACCTCGCGAAGGATCCGGGGCTCGACCGCTCCCTCCTCGGCAACGGTGTTTCGACGATCTTCTCCGGCTTCTTTGGCTCAACGCCGAATACGACGTACGGGGAAAACATCGGTGTCCTTGCCATCACAAAGGTCTACTCCACATGGGTCATCGGCGGTGCCGCCATCTTTGCCATCCTGCTCTCCTGTCTCGGCAAGCTCGCCGCACTCATCCAGAGCATCCCCGTCCCCGTCATGGGCGGTGTCTCCATGCTCCTCTTCGGCGTGATTGCAGCCTCGGGCATCCGCATCCTCGTCGAGGCAAAGGTGGACTACAACAACCCGATGAATCTCCTCCTGACCTCCATCGTCATGGGTGTCGGCGTATCGACGGCGAGCCTTACCATCGGCACGGTCACGCTGCGCGGCATGGCACTCGCGACGGTCATTGCCATCATCCTCTCCATCTCCTTCCGCATCATCCTTGCCCTGCGCCGTTCGGAGCAAACGCGCAGCGAATGACGGAGCATATCATAACGCTGCCTGAGGGCGAGGAATGTCCCGCAAAGGCATATCTCATGCGCGTGTGCGGGATTTCGTCGGGACTGTGGAAACGCATCAAACACAGCGGCACATTCGCCGTAAACGGCACGCCTGCCATCGCCGCACGCACCATGCTGCACGCAGGAGACGTTGTTTCCTATGAACTTCCCATCGTTTCCTCTGTCACGCCCGAGCAGCTGTCGCTTGCAATTGTCTACGAGGACGCGGATCTTCTCATCATCGACAAGCCTGCGGGGCAGCTTGTCCATCCGACGACAAAGGAAGCACGCGGGACTGTCGCCAATGCTGTGCTTGGTCTTTATGAGGAACGCGGCATACGGCTTGACTTTCATCCGTGCCACCGCCTCGACCGCAATACAACGGGACTGCTGCTCATCGCAAAGCATCCCGAGATACAGTATCAAATCGCAAAACAGGATACGCCTACACGGGAGTATCTTGCCCTGATTGAGGGGATGCTCATACCAACGGAGGGCACAATCGACGCGCCCATTGCGCGCGCCCTGCCGAGCATCATCCTGCGCTGCGTCACGCCCGACGGAAAGCCCGCGCGCACGCATTATTGGACAGAGCAGACGAACGCACGGCATTCCCTCCTGCGTCTGCGCCTTGAGACGGGACGCACCCATCAAATCCGCGTCCACCTCGCCCATCTGGGGCATCCCCTGCTCGGAGACGACCTCTACGGCGGCAGCACAGAGTTGATCGCGCGTCACGCCCTCCACTCTGCACGCCTCACCCTCGTACATCCACGCACAGGTGAACGGCTCTCTGTAGCGTCCCCCCTGCCGAATGATATGGCGCGCATCCTATCACTGTAAGCATAGAAAAGCCCCGCAGACGGAATTACCATCTGCGGGGCTTTTTGTCGTTCAGCGATTCCTTACTTGCTTGCGCCGAACCACTTCTGATAGATCTTGTCGTATTCGCCGTTGTCGTGCAGCTTCTTGAGCGCCTCGTTGATCTTCTTCTGAAGGTCAGCGTTGTCCTTCGCCATCGCAATGCCGTAGTCCTCGGCGGAGAGTTTGTCCTGGAGGGACTTCACACCAACCGCCTGCGTCTGGTTGATATAGTAGTCGTTGACGGGACGATCGTTGACCACGGCATCCACACCGCGTGCCTTGAGCTCCATGAAGCAGTCCGCAGGCGTATTCAGCTCCGCGACGGTAACGCCCTCCATCTCCTTGACCATGTTCGCACTCGTCGTGCCGATCTGGACGGCGACCTTGTGACCCTTGAGATCCTTGAAGGTCTTGATCGACTCCTCATCGCTGCGCACAACCATCGTCAGCCCCGACTGATAGTACGGATCGGAGAAGTTCACCTTCTGCTTACGCTCATCGTTGATCGTCATGCCGCTGATGATGACGTCGATGTTCTTCGCCTGCAGCGCGGGGATCAGTCCATCAAAGCCAATGTTCTGGATCTCCGCCTCGCTGCCCATCTCCTTGGCAACGGCACGGATGAGATCCATGTCAAACCCCTGATAGTCCTTCTGCCCCTCATCTTGGAACTCGAACGGTGCAAAATCCACCGCAGCGCCCACGCGCAGCACCTTGGAATCCTGTTTCGCCTGATCGCCGCCGCAGCCGACAAGCGCGAGACTCACGAGAGCGCCGGTCAGGACAAGTGCCAATTTTTTCAACTTCATGGGGAACCCTCCTCATATACTAAAAACAAGGGAGGGACACTGCTCATGATATGCAGCAATCCCTCCCCATAAGGAAACGAGCCGTTTCCTCAAACGCCATTAGAAACGTGCTGCGCGCTTCGCATTGAAGCAGTCGCGGCAGTAGACCGGACGATCCGTCTTCGGCTCGAACGGGACTTCCGTATCCTTGCCGCACTCGGCGCAGACCACATGGAACATCTGACGCTCGCCGCTGTTCTCATCACGACCGCGGCGACGCTTGTCACGGCAGTCACGGCAGCGTGCCGGCTCGTTCTCAAAGCCCTTCTCTGCATAGAACTCCTGCTCACCGGCCGTGAACACGAAGTTGTTGCCGCATTCCTTGCATACGAGTGTCTTGTCTTCAAATGCCATTCTTCCACAATCTCCCTTGAAAAATATAGTTAGTCTCTCCATCCGCCAAACTGGGAAAGCGTCCACTAAGATTATGGTACGGGCAAAGCCTGATTACATAAACAAGGCTTCACTCGTTCATTGAACGACTATCAGGTCTTGAGGAACGGATTTCAACGCTCTGTATTATACAGATGTTTTTCATAAAGTGCAAGCATTTTTTCTATGCCTCAAAAGATTGGTCAAAACAGGCTCTCCTGCACGTCCAACCAACTCTCCTGCCGCGCCGTGTGGACGCGGTCGCCCGCCTCCGCATGACCGATGAGGAAGGGCGATGCGGGATCGTGGCGGCGGCGATTCTTCTGCACCCGTATAAAGTGTGTATTCGCATAGCAATAGCGACAGAGATGCGGACAGCTGTCGTACGCGCCAATGTCCGCGCCGAGATAGCAGTCACACTCCTTGCGCTGCCGCTGATATTTGGGGAAACGCATACGCCGCCCGAGAGCGCGCTCGTAGATGCGCGGTGTCATACAGCCGCCCGTATCTGCACCGAATGCGGCGAGTGCATCCCCGTCGCCGCACGGGTAGGCAGTCATACCATACGTCTTTGCCGTCTCTACAATGTACGCGCCGAGTTCCAACCGTTCCGCGTACGTAACATCACGCCCCTCGGGGAAATTGCGCCGCGTCTTGGCATAGCGCATGAGAAAGCTGATAACGACCATCTCCGTCGCACCTGCAAGCATCTCTGCCATCATGGAGAATTGCTGCCGATGCCAGTCCATCGTATGCTGTTCGTCGAGGATGATGGGGTCGTAACGCCAACCGATGCATTGCCTGCCGACCATCTCCGAAAGCCGGCGAAAGGCGCGCGCGACCTCCTGCCATGGCGGCACATTCGGCTCAATGTCCCTCCCATAGGGGGTGATGGTAACGTACCAGAACTGCCCGAATGGAGAAAGAAGATCCATATGCGGGAGCATGGGCGCAGGGTTCTTTGTGCAGAAGGCAATCAGATCCACAACCTGCGGATCGAGGAGATAGCGTGTGACCTGCTCCTTGTCGTAGGGATTTCGGACACAGACCTCACCCGCGTGCAGACGGTTCACGAACCACGGCGCGTAGAACGCAGGGATGTCCGTGCGCATCCCCGTGTGCAGGATCATCGTACTCCCCCCTTTTTTTCATAGAATAGCACAGCCGCACGTAAAAATAAATCCCCGACCATCGCAGTGATCGGGGATATGACATGACACGCTTCAGAGATAGCGAATGCAGACGTAGATGTTCGAGATGATGATGGTAAACGTCATGATCGGAAGTGCAATCTTCATAAAGCCGATGAAGGAGATCGGCCGGCCGCGCTGCGCCGACATGGACGCAACAACGACGTTTGCACTTGCACCGATGAGCGTCCCGTTGCCGCCGAGGCACGCGCCGAGCGCGAGCGACCACCAGAGCGGATCAAGGTTCGTGAGCCCCATCTGCCCCATATCCTGAATGAGCGGGATAAGAGTTGCAACAAACGGGATGTTGTCGATGAAGGCGGACGCGAACGCGCTCATCCAGAGGATGAGGATCGCCGTCGCCTCGACATTGCCGCCCGTCGCCTTGATCGCCTCGGCGGCGAGCATACGGATCACGCCCGTCTCGACGAGCGCACCGACGAGAATGAAGAGTCCGCCGAAGAAGAAGATCGCGGGCCACTCGATCTTCGAGAGCACCTTGACAATCGCCCCTTCGTCGCGCGTCGCCGTGAGCAGGAGCAGAAGTCCCGCGCCCGAGAGCGCCACCGTCGCAGACTCAAGCCCGAGACTGCCGTGCAGGACAAAGAGTGTGATCGTCAGGAAGATAACGGTGAGACATTTGCGCAGCAGCGCATGATCCGTGATTTGTGCGGCAGCGGGCAGGCGCATGATCTTCTCCTGCAGCTCCGGCTGGGTGTGAAGCCCCTTGCGGTAAAGGCCAATAAGTATGAATTGCACCAAGATAAAGATAATTATAGAGATGACTGTCAAATTTTCCACAAACGCCATGAAGTCCAGTCCGACGGCGCTGCCGATCATGATGTTGGGAGGATCGCCGATGAGGGTCGCCGTACCGCCGATGTTCGAGGAAAGGATCTGCGAGATGAGGTAGGGCATGACATCAACTTTGAGCTGGGATGTGATGCTGAAGGTAATCGGCACAGTCAGAAGAACCGTTGTGACATTGTCAAGGAGCGCCGAGCAGACCATCGTGATGGTCGAGAGCACGACGAGGAGTGCGACCGGCCGCGCCTTGACCTTCTGCGCCGCCCATATCGCAAGGAAGTTGAAGAGCCCCGTCTCACTCGTGATGTTGACAATAATCATCATCCCCATGAGAAGCCCCAACGTGTTAAAGTCAATGTGGTGGACAGCAGTCTCCTGCCCGATAATCCCAAAGAGTATCATAAGCATTGCGCCAAACAACCCGACGATGGTGCGGTGCACCTTTTCGGAGATGATGAGCGCATATGCGATGACGAAGATGACAATCGCCACAATCGTTGCATTTTCCATCATTTCACATCCTTCTTCTCATTTCGAGAAAATCCACATCACGTCGCCGTGATAATCACCTGCCGGCCTCTGCGCTGAATCTTGAGTCGATAGTGCTGCACACCTTCCTGTGCCAGCGTGAGTTTCAACTCCATCAGTGCTCTGCCGAGCTCGTCCGCCTGCGCGGAGGAAAGCCCCGCACGGGCAAGGTCGGCGGGAGGAACGCGCTCTGCCTGCTGACGTGCGCGCTCCTCTTCCTGCCGCTCCTTCTTCAGCAGAACCTCGGCAAGCGTTTCCTCCTCCTCGAAGCCCTGCATCATATCCTTGTCAGATCGGTTCTTCGGTATCTTTGCCACGGCAAACCTCCTTATACCGTCCGCATCGGACGGCGCACAGCATGAACGGGAAAGGACTATTTCATCTTGCTCCACGAGTCCTTGAGTCCGACCACGCGATTGAACACAATATGATCCGGCGTGGTGTCCGGGTCAACCACAAAGTAACCGACGCGCAGGAACTGATAATGTGTACCTGCCGCCGTAAGGCGGACGCTCGGCTCAACCTTGGCATCCGTCAAAATTTCGAGCGAGTGCGGATTCAGCGTGTCAATGAAATCCTCCGGCTCCTCCTCACCCTCAGGCATATCGCGAAGCAGGCTCTCGTAGAGGCGCACCTCCGCCGTAAGCGCATACTCCGCCGCAACCCACTGAATCGTCCCCTTCACCTTGCGATTCGCAGCAGCGCCGCCGCTCCGCGTCTCGGGGTCGTAGGTGCAGCGGAGTTCTGTAATTTCCCCCGCCGCATCCTTTATGACTTCCTCACATTTGATGATGTAGGCGTGCTTGAGGCGCACCTCGCCGCCCGGCTTCAGACGGAAGAATTTCTTCGGTGCATCCTCCATAAAGTCCTCGCGGTCGATATAGAGTTCCCGTCCGAACGGTACATAACGCTGTCCGCCGTGCGTGGGACTGCTGTCGGCGAGCAGGTACTCCGTCTCCCCCTCGGGATAGTTGGTAAGGACGAGCTTCAGCGGACGCAGCACCGCCATGATGCGCGGCGCATTCCGGTTCAGCTCATCGCGTACGCTGTGTTCGAGCATGGCACTGTCCACCGTGCTGTTGCTCTTGGCGACACCGATCTCCTCGCAGAATGCACGTACGGCTGCGGGCGGATAGCCGCGGCGGCGCATCCCGGAGATGGTCGGCATACGCGGATCGTCCCAACCGCGCACATGTCCCTCCTCGACGAGCCGGCGCAGCTTGCGCTTGCTCGTAATCGCGCCCGATAGGTTGAGCCGCGCGAACTCGATCTGACGCGGACGCTCCCCCGCAGGAAAGCCGAGAGCCTCAAGCAGCCAGTCATAAAACGGACGGTGCTCCTCGAACTCAAGCGTGCAAAGCGAATGCGTGATGCCCTCGATCGCGTCCGAGATCGGATGCGCGAAGTCGTACATCGGATAGATGCACCACTGATCCCCTGTCCGGTGGTGCGGGACGTGCGCAATGCGATAGATGACCGTGTCGCGCATCACGAGATTCGGCGATGCCATATCGATCTTCGCACGCAGGACACACGCGCCGTCGGGGAATTCGCCCGCACGCATCCGCGTAAAGAGATCGAGGTTTTCCTCCACCGAACGATTGCGGTACGGGCTTTCCACCCCCGCCTCGGTCAGTGTGCCGCGATGCGCACGAATCTCATCCGCCGAGAGATCGTCCACATAGGCGAGCCCTTTCTTTATAAGTTCGACTGCATATTCATACATCTGCGCGAAGTAGTCCGACGCATAGAAGCGGCGATCCCCCCACGAGAAGCCGAGCCAACGAATGTCCTCCTGAATGGAGTCCACGTACTCGACATCCTCCTTCGTCGGGTTCGTATCGTCAAAACGCAGATTGCACAGCCCGCTGTAGTCCTCGGCAACGCCAAAGTTGAGGCAGATGGACTTTGCGTGTCCGACGTGCAGATAACCGTTCGGCTCGGGCGGGAAGCGCGTATGAATCCCCTCCGCGTGCCGTCCTGCCCGCAGATCCTCGTCGATGATATTTCGGATAAAATTCGATGTCTTTACGTCCGCCATGTCCCTCATCCTCTATCCGTACAATTCCAATGTGTCTTCCTGTGCGCATCGCCGTTCGATGTAGGCACGCATACGCGCAACGCCCTCGGCAATGCCCTCCTGTTTGGGAATACTCTCCGTGAACGCCTCCACATAGCCGCGCGCCACGATACGGCGCAGTGTCCATGCAAAGTTGATGTCGTAAATCCATAGAAGCCGTACAATCTTGCGGTCTCCGTGGGTACGCAGACGGTAGTAGTCCGCCTGTCCTCCCGCCGCAAAATCCGCGATGAAGTCAGGACTGACCTCCTGTGCCGCATCCGACGGCACGAAGTTCGGTGCCTTTTCCGCTCCATCGGCTGTGAGAAATGGCAGCAGTACGCGGTAGATGTCGAGTTTGTCCGCGTCACGGATCAGCTTTGCAAAAAAAAGCTTGCGCCGATCCTCCGTCGGTGCGATTTCCTTCTTGTTGTGGTACCGGATCGCAAAGCATACGGCATCGGCATCCGACGGACTGAGGCGCTTTAGAAAATCGCCCTCGTTCAGCACATGTAAGCCGAGGTCGGCATGATCCTCCGAAACGGCATCGTTGAACGTCCGATAGACGGCATACTGCCGAAAGCGTCCCACATCGTGAAAGAGTCCGATGATCTCGGCGAGTGCCGTATCGTGTGCCGTACATCCGAGATACTTGGCAAGCGCACGTGCATTCGCCGTGACATAGCCCGTATGAATCTCCTTGAGGTGGATCCCGCGCATAACATCGGAATCGTCCGTGCGGAAGGAACGCATATAGCCGTTCATCCACGTATGCATTTCATGCAAAAGCGCGTCCATCTGCGTACCTCCTTTCACACAGGATGATTTCGATCAATCCTGTACGGCGCGAATATAGGCATCGTCAAAATCCGTCGCAATGAGTGTTGCCTGTACCCTGCCCTTCATCCCCGGCTGAACGACGAGCCCCACAATCACATTGACCTCGGGGTGGGCGCTCTTGCGGATGTAGTGTACCGCCTCATCGACATCGCGCAGACTCATCGAGGGTGCGCCGGTGAGATTGAGCACGATGCCGCGTGCGCCCGTTGCATCACGGTCAATCAGAGGGCTCTCGATCGCCTGACGCACCGCCTTCTGCGGCGTTTCGTCCACACCGATGGCGAGAAGCGCGTCACTCGACGCGCTCTGGTGAAAGATCGTCGTCACATCGGCAAAATCGACGTTGATGACCCCCGTTGTGAGAATCAGCTCCGCCACGCAGCTGACGATCTGCTGCAACACCTCATCCGCAAGGGCAAACGCCTCGATGAAGGACAGATTTCGATTCGGCGCGATCTTCAAGAGGTTGTCGTTGCGTATCGTAATGAGCGCATCCGTATGTCCCTGCATGAGGGCAATCCCCGCCTGTGCCGTCTGCATCTTGCGTGCCATCTCAAAGCGAAAGGGGGTCGTCACCACACCGATCGACAAAATTTCCATATCGCGGGCAATTTCAGCAACGACAGGAGCAGCCCCGGTTCCGAGTCCTCCGCCCATCGTCGCGGCAATAATCACGAGATCCGTACCTTCGAGCAGGCTGCGGATCGCCCGTTCCTCGGAGCGTGCCGCCTCCTCACCAAGCTCAACCCGACCGCCCGTACCGCGTCCGTTCGTCAGTTTCTCCCCAATGGGGAGAACCGCAATCCCCTGCTTGTGCAGCGTATTCAGCTGGCGCAGATCGGAATTGATGCCGATGAGTGCGATGTCCAAATCATTTTTTTCACGTACGCAGCGCACAATATTATTTCCGCCGCCGCCCACGCCGATCACCTTGATCGTGATTTTCGGTTTGATTATTTCAGCTGCCGGCATATACATACCCCTATCGAAGTACCGATCACATCAATCTTCTCTGCAGTGCTGCACGTTTTTCCCCGTGCACCCCCGCAGCTGCGCCATAAGAGCCCCGCCCAGCAGCAGCACACAGCCCAGAATCTGTACCGCGTTCATCATCTCACCGAGAACAATCCACCCTGCCACAGCGGCAAAGATCGCCTCCGTCGACATCAGAATCGCCGCCTGTGTCGGCTCCACATACGCCTGTCCAAGAATCTGGCAGGTGTAGGCAACGCCGCAGGAGAGAACCCCCGCATAGACAATCGGCACAACGGCATTCCAAAGATCCATCCATACGAACGTCTCATAGACGGCGGCAAGTGCCGCACTGCCGACAGTGCAGACAATCATCTGCATCCAGCAGAGTTCAATGGCATCCACCGTCCGTGCAAAGCGGTCGATGAGGAGAATCTGCGCCATCCAAAAGAAGGAGCAGATGAGGACGAGCAGATCGCCCGTGTTGATTGTCGTCTCCCCATGTGCGGAGAGAAAGTAGACACCTGCAAAGGCGAGCACTGCACCGCCCCACTGCACGGCGCGGACGCGATGTCCGAGCAGAACGGCGGCGAGCGGCACAAGCACGATGTAGAGCGTCGTGATAAACGCCGTCTTGCCTGCCGTCGTATAGAGCAGCGCCACCTGCTGCAGCGTCACACCAACGAACATGGCAAGCCCGACGGGAAGCCCCGCACGAAAGCCCGAGCGGAACGTCCCCACACGCCTGTCGGCAGCACGCTTTCTACGGTAGGCGTACCAGAGCGCCCCCATAAACAGCGTGCCGAGCGCAAACCGTGCAGCGGCATAGGTATATGGTCCAAGCCCATCCATCCCAAGAATCTGCGCGACAAACGTTGTCCCCCAGAAAAACGATGCCGCAAGCAGCATGAGCGTTCCCCGCAGCTGCATGGATCAGAGCACCTTCGACAGGAAGCTGCGCGTACGCTCCTCCTGCGGATGCTCAAACACCTCGCGCGGCGGTCCGGACTCGATGATGCGCCCCTCGTCCACAAAGAGCAGACGATCCCCCACCTCTCGGGCAAAGCCCATCTCATGCGTGACAATGACCATCGTCATTCCCTCTGCGGCAAGCGCACGCATGACATCAAGCACCTCGCCGACCATCTCGGGATCAAGTGCCGAGGTCGGCTCATCAAAGAGCATGACCTTCGGCCGCATGGCAAGCGCACGTGCAATCGCCACGCGCTGCTGCTGACCGCCCGAGAGGTTGTCGGGGTACGCCTCTGCCTTTTCCGCAAGACCGACACGTCCGAGCAGTTCCCGTGCCGTCTTTTCCGCCGCCGCACGGGCAATATGTTTGACCTTCATCGGTGCGAGCATGATATTTTCGAGCACCGTCATATGAGGAAAGAGGTTGAACCGCTGGAACACCATGCCGACCTCTTCACGCACCTTGTTGATATTCGCCTCGCTTGAGAGCGTGATGCCGTCCACGACAACTTCGCCCGCCGTCGGTTCTTCGAGATGGTTCATGCAGCGCAGGAGTGTACTCTTACCGGAACCGGAAGGACCGATAATAACGACGACCTCTTTCTCTGCAATGGAGAGATCAATCCCCTTCAGCACCTCATCCGAACCAAATGACTTGCGCAGACCCTTAATCTCAATCATGAACGCGATACCTCCGCTCCAGATATGCGACAAAACGCGAGATCGTCAGCGTCATCACAAGATAGATGACCGCAACGCTCATCCAGATTTCAAACGACCCATAGGTTTTGGCAATGATGAGCTGCCCGCGCCGCGTCAGCTCCTCAAAGCCGATGACCGAGACGAGAGACGAATCCTTGAGCATCGCAATGAACTCATTGCCAAGCGGCGGGATAACGCGCTTGAACGCCTGCGGCACGATGATGTAGCGCATGGTTTGCAGCCACGTCATACCGAGCGAGCGTCCCGCCTCCATCTGCCCGTCGTCGACGGACTGGATGCCCGCGCGAAAGATCTCCGCCACATATGCACCCGAGTTGATGCCGCACGCCGAGATCGCCGCAATGAACGGATCTATACGCTGCCCCGTGATGACGGGCAGCGCAAAATAAAAGAGAAAGATCTGCACGAGCAGCGGCGTCCCACGAAAGAACTCCACATAGACCTCCGCGAGCATACGCAGGACGCGCAGATTCGAAATGCGTGCCACGCCCACAATCAGCCCGATCACAAAGCCGATCGCCGTTGAGAGTACCGTGATCTGGATCGTAACCCCCGCGCCGACGAGCAGCAACGGAAAGGAGTTGACGACAAGATTCATATCAAAATTCATAAGCCCATCCATTCTCCCCTATATTCCTGCATAAATAGCCGTTCTTCATATTATATTTCAATCACAGAGTGGTGTCAATAAATTCAGGCTCTTTGTCGAAATCGAATTATAACCTCTGCGAAAAAACACCCCACAAGCCGGTTATGAGCACCGGCTCATGGGGTGCAGACGTACTCCGCTTACAGTTTTTTGGACAACGCCTCGATGTTGTCCGACATCGCCTTTGCCTCCTCAACGGATGCGCTGATCTCCTTCATGCTCGCCGCCTGACTTTCGATCAGATTGTTGATCGACTTGATACGGTCGCTGATGTGATTCACCGCCTTCTCCATCGAGCCGAGTGCATCGAGGATCTTGCTTGCGGCATCACGGCTGCTGTCGGCGAGTTTTCCGACCTCCTCCGCCACAACAGAGAAACCGCGCCCCGCCTCACCCGCGCGCGCCGCCTCGATGGAGGCATTCAGAGAGAGAAGGTTCGTCTGCTTCGAGATCGTCATAACGAGCTCGGACATCTTGAGCGTATTCTCCGTCTGACCATGTGTATCCTCCGCCGCCTTCGTGATCTCCTCCTGTACGTTCGAAATCTCCATTGTGCGCTCCATCGTCTGGCTCACGCTCGCCGTGATCGTGTCAATGGATGCGTACAGGCTGCTGAGCATCGTCTCCAACTCGCCGTAGAATTTCTCCTTGCGCTTCGTGTTTTGCTCGATTTCCTCCTGCTTCTTCTTCTCTGCATCAATATCAACAAATACACCGATAATCTCCTCGGGGTGTCCGCTCCTGTCGCGCACGACATTGCCGGAGGCGTGATACCAACGGTAGCTGCCGTCATGCACCTTCAGTCGGTAATCCACATTGTACCGCGCGTGTCCGCTGAGATCCCGAATGCAGGCATTGAAGGAGGAAAACGTCCCCTCCACATCATCCGGATGCAGACGCGAGCTCCACGACTCAATCGTATTCGGGAAATCCGCCTCTCCGCGGAAACCGACCATGCGGCGGAACTCATCCGACCAGATCGCATAGGCGATGCTGAAATCCGGATTGATCTTCATGTACCACATCCCCGAGTTGACCGCCTCGTTGACCGTGCGCAGACGGAAACGCTGATATTCCAGCTCCTCGTTCACGCAGTCGATCAGTGCGTTCACCTCTGCGGCATACGGCTCACCGCCGTGCAGCTTCGTAAAGAGCTCGTTCTTCTCGTGTCCCGCAACGAGCCCTTGAATCACCCCCGCGAGATCCTGCGGTCCTGCTGCACTGCCCATATTCTTTCCAATCATTGCCGTCCCTCCAAAAAACTCCCGCAATTAGGTTTATTGTACCACATTCACTCATATATGCAAGCAGTAGCTGAGGATTCTTTGCATTGTCATTGAGCTTTTCATCAAAAAAGACAGCCGCGTGACTTGCGCGCAGCTGTCCTTTTATCAGAGATGCTTTTACAAAACGCCGAGCGCACGCTTCTGTGTACGAATCTTCTGCTCCCAATCCGTACGCGAACGCTGCAAAAACTCGTGCACGAGATAGTCCGGCTGCACGGCATCAAGGATCCGACGCGCCGCCTCTGTCCGAAACGGCTCATGCCGATCCACGCGCATGACATAGTCCATCGCCGCCTGCCAGTCCAAAGGATCGCACGCACCTGCATGGCAGCGCATCATCTCACGTACATACGAACCGGAAAGCGATTGGTGCAGGTGCAGTCCATAGACGTACTTCCCCACCGCGCCGAGATTGCGGTAGATTTTCGTCACATACGCTGCGCCGTCCGCTTCGCTCCGCAGATCGAAATTCGTGTTCATCAGATGCCCCGTATCGAGCATGAAGCCCACAGCGGAATAATTGACCTCCTCCAAGAGCATGGCAGCAAGACGCGGCTGACAAAAGGTCAGCCCCGGCCACCAGAGGTTTTCAAAGAGAAGTTTGCAACCCTCAGGGATTTCGCACACGATTTCATTCACGAGTTCGATGGTCGCGCGAATGACATCCTCATCCGTCGCGGCAAATGCGCGCGTATACATCTCGGATGTGCGATTGTGCGCGACGTGCAGGACGAGATACTGCGGCCGACATTCTGCCGCCCGCCGCAGGTTCTCCTTCCACCGTTCCACCCAGTCTGCGACATCCAAAGAACCATAGTAGGCGCGAACATTCTCCTCGCTGCCGAACTCCTCGATGAGAGCCGTGCGGTCGCCGCGCCAAAAGTCCAGCCACGTCGGCCAGAACAGGAGATGTACCCCCTTGATATATGCAAGAGGGTACATCGCGGAATCCCACGGCGCGCAAAGCATGAACTCGATGCCGTCCAACTCATGTACGCGCAGGATCGTCGGAAGTGTGTCGGCTCTGTTTTGAAGCAGATTCTCCACATCACAGTCCGCATTGGATAGATTCGTTAATTCAAGCATAGATGCCCTGCTTTTACAAGAAATGAAATATCGGTATGTCCTCACCGTATTCTAACGCTTTTTCACCGCTTGTAAAGAAAGGGTGGGCATATCCGATCAGAAGCGATAGCTGTAGCTCAGGAGATAGTTGATCGGGGCACAATAGTAGCGCGCACCGCTATGCATTGTCGTGTCATTGCGGTCAAGCAGGTTGTCGATGCGCAGACTGATCTCACTGTGCTCATCCGGAGTGTAACTCGTATTCCATGTGGTGAGCAGATATGGTTTTGTCGGAGACGAGTGCGCACTTGACGGAGAAACAACGCGGGCAGCAAGATAGGAGGCGGTGAACGACGACGTCCATTTATCTTTCTGATAGGCAATACCGCCTGTGAGCTGAATCTTGCCAAAGGTACGATCCCAGCCGTATGTGTTATTACTGCTCCTCGTCTCCGGATTCTGCCATGTCACGCCCCAGTGATAGCTGAACCCATGCGCTCCGCGGATCTCATCGGCAAGCTCAATGCCGATATTGCGGAAGTCCTCATTTTTATACTGATATTCTGCTCTCTTTTCCACCCACTTCGGCGAGATGTAGTCTTTGATCCGCATCTGGAAAATCGCTGCCTTCCATGTATGCGCGTGATGATTTTTCTTCCAACCGAACTCGTAGTTGATCCCGGTCTGCGGTTTCAAGTTCGGCGACGGAACACTCTGCTTTGTGTTACCGTACATCTGACCAAAGGTTGGCATGAGGAAGGACTGACTGACGTTCAGATAAATGCTGCTGTCACGGTCGAGCTTGTGCAGCCACTGCGCCGAGGCACTGAGATTGCTGTAGTTCTGCCCCCGTGCAGCACCCGTCGTCCACGTCTCGCGCAGACCAAGAATCCCCGTATTGCGCGTATCAAAGCGCTGCTCCCACTGTCCGAACAGCCCCCAGTTGTTTCGCATATAGCGTTCCGGCGATTTCGTATTGTGTGCCGGCAGTATCGCATAGACCTCGTGTTCCAGATCAAAGCCTGCAATCGCAGTGGAGTTTTCACCAACGTGCCATGTGTGCTGAACATCCATGCCGTAGGTGGTGTTCTTTTCACGTGTATTGTACCAGTCGGTCGGCGTTCTTTTGCCAAGGGAAGAAATATACGTCGGTCCAATGGACTCCGTTGTCCCTGTATTGAAGTAAAGACTTCCCTTCCAGTCGCGATCCTTATAATTCAGTTGTGACACATACTGCTTTGTCGTATATTTACGTGAATTGTATGCCTCACCGACACGAAGCCCCGCCTTGCTGACATCGACCCGTGTGATCGTACGGTTGTATTTCACCTCGGATTCATAGTAGTTCAAAAGGAAATCGAGGTGCGGGTTCAATTGATAGGTAAATCCTGCGCTTTCCTTTTTTATATCGCGTACATCTGTACGGGTTTCTCCTTCGAACTGCACGACCTTATGCTTATCTTTTGCGAGCACATCCGTATAGCTGATCCCATCCCTGCGCCCAAACTTATCGAAGTTATAGTAAACCCCAAACTTCTCATCTCCGACACTGGCGCCATAGCTGCGCTGCCCGTAGTTGCCGAAGCCTGTATGAACCTCATTGGTCGTCTTTTTCTTCGTAATGATGTTGACGACACCGCTCATCGCCTCGCTGCCATAGAGAACGGATCCGTTTCCCTTGACGATCTCAATGCGCTCGATGCTGCTTGCAGGAATGGCATCGAGGTTATACTTGCCGCGCCACGAGATCGGATTGCCATTCATGAGTACAAGTGCGCCGTTCTTCATGCCGCGCATATTGAGTTCATTCGTCATTGTTCCCATGGAGGCTCCGTTGGGTCCGAAGGCTTTATAGGTAAAGCCGTTGATCTTCGCGAGGACATCCGAGACATTTGCCGCACCGCTCTCCTCGATCTCCTTCGCCGTGATGACCGTCGTCGCAGCAGGCACATCGACATCCCGCTTCTGCGAGCGCGTCGCCGTCACGACGACCTCGCCGAGAGAGTATGTCGGCATCAGCTCATCGACCATTTCTCCCGTATGCGCCGTCTCCGCCGCATAGACCTGTCCCGTCATCGCAGAAAGCGCAACCGCTGCTGCAAGAAATTTCTTGTTCCACATCTTCATTGTCATACCTCCAAAAAAATCAATTCAACTGAAAGCGGAAGGTCTTTTTCCAGACACCCCGCCGCCCATTGTCCCCGGGATTAAACTGAAACCGCCAGCCGGCAGCGACCGCCGCTCGATCCATCGCACGATAGCCCGATGAGGACGCGACATCGACTGCCTCCACGGAGCCGTCTGCTGCAACAAGGATCTTGATCGTAACCACGCCTTCGACATCGTCGTCGATGAGCTCCTGCGGATACTCCGGTCGTGCCTCGGCACGCAGACTCGCCTCCACGCGTTCCTGCGGCGGTGCAGGAGCAGCGCCAAGCTCCGCAGCCCCGTCGCTGTCTCCCGTACTCGTCCCGCTGCCCGTTCCGGCAGAGGCGGAGCCGGATGGATTTCCGCTTTGACCTCCACGCGCTCCCGCTGCTTCCGTCTGCACGGTAGGTGCAGCACTCTGTACCGTATGCGGCGTATGTTGCTGTGGGTTTGTCTGCCGCTCCTGCACCGCCTCAGGCACAATATTTTTATCCTCCACAACGATGTCATCCACCGTCGCCACAGGAGCCGCAGCCGGTGCAGAATCCCCTGCGGCACTGCTTCCCACATCACTCCCCGCATCGTAGAGCACAACATCGATGGGCGGTCCTGCGCCTGTCGGGTTTGCGACGGAGAACAGCCCAATCGCCGCCGCAGTCAAAAAGAGTATGAGATGCAGCAGCAGAGAAGCCCCAAGTGCTTTACGCTCGCCGTCACGCTCCATCACACGCTCGTCCATGTCACACCGCCGTCTTCATATGTCTGCGCAGCAGATACAGGAAATAGGGCGTGCCGATAAACGCCGTCATAATACCGACGCGGATCTCCATCCCGTGCAGCAGGATGCGCCCCAACGAATCGCAGAGCACGAGGAACACCGCCCCCGCAAGGAGACTTGCGGGCAGCAGACGGCGATGATCGGGACCGATGAGGAGACGCACCATATGCGGCACGACAAGCCCCACAAAGCCGATATTGCCGCTGATGCAGACACCTGCCGCCGTTGTGAGCGAGGCGAGCACGAGAAAGAGCAGACGGAACGCCGTCACAGGCATCCCCGCTGCACGCGCCTCCACCTCACCGAACGCGAGCAAATTGAGATGACGTGCAAGCAGTACCATGACCGACACGCCGATGCCGATCGGGCCGATGCCGAGCAGGACGTGATCCCAGCGGCGATAATCCAATCCGCCGATCGTCCAGAAGAGATACTGCTGCATCTTCTGCTCGTTCATCACCGTGAGGATCGCCGCCGTACACGCCGCGAGGAACATCCCCACGACAACCCCCGAGAGCAGAAGTGTCATGACCGGAATCCGCCCGCGCCGCATCGACAGCGACACGGTCAGCCCCACCGCGAGGATGGCGCCCGTAAAGGCAAAGACAGGCAGCGTGAGCACGCTTCCCGCCGTCGCGCCGATGCCGATGGCAAGCACCGCTCCAACGGAGGCGCCGCTCGACACGCCGATGATACCGGGGTCGGCGAGCGGATTGCTGAAGATGCCCTGCAAAACGGCTCCCGAGGCACCGAGACCCGCCCCAACCATCATGCCGACAAGCGTGCGCGGAAGTCGGATGTGCCAGAGCACCGCCTCCTGCTCCGGTGTCACAACAACATCCGTAAAGAAAGGAAGCCCTGTCGCGTGGGCAAAGGAGGCGACAACCGCCTCCATCGGAATGTCATACTGACCCGAGCTCATGGACAGAAGAAACGCAAAGAGGAGTGCTCCAACGAGAGCAGACAGAAAGAGCTGTGTTCGATGCTGTCCGAAACTCATGCTTTCACCGCCCTTTCATCCGCACGGCCGAGAATGACAGAGAGGAGCTGCTCCTTTCCCGCTGCGGCCGTCTCTGCCTCTGTAAAGACCTCTGCGTGATGCGTCAGCGGGTTCTCAACAACCCGCACGGGAGCACCGTATGCCTGCGACAGGAGTTCATCCGTCAGGACATCTCTTGGTGCGCCGTCAGCGAGCAGTTTTCCATGTCCGACGAGGAGCAGCCGCGAGCAGAACCGCGCGGCAAGGCTCAGTTCGTGCGCGACAAGCAGGACGGTCTTGCCCGCTGCACAGAGTTCACGGCAGAAGCGGAAGATCTCCTCCTGATAGATGATGTCGAGCCCCGTCGCAGGCTCGTCAAGAAAGAGCACTGGTGTCTGCTGCGCGAGCACCTTCGCGAGCAGGACGCGCTGCCGCTGTCCGCCCGACATGGCGTGCAGGGGCTTATCGGCAAGCTCCGACACGCCCGTATACGCCATACACGCCTCGGCAATCGCCAGATCGTCCGCCTTTTCCCGGCTCCACCACGAGAGATATGGATAGCGCCCCGCAAGTACGACATCACGCGCGGTATACGCAAAGGTCATCGCAACGTGCTGCTGCAGATATGCCACGCGGCGCGCAAACTCCTTTGCAGCAAGCGCATTGACATCGTCCCCCATCAGCGCGACCGTCCCGGACAAGATGGGAAGAATGCCGCGCAGCGTCTTGAGCAGTGTGCTCTTGCCCGCACCGTTCGGACCGATCACACCGACGATCTCCCCTGTCCCCACGGTAAACGACACATCGTCGAGAATGACCTTGCCATGATACCCCGCATAGATGTGTTCTGCGCGAATCATCTCATCCAAACAAAAGCCCCCTTCCATACCGTTATTTCACCGCCGAGAGGTGTTCATCCTCCCCCTGCTTGAACGCATCACCGTAAACGCGGTATGCGATCTCCTGCACGCCGAAGACAAAGTCCTGCGAACAGTTGTAGATATAGCCCTCAAACGGCTCGGCGAACGCCTTGCTGCGGATCGCCTTCATCGTCTGCAAAGACGGATCCCCCAGATAATCCCTGCGGAACGCATCGACATCGTATTTCCCGCGATCGTTGTACGTCGGCAAAAAGAGGATGTCGGGATCGATCTGAACAAGCTGCTCCTTCGTCATGACCTGAAAGTCACGAATCCCAAGCTCCGCGCGGCCGTTGATGACCCCTGCATAGCGGCACGCCTCGTCAAAGCTGCTGCCAAGTCCGCCATAGCCGCCCATGAGCGAGATGAGGACGACACGCTTGCGCTCTGCCTGTGGGATCTTCTCCACCTTCGCCTCAATTTCCGCGAGCTTTTCATCCATCATCGCGAGGAGTTTCTGCCCGCGCTCCGGCTCTCCCGCTGCGGCAGCGAGCAGTGTGACGGTCTCGCGAATCTCCGCGAGATTCGACGCCCCCTTGCAGACGATGACCTTCAGTCCCGCCTCACGCAGCGAGGGCACGATGGTGAGATCGCCCCAGTCCGGCACAACGACGAGATCGGGCTGCAGTGCCATGATCTCCTCCACCGACGGATTGCCGATGCGCTGCGGAATCCCCTTGACGAGAGCCGTCACATTGGAGCTGACGGGATCGTCGAGCAGAGTGTTGACCGCCACGATGCGCTGCTGTTCGACCAGCCCCAGCATCGTTTCATCCGTACTCATTGAGAGTGTGACAATGCGCTGCGGCGGTGCAGGGAAGTCAACCACCGTTCCCTCGATGTCCGTAACCGTATATGCCGCAGGCTTCTCCTCAACCGCCTTTGGTATGCTGCATGACGTGAGCAAGACACACAACATACAGAGGAGAACCACAGGGAGCTTTTTCCTTAACAACATCTCTCTTCCTTTCCGATGTTTGTACGGCTTCCTCTATGAAAGAGAGAGCTTTCGCCGCAAGATATTTCCGTTCCAGAGCTGCTCCTCGATATAACGCGCACCGCGCAGCCCCATAAAGGAGCTCTCTGTCAAATGCAGTGCATCCTGCACGGGATAGGCAACGGCAAGATACTGCGCCCCCTTCGGATCGATATGCGCCGACTCATTGCTGCTGCCGAGCAGCAGCCCGCCCTCCATCGCAGAGAGCACCTGCTGCATCCGCACGGCATCCGTCTCGCCGAGGATCTCATCGGCAATCGCAGCCTCGCATACCTCCTCAGCCTCTGCTGCAACGGCGAGGTGGCACACATCCGCCCACTCCGTTCGAAGAGCCTGTGCAAGCCCCCACGCAACGGAGCGCGGGGCGCGAATGAATGCAGTGTCATAGCGGAGCTCCCCCCAGAGGCTCTTGCACTCATTGATGCGCAGAAAGTCCTCGCGTGTGACGCGCCCGATCTCCTCCTCCGCAGCATCACCACAGGGAGTGGGCAGTGCGCGTCCGATCTCCGCGAGCCACCTTCGCGTTCCCGTGCGCCCGTATGGGGGAAGCGGCGCAATATAGGGCATACCGCAGATGCTTTCAAGCAAGCGGGCGCTCTTCGCACCCAATTCATCATGCACCACGATATTGAGTGCCGCACGCGTCAGATCTCCCAGCTCCGCAGCGGACATATCACAGCCGAGGACAGCATTCACCACATACCCCGCCATCTCAAGCAGACGGACAAGCTCGTGCGCATCATTCTCGCCGTTGTAGTAGGCACTCGTCATGCCGATCAGATTGACCGCATTCGCCTTTGGTATCTGACGCGTTGGGGGAAATGCCTGAAGTGTGGTGCGCGCCGCCTTGTCCCATCCGTCCGCAAAGCTGCCAATCAGTCCACTGCTGTCGAGCACAACGATCGGGCAGCGGATCCCTGCCCCGCGTGCAATCGCCTCGACATCGTCACCGATCAGACCCGCCGCACAGCTGCTGACGATGGCAAGCAGCGCGGGCGGCTGCTCCACATAGGGGGCAAGTACCTCGTGCAGATATGCCTCTGCACCAAATACGATTGCATCATTGTCGAGCTGCGTGCAGATCATGCGATGCGAGATCGTCGGCTGACTGTGTTCGATGTGGCGCATCGCAAAGAAATAGCACCAGAGAGGTCCGTTGACGACGATCACCGCATCCTTGATGCCCGCGAAAAACGCAGATGCACCGGCGAGCGCACAGGTGTCCGTACACATACAGACATCATCGAAGGATGCTTCGCGCTCACCCATAGATCAGACCTCCCCTGCTCTCATGACGGTGCAGTATCAGCCTCATATCGTTCAGCAGCTGACACTCCATCGACCAGCCGACCGAGGGCAGCAGCGCAAGGAAGATCTGACGCAGCTTCGCGTCCACCAACTCATGCGTAGTTAGGACGAAATCTGCTGCGTGCAGTACGTTCTCCGCAGCGACATCTCCCTCATAATGGATGGGGACATCCGTCCGTCGGCGCAGCTCCTCCTCCATCACAGCACGCCGCTCCGGGAGAAAGGAATCTAGCAGAACGATCCCCGTCAGAAGAACACCTGCCTTCTTCAGCAGACGCAGAATTATTTCCGGTTGAAACCACGTAAGATCGCGTCCAATCGCAAGAGCGCATCTGCGCCCCGCCAGATCAGCACGCACCTTCTCCACCGTGACGGCAAAGGCGGCCTCCTCTGCCGCAATGGCGCGTTCTGCCGCCTCCTCACGGTGGCAGAGCTGACCGACGCGCCGCAGCCAGCGAATCGTCTCCTCCGCACCAACCGCATAGACATCGGCAAGGTACGGCGTTCCGAACCGCGCATGAATATGTTCCGCCAGTTCCGCAAGCTGCATCTGCTTCTCATCATCCGCCCGCCGTCCGAGCAGAATGATGAGCTCTGCCTCCGGCACCGCCTGCATCTCATCGAGTGCGAGATAGGACGGGAAATGTGCGGTCACGCGCAAATCGAGAAGAGAGAGCAGCCGCCGCAGTTCCTTCACATATGCCCCGTGCATACCGCCGCAGTCGCCGAGGAGTGCAACGGTTCCCGCTTTGCGCTCCGCCGGCTGCATAAAGCAGTCGATGAGTGCGCGCGCAGTGTCAAGATAGCCCGCATAGTATTCCCCATCGAGAAAACCGTGCGCAGATACCGCCATGACGGGCAGTCCAAGCTCATCCTCCATCTCCGCAGCGATTGCCTTTGTATCATCGCCGATCACGCCGCTGACACAGGAATTTGCGATGAACACCGCCTGCGGATGGTATTTCTGCACAGCAAAGCGCACACATTCGCGCAGACGATCCTCCCCGCCGAAGATTGCCTCACGCTCCCCGAGCCCACTCGTCAAGAGAGGAACGGGAGAAAGACGCACGGATGTCCCTGCTGCCGTCAGCCGATGAAAGCTGCTCACATCCATCCCATGTGCGATGTGTGCGCACGGGCGCGGGCTGTGAAAGACGACGAGCGCCCCCCGTACGAACGACAGCGCACGCCAGACCCCCGGCATACTGCAACTGCAGTTCGTCCGACGCACGCCGACGCGCCTTACCTCAATCCCCATAGCGCTCCACCAGTTCTTCGAGTTCCTCGAAGTCCATCGGGGTCGGTACCGTCAGCATCTCATTCGTATCAATCGCACGCGCAAGCCCTACGTAATGCTGTGCCTGTTCCGATGTCGGCGCGTAGGCGATGAGCGTCTGCCGATGAATCTCCGCCTCGTGCACGGCACGCGAGCGCGGGATATAGGTGATGAGCTGTGTGCCGAGACGCGCGGCAAACGCCGTGAGAAGTTCGCGCTCGTTCCGCACGTCCCGCCCGTTGCCGATGATGCCGCCGAGCTTCACCGCCCCGCGTGCGGCAAAGCGGCACACGCCCTTTGCAATATTGTTTGCCGCATAGAGCGACATGAGTTCACCCGAGGACACAATATAGACTTCCTCGGCATATCCCTCGCGTATGGGAACGGCAAAGCCGCCGCAGACCACATCGCCGAGGACATCGTAGAGTACCACGTCCAGATCGTCAAAGGCATGGAGCGCCTTCAGACGCTCCAGTGCGACGATGATCCCGCGCCCCGCACAGCCGACCCCCGGATCGGGGCCGCCCGCCTCGATGCAGCGAATGCCGCTGAACCCCTCGTGGACGAGATCGGCAAGTGTGAGCGACACGCCCTTCTTCTCACGCTCAAGGTCGAGAATCGTGGACGGGGCAATACGCCCGAGCAGGAGACGGGTCGAATCATTCTTCGGATCACAGCCGATCTGACAGACGCGCCGCCCCATCTGTGCAAATGCGGCGGATACATTCGCGGCGGTCGTGGACTTGCCGATACCGCCCTTGCCGTAGAACGCAATTTTTTTCATAAACTCTCCTCATTCCACGGCAGTGAGGAACTCGTGGCGCGACTGCTTGAAGTCGTCGCCATAGAGAATCCACGCCGTCTCTTGAATCCCGTACACAATGTCCTGTGAGAGATTGTAAACATAACGCGCCCACGGGTGACCGATCTGCCGCTCCCGCACGGCGGTCATCTGCGCAAGCGAGGGATCATCAAGATACTGCCTCCCGTAGTTCTCCTCGTTGGTCGCGCCGTCCTCATAGCTGGGGAAAAAGAGATAGTCCGGATTCGCCGCAACGAGCTGTTCCTTCGTCATCTCCTGCCCCATGCGGTTCCCCGCAGCCGCCTTTGCATTGATCGCATCCGTACAGCGACAGAGTTCGTCAAAGGTGCAGCCCGCGCCGCCGTAGTTCACCATGATGGAGATGAGTGCGATGCTCTTATGCTTTTTCTCTTCGGGTACCGCTGCCACCTTGACGCGAATCTCCGCGAGTTTTTCCTCCATCATGCCGATGAGTTTTTCCCCGCGCTCCACTTCGCCGACCGCCGCGGCAAAGAGACGTATATTGTCGTGAATATCCGCGATGGTCGATGCAGATTTGCAGACGATGACGGGCACGTTCAGCTCACGGATGGCGTCGATGTTCTCGCGCGGCATCCACGGCGTCACAACGACGAGGTCGGGCCGCAGCGACGCGACCTGCTCAACGGACGGACTGCGCCCAATGACGGTCGGTATGCGCTCGCGCACCCATGGAATATTGCTGTGCTCCGTATCCGCCAGTGCGTCATTGATCGCCGCCATGCGCTCCGGCTCCACAAGACCGAGCATCAGTTCATCCGTTCCGGCACTGACGGTCAAGATGCGCTCGGGTTTGTGCGCAAATGTGACGACGGTTCCCTCCACATCGGTCACTTGATAGCCGCCCGCCGGATCTTTGGACAGATCGACGCAGCCGCCGATCAACAGCGCGGCAAAAAGCACCGTGAGAACAGCGCATACACGCATATGACTTCTCATCGTTCGCCCTCCGCACGTTCTTCGAGATCGCCCTCAATGGAGAGGTAGAGACTGCGCAGCTCCGCAAGCGTTTCCTTCGATGCGTTCCACAGTCCGCGCTGCTGCGCCTCAAGCAGTGTCTCCGCCATGCGGTGAAGTGCCCACGGGTTGACCTCATGCATCCACTCCTGCATCCCTGCGTCAAGCACGTATTTGCGTGCGTAGCCCTCGTACATCCAGTCCTTCATTATAGCACTCGTCGCATCCCATTGATAACTGTGCGCGAGATAGTTGGCGAGATCGGAGGCACCCTTGTAACCATGCTTTTTCATACCCTCGATAAACTTCGGATTCATCGCCTCCCCGCGAAAGAGACGCGCCGCCTCCTCCGCCACGCTGCGCACAGCGATGCGCTGCCGGTCGCTCGAATCACCCGTATAGGAGCGGGGTGCTTTGCCCGTCAGCGCCCGCACGGTCGCAATCATGCCGCCGTGGTAGGCGTTGTAGTCGTCCGAGCTGAACATGTGCGTCTCGCGCGTATCCTCGTTCTTGACCGTGACATCAAGCCCCGCCATACGCCGCTGAAAGACTTCGGGATCATAGCCGCGTGCCATTCCATCGCCGCCGTATGCCGTCCCCGAGAACCGCGTATAAACGGCGGCAAGATCATCCAGTGTCTCCCACTCCTTCGATTCGAGCAGATCGCCAACGCCTGCGCCGTACGCCCCCGGCGGATCGCCAAAGATGCGCACGGAGGCGCGTTCCCATGCGCTCTCCCGCGTCTCGCCCTGTTCCTCAAGCCATGCGGTATCAGAGAGGATATGCTTTCGCACATAGTTCTCCGCATCCCTCTCGTCGAGGTCGCGCACCATGCGCACCGCCTCATCCACCCAATGCACGGCATTCGGAACAGCATCGCGAAAGAGCCCGCTGATACGTGTCGTCACATCGATGCGCGGACGCTGCAATTCTGCAATCGGGATAATCGCAAGTCCCGAGACGCGCTGCGAGGGCCGCCGCCACACAGGCCGCACCCCCATGAGATAGAAAAGCTCGGCAATGCACTGCCCGTGACTGCGCATATTCGATCCTGCCCAGAAGACGATGCCGACCGCCTCGGGGTAGCGCCCCTCGTCGCTGATGTACTGCTGGATGAGCGCGTCCCCCAGTTGTTTTCCATATTCCCACGCGGCGGGCGTCGGCAGACAACGCGGGTCAAGACCATAGAAATTGCGCCCCGTCGGCAGTACATCAACGCCGTTCGTTGTCGGCGCACCCGCAGGGCTTGGCTCGATGTAACGCCCCATAAGAGCACGCAGCGTCTCCGTAATCTCCCCCGCCGTGCGGCGCAGGCGCGGCACCATATCCTCCACAATCTCGTGCAGGGCATGAAGAAATGCTATGCGCTCCTCGGCAGAGGATGCGGCAATAACAGGGAGCATCATCGCCCGCTCGACCGCCTCCAGTGCATAGTCATGCGCTGCGAGGAAGGAGATGAGCGCACGCATCTCCGCCTCGACCGCATCCAGTTTCCGCCCATAGGTCATGCCGTCCGCCGTCATGCGCTCGCTGTGCGTGAGCAGCTCCTCATAGTCATAGCCGAACTGCGCCGCGATCAGACGAAGGAGCGATTTTTCCCCGCCGTGCTCCATGCGCATGAGCGCACACAGGAAATCAACCATCCCATCGCCCTCGGGGGCACGGCCGAGGATGTGCAGCCCCGTACGAATCTGCATATTCTTGAGGTCGGTCACATAGTTGTGCAGGGCATCAGCATAGTCATCGAAATCTTCACCTTCGACAATTTCCCCCTCGAAATGACAGGCGGCAGCCTTCTCGCGGACAAGTATCTGCGCCGCCTCGATATTCTCCGGCTGCGCTGCGCGAAAATGGACGTATTCATCAAGAGCCTGTTCCAGTTCCTCCATCTCCTCAAACGCCCCCGCCAGTTCCATCGGCGGCGAGAGATGACTGATGAGGCACGCCGCACCACGCCGCTTTGCCTGAATCCCCTCCCCAACAATCGTGATCCAGTAGGGATAGATGTCCGGAAGATCGCCCAGAGATACATCCGGATAGCAGGTGCTTGATAGAGCCGTGCCCTTTCCCGGCAGCCATTCGAGCGAGCCGTGCGTCCCAATGTGGATGACCGCATCCGCCTTCCATGCATCGCGCAGCCAATGATAGTAGCCGATGTAGTGATGCGTGGGGGCTACATCCGGCGCGTGCAGGAGTTTGCCGGGATCCTCACCGAAGCCGCGCGGCGGCTGCACCGTGATGAACAGATTCCCGTTGAGCGTCCCCGGGATGAGCAGTTTCCCGTCGTAGTTGAACACATCGCCGGGCGCATCGCCCCAGTCTCGCGCGAGCTGCGTGCGCACCTGCTCAGGCAGCTCCGTGAAAAAAGCGCCGTACTGCTCCGCCGTCAGATGTCCGTCTGCCGCCGCTGCCTGCTCCGCACTCATGAAACGTCGATCATTTGTCGCATGATCCGTCAACAGCGTCATAAATGCCTTGCTGCTCTCGGGAATCTCATCCACGACATAGCCCGCCGCACGCATTGCCTTCAGCAGTCGGAGCACGCTCTCGGGCGAGTCCAGTCCCGCCGCACTGCCGATATTTGCGTTCGACGGCGGGTAGTTGTGGAACACGATCGCAATTTTCTTCTCTGCGTTCGGCTTATGCCGCAATGCCGCCCATTTCCGCGCCTTACGTGCAATCCGCTCCATGCGCTCATCCAGTGCCGCATAGCTGACCTCGCCACGCTCATCACGCACCTTTGCCGCGATCGGAACGGCATGGATCACACCGTCGAACTCCGGCATGGCGACGCTCATCGAGACCTCCATCGGGTCAAGCCCCGCCGGCGACTGCTCCCACTCCTCCTTTGACGCGAGCACCGTATATGCCTCCAGAACCGGCACACCGAGCGCATAGAGATCCTTGATACGCGTGCCGCCCGCCTTGATGGAGAACTTCATCGTGCTAATGATGACATCGACAAAGGGCTGTCCGTCCCTGCAAAAATATGTGCGAATCGCATCCATCAGCGTCGGTGAGGCTACGCGCTCGTCGCGGTAGGAGTTGGAAAACACGGCGATGGCGTTCATCCCCTCCCGCTCAATCGCATGGATGAGCGCCGCATGATAGGTGAAATCGCCCGTAATCCACTCCGAGCGATAGAAGATTACGCCGACCGTCGGACGGCCATCCTCGTAATGAGCAGCGAGATAGCCCGCAATATCTTCGGGTTTTCCCTGCCATCTCGGATGATAGACACCGTTCCACGCAAGCGGACGCGGCGGCGCTGCTGTGCAGGCAAGCCCACCAAACTCCCTGCCAAGCCAGAGAAAGAGATTGCGCATATTCTCCTCGCCGTCGTAGCGAAAATACGCCCATGCCGTCTGAATCTGTTTCTCCGAAAAGCCGTACGTCACCTTGTCATGATCGGCGTTGTCCACAACGATCAGATGGGGACTCCGATGCTTCTGCAAGCTGCGCGATGCCTTCTGCAAAAAAACATTGTCCAGTCCCGTCCCCATCCAGAGAAAGAGATGGAGATCCGCCGCCACACGCATTTCCTCCCAGCTGTCCATGGCGCTGACGGAACATACGCATACCTCGGGCTCCTCCATGGATGCAGCGCAACGGTGCGCAAGCACACGGACGCGCAAGATATTCGTATAGACTGTAATCTTCATCTGCTTCCATACTCCCGATTCTGCATCCTGCGGGATGCACGGACAATCTCAAGCACGCCCTCCGCCGAGAGCCGTTCCAATGTATAATACTGCGCCGCCATCCGACGCGCAAGTTCGGGCGCAATACCGACGCGCGGAACAGAACGCTCCGTATCGAGGACAAGGGGAAATGCCGCAGTTTCCGCGATCTCCTCCGCCGCATGGAGTGCATGCTGCATCCCAACGTCTCCCTCTTTGGTATTTGTGCGTCCGTCTGTGACGAGGACAAGCACCGTCTTCTCGCTGCCCTTGCGCTCCAGTTCACGCAGTGTCCGATGTGCATGGGCGAGCCCCTCGGCAAGCGGTGTCCGCCCGCCCGTCGGCAGATCGCGCAAGAGCTTTTCCGCCAGCTCCACGCTGCGCGTCATCGGCAGCAGCGTTTCCGCACGATCCCGCCGAAAGGCAATCAGGCCAACACAGTCACGCTTTTGGTATGCCTCCCGCAGGAGGGCAAGGATAACCCCCTTCACCATCCGCATACGTTCGCGTGCACCCATCGACCCGCTCGCATCGACGAGGAACAGAATGTGCGCCGCCGATCGCTTCGCACGCACCCAAACGCGCACATCCTCGGGACGGATCACAACCGCCTGACTGCCCTGACGCATACGCTGATGGGGTGCGGCTGCACGCAGCGTGGCAGAGAGTGCGAGATCGGGGCGAACACCCGCCTGCGGCAATCCCGTGCGCATACAGCGGCCATCCGCCGTATGCGTCTGAACAATGTCACGCCTGCCGCTCTTTCCGCCCTGCGCACGCATCGTCATGGAGAGAAGCGAGAGCCGTGCCATAATATTTTCGAGCGGCGCGGCAACGCGATCCTCGTCCTTCGCACACGGCTCCTCCGCCTCCGATGGAGGCGGATCATCTGCTCCGTCCTGTGGTTCGTTTTCCTGCGTGTGCTCCTGAGGAGGTTGTGCGTCTCCATCGTCCTGCGTGGGAGAGGGGTTCTGCATCTCACCGGTAAGAGCATCCCTCTCCCGCTCCGGCACATTCCCGTCACTCGGAGGCGGCAGCGGCTGCTGTTCCTGCGGTCGGCTCATCCGATGCACGAGGACGAACGCCGCCGCCTCCTCCACGTCTGCGGGCATAACGAACGATCTGCCCGCAAGTGCTGCAAGCGCACGCGCCGCCTCGATGAGATAGATCTCCGCACGGTTGCCGACACAGTGCGCACGCGCAGCACAGGCAGCTGCAAAGTGGAAAATGGCTGACGGTGCTTCTACATCCGGCAGCAGCACACGCGCACGGCGAATTGTCGCAGCGAATGCGGTTTCCTGCGCCTCGTATGCCGTACGAAATGCCGCAGGATTGCGCTCGTAGGCGAGCACACGCGTAACGATCTCCCTGCGCTGCACGCGATCGGTCATATCCTCCATCGACACAAACAGACCAAAGGCATCCAACAGCGCGGAACGAAGCGTTCCCTCGGCGGGATCCATCGTACCGACAGGTGTATAGGAAACCTCCTCGTTGAACGACAGCCCGTCCCGCTCAAGACGAAAGAAACCGTCTCCCGCGCATTTCAGCACAGCGATCAGAATATCCTCCCGCAGGAGATTGACCTCGTCCATATAGAGGATGGTATCGTGCGCACGATGCAGCAGCCCGTACCGCAGCTGCCGCTCCCCTTTTTGGAGTGCCGCCTCCATATCGATGGTGCCAAAGACCATGTCCTCCGATGCGCCAAGCGGCAGCTCAACCACGCGTCCCGTCACCGTAAAAGGCGCAGCCGCACGGACAAGAAGGGACTTTGCCGTACCGCGCGTACCGGAGATCAGAAGCGCACCCGCACGCGGGTTCACCAGTGCAATCGCAAGCGCACGTCGTACCTGCTCCTGTCCGACAATGGCAGTCAGCGGATAACGCGGAGCATTCAATTTCTTTCCTCCGAAAAGCTATTTATGCGCTTTCTCCCAAGAGCGCATCCACCGCGCTCCAGTCAACCGGCCCCTCCTCAAAGGGACGACGGCGCATACGGTGCGCGAGAACAAGCCGGCTCACGCGCTGCAAATCCTCCGCCGTGACAGTATTTCGCCCGGCAAGTGCCGCGTGCGCAATCCCCGCTTTGATGAGCGTAATGTCGGCACGATGCCCGTCAACCCCGAGGGTCAGCGAGATCTGCGCCGCGTAGTCAAGAACGGCATCCGGCACCGTCACATGGGGAACACGTGCACGTGCCTCAAGAATCTGCGTGCGCAGGTGCTCCTGCTCTGCCGCATACAGTTCCGCAAAGGCTTCGGAGTCGCGCTCGTAGGCAATCCGCCGACGGATGACCTCGACGCGCATCTTTTCCTCACGTTCACCCACAACGGTCACAGAGAGCGCGAAGCGATCGAGAAGCTGCGGACGGATGTCCCCCTCCTCCGGATTCATCGTCCCGACGAGAACAAAACACGCCGGATGCGCATAAGAGATCCCCTCGCGCTCGACCGTATTTACCCCCATCGCCGCAGAGTCGAGCAGAATATCAACGATATGATCCTCCAGCAGATTGATCTCATCCACATAGAGGATGTTGCGGTTCGCCGCTGCAAGGATACCGGGTTCAAACTCCTTGCGCCCACAGTGAATCGCCATCTCCATGTCAAGTGTCCCGACGACGCGATCCTCCGTCGCGCTGACGGGCAGCTCCACCACGCGCATGGGGATCTTCTCCGTGGGAAGCAAAGCGTTCTCCTGCTGCTTGCTGCGACAGGCATCGCAGTAGAGTTCGGGAGACGCAGGATCACAGTGACAAGCACAGCCGCGCACTGCGTCCAAATCCGGCAGGAGTGCGGCGGCGGCGCGGACGGCGGTGGATTTCGCCGTCCCCTTCTCCCCCTTGATGAGCACACCTCCGAGTGACGGCATCACAATACTGAGGAGAAGCGCCGTCTTCATCTCCTCCTGTCCAACGATAGCAGCAAAGGGGTATGTCACCCTCTTTTTCATTCCGATTTCCTTTCTGGAAAAAAGCACTGACTGACAGTGCGCATACCACGTCCAACCAGTGCTTCCTCAATCCTATCCTCGGTTAGAAACTCTGCTCGACACCGATCATGAAGTTGCGTCCGGGTGCCGTCCACCACTGTTCGGCTGCGCCCCACCATGAAGCACGTGCGTTGGACTTCTCAGCATAGAATTGGTTAAACAGATTGTTCACCTTGAGATAAACCTTCGTTGCATCGGCGACCCGATAGTTCATCGCGAGATCGACGACCCAGTAGTTATCCGTAGGAAGGAATTTGCCAATCGCATCGGACGGCCCTTCAAGCCCTACCATCCCGCGTGCAAGCAGAGAGGAATCAAAGTCGCGGTTGCGATAATCTACACCGATGTTCCACCAGATTGGTGCAGATTTTGTCCGTGCTTCCTATACACCTGCTGCCTTTATCGCCGCACGTTTCAACGCACACTCAGCATCGGATGCGGCAGAATACTCCTGCCCCGCCCTGCGTGCATAGCACGCGCCGCCGCAGGCCGAAAAATCCGCACACGCCCGACAAAACGCCATGGCACCCTGCATCTCATGCGCCAGTTCCTCCTGCCGCCGAACGTCGATGCCGTGCTCCACATCGCCGAGCAGAAAGCGCGCATCGCCGACAAAGGAGGAGCACGCATAGATGCGCCCCGCAGCGTCAATGTGCGCTCCTGCCCCGTTCATCGCGTAACAGTGGGAAAATCCGCTGTCCGAGCGTTCGGCAAGCCCCCTCCCCTGCTCCTCCTGTGCAATCACGATGCGGTATCCGTGCAGCCGTCCAAGGTGTTCGTTCCGCACAAAAACCTCCGCCATCGCCTGTGCCATCTCCTCCTCGCGTGCAGGGCGAACAGCGGTGCCGCGCCCCTGTGTGCGCAGGAGGTCAAAGCCGATACGCCGCACATTACCGAGGTAGTATGCCATCTCGATGAGCCCTGAGAGCCTCCCGACATTCTCCGCCGTGACAACACACGTCAGACCGACCGCGATGCCGCGTCGACCGAGGCACTGGATTCCCGTGATCACATCCATCGACGAGCCGCGCCCATCAGGGTAGCAGCGGTACACATCGTGAACATCGGGTCTGCCGTCGAGGCTGATACCGATGCCGATGTCCGCATGGTGCAGAAAGTCTGCCATCCCCTCGGTCAGCAATGTGCCATTGGTCTGCAAATCCATCCGCGCCCGTATCCGATTGGTACAGATATAGTCCGCAATCCGACGCAGCAGAGGAAATGCCAGCAGCGGCTCGCCGCCCGAGAACTGAAGGATGAAGGGCGTGCCGCCCGCCGCCGCAAGGTCGATGGCACGATGCGCCGTCTCCCATGTCATCATATGAGGATCCTGCGCGGATGCGTAGCAGTAGCGACACGCAAGGTTACAGTTCCCCGTGAGACTCAGCACCAACATCCGCAGCGGCATCGCAGTCTCCTTTACTTCACATCCGCAAAGCGCTCGGGATAGACCGCACGCGCCAGTTCATAGACACACTCGATCACATTCTGCCCCGCACTGTAACGATAGGTATCGGACACGGTGCAGAGATGGTACTACCGCTTTCACCTTTTGTTTTCATCCCCTCCCTACACCGTCACCATGTTCATATTTTTAGCATAAGAACAAGTAAAAAGCCCCTCCTGCAAAAGCAGAAGAGGGCTTAATTTGTACACAATAGAAGGGTCTGAATCCCCATCCCCATCACTCGCAGGTCAAACGGCGATTGTCAATCAGGCAGTTCTCCTGACTCCAGTTCATCGCTCACCTGCGCCTTCCCGAGGATTATCCTCAGTGACATTCCATGAAATACCGTCGGCATTTCTATGCAGGCTGCTCACTGTTACAGTGGCGGAACCGCTCCGGCTTCATTGGAAATAGTTTCCTTACCGGATTCTCTATTAAACATTCGTACCTGATCCAATGCTATAAAGTTTTTCAATACTTCGATAAAGATAACATTGAATGAAGGGCTTGTCAATATATCAAAAAGATATTTTGCGAATCATCTCAATAGACTTCTCTCCTGCCCTATTTATTTCTCCAGCAGATAGAGATACTCCCCGTATCCTTCGCGTTCCATATCCTCCTTCGGAACAAAGCGCAGGGAGGCGCTGTTGATGCAGTAGCGCAGTCCCCCCGTTGCCGCAGGACCATCATCAAAGACGTGCCCCAGATGTGCGCCGCTGCCCGCCGCCGTTACCTCGGTACGCACCATCCCATAGGAGCGATCCTCATGCTCGGCGATGAGCGCACGGTCAATCGGGCGCGAGAATGCGGGCCAGCCACAGCCGGAATCGTATTTGTCTGTAGAGATAAAGAGCGGCTCGCCCGTCGTGATGTCACAGTAAATTCCTTCGCGGAATTCGTGATCGTATTCGTTTCGGAAGGCGGGTTCGGTCGCCTTTTGCTGCGTGACGGCGTACTGAATCCCCGTCAACCGTTCTTTGAGTTCGGCATCCGAAGGCTTTTCATAGGTGCGCTGCACCGCCCCCTCCTCCGCTCTCGCAGCATTTTCTGCGGCGGCGCGTTTTTCCCGCATCTTTGCAATGAGCGCGGGTGAGATATGACAGTAGCCGTTCGGGTGCTTGACAAGATATTCCTGATGCGCTTCCTCCGCACGGTAGAAGTTCACAATCGGTTCCACCTCAATCGCGACGGGCTTGCCGATGTGCTTTTGCAGGGCGTCGAGGGATGCTTGGATCACGCGCACATCATCGCTCTCACCGCCGTCTGTATGCGGCACATAGTAGATGCCCGAGCGGTACTGCCGACCGATGTCGTTGCCCTGCCGATCCACCGCCGTCGGGTCGATGGAGTCGTAAAACACCGTAAGGATCTGATCAAGGCTGACCTTGCGCGGATCATAGACGACATGAACGGTCTCCGCATGGCCGCTCCCGCTGCACACCTCGCGATAGGAGGGATGTGATGTCGCCCCGTTTGCATAGCCGCTCTCCGCCGAGACGACACCGTACACGAGGTCAATATACAGCTCCGTCCCCCAGAAACAGCCGCCCGCGAGATAGATTTCCTTCTGACCGTCCACCGGACTGTTCTTCTGCACGATTTCATGCGGCATCTCCGCCGAACTCACAGCGGGCGCACCGCAGCCGCCGAGACAGGCAATTAGGCCAAGCGCACAGATATTACGCAGGAATGAAATTTTCATGATAAATACCTTTCTGTTATATTCAAAGTCACGCCTCTATCTCCTCTGCCGGCGGCAGCTGCCACGCAATCGGAGTCTCGCCCGCCGCGATGAGAAAATCATTGACGCGCGAGAAAGGACGGCTGCCGAAGAAGCCGCGATGTGCCGAGAGCGGGCTCGGGTGCGGCGACTCGACAATGAGATGGCGCGGATTCGTGATAAGGCTGCGCTTCTTCCGTGCGGGACTTCCCCAGAGGATAAAGGCGAGTGGACGCTCACGTGCGCCGAGCAGCTGAATGATGTGGTCGGTGAACCGCTCCCAACCGTGCCCCGCATGGGATGCCGCCGCATGGGCACGCACGGTCAGCACCGTATTGAGGAGGAGCACGCCCTGCCTTGCCCACGGGATCAGACAGCCGTGTGCGGGCGGCACGATGCCGAGATCGTCCTGCATCTCCTTGTAGATATTGAGCAGGGACGGCGGCGGATCAATGCCGACCTGCACGGAGAACGAGAGCCCGTGCGCCTGTCCGTCGCCGTGGTACGGATCCTGTCCGAGAATGACGACCTTCGTATCCGCAAAGCTCGTGTAGTGCAATGCGTTAAAGATCGAATACATATCGGGATAGATGCGTTTTGTGCGATACTCCTCGATGAGGAATGTGCGCAGCTCGCGGTAATAAGGCTGTGCCATCTCGTCCGCGAGGAGCTCCTGCCAGTCGTTCTTAAAAATTTCCTTTGCCATGCTGCACTCTCTCGTAAATTTCAAAAATACAATCTTCTCCGCGCCGCAACTCTGTCCGAGCAAGGCCATCGAGCGGCGGCAGAAATACATCCGCCGCATATGTGCCTGAAAGCCGCGTTATGTAGGCGCGATGAACATAGGGCAGAAGGAGACGATAGCACGCCGCACCGCCGATGACAAAGATGGGGCGTGGTGCATCCTGCGTCAGCACGCCGAGCAGAGCCCACAGCTCCGCAAGGTCATGCACAATAGGAAAGTCATCCCCGCGCTCCATCGTCCGCGAGAGCACGATGTTCTCACGCCCCGCGAGCGGGCGGCGCTCGGGCAGACTCTCCATCGTGCGCCGCCCCATGACGAGAATCCCGCCCATCGTCGTGCGGCGGAAATGTGCCATATCCTCAGCGCAGTGCGTGAGCAGCTGCCCGTTTCGCCCAATCCCCCCCGCCTCGTCACAGGCGGCAATGAGTTCGAACGGGTACGGTGCGGAGAGCTCGGGGGCACGCGCAATGCCCGCCGTATCGACTGCAACAAGCCACGCCGCAATGCTCTTACCGTTCACCATCAGATCAGGCGCAATCTCCGCAAGCGGCACGAGCACAAACGCACGCGCCGTGAGATAGAGATGCGGCAGGGTCAGCTCCCCACCCGCATACGCCACCCCCTCGATATGCAGAATGTCGAGGTCAATCGTCCGTGCGCCCCAGTGCTCGTGACGCACGCGTCCGAGTTCCTGCTCAATGCGTTGGAGTGCGCCGAGCAGTTCGTGCGGCGTTCCGTCAAACGAAATCTGCGCCGCCGCATTGAGGAAGGGCGGCTGATCGGTCTTTCCCCACGGCGGCGTTTCGTAGAAATGCGACACCTGCCCCATGCGCACCGGCGGAAGTTCCGCCATCCGCCGCAGAGCCGCACGCATCGTCTCCCCGCGTGCGCCGAGATTCGCCCCAAGACCGATATACGCCGTCAGCATATGAGATCTTTCCGACGGCGCAGGATGGAGACACCGACATCCGAGAAGATACCGTCGATGGGTGCGGCCGGCTTGTGTACAGTAACACGCACGAGGCGAAGCACATCGAAATCCCGCAGAAGATCGTCCGCTATCTCCTCCGCAATCGCCTCAATGAGATATTTTCGGGTGACCGTCAAAACTGTGGACACAACATCATAGACCTTGGCATAGTTCACCGTATCGTCAAGATCGTCGCTCTCCCCCGCCGCACGCAGAGAAAGTCCGAGTTCCACATCCACCTCAAAGAGCTGCGGCACTTCCCGCTCATGCGGCAGTACACCGTGACACGCCATAAAGCGCATCCCGCGCAGAAAAATTCGATCCATACCTACGCTCCCAAAATCGCGTCCGTCATGCGGCACATCCGCACAATCGGCTTCACATCATGCACACGCACAATCGACGCACCGCGCTCAATGCCCATGACGCACACCGCCCCCGTCGCCTCCATGCGCTTCGTGACGGGCAGATCAAGTGCCGCCCCGATAAAACTCTTGCGGCTCGCTCCGAGGAGCATCGGATACGCCTCCCCCTCGTAGGAAATGAGTTCATCCATGCGCCTGAGAACGTGCATATTCTGCTCCGCCGTCTTGCCGAAGCCGATGCCGGGATCGAGGATGAGGTTCGTACGCGCAAGCCCCGCCGCATCTGCCGTTGCAAACGAGCGCGCAAAGAACGCACGCATTTCCGCAATGATGTCCCCGCTGTATACCGTCCCGTGCTGATTGTGCATGACGACGACAGGCACATCCGCCTCTGCGGCGACACGCGCCATCGCTCCCTGCTCCTCTGCGTATTGCAGTCCCCAAATATCGTTCAGGATATGTGCGCCCGCCCGAAGTGCCGCACGCGCCGTCTGGGCCTTGAATGTATCCACAGAAACAGGAACGGGACATTCCTTCAAAATCTCCGTGAGAAACGGCAGAAGCCGCTCCATTTCCTCTGCCGCGCTCATCGGCACAAAGCCGGGACGGCTCGACTCCGCACCGATGTCGATGATGTCCGCACCATCCCGCACCATCTCATCCATATGCCGCAGGGCATCGTCACGCGTATTCCATTTGCCCCCGTCCGAAAACGAGTCCGGCGTCACATTCAGAATCCCCATGACAAGCGTACGTCTGCCGAGCGTCAGTTCCTTGCCGTCAGGGAAGCGATATATTCTCTTCGCCATTGTTCCTCTCTCCAAGCATCTGCCACGCCTGCAATTCCATCGTTTTGTCCGAACGAAATATCCCCCTGCTCGCCGAGGTCGTCGTATGCGTCCCATACGCTCGTGCGCCGCGCATCGTCATGCAGAGTTGCCGCGCGTCGAGCACAACGAGTACGCCCTCCGCCCCGAGCCCCTGCTCGATCTCCCGCGCAATGTCCTCCGTCAGCCGCTCCTGCAGCTGCGGACGCTGTGCCATACGCGCAACGAGCCGCGCAAAAACGCCAAAGCCCGCCACGCGCCCCGCGTGCGGACGATAGACGATATGTGCCGTCCCGAAGAACGGAAGCAGATGATGCTCACAGACAGAGTGAAAGGAAATGGCACGAACGGCGATGAGCCCGTCCGTCTTCTCCGTCAGCACATCCGCCCAGAGATCCTCCGTATCCGTGTGCAGTCCCGCAAAGAGCTCTGCATAGAGCGCAGCCGCACGCGCAGGGGTTTCCTCCATTCCCTGCGCCGCGAGATCAACACCGACCGCCGTGAGAAATTCGCGCATGGCACATTCTGCACGTGCGAGATCGACTTTATCCTCTGTCACCGCACTCCGTCCTTTCCATATCAAAAAACGCCCCCTCGCTGCACTGCATAAAAAGAGAGCGTCTGATTGAATTACTTCAACAAGCCATGAGCTCTGAGAGCCGCATCGAGCTGCGCCGCATGAGCTGGCTCCATCTCCGAGAGAGGCATACGCAGGGGACCCGTAGCATAGCCGAGACGGCGCATCGCCGTCTTGACGGGAATCGGGTTGACCTCACAAAAGAGCGCCGCGATGAGATCGGCATATGCGATCTGGAGACGCGCAGCCTCCGCCGTATTGCCGTCAAAATAGTGCCGACATATATCGTGCGTCGCCTGCGGCGCAACATTCGAGAGCACGGAGATCACGCCAAGACCGCCGATCGAGAGAATGGGGACGATCTGATCATCGTTTCCGGAGTAAACCGCGAGCTCGTCGCCGACCGCCGACCGCAGACGCAGGATCGCCGAAAGATCGCCGCTCGCCTCCTTGACCGCAGCAATGCGCGGATGCTTGGCGAGAACCGCATACGTCTCCGTCTTGATGCTCACCCCCGTCCGCGAAGGCACATTGTAGAGAATCGCAGGAATGTTCACGCTGTCCGCGATCTTCGTATAGTGCGCGATGAGCCCGTTCTGCGTGCACTTGTTGTAATACGGGGTCACGAGGAGGAGCGCATCTGCTCCGACCTTCTCCGCATACTTCGACAGCTCAACCGCGTAGGCGGTTTCGTTCGAACCGGTTCCCGCCACGACGGGAATGCGCCCCTTCACCTGTGCCACGGCAAAGCGGATTGCCTCACGGTGCTCCGCGTCCGACATCGTCGCGGACTCGCCCGTCGTACCCGTAATGATGATGGCATCCGTGCCGCCCGCAATCTGATCCTCGATGATCCGTCCGAGTTCGGGATAATTTACGCCTGTTTCCGTAAACGGCGTGATAATGGCGACGCCGGCACCACGGAAAATTGTCTTTTTCATGGCAGTTCCCCCTTCAAGTTCATCTGCCGCTATTATCCCACGCGCGGCACGAAAAGTCAAAAATTTTCCTCACGTTCGCAGCGCGGGGCGAATTGCGCCGAAAAGTGCCTCATTCGCGCGAATCTTCTCCTCGCCGCCGAGCACGCAGCGCACATTTTCACGCATTGCCGCCTCAATCATCGGCGCAAGCGCACGTACATCCTCCTGACGTGCCGTGAGAATCTCCGCGCGTGCCTTCCGGCGATCCTCCCATGTGATGCCGCGCAGGTAGAACGTCGCCGCAATATCGCCCTTCATCTGCGGGGTCAGCGGCGCATCCACACTGCTCATTGTCCCGATGATGAACTTGTCCATCTCACGGTCGGACACATCGAACGAGCGCACATAGTCCGCCGTTTCATCGAGCACCGTAAGCGTCTCCGCGAGGTTCGGGTCGCGGTAGGAGGAAAAGATCATGAAGCCGTTGCGGTTGAACTGCGTCATCGCACCGTATGCGCCCCCCTGCACGCGGATGCGCGTCCAGAAATAGTCATAGCGGAGCAGCGTTTCAAGCACACGCAGAACGCCCGTGTATTCGTACCCCAGCTTGATAAAGTTCGCGCCCTTCGCCACATACTGCACGCGGCTCTGCGTCATAAGCCCCTCATTTCGCGCGGCAATCTCCCATGTATACGACGCAGCGGGGAAGGTTTCGGACGAGAGCTTCTGCCGGAACGCTGTAAGCTGTGCCGCTACTTCATCGTAATCCGCAGCAGGTGCGGTAACGCTCACCATCAGAGCGTTTGCATTGAAAATCTGCGGCAAAATACGTGCAAACGCCTCCTGCATCTCCGCATGACGCGCCGCAAAGTCCTCCTTGAACGTGCGCAGGAAGTCGTGGAACGGCAGCCCGCCCACCTCCGCATAGCGTCCCGAAGGGGTCAGATACGCCGCGATGCGCGCGGCGACCACCTGATTTGCCGCGCGTTGGAGCGAGAGCTCCATGCCCGTCTTTTCCTCGTCGATCAGCTCCCGCACACGCTTTGCGCCCGAAAAATCGCTCTCCGTCATAATCTCCGCAAGGAGATCGAAAAGACGCGGCAGATTCTCACGCAGCACCTTCGCACGCAGCTTGAAGCGAGGGAGCAGGGAGTCCGGCTCACCCGCACGCGTATAGGCGACAATGTCCGCGCCGAAGCCGCCCGTGTAAAGACTGCGCAGCATCGCAAGCTCCGCATAGCTGTGCCGTGCGGTATCGACCGCGCCGAACATCTCGGCGAGAAGATACGCATACGGCAGATCCGCCTGTGCGACCGCCGCCATTGGGAAGTAAAAATTCAGATAGACAATGCCGTTCGTCTCAAGATCGGAGTACAGAACCTGCGTCCCCGCGCAGTCACGCACCGCAAGCGGCAGACGCTCCGCATCCGCACGGATGTCCGAGCGTGCAAGAATCGGAATCGACGCAAGCGCATCCTCCGAGTCCGCCTCCTCCTGCGCCGCCTTCAGTGCCGCGCAGGAATCGAGTACCTTCGCGATCTCAGCGGTGCTCATCGCCGCCTTTTTCTCCGCGAGCATCTTTTCCTGCGCCGCCGCACGCTCCTGTCCGAGCGTCCGGCTCGGCGCGAGCGTCACGAGAGCCTCATGCGGATTCTCAAGGAAGGATGTGCGGATCACCTGCTCGAAGTAGCCCTTTCCCAGACCATCCTTCAGCTCCGCGAGCACATCCTCATAGCGCAGATAGTCGGCGGGTGCGCCATCGTAGAGCCACGTCTTCATCATGCGGATGCCGTAGATGAGCCCCTTTGGCGAGGAGCCAAAGTCCGACTCGCGCAGACGGAACTCAAGCGTATTGAGCGATGCCTGTACAAGCGTGTGATCCAGTCCCCCGTCCGCGAGTTTTCGCAGCGTGTCCTTGACGATCCGCACGAATTCATCCGCACGCGCCGTCTCCGACTTGCTCACGATGATGCTGAACAGCGGCTGCAGGATGTCACTCTCATAGTTCGAGTCCACGTCACGCCCCAGCCCTGCGTCGATGAGTGCCTGACGCAGCGGTGCGCCCTGCATCCTGAGAAGCGCATGATCGAGAATCTGGAGCGCCATCACGCGCCTCTGGTCGGACGTGTCACCGATGACCCAGTTCAGCGAGAGGAAGCTGTTCTCCTCCAGCGGCTCCTCCGTCCCGACGGGGTAGAAATGTGCCGCCTTGACCTGCCCCGCGAACGCCTGTTGACGGTCGATGCGCGAGGGCACGGGAATCCGCTCGAAATGCGAGAGGTACGCACGATCGAGGTACGCAAGTTTTTCCTCGATGTCCATATCCCCGTACAGATAGATATAGCTGTTCGACGGATGGTAGTACCGTGCATGGAAATCGAGAAACATCTCCTGTGTAAGTGAAGGAATCGCGTCGGGATCGCCGCCCGACTCGCAGCCATACGTCGTATCGGGGTAGAGCGCCGCCATGATGCGGCTGCCAAGGAGATCATCGGGCGCCGAGAGTGCACCCTTCATCTCGTTGTAGACCACGCCACTGTAACGGAGCGGAGCATCCACATCGTCAAGTTCGTAGTGCCACCCCTCCTGCATGAGCACCTGCGGGTTCGTGCGCATGGATGGATAGAACACTGCGTCGAGGTACACGTCCATCAGATTTTGAAAATCGCGTGCGTTGCGGCTTGCCACAGGGTACATCGTCTTGTCTGGGAACGTCATCGCGTTGAGGAACGTATTGAGCGAGCCCTTCACAAGCTCCACGAACGGCTCCTTGAGGGGATACTTGCGCGACCCGCAGAGCACGGAGTGCTCCACGATATGCGCCACGCCCGTATCATCCACAGGTGGCGTGCGGAAACTGATCGAGAACACCTTGTTGTCGTCCGTCGTTTCGAGAAAGAAGAGCCGTGCGCCCGTCTTCTCATGGACAAACGTATGCCCCCGCCCGTCCGCCTCCGCAATCTCCTCCGAGCGAACGAGGCGAAAGCCGTGGATGATGTCATCTATCTTCATGTAAAATATCCTCCTTTGTCATTCCTGCCATTATAGCACAGAGAAGCATTTTCGCAAAACAAAAGAGCTGTTATACGAAGAATCTCACTTCGTACATCAGCTCTTCATTTGCTCAAATCAGTTTACCAGACCTTGCCGACCATGAACCACAGGCGGTTCTTCGCCTTGGCGGCTTCGCTTGCGTCCTCGGGGAGGCCGATGCGCCGCGCCCAGTCAAGACGCACGAAGTAGTCGCCGGGGCGGCTGTAGGAGATGCCCACGCCATAGCCCTTGAGTATCTCGCTGCCCCCGATGCCATCGTTGGCATACTGCACCTGTCCCATGTCGAAATAGGTGCTCAGTGTCAGGTTCGGTACGTTCGTCCGATAGGACAGTTCGAGATTCGTCAGATAGCCGTTATCGCCCGATACCTCCCCCTGTGGGTAGGCACGCACGCCGCTTGCACCACCGAGATAGATCTCCTCGGAGCTGTCGAGGTTCGTGCCGGCTTTCTGCACCTGCGCCTTAAAGTTCAGATTGAAGCAGTCGCTGAGTGTTCGCTGCACGTTGAGGTTCGCGACGGCTTTCGTAAAGCCGCCCTCCGTGCCTGCACGCTTCATCTGGATGCGTGCCCAGTCCGAGTCCGCACTGAGCCGTCCGGCGTAGGCGGTAATGTCATAGGTGAGGATGGTGCGGACATAGCGGTCTTCGCCCTTGAGACCGAGGCGGAAGGTGCTGCTGTGCTTCTCCAGTTCCATGCCGACCGCCTTGTACTCATCCTTGAGTCTGCGCCGGTCCCAGCCGTAGGAGACGGCGAGCGAGCTTTTGGACGTGCGCCAGAGCGGCGTCGTGCCGAAGATGCTCAAGGTGTCCGCCGTGCCTTCAGCGCCGAGACGGCGGAAGGCTCCCGAAAGCTCGTAGTCCATGCGGCTGACGCCGAGTCCCAGCACGGTGCCGTCAGCGCCGACGGGGTGACTGTAGCTGATACTGTAGTTGTGCAGATCCTTGTTGGAGAGGGTGACACCGAGATTCAGGCGGTCGCCGCTCTTCGTGAGGTTTTCAAAGGTGCCCTGCAAGCCGAAGCGGTAGCGGCCCGAGGTTTCGCTGCCGTAGTTCTCGCTGTAGAGGACGTAGCTTTGCCGCTTGCCGTCCTTGGCGCGGATCGTGAGATCGCTCGTGCCGAAGGCTGCGCCCGGCGAGAGAACGCCCGCCGCTTCGATGCCGCCGAGGGCGGCGATGTTGTAGAGCGCGGTTTCCAAGGGCTTCCCTTCGATGGGTGCGCCTTCTTTGAGCGCATGGGCGAGCCGCTTGATTTTCGCGTCGCTGATGGCGGCGCTGTTTTCGATCTTGATCTTGCCGTAGCGTCCCGCGAGGATGCGGATGGAGAGTGTACCGTCCGCATTCGACTGCGACGGCAGGTAGGCGGCGGCTGCGGGATAGCCGTGACTGCGTGCGTAGTTGGTGAGTTCTGCCAGAAGCGCATTGATGTCGGCTTCGGAGATGGCGCGACGAAGGTACGGCGCAGTCCGCTCATCGAGGGCGGCAGCGGCGAGCTGCGTGCCGTCCTGTTCGACTTCGATGTGCGAGAGGCGGAAGGATGCCGCCGCGCTCCCGCCGTCTGCATGGTTCGGCAGACGGCTTTCGAGGGCGTTTTCCTGCGCCTTTTCGGGCAGATTCGCGTCAGATTGCGGCAGGTTCGTCGCGGCGAGCGCCGTGCCCGGCAGGAGGAGCGCCGCCGCAAGCGGCAGCGCAAGTCTGAGGCGCGGGCGTTTTGCTTTTATTTTCATGGGAAGGACTCCTTTTTGCAGAGTTTTTGCGAACAAGTACGTTCCTACGCCATCAGAGGTGCAGCCCCTGAATTTCAAGACCGTTCCCCGCATCGAAGCGGTAGAGGCCGAGCGTCAAGGCACGAACGGGACGTGGCGTGCCGAAGAGGTAGACGATGCGGCTGTAGCCGTCGTCAAAGACGGGTTTCGCGTCCTGTACGAGCGAGGCGAAGATGCCGCCCGAGACGGGCATGGCGGTGACCGTAAAGGCTCGCGCGTTGCCCGCCGCCTGACGGATGCGGTAGTTGCCGAGGAGGCCTTCGGCGATGCTGCCGATTCTGCCCGTGACGGCGTAGCTACCAAGCGTATTCGTGTCGGCAACCGTGCTCGTGAAGACGAGGCTGTCCGTGCCAAAGACGCTCGCATCCTCGCCGGCGGCGAATCCTTCCGCACGCCCCGTAAAGGCGGGCAGAGCCTCGCCCTGCGTGACGGACTTCTCGTCTGCCGTCAGCGTGAGGTCGCGGTGCGTGATCGTGCCCGTGCCCGTGTGCGCCGTCGCCGCGAGGCGATAGTTGCCCGAGCCTTCGCCCGTAAGCGTCAAATCGCTGAAGTTTACGGCTTTCGTGCCGACGTTCTTATCTGCAAAGGTTCCTGTCCCTGTGATGGCGATACCGTCCCCCTCTCCTGCGACGAAGTTTGTCAGCGTGTAGTGATCGCCCTTGCTGAGTGCCGTGATGGCGTTCGTCGTGCCGTCATATACCTTGGTGACGGGCGCGGTTGTAAAGGTGACGCCGAGCGTCCTCTGGTCGATCGTGCCCGTACCCGTGAGCGCGGTCTTATTCAGTCGGTAGTTGCCCGCGCCCGTGCCCGTGAGCGTGAGTCCGTCGAACGCAACCGCCTTATCTGCGCCCGCGTTCTTGTCCGCGTACTGTCCGCGTACCGTTTCGTCGAGCGTGATGCCTGCGCCCTCGCCCGCGACAAAGTTCGTCAGCGTGTAGTTCGTGCCCTTCGAGAGCGTCTGCGTGACGTTTGCATCGCCGTCATACGTCTTGTCGAAGTGTACGCCCGAGGCGAGGTCGACATTCAGCTCCTTCGGTGTGATCTTTCCTGCGCCAGCGATGGTCATGGTGGGAGCGAGGGTGTAGTTCCCTGCGCCCGTGCCGGTGAGGGTGATGCCGGTGAAGTCGACGTCCTGCATGGCATCGCCCGCCTGTGCGTCCTTCGTCTGATATGCTCCGTGCGCCAATGTGGTGTCGATGGAGACGACGGTGTCGTCCTCGCCCTCGATGACGCCCGTGAGGGTGTAGTTGACGCCGCGCTGCAAGGTCTGCGTGACGTTTGTATTGCCGTCGTAGACTTTAGTGAAGTATGCGCCCGCCACCTTTTCCATGGTCAGGGCTTTCGGCGCGATCGTGCCCCCACCCGTGAGGGTCGCCGTGGTGAGCGTGTAGTTGCCCGCGTCGGCGCCCGTCAGCGTCAGTCCCGTGAAGGTCACGGGCTTGCCCGTGCCCGCGTTCTTGTCGGCATAGCTGCCCGTGCCCGTAAGCGTGAGCGCATCGCCCGCGATACTGCCCATCAGCAGATAGTTCGTGCCCGGAGCCAATGACTGTGTGACGTTTGCATTTCCGTCGTACGTCTTGTCGAAGGAGCCGACAAGTCCTGCCGCCAGCGGCTTCGGCGTGATGGTGCCGACGGTGGTCACCGGGGTGATGGTGTAGTTCTCCGCGCCGGAGCCGGTGAGCGTCCTGCCGCTGAACGTGACGACCTTGTCGACGCCGACGTTCTTGTCGGCGTATTTTCCCGCGCCCACATCGAGGATGATACCCGTCCCCTCGCTGCCGACGAAGCCATCGAGGGTGTAGTCTGTGTCGCGCACGAGCGGATGCGTGACGTTGGCGTTGCCGTCGTAGACCTTGTCGAGGTGTACGCCGCTGATGAGGGCGAAGGTGAGGGCTTTCGGCGTGATGACGCCCGCGTTTGCAATCGTCATGGTCGGGGCGATGGTATAGTTGCCCGCGCCCGAACCCGTCAACGTAATGCCGGTGAAGCTGACGTTCTGCTTTGTGCCGTCGGCTTGGGCATTCTTCGTCTGGTACGCGCCGACTGCGGATGTGGTGTCGATGGAGACGATATCCTCCTCGCCCGTGACGACGTTCGTGACGACGCCCGTGAGCTTGTAGTTGACATCACGCTGCAGAGTCTGCGTGACGGCGGTCGTGCCGTCGTAGGTCTTCGTGAACTCCGTGCCCGCGACCTGCTCCATCGTCAGGGTTTTCGGAGTGATCTTCCCGATGGCGTTGAAATTCAGCATGTCCATATAGTAGTTGTCCTTGGCAGACCCCGCCAGATGCATGTCTTGGAAGCTCACCGGCCTGTCTCCCCCGGCATTGTTGCCGTTTTGATACAGGGAGAAGTTGTAGGTGATGTCAAGGTCGTTTTCGTCTCCCGCCACGACACCGAGGATCTTATAGTCCGCGCCTCTGACCGCCTTTCGCGTGACATCGAACGTGCCGTCATACTCCTTGTCGAAGCGCACGCCCGGCAGAACCTGCACCTCTACTCTTTTCTGGCTGATTTTGCCGAGGTTCGACGTAAATGAGGACGTCGCGAGGCGATAGTTCTTCTCTGCGTTTACGCCGTTCACGTCATACAGACTGAGGTTGCTGAACGTAACGGTCTTCCGCTCCCCCGCGTTCTTGTCCGCGTACGCCCCCTTGCCGACGTGCACATCGAGCTGCTCCCCTGAGACAACGCCCTCCAGGTCGTAGTGCCGCCCCCTGATGGGGGTATAGGAGGTATCCGCCGTACCGTCATACTCTTTTTGAATTTGGAAGGTGGAATCATAGTAGAGGTAAGAGATGTCATTCTCCTTGATGGTGATGTCCTTCGGACGGATGACACCCGCGTTCGTGAGGGTCTTACTCCCCGCAATCGTATAGTTCCCCGCGCCCGAACCCGTCAGCGTCAGACCCGTGAAGGTGACGTTCTGCTTCGCGCCGTCGGCTTGGGCATTCTTCGTCGCGTAGGTGCCGCTTGCACCAGCAGCCAGCGAGACGACATCCGCGCCCTCGCCCACGACGACACCCGTAAGCGTGTAGTTGACATCTCTCTGCAGGGCTTCGGCGACAGTCTTCGTACCGTCGTATTCCTTTGTGAACGCCGCGCCCGCGACCTTCTCCATCGTCAGCGGCTTCTTCGTGATCTCGCCCGCACTGGAATAGGTGAGCGTGTCGCCCGCGAGCCTGTAGTTCTTCGCATCCGCCCCCGTCAGCGACAGCCCCGTGAAGGTCACGGCCTTGCCCGTGCCCGCGTTCTTGTCGGCGTAGATGCCTTCGGTGACGGTGAGTCCCACGCTGTCGCCCGCGACAAGCCCCGTCAGCGTGTAGTGCGTCAGCTCAGGGTACTGCTTGACGTCCGTCGTGCCGTCGTAGACCTTGGTAAAGTTCGGGCTGCCCGCAGCGGCAGCCGTCAGCGCCTTCGGGCGGATGACATATCGACCGACGATGTCATAGCCGAGCTGGTCGCCGTAGACCTCGTAGTCGCCCGCGTTCTTCCCGGGGGCCGACAGGAAGACGTGCGGGTTACCTGTCCCGGGCGTGCCGTCGTAGACCTTGCCGACGGTCTTCGCGCCCTGCATCAGCCCCGTCAACAGCGGCATCGTAAGCCCCTCGTAGATGCGCCACGGCATCTCCGTGCCGCCCTTCCTCGCGACGATCTGACGCCCCTCTTCGTTTTCCCAATAGAGAAAGTGAGAAAAGTAGTCCTTCATCTCCGCCAGGCTATGCTCCCCTCCTACCCCGTTGTCATGGAAAATGCCCCCGTTTACATTTTCGCCGATCGCCTGCGTGCCGTCGTGAAAGTTCACCCAATCCAAATTTCTGAAGGGCGTCTTCGAGCCGTGTTGAATATCCAGCTGTCCCGCCACATAGCCGCCGGCTGCGTCGGCGTAGACCTTATTCGCATTGTAGGCGTTCGTAATGTAGCCGTGTTGGGTGATACGTCCGACGAGTCCGCCGACGATATTCTTCCCTCGAATCTCGCCGGTATTGTAGACATTCTCCAGCCTGTTCTCGTCCTTCTGAAAGTAGCCTACGATGCCGCCGACCATGTTCTTGCCACGAACAGCCCCCTCATTTGCCGCACTTTGGATGGTTCCAAAATTGAGCCCCCCCACAATGCCGCCGACCTTGTCCGAGACGCCGAATTCCCCGACCACACCTCCGTTATATACATTGTCCATCCGAACGTGCCTGGGAATTTGCCCGTACGTCGATTTCTCCCCTTCCATCGCGCCTGCGATGCCGCCGACCAGCTTCGTTCCCTTGACCTCATTGAAGTTCCGAATATTTCTCAGCGCGCCGCCCCCAAAGTGGCCTACGATGCCGCCGACCACTTTATCTCCCCGTATGCTTCCGCCCTCAAGGGTGAGATTGCCAATATACGCATCTTGGTCTATTCCAATCGTCATTGTCTCGAACAGCCCGACCTTATACCCCGTCGGGCGATTGATATAGAGGTTTTTGATCGTATGACCGGCGCCGTCGAACTTGGTATGAAAATTCCTGAGCGGTTTGAATCCCTTGCCGTCGTTCCAGAGGTTCGTCCGCGTCACACCCGCGTCGATATCGTTTTTCAGCATATACGAGCCCTTCAAGTTCGCGTCGATATGCTGGAGGTCGTAGACATTGCGCACCAGCATAAAATCATAATTCGCGTGGTTCGCGCCGCTCAGGTTCTGTACGACCCAGTGGCGTGCCGTCGCGGAGCGGCTAAGGCCCGTCGGATCGGTTGACGCATATTCATGGACAGAATGATATACACTCACGCCGTTCTCGTTAAACGCGATGTTGCTCTTGTTGTCGACCTCATAGCCAATCACTGGCGTCTTTTTGCTCTTGATCGTGACCGCGCTCCCTGTGAGCGGCGTTTCGAATGCGTCTGTCACGTTATCCGTATCGAGGACGGTGACGTTTTTCCCCTCGATGTAGAGGCTGTTCGCCTTGACCGTGCCGAGATTCAGCACATCGCCATACTGTCCTTTGCCGCAGAGAGGGTTGTCCCCCCCCCCCGGAAGACAGATGTATCGACATCTATACTCAGTGCCGTCGACAGGTAAAGTGCGCCCGTATTGACCTGCGCGCTCTCGGCAAAGAGGATGCCGTGCGGGTTCACGAGGTAGACATTATTGCCGCCCTCGATCGTGCCGTAGATGCGCGACATCGCCTCGCTCGTGACGAAGTTCAGATAGTCCTTCGCCTGTGCGCCGCTGTCAAAGCGCACCTTCTCCCCCGCGTCGATGGAGAAGTCCTCCCACCGGAGGATGTTGTTCAGTGTCTTGCCATTGATGTCCATGACAGTGCCGCTCTGCGTGATCGTCGCCTCCGCCGCATTCGCCGCCGCATTCGCCCCCTCCACGGGCAGCGCATACGCCGGCGATGCCGCAAACGGCGCGGCGAGCGCCCCCGCAAAGAGCGCATAGGCGATGGCGAGCCGCAAGTGTTTGCCTGCTGCTTGTTTCATGATGTTCTACCTCCTTGTTCCCGAGGAAGCGCAGACACGCTGCATCCACGCTCCCTCCGTCCTGCGTCCCTTTCCAAAGAAACGAACGCCATTCACCGCACAGTGTCCAGAAATGAACACTTGTGCATGCATTCTCCTGTCACTATTTTACTAAAGATTCACGAACTTGTATAGCTGTCATTTACTACAGGTTCTAAAGTCCCAGAAAACGCTGAAAACGGCAGTTTTCCGGGACTTTAGCTCTAAATATTCTCGAAATATTGCACAATTCCAGAGCTTTTTCCTGCATCTTTGAGATCATTAATGTTGGAAATTTTAGGAATCGCTGATAAAATGAAGTCCGTCAGATTGGCGTAGATTTTTTCGTCCGAACAAGGAGGCAAACCGGACGCATAGCAGGGGCTATGTGGAGGATTTGTCGACACAGTGCGGGCAAAAAAGATGCGTCAAGATGGCGGTGCTGAATTTATCAGTGCTTCCTTTAGCAACAAAAAAACCCGAGAGATTCCACACACCGAATGTGACCGGTGGCTTTCTCTCGGGCAAAAAATCATACTACTCAACAGCCGCGTCTTGCAGTGCCAGAATCTCCGTGCGAGTCAAGCCGCTCGACTGCTCAATCACCTCAATGGGAACATTCAGCGTAAACAGAGAACGCACCATATCGAGCATCCTGCGCTGTCCCTCAGCGCGTCCTTCAGCGCGTCCCTCAGCACGACCCTCAAGGCGTCCCTCCATACGTCCCTCTTCCAATTTCCTCTCGCCGAATTTTTCCATCAGTTCGCACATGGTATCTTCACCCATCCATACTACTCAACAGCCGCGTCTTGCAGTGCCAGAATCTCCGTGCGCGTCAAGCCGCTCGACTGCTCGATCACCTCAATGGGAACATTCAGCGTAAACAGAGAACGCACCATATCGAGCATTCCCTCACGGTGTCCTTCAATGCGACCTAGCTCACGTCCCTCCATACGTCCCTCAGCGCGTCCCTCGGCACGTCCCTCAAGGCGTCCCTCCATACGTCCCTCTTCCAATTTCCTCTCGCCGAATTTTTCCATCAGTTCGCACATGGTATGTACCCCCTCTGCTTCTGCCTTAAAGTAATCCGCTCTTTGGGCAAGTTCCTTATAATTCATCTTTTGGGGATTCTCACAAAAGAAATCCTGCATCAATCGCCCAAGCGGCGTATCATCGCGTTTTGCGCCATTGACATAAAGAATATGCGCACCATCATCAAACGGTCGCTGAAGCTCCTCTATGATTCGCTCCACATGGTACAGAGGGAATCCCTCTCCATAGATGTCGTTTTCCGTGATGAAGATCACCCATGTTTCGGGCAGTTTGGAAAAATCCTCTCCTTTTGCCAATTCTCGCGCGTCCATCATGCTGCTGTTATAACGTGCCCGACGAGGAACCGCTCCTTCGTTGGCACGCTGCACCTCGCAGTCGTAGAGCTTTCCCTCGCTGTCCTCCGCCAATACATCAAAACGCACGCCGCGGCCATAGAGGTTGTCCGTGCTCTGCTGTGTGACGACATGTTTGACAACAAGATCATCGCGTCCGAAGAAGATACGCAGCAGGAGCTGCATTCCCTCGACATAGTTGTCAAAACATACGTTGAAAAACGTATCGTCGATCAGACGAAGTTTCTGAATCAGTTCCGCATATTCCGCAGGAACATCTTTCTTCAGCATTCTCACGGGATCACTCTCTCCTCACCTTGTCCTACTATCATAGTATGCTCTACCGCGAATATTGTCAAGGCTGATTCTTCCTATCGATGGCGTCCTCATCCACATACCATCGATCGACTTCGGCAGTTTTCTCATTTTTCGAGCGGCACGTTACTTCAAAGGCTTGACATCAGACCGGCGGGAACGCCTTTGCAGGGTACATCTCATGTGCTGCCGCATCATAGCGTCCGATGCCGAGAAAAACGCCCTCGGCATACACGCGATAGACCCCCTCGGCAAGCTCCACGCGCCGCTCCGAGGTTGAGAGCCCGCTGTAGAATGCCCGCACGCGCTGCGGGTCGAGTTCGTACACAGGCAGATCGAGCGCGGTATCGGGTGCACGAAGTGCATCCGCCCCTGCTTCTGCGAGTTCTTCGAGCGTATACGAATCATCAAGCGTGAACCCGCCGACGCGTGTGCGCAGGAGGAAGCGCATGGTCGCGGGAAGCCCCATCGTCGCACCGATGTCCGTGCAGAGCGAGCGGATATACGTCCCCTTCGCGCAGTCCACATCGAGGAGAATCCGTGCGCGTGCTGCATCCACGCGCAGGAGTTCCAGTCGATCAATGCGAACCGTGCGCGCCTTTATCTCCACCGCCGCTCCCTGCCGCGCGAGGTCATAGGCACGCTGTCCGCTGACCTTGATCGCAGAGTAGGCGGGCGGCAGCTGTTCGATCTCTCCGACAAATTGGCCGAGCACACGCCGCAGCTCCTCCTCCGAGGGAAGCATGGGATTCTCCACGCTCTCAACCACTTCACCGTACACATCCCCCGTGTCCGTCGCGTAGCCGAACGCGATCTCCGCACGATAGGACTTGTCCGCGCCCTCCATATACTCCACGAGGCGCGCGGCACGTCCGAGCGCAACGGGCAGGATTCCCGCCGCCGCAGGGTCGAGCGTCCCCGCATGACCGACGCGTTTTTGCTTAAAAATACGCCGCACAATGTCAATGACATCGTGCGACGAAAGCCCCGTCGGTTTCAATACATTGATGAATCCGTCCACGTCTTAACGGTTCAGCTCCTCCCCAATCGCCGCGAGGATGGTTTTCTTCGCCTCGTCAAAAGAGCCGTGCAGTGTGCAGCCCGCCGCGCGGATGTGCCCGCCGCCGCCGAATCCCTGCGCGATGCGCGAGACATTCGTGCCCTTTGAGCGCATACTCACGCGGTAGGTGTCCGGCTCAAGCCACTTCATGAAAAAGACCACCTGCGTTCCCTCGATCACGCGCAGTTTGTCGAGGATCCCCTCCGTTGTTGTAACATCCTTTGCCCGCTCCTCGTCGATAAAGACCGCCGCAACCCTGCCGTCATAAAACATCTCAAGGTTTCGGATTGCACGCACCTGTGCCATGACCTCATCGTAGGATTTCATCTCCATCGCCACCGCGATGATATTCGGCTTCACACCGATCTCGATGAGGTCTGCCGCCGCACGCATCGTGTGCGGCGTGGTGTTCGAGAAGCGGAAAAAGCCCGTATCGGTCGCTATCCCCGTATAGAAACAGGTCGCGGCATCGAGTGAGAAACCGCCGTCCATCGCACGAATCAGATCGTACATAATCTCGCAGGTCGCAGCATCGTCCGGATTCAGATAGAGGTACTCCGCCTCCTCGTCGTTCGTCACATGATGGTCGATGTTCAGCACGCGCACGGCATCGACGGCATCGAGCACCGCGCCCGTGCGTTTCAGCTCCACATCGCAGACGATCAGAAGGTCGGCGGTATAGCGTGCCCCCTCGGCGGGACGCGCGATCTGCTCCACCCCCGGCAAAACGCCGAAGATGCGGGGAATCTCATCGTCGATCAATACGCGTGCATCCTTGCCCTGTTCTCTCAGATAGTGCATCAGCCCGAGCGTCGAGCCGACGGAGTCCCCGTCGGGACGGATGTGCGAGGTGAGGATGACGGTTTGTGCGTCGGCGACCATTCTCGCCGCTTCCTCCAATGTGATCTTCATTCGTTCTCCTCCTTTTCCCCCGCAGGTTTGTCCTCGTGAATCTCGTTCAGCAACCGCTGAATGTGGTCGCTGTAGTTGAGCGATGTGTCGAGCGCAAAGCTGATCTCGGGCGTAAAACGCAGACGGATGCGTCTGCCGATCTCACGGCGCACAAAGCCGAGCGAGCTTTCCAGCCCATGCAGCGTATCGCGTGCCTTCTTCTCGTCGCCCATGACGCTGACGTAGATCTTCGCCTCGCGCAGATCTTCCGTGCACGCAACGGATGTGACCGTCACAAAGCCGATGCGCGGATCTTTGAGTTCATTAAAAATGATGTCGCTGATTTCCTGCTTCATCAGTTCCTGTAGTTTTTCAACGCGAACCTTTGCCAAGGTGCGCCTCCCTTCCTGTATACAAATCGGCACAGTCCTCTGCGCAATCATGCGTCAAAGGACTGCGCCTCTGTTTTCCATGTTATTCGGCGTTTTCTTTTTCTTCCGCCGCAGCGGCTGCTGCAGCTGCCTGCGCCTCGCGTTTCTGCTCCGCCGCCTTGTTCGCCTCGGCGATGGAGGTCTCGATCTCCTCCATCGTATATGCCTCGATGATGTCCCCCTCCGTAAAATCGCGGAAGTCAACGATGGAGATGCCGCACTCGTAGCCGGCGGCGACCTCCTTCACCTCATCCTTGAAACGGCGCAGAGAGTCGATCTCCCCGTCGAACAGTTCAACGTTATCACGCAGGATGCGGATTTTCGAGTTGTTGTGGATCTTGCCCTCAAGGACGTACGAGCCGGCGACGAGAGCCTTCGAGAAGCGCATGACCTGACGAATCTCGACGCGTCCCTGAATGACTTCCCTGTATTTCGGCTTCAGCATCCCGCTCATCGCGTCCTTGACATCGTTCAGCGCATCGTAAATGACACGGTACGTGCGGATGTCCACATCTTCCGTATCCGCAAGGCGGCGTGCGTTTGCATCCGGACGGACGTTGAACGCGATGACGATCGCTTTCGATGCCGTCGCAAGCATGATGTCGGACTCGCTGACTGCGCCGACACCCGAGTGAACGATGCTCACGCGTACTTCGTCGTTCTTGTTCAGCCCAAGCAGTGCCGAGTTCAGAGCCTCGACCGAGCCCTGCACATCCGCCTTGACAACGATGTTGAGATCCTTGATGTCGCCCTGCTGGATCTGCTGGAAGAGCGCATCCAGAGAAACGCTCTTCGACTTGATGAGGTCGCGGCGCTGGTTGCCGAGGCGTGCCTCCGCGATGGAGCGCGCCTGTTTCTCATCGACGGCGGCGAGGATGTCGCCCGCCGACGGAACGTCGTTCAGCCCCAAAATCTCGACCGGCATGGAGGGTCCCGCCTTCTTCACGTTGTCTCCGCGGTCATTGATCATCGCGCGGACATGACCGTATGCCGTGCCGACGACGATGGAGTCGCCGATGCGCAGCGTACCGCTCTGGACGAGCACCGTCGCAACCGAGCCGCGCCCTTTGTCGAGCTTTGCCTCGATGATGACACCGCGTGCCTCGCGGTTCGGGTTCGCCTTCAGTTCCTCGACCTCGGCGACGAGCAGGATGTTCTCAAGCAGATCGTCGATGCCGATGCGCTGCTTCGCGGAGACGGGCACCATGATGGTATCGCCGCCGTATTCCTCAGCGACGAGCCCGTACTCCATGAGCTCCTGTTTCACGCGGTCGGGGTTCGCGCCCGGCTTGTCGATCTTGTTGATGGCAATGATGATGGGTACACCCGCCGACTTCGCATGGTCGATTGCCTCGACCGTCTGCGGCATGACACCGTCGTCCGCCGCGACGACAAGGATCGCAACATCCGTGATCTGTGCGCCGCGTGCACGCATTGCCGTGAATGCCTCATGTCCCGGTGTATCGAGGAATACGATTTTCTTGCCCTGGCAAATGACCTGATACGCGCCGATGTGCTGCGTGATGCCGCCCGCCTCGTGCGTGCTGACGGAGGTGTTGCGGATCGCATCGAGCAGTGATGTCTTGCCGTGATCGACGTGTCCCATAACGGTGACGACCGGCGGGCGATCCTTGAGCGTCTTTGGATCGTCCTCGATCTCCGGAATCAGTGTCGGATCGACATCCGGCGGCAGTTCCTCCGTCGTCACGCCGAACTCCGCTGCGACGAGGGATGCCGTATCGTAGTCGATCTCCTGGTTGATGCTCGCCATGACGCCCATGAGCATGAGCTTCTTGATGATGTCCGCCGCCGTATAGCTCATCTTGGACGCAAGATCCTTGACCGCGATCATCTCGGGCAGCTTGATGTGCTTCGGACGTGCGATCTCCGCCTTCTGTACCGGAGCGGGATCTGCTGTACGGCCTTTGCGTCCCTTGCGTGCGCTGCCGCGTCCACGCTCCGACTGTCGCAGATCCGTACGCTCCTCGCGGTCGCGGCGTGCTCCCCCACGATTGTTGCGGCTGCGGTCATTGCCTGCGGCATTGCCGTCGCTGCCGCGTCCGCCGCCGCGCCGACGACTGTCGCTGCGCCCCTCGGTCGGGGGCGGCGGTGGGATTGCCGCACCTGCGGCGGGACGTGCCCCACCGCGCCCACCTGCGGGACGCTGCGAACGGTTTCCGCTGCCGCCGGACGGGCGCGGACGCTCCTGCGCTGCCGCACGTGTCTTGGCGGGTGCCTGACGCACGATCACGATGCCGGGTGTCTTCGTACGCGCACGCAGCACATTCTTTTCCTCTGCAGCAGGTGTCGCGGGTGCTGCAGAGGAGCGTGGCGCAGGCTGTTCCGCCTTTGGCTTCGCGGGCGCAGCCGGCTTTGCGGCAGGTTCCGATGCGGGACGCTTTTCCTTTTTTGCCGGACGCTCGGCTGCCTTCGGAGCGGGGGATTTGCTCTGCAGGGACTCCTTGCGCACGGGTTTCGCTGTGCGGCCGAGCTCAGCCCGCACCGCTGCACGTTCTTCCTCACCGACTGCGCTGAACAGGTTCTTAACCTTGTAGTTTTTGCTCTTTAGAATATCAATAATGGTATTTTTGTCCGTCTTGAATTCCTTCGCCAAATCGGTGATTCTGTATTTCGATTCTGACATCAATCCACCCCCGTCGGTATATCCTGCAAATAGGCGCTGAGCCTGTCCGCAAATCCTCTATCTATGAGTACAGCAACCGCACGATACTCCTTGCCGAGACAGTGCCCGAGCTGCTGCATGGTCAGTAGTTCCGCCGCCGGCACATTCTGCTGCGCCGCCATGCGGATAAATTTCGTCTTGGTCTCCTCCGAGGCATCTGCCGCAAGCAGAAGGAATGTCCCCTGCTTCCGCTTCAGTGCCTCCTCCACCACGAACGCACCGGACAAGATGCGCCGCGCACGCGCCGCCATGCTGAGAAGGTTCCGCGTGCGTTTTTCCATTTCTGCGTTCATGCGCCGCCCTCCTCACGTCGAACAATTTCCTCCAACGCATCGTAGACGGCAGGGGAAACCCGCCCCTTGAACGACCACGCAAGACCTCTGTGTCTGCGTGCCAGTTGGAGACATTCGGAGGAGGGGCAGAGATACGCGCCGCGCCCCGGGCTCTTGCCCGTCGGATCATATGCGACCGCCCCATCGGAGCCGCGTACGATGCGCAGCATCTCGCCCTTTGGATGCAGCTGACGGCAGCCGACGCACAGCCGCTCGGGCTGTTTCGTCTCTGCCATTATGCCTCCTCTGCGTTCGGTTCGGCTTCGGGAGGTATCTCCGCCGCCGCTTCCGCAGCCATCAGTTCCTGCGCCTGTGACTCGCTCTTGATGTCGATCTTCCATCCCGTCAGCTTCGCCGCAAGGCGGGCGTTCTGCCCCTCCTTGCCGATGGCGAGCGAGAGCTGGTAGTCCGGCACGATGACGCGCGAAACCTTCTCCGCCTCGTTCACCGCAACTGAGATCACCTTCGCGGGATTCAGTGAGTTTGCGATGTAGGTCGCCGGATCGTCACTCCACTTCACAATGTCGATCTTCTCCCCCGCGAGCTCGTCAACAACCGCCTGCACACGCATATAGTGCGGACCGACACACGCGCCGATCGGATCGACACGCTCCTCCGAGGAGTACACCGCGACCTTCGAGCGGCTGCCCGCCTCACGCGCGATGGACTTGATCTCGACCACTCCCTCCTGCATCTCCGGCACCTGCAGCTCAAAGAGTTTTTTGAGCAGCCCCGGGTGCGTGCGTGAGAGGACGATCTGCGGGCCGCGTGCCGTGCGCTTCACCTCGATGATGTAGGCGCGCAGCGTATCGCCGTAGCTATACTCCTCCGTCGGCAGCTGCTCCGTCGCCATGAGCACCGCCTCGGCGCGACCGATGTCAACGAACACGTTGCGCCCCTCAACGCGTTGGACAATGCCCGTCACAAGATCCGACGAGCGGCTGCTGTACTCCTCGTAGACAATGCCGCGCTCGGCTTCGCGCAGTCGCTGCATGACGACCTGCTTTGCCGTCTGCGCTGCAATGCGTCCAAAATTCGCGGGGGTCATCTCGATCTCGACCACATCTCCGACCGCATAATCCGGGCTTATGGCACGCGCCTGTGCGAGGGAGATTTCTGTAATATCGCTCTCCGTCTCCTCGACGACCGTCTTGATGGCAAAGACGTGAAACGCTCCCGTTTCACGCGACAGAGCGATACGGACATTCTGCGCCGAGCTGAAGTTGCGCCGATATGCCGAGATCAGCGCCGCCTCGATGGTTTCGAAGAGCATTTCCTCGTCGATCCCCTTTTCGTACGCGAGCTCCTTCAGCGTCTGAAGGAATTCCTTTCCGCCGTTCTTCTCCTTTGTGCTTTTTCTTGCCAAAACCCAAATCCTCCCTAAAAGTCGATATGCAGCCGGATCTGTGAGACCTGCTCCATGGGAATCTCGATCCCCTCGTCCAAGGTCAGTATCTTTCCGTCGCAGGCCGTGAGTGTACCCGTCCACTGCTTCGTTCCGTCAAAGGGCGCATAGAGCGTCACATCGACCTGCTTGCCGCGCTCACGCGCAAAGTCGCGCGGCTTCTTCAGCACGCGATCCAGCCCCGGCGACGAAACCTCCAAGATATAGGCATCGGAGATGAAGTCCTCACGGTCAAGAACCTCCTCCAAACGCTCGCTGAGACACCGGCAGTCGTCAATATCGATGCCGCCCGTCTTGTCGATGTAGACGCGCAAATAATAGTCGCGTTCGCGCACATACTCGACATCGACCAGCTCCAACTCCGGCGCATCCGCGAGGAGTTTTCGCACAATCTCCTCGACGCGCTCCTCGATCTTTGCGCTCATGCTCTCCCTCTTCTCATACGCAATGAAAGAGTGGGCTTCCACCCACTCTTTCCTAAACTTAAATGAATTTCTTGGAGTATATCACAGGATAGGACTTTTGTAAAGCCCTATCCTGTGTTTTTTTGCGCTATCTCCCGTATAACCGCCGCACGAGCCACGACATGATACGTCCACGTCCGACGAGGCTGACGATCGCACCAAGCACGAGGATGCCGGCAATAACCATAACGATTGCGGGCAATGCAACAAAGATAAAGAGCGCGAGCAGTGTCCCGACGACCGCCGCCCAGAGAAGGCTCGTAAGGAATGAGCTGCGTGGTGCTGCTCCGCCGATGCGGATATAGCGCACGGAAGATCCGCGTCCTCCGCCGCCGGACGAATTGCCATACGGCGTCTGTCCCTCGCCCGTATGCGGCGCGCTGCCGCTCTCGTCCACCGTAACGCCCTGATACGCGGCAGTCTCCTCACGGCTCATCGGCCGTACACGTCCCTCCTGTTCCATAGGGGTGCCTCCTCTCTAAAAATTCGCCTTTCCGTGCACAACGCTGTAGAGCATTTTCACAAAGCCCTCCTCCCCAAGATAGCGGGGGTCAAACGTGACACATCCCAATGTCTCACGCATACGGTCAAGCGCTGCACATACGTTTCTCTTGTTCGATCCGACCACATGATAGAGTTCTGTGATCGACGAGAGGTCGATATTGTTGATCTCGGCAAAGAGGAAGATCGTCGCGGTCAGTGCCTCCGCCGTGCGCGCACGCTTGAGATCGGACTGCGCGTAGTCGAGAAAGAGCTCGCACATGAGCACCTGCGCATAACGGCTGAAGCCGATCTTCTCCGCAATGATCTGAAGCGCCCCCAGCTCCTCGCCGCAGGAGCGTGGCGCAATCGTCCGATCAAGCGGCTCGGACAGCGTGTGACGCGGCAGCACATCGAGCTGCGCGAGCGTCGAGAGCACATGAATCGTATGGCGCACAAGCGCCGCCTCCCGCGCAAGAAAATCATCCATCGTCCCCTCGGGCGCCTGCATACGAAAGAGCTTAAACTCGCGCTGCAGGGTGTCCCTGATCCGCTTTTGCAGACGCTTGCTCGCGGGAATCGCCGTGATATAGTTGAGCATCATCAGCCCATCATCACAGATATGTCCGAACAGGATGCTCTTGCTGAGCGTCCCCGGAATATCGGGATGCGGCAGGACGACCTCCTCATCGCGCAGGATGTCACGGCAGACGATGTGATCGTCGTACTCCTCCGTTACGGCGAGCACGGCAAACCGCGCCGCAAGCAGATCGTGGATGATCTCGCGGTCATCGTAGCTGAGATTGTCCCACTCCATCTCGCTGTAGCGGGAGATCGGAGTTTCATCCGTGCGGATCAGATGATAGTCAAAGAAAAAGTAGTCCCAGAACCGCAGCCAGAAGGTCTCCTTTTCCTCCTCCGACGCGTGCTCATACTCCTCCATATCGTAGAGATCGCCCGTGTAGATCATCGCGGCGCGACCGATGTCGAGCTGATACTCCGACGTACGGTAGTATTCACCGATGCGGTGCAGGAGATCGTTGAGCCGGATGTTCAGCTCCTCCATCTCAATGCGCTCATCCTCCTCGATGTCCTCGATCGTCAGTCCCTCGATTTCCTCCCAATCCACACGCTCGGGCAGACGAAACCGCCCCGTGATATAGAACATCTCAAGATCCGCGTCAAGCTCACCGAGATCGATGTCATAGTCGCCCGTATCGTCGAGGAAGGTCAGAAAGGTGCGCATCCGCGCAAAATAGTCCTCCGCATGACGTTTCAGCGGACGGCGGTTGATATGCGCATCGGCATAGCGGAAAAAGAGTGCCAGATAGTCAATGCGGATAAAGAGGCGTGCGAGCGAGTCGTCCCGTCGCTGAATGACCGTGAGAAAATCCTCGATGCAGTACCAATCCGCGCAGAGATTCTCACTGCTCCGCCCGCGCCACGCCGCCGCACGAAGATAGCGTTCAACCAGTGTGCGTGCGACAAAGATATTCGCACGCCCGTTCTGCGAGTAAAAACGCTTGACTAACGTGTAGACATTTTCCATGAGCCCTCCTGCCATCAAGCGTCTTTCAAAATACAAAATCCAGTATCGCTTATCGTAACAAATGTCTGAACCAATGTCAATGCAGAAAAAGGCTGTTGCATGAGGACAAAACGCCCACATGCAACAGCCCCCTGTCTTATGTAAAGAGATCCTTGAACTTCTCCGTAAAACTCTTCTGCTCCGGATTCACCGCATCGCCGCTGAGCGCGGCAAACTCCTTGAGAAGATCCTTCTGCTTCGAGGAGAGCTTTTGCGGTGTCGTGACCTTGACGCGGACGTGCTCGTCGCCGCGCCCCGTACCGCGCAGGTTCGGAATGCCCTTGCCCTTGATGCGCAGGACGGTTCCCGTCTGAATGCCCGCCGGCACCTTGAGATCAACCGCGCCGTCAAGGGTCGGTACTTGTACCGTATCGCCGAGCGATGCCTGTACGAACGTAATCGGAATCTCGATGAGAACATCGTTGCCGCGCCGCTGAAAGAGCTTATGCGGACGGATGAAGATGTAGACGTAGAGATCGCCGCTCGCGCCGCCGCGCACCCCTGCCTCGCCGCCGCCCGAAACGCGGACGCGCTGTCCGTCGTCCACGCCGCGCGGGATGTTGACCTTGATCGTCCTTGTGATGCGCTTGCGCCCCGAACCGTGGCAGTCGCCGCACGGATTCTTGATGATCTTGCCCGTGCCGTTGCACCGGCTGCACGTGCGCGAGGTCATCATACTGCCGAACATCGTCCGCTGCATGACTTGCTCCTGCCCCGTGCCGTGGCAAGTCGAACACGTCTCCGCGCTCGATCCCTTTGCCGCGCCCGAGCCGCCGCAGGTCGGGCAATTCTCCTCACGCGGGATGGAGAGCTCGACCTCCTTGCCGAACGCCGCCTCCTCGAACGAGATCTCAAGGTCGTAACGCAGATCGGCGCCGCGCTCGGGTCCCTGCCGGCGTGCGCGGCGACCGCCGCCCATACCGAACATATCGAAGATGTCGTTCATATCGAAGCTGCCGAAGCCGCCCGCCCCACCGAAGGGATTCCCTCCGGCAGAACCGCCGCGCCGCGGGTCAAAGGCATCGTGGCCGAACTGGTCGTACGCTGCCTTCTTCTGCGGATCCTTCAGCACATCGTACGCCTCGTTGACCTCCTTGAATTTCTCCTCGGCAGTCTTGGGGTCGTCACGGTTGAGGTCGGGGTGGTACTTGCGTGCGAGTTTCTTGTATGCCTTTTTGATTTCGTCGTCCGAGGCGCCCTTTTGGACGCCCAGGACTTCGTAGTAATCGCGTTTCTCGCTCACGATACCACCTTACTTCTTATCGTCCTTGACTTCGGTGAACTCCGCGTCAACAACGTTGTCGTCCTGCGGCGCGTTCTGCGCGTTTGCTCCCGCATCCGCGCCCGGCGCAGCACCTGCCGCGCCCGTCGCCTGCTGTGCCTGCTGATATGCCGCAGCGGAGAGCTCGTAGAGCGGCTGGCGTGCCTCCTCGGTCGCCGCCTTGATCGCCTCGATGTCCGAGCCCTTGAGGGCTTCCTTCAGCTTGTCGATGGCAGTCTGCGTCTTCTGGACGAGCGCCTGATCCGCATTCGCGCCGAGATCCTTGATCGCCTTCTCCGCCTGATAGACGAGACTGTCGCCCGCATTGCGTGCGTCAACGGCTTCCCGCTGCTTCTTGTCCTCGGCGGCGTGTGCCTCTGCTTCCTTGACCATGCGCTCGATGTCGTCCTTGCTCATGCCGCTGTCGGACTGGATCGTAATCTTCTGCTCCTTGCCCGTACCGAGATCCTTTGCCGACACGTTGACGATGCCGTTCGCGTCGATGTCGAACTTGACCTCGATCTGGGGTACGCCGCGCGGTGCGGGCGGGATGTCCGTGAGCTGGAATCTGCCGAGCGTCTTGTTGCCTGCCGCCATCTCACGCTCGCCCTGCAGGACGTGGATCTCAACGCCCGGCTGATTGTCCGCCGCCGTGGAGAACACCTGACTCTTCGAGGTCGGGATGGTGGTGTTGCGGTCGATGATCTTCGTGCAGACACCGCCAAGGGTCTCGATGCCGAGCGAGAGCGGGGTGACATCGAGGAGCAGCACGTCCTTGACCTCGCCGACGAGCACGCCGCCCTGGATCGCCGCGCCGATGGACACGCACTCATCGGGGTTCACACCCTTCGAGGGCTCCTTGCCGAGGATCTTGCGAATTGCCTCCTGCACGGCAGGAATACGGGACGAACCGCCAACGAGGATGATCTTGTCGATGTCGCTGCCCGAAAGCCCTGCATCCTCCATCGCCTTGCGCGTCGGAATCATTGTGCGCTCCACGAGATCCGCCGTCAGCTCGTCAAACTTCGCACGCGAGAGCGTGAGGTCGAGATGCTTCGGTCCCGTCGCATCCGCCGTGATGAACGGCAGGTTGATGTTCGTCTGGCTCATGCTCGAAAGCTCGATCTTCGCCTTCTCCGCCGCCTCGATAAGACGCTGTGCGCTCATCTTGTCCTGCGAGAGGTCGATGCCGTTCTCCTTCTTGAACTCCTCAACCATCCAGTCCATGACCTTCTTATCGAAGTCGTCGCCGCCGAGTACCGTGTCGCCGTTCGTCGCCTTGACCTCGAACACGCCTTCGCTGAGTTCGAGGATGGACACGTCGAACGTGCCGCCGCCGAGGTCAAAGACGAGCACCGTTTCGTCCTGATCCTTGTCGAGGCCGTAGGCGAGCGCCGCTGCCGTCGGCTCGTTGATGATGCGCAACACCTCAAGCCCTGCGATCTTGCCCGCATCCTTCGTCGCCTGACGCTGGCTGTCGTTGAAGTACGCAGGGACGGTGATAACCGCCTGCGTGACGGTCTCGCCAAGGTATGCCTCCGCATCGCTCTTGAGCTTCTGCAGGATCATCGCGGAGATCTCGGGCGGCGTGTAGTTCTTGCCGTCGATGGTCACATGATAGTTGCCCTCGCCCATGTGACGCTTGATGGACGAGATCGTGCGGTCGGGATTCGAAACTGCCTGATTCTTCGCAAGCCGCCCGACAAGGCGCTGCCCGTCCTTTGTAAAGCCCACGACGGACGGCGTAATACGGCTGCCCTCGGGGTTCGTGATAACCGTCGGTTCGCCGCCCTCCATCACGGAAACAACGGAGTTTGTCGTTCCAAGATCGATACCAATTACTTTAGCCATTTTATATTCCTCCAAAATCTTATATAGATGTTATTCTCTTAGTTACCGGCTACCTGCACCATGGCGGGACGGATGACCCTGCCCTTTGCCTGATAGCCCTTCTGTAATACCTGTGTGATCGTGCCGTCCTCCACATCGGAGTTCTCCACACGCATGACTGCCTGATGCACATTCGGGTCGAAGAGCCGCCCCTCTGCCTCGATGTGCTCAAGCCCGTGCTTCTCCATGACCTCGCGCAGCTGCGTGAAGATCATCTCCACGCCCTTTTGGAATGCCGCGCCGTCCGACTGCTCGACCGCCATCGCCCGCTCGAAGTTATCGAGCAGCGGCAGAAGATCCGTGAGCAGGTTCTGCGTGATGACGGCGGCAAGTTCCTCCTTCTCCTTCGCCGTACGGCGGCGGAAGTTCTCAAAATCCGCCTGAAGCCGAAGGATGCGGTCGTTCTTTTCCTTCACCTCCGCTTCGAGTGCGGCGGTCTTGTCCTCCTCAGTGGGAACATCCTCCACGGTCACATCGGCGGGAGCGTTCTCCGTGTCCGTTACTTCCTCCACGGGCTGCTCCTCTGCGGTCAGCTCTTCCTTTTCCTGCAAGCCGTTCACCTCTCCTACCATTTCAGCTGATAGATCATCTCTGTCAGATTTGTGTTCACATAGTCCAGGATACGCATTGACTTCGCGTACTCCATGCGCGTCGGACCGAGCACGGCAATCGTCCCGAGCAGCCTACCGTCGACATGGTACGTCGCCGTGATAAAACTGCTGTCCCAGAACGTGCTGCTCTTGTTCTCGCGCCCGATGGTGACCTCAAGCCCCTCGCCCGCGTGCGTGTGCAGGATGTCCTTGACGAGATCCTCACGCTCAAGGACGAGCAGCATCGCGCGGACGCGATCGAGATCCTGAAACTCGGGATTGCCCAGAAGCTGCGCCGTCCCGCCGAGGTAGAGACGATCCTCCGACCGCCCCTCAAGCGCACGGTGCATGACCTCCACGGCAGCAACGAAAATGGATTCGTCGCCGATGGCATCGCGCACACGGCGCATATCCGTCTTTGTCACATCGCTGAGCGCCTTGCCCGAGAGCGTCGTATTGACCGCCCCCGCCATGCGCTGAAAGTCCGCGAATGTCGCACCGTCCGGAATCTCGACGATGCGGTTCTCCACGAAGCCCGCGTCCGTCATGAGCACGGCAATCGCGTGCCGCATATCGAGAGGCAGAAACTGCAACATACGGAATGTGGACTGTGCCGCCTGCGGTGCAAGCACAAGTGAAACATTATGCGTCACATCCGCAATCAGCCGCGCCGTCTCCTGAAACACCTCGTCGAGCCGCCGCACGCGCCTGTTGTACCAGTCGTGAATCTTCTTTTTCTCGGCGTCCGTCACAGGCGCGACGGGTTGAAGCCCGTCGACGTAGTACCGATAGCCCTTCGACGACGGAATGCGTCCGGCGGATGTATGTGGATGTTCGAGATAACCGAGCATCTCGAGATCCGCCATCTCGTTCCGAATGGTGGCCGGGCTGATGCCGAGATTGTATTTCTTTGCAAGGGTGCGCGACCCGACCGGCTCCGCCGATGCGATATAGTCATCGACGACCGCCCACAGGATCTGACTCTTGCGTGCGTCCAGATCGTCCGACATTCACCCCTCTCCTCTCCTTTCAATGCGTTTCAATCGCTGTTAGCACTCTATAAAACTGAGTGCTAATCAAAATCTATACTGAATATACACGGGAAAAAGCAAAAAGTCAAGAGCAAAATGACAAAAAGTCAAAATGATTTTAGAAAAAGAGGCTGCTGCACGAGTTTTTCCTTCGTACAGCAGCCTCCTATCGTTTTATGCTCCTTCCGTCTGTCCGTCAAGTACCTTAAAGATGTAGACGGCACGGATCTCCACGGGCGTTACGCCGAGATCCTCGATCGACGTGAGAAGCCCCGAGGCGAGCACAGCACGCTCCGCCTTGCGATCCTTGCTTGTGATGATTGTCAGCGCCGCATCGTTCTTCGGATAGAGCGTTACAATCCCATTGCCAAACGTCACTTCAAAAGAACCGTTCTGCGTCTGATAGAGGAAGCTGAGTGTCTGCTCCGACGTATTGCGGATTTCCTTCGGGTCGGGGATGTCAACCTTCTTCGAGGCGGGCTTGATCGCCAGTTTCTCCGGCGCGTAGTTGATCGTATAGATGCCGTCGAGGTCACGCGAACCGCCGTCCGTAAAGAGCACGGGAATTGCCTCTGCCGTATTGTTCGGCACCTCTTCCGGGCGTACGCCGTAGACGCCGCGCGTCCTGCCGAGGTCGAAGCCAAACGAGCCGTCCTTGTGCTCAACAAACGCATAGGACTCGGACGCACCGGAGGATGTAACAACAACGCGGTTCGTCCATGTGGTCTGCGCCATGTCCTGCGGCACATTGACGGTCACACCGTCGGCGAAAGTTGTATCCTGCGGCGTTCCCGTCGAGGGTACACCTCCTGTTACGGAGTTTCCGGCAGTTCCGCTGCCCGCTCCGCCGTCGACGGAGGTGCTGACACCGGTACCACTTCCTGCGTTCCCGCCGGTATTCGCGCTGTCGGCAGAGCCTGAGCTCCGTCCCGTACCCGAGCCGTCGATGCCGCCCGTACTCCGATTCGCACCGGAGCCGCCGGCCGCACTGCTTCCTGCACTACCGCCCACAGACGAGCTGCCGACGCCGCCCGTGCTCCGATTCATACCGGAGCCGCCAACCGCACTGCTTCCTGCACTGCCGCCCACAGACGAGCCGCCGATGCCGCCCGTGCTCCGATTCGCACCGGAGCCGCCGGCCGCACTGCTTCCTGCACTGCCGCCCACAGACGAGCCGCCGATGCCGCTCGTGCTCCGATTCATACCGGAGCCGCCGATCCCCGGCACAGTTCCGGGAATTCCCGTATGTCTGCCCGTAAGCCCTGCCACAATCTGCGCTGCGGAGGAGATCCCCGTCGTCACAACTCTGCCCTCAGGCGTCCCCATATCAAAGCCGCGCATCTGTATCGTGAGATTCCCGGGCGCATAGCGGAAGCGATAGTTCGCAATCGCCGAAGCGCCCGTATATCCGGCGGCGACGGAAGCGGGATCGACGTGGATCACACCTGTATATGTGCCGCCCGGTGTCGTTACCGTCATCCCGGGAGCATAATTGGCACGAATCCCGGTAACTGCATCGCCCGCGAGAAGCCCGCGCCACGAGGATCGGTCTCCGCGCTCAATCGTATATGCCGTCACGACGGGATTCGGCGCACCGTAGTCACGCGTAACATTTCCTGCCGTCACAAGAACCTCGCGCGGCGTGATGGCAAAATTGCCGTCTGCATAGTGGATGTTGTAGTTCGCATCCGTGCCGTGCGAGAACTGTGCGGCGGAGGGACGCGTCCAAAGTCCGCCCGTCCCCGCATCCGTCATGACCGTCGCCGTCGGGTCGATGGTCTCCGTAATGGAGGAAACTGCATCGCCGTTCACAAGTCCCGTCGTCGCATCTGCCGCACGCACGTTGAGACGGTTCGTCCCGTTCACATACTGTGCCGTCGCGTTATCCGCACCGTACGCGCGCGTCTTGTCGCCGCCCTTGATATAGAGGTCGCGCTTCGTGACAGCAAAGCCGCCATCCGCATAGCTGATGTTGTAGTTCGATGCCTTGCCCGTGCCGAAGCGTGCGTTCGTGATCGAGGTTTTCAGCCCTGCCGTGCCGACATTCGTCGTACGCACTGCATTCGTGAACTCCGTGACATCGGCGACCGTATCGCCGTTCACAAGCCCCGTCGTCGCGGTCGCGGCATCGGCGCGGAACTTTGTCGTACCGCCCGTATAGGTCGCGGTGCTGTTCTCCGTGCCGTAGATACGCGTCTTGTCGCCCGCATGGAGCGTCAGATCGCGTTTCGTAATGGCAAAGCTGCCATCGTCATAGGTGATATCGTAGTTGTTTGCGTTGCCCGTGCCGAATACGGCATTTGCAATCTGCGTCTTGAGCCCCGCCGTGCCCGCGTCCGTCGTGACGGTCGCACGCGGGTCGATGGTCTCCGTGACACTCGAAATACTGTCACCATTGACAAGATTGCCCGCTTTGAGACGGAAAATCCCCGTACCGTTCACATAGTTTGCGGTACTGTTCGCCGTGCCGTAGATGCGGCTCTTGTCGCCTGCGGCAAGGGTCAGCGATCGCTTTGTGATGGCAAAATTGCCGTTTGCATAGTGAATGTTGTAGTTCGCATCCGTGCCGTGCGAGAACTGTGCCGCGCTTGCCTTTGTCCAAAGCCCCGCTGTCCCCGCATCCGTCGTGACCGTTGCCGTGGGATCAATCGTCTCCGTAATGGAGGAGACTGCATCGCCGTTCACAAGTCCCGTCGTCGCATCTGCCGCACGCACATTGAGACGGCTCGTGCCGTTGACGTAGTGTGCCGTTTCGTTGGCGTCGCCGTAGACACGCGACTTGTCGCCCGCCGTGATATAGAGGTCGCGCTTCTTGACGGCAAAGCCGCCGTCCGCATAGCTGATGTTGTAGTTCGACGCCTTGCCCGTGCCAAATGTCGCATTGGTAATCTGCGTCTTGAGCCCCGCTGTGCCTGCGTTCGTCGTAACAAGGGCATCCGTCGATTCCTCAACGTCGGCGACCGTATCGCCGTTCACCAGTCCCGTCGTCGCGGTCGCGGCATCGGCGCGGAACTTCGTCGTGCCGCCCGTATAGGTCGCGGTGCTGTTCTCCGTGCCGTAGATGCGCGTCTTGTCGCCCGCATGGAGCGTCAGATCGCGTTTCGTAATGGCAAAGCTGCCATCGTCATAGGTTATATCGTAGTTGTTTGCGTTGCCCGTACCAAAGACAGCACCCACAATCTGCGTCTTGAGCCCCGCCGTGCCCGCGTCCGTCGTGACGGTCGCACGCGAATCAATCGTCTCCGTGACACTCGAAATACTGTCGCCGTTGACGAGATTGCCCGCCTTGAGACGGAAAAGCCCCGTACCGTTCACATAGTTCGCGGTGCTGTTCGCCGTGCCGTAGATACGGCTCTTGTCGCCTGCGGCGAGGGTCAGCGGTCGCTGCTTGATATGGAAATGCCCGTCAACATAATTGATGTCATAGTTCGCCGCCGTCCCCGATGAGAAGTGCGGGTTGGTCGCCTTTATCCAAAGCCCCGTGGTTCCCGCATTCGTCGTAACGGTCGCAGCCGAATCAATCGTCTCCGTCACATCGTCGATGGCATCGCCGTTCACAAGTCCGCTCGTCGCGGTTGCCTGTCCGACGTTGACCTTGCCCGTGTTGTTAATATACCCCGCCGTTGCATTGGCATCACCGTAGACGCGCGACTTGTCACCCGCCGTGATCGTGAGTGGACGCTTCTTGATCGTAAGCGTGCCCGTACTCGACGTGATGTTATAGTCTGTCGCGAGACTGCGGCTGCCGGGTGCGAGTGCCGCACCGCTGAGGGTCATCGTGTACGAGCCGACCCCTGTGCGCTCCGTGACAGGATTGCCGCCGTCGGTCGCCGTCGCCGCATACTGTGCGAAGCTGTCGCCCGAGATGAGGGTGCCTGTATGCGTCGTGCCCGAGGTCATCGTGACCGCATCGTTCGGCGCACCGTAGATGCGTTCGCCCGACGGTGCGGTGAAGTGAATGTCAATGGGCCTCACGGTGAGCTTGCCCGGAACATACTTGAACTTGTAGTTCGTCGCGGAAAGCGTGCTGTTTTTTAGGTCAACACTGTACTCGCCCGCATGGACTGCGCCCTGCGCATAGCCCGTCGTCTTGGTCACGTCCGCAATCGGGGTATAGGAAACAGACCCCGAGAGCAGTCCCGGTGTTGTCGCCGTCTCTCCTTCCGCGAAGTTATCGAAGATGACGCCGTTCGTACCTGTGTAGCTGTGCGCCGTGCCGTCATAGTTCACGGTCGAGGTTTTGCCTCTGACCGTGACCGTGCGCGGAACAATGCGGTAGTCGATCTCGATTTTGTAGTTGAGGGCGTTGTACTCCTTCCCTGTAGAATCCTTCTTCGTATTGTCAAAGGTGATTTTCTCAGAGGCGTTCGCCGATTCCGACCCGTAGGTAGGCGTACCCGCACGTCTGGTGACATCGGTCATCGCATTCGTCACCGTGCCATCCGCCGTATGGATGTCGGCATTGACATTCGTCGTCTTCGATATACCGAAGTGATGCGTTCCCGAATCCTTCACATGGTCGCGCAGGAAATCGACTTCCGCCTTGTCAAGCGCACGGCGCTTCTCGTTGCCGTCGTCCTGAATATAGAATCCTGCCGTCGCGTTAAAAAATTTGCTGTTGTCGTCGCCGTAGGCACGTGTCGAGTAGAACTTGAGCGTCGGCTGGTACTTGTAGTACATGGCATTCTTGCCCGCAGGTGGTTGGGGTTTGTGCGGGTCGTCATAGTCCATGCCGTATTTGCGGAACTCGAAGACAAGTCCGTTGATCTCGTTCTCAACGGAGTCCTCCGTATGCACGACATAGCGATGACCGGGCGCGGTTCGGATGGCATCTGCGCCCCTCTTGTTCTTGAACGAACCGCCCCTAGCCTCGATGACGACGTCGGATGTACCCGTGCCGACGATCTGCCCGCCCGAGGCGATGGTCACGTCGCCGCCGCCCGAGTTCTTGATATTGATGGGCGTTGTCTTTCCTGTGACCTTGCCCGAAATCGTTGTCCCCTTTGCCGTCTCGATATGGACGCCGTGCTCCGACGTGACGTTGCCGATTTTCTGAATCTCGTTCGGACCGGTGAGATTGACAGAGTTCGCCTGAACGTCCAGAACGGGGACACTCTTCATAACGCCCGTCGAGGTCACGTCGTGCTTCGTCTTGATTTCGAGCCCGTTCGACAGCGTATCGGGAATCGTTACATTGCCGACGCTGATATTGCCTGCATTGTCGCCGCCGATACGGATTTTCTTGAACTTCGAGCCGGGCTTGTTCTTCAAAAGACCGTTTTCGCCGAAGACATTCTCCCCCAACACAAGCCCCGTCGGCGCACCGCCCGAGCCGGGCGTGCCGAAGGAGATCTCCTTATCCGGCGTATAGGTATCAAAGGACACCTCGCCGTTGCCCGAAATATCACTGTTCTCCGTATTGAGTGTATCCGCCTGAATGGCGACATTGCCGTGCGTACCGCCCGTCGTACTGTCCGCATTGATATGTGCATTCTTGAGGTTGACCTCACGGCTGGCGACGGTGTAGTCCCTGCCGTTTGTATGGATGGTTCCTTCGACATCGACCCCACCCGAGCCGCTCGTAATCGCCTGCTGAATGTTGACCGTAAACGGCATGTCGATCGTACCGCTCTGGTAGAGCCGTCCGCCGCCCCCACGGTCGCCGATGTTGATGATCTCGTACTCCCAGAACGTGCGGTCAACGTCGCTGAAGTAGCGCTTGAGCAGGGAGAGCTTGTCCGCTTCGTTCACACTGCCGCCGAGCTTGATGTCCCGATTATGCGAGAGCGGCAGGATGTTGAGTGCTTTCTTGCCCTTCATCTTGCCGTTTAGCTCCATGTTGTCGGTCTTGAGTGTGAGGTCGCCCATGCCTGTATTGACCTCGCTGCCCGCCGCAGTTTTCAATTCCTTCGACGCAAGATTGAGACTGTTGTTGTTCGTATTGATTTTTGCCGAGCCGTCGAGATTCATCTTGCCGCTCGTTTCGCCCGAGCGGATCGTCGTCGGATCGAGGAAGTTCAGCGTGCCGCCGACATTCACATCGCCCGATACATCTTTCCTGCCGAGATAGATGTGCTCAAAGCCATCCTTGATCTTGTTCCCGCCGAAAAGATCTGCACCAAGCGTCAGTCCCGTCCCCGTCTTGCCGACGTTGAGCGCCGTACCCGCTGTCGCCTGCTCCAGTTCGAGCGCCCCCTTGCCCTCGACTGCCGCATCAAAGGTCATCTTGTCCGCAGCGAGCTTGATGTTGCCGTTTGCCGTTGTTCCGCCGGATGTAATAGAACCGGCCTTGACCCCCGAGATGGTGCGCGAGAGAACGGACGCACCCGCAGGTGTCGTGACCGTGCCAATCTTCAATTTGTCCGACTTTACACTGACTGCATAGGCGTCTGCCGCAAGTGTGCCGATTGCATTGTCCTTGTCGAGCGCGATATTGCCGCCGAGGAGCGCGAGGTTCGACGCTGTAACCTTGCCCGCCGTCTGACTCGCCGATGTGTTGGCGTTGACGGTCAGCGTCTTATCGTCTGCCAGCGTCAGATCGCCCGTAAAGTTGATATTGTTCGCTTGGAGCGTCGCGTCCTGCTTGAGATTGGAACCCGCGACATTGATCGTGCTCTGCTTGTCCTGATCGAGCCGGCCGATGCTGTAATGCGAGAAGTTCGGTCCGAATACATTCGTAAACTTATCATTCGTCAACTGAAGGTCGCCCGCTGCGCCGTCGCCAAGGCCGATGGTTTTCGAGCCGTTGTAGGTGCTGATGCCAAGCGTTCCCGTACCCGTGACGGACGGCGTAGTGTTCGTATCAGACGGGTGGTCTTTGTGTGCCACGAGATTCGTGATATTGTTCGTATAGAGATTCAGCGCACTGCCCGCGCCAATGTTCATCACACCCGCACCGCCCGAGTTCTCGATGGCACCTGTTGTCAGCGTCACCTTCCAGTTCGGACCGACATTCAGCCCGCCCGCACCAATGACGGTCTTGCCCGTCTCTGCCGTCTTGACAACGACGCGGTTGTTCGCCGTCAGCCCGTCGATGGTGACTGTATTACTGCGGTTGTCGCCGAGGACAAGCTCCGAGAACTCGTTGCCGAAGAGCTTGCCGTTGAGCTGGTCGCTCGTGATGTGAAGTCCTGCGCCCGACGCAGAATTATTGTTGAGCGTTAAGTTGCCATTCGTTTTGCGCGTGATGACAAGTCCGCTCTTGCCGACGATGTTCGTCGTATTGTCGTCCGCCGTGGGCGTGACGATCTCATCCGTATGCACACGCAGAGCACCGACGGTATCGTCCCCTGAGTTAAGCTGTGCCTCCTTGTCGAGCTGGAGCTTGTTGCCCGTCACATCGACCCAGACGGGCGTGGAGCCGGGAGCGACCTGCACCTTGGCCTTCTCGTTCAGTACGACGTCGCCGTTTCTTGCATTGAGTGTCGCCTGTGCATAGTTGCCCTCGACCATCAGCTTGGCATTCTTCTCCAGATGGATATTGCCGCCCGTCTGGATATTGATCTCTGCGCCTGTTTCCTTACTTGTTCCGCCCGAGCCTTTCACATGGACAGTCATACCCTCTTTCACGGTGAAGCCGCCCGTGATGACGGAGGCCGGATCATGATCTGCCTTGGACGTATCTGCGCCGATCTTGAGCTTCGTACCCACACCCTCGATGGTGAGATTGCCGCGCACCTCGACGCCCTCCTTGCCCGCTGCATTGATGGACTTCTTGACCGAACCGCCGTAGAAGTAGACATGCTTCTCACCTGCGACATCAAAACCCTTGAAGCCGGTCAAGGTGTCATTGATCGTACGGTAGGCGATGCGAAAATCCGATGCGCCTGCATCGGAGGCATTGTCGCTGATGACAATGTTCTGTGTCGAATCTGCGCCCTTTGTCGTGATCTTGCCGTCCTTATCGCCCTTGACCTTGCCAAGGCCGAGGTCGATGCCGCCCGAGAGGTCAAGCGTGAGATTCTTGACGGCGAGCGTATCCGCCGCCGTCGGCAGAGTCGCCGCGTGCGCCTTGATCTTCATGTCGGACTTGCCGTCCGCGCCCGCCTTCGTTTCGCCCGTCAGTTTGACATCGCCTGTTGTCTCGATGTCCGAGGGTTTCTTGAACGTCGCGCCATTGATGTTTATATTACCGCTCTGCCCATTGCCGCCGATCTTGATGTTGTCGTACTTCGCATTGTCGATGTTCCAGTCGTTCGAACCTTTGCCGACGTTGATCGCCTGCGTATTGTCCGCCTTTTCGAGCGTGAGCGTCTTGCCGACATCCATCTTGTTTCCAAGGTTCATATCGTCGGCGACGAGCGTTGCATTTTCCTTCGTCTTAATCTTCTCCGCGACGTTGAGCTTCTTGCCCGCATCGAGTTTGATATGCGTGGACTTCGCCTCGATGCCCTCGACGTTTTTCGGGGGATCGACGTTGCGGTTCTCAATCATGGCGACGTTCATATCCTTCTTGTTCGTCAGTGTGAGCGACCCCGTATCCGTGAGATCGGCGGCGATATTCTCGATCTCGTTGCGCTGAGAGTCGATCTTCATATCACCTTTACCGAGGAGCAGAAGTTTTCCGATCTTGAACCCTGCCGTCGTCGTCTGTGTCAGGCCGGTACCATGCAGCGCAAGGGTATTCGCCGTCCCGCCATGCACCGTTCCCGTAAGGGAGAGCGCCCCATTCGTCAGGATGCTCGTATACTGCGGCAGAGCCGAGATCTCGCCGATGGTCGCCGTCCCCGCATTGTCCTTCGCGCCGATGGCGACATTGGAGAAGTCTCCTGCCGCGAGTTTTCCGATGCTCGCATTGGAAAGGAAGGTGCTCGCACCACCAACATCGAAGTTGCCTGCCGTCTTTTTCTGCACGGCAAAGACGCCCGTTCCGGAGAACGTGCCATTCTCTAGCTGCACTTCATCCGCGACGATCTTCGTCTTGCCTGACCCTGCGGCAAGCGATGAACCCGCGTCAAAGTTCACCGTATTTCCCGTAAGCGATATATCCTTGTTGTTCGTGTTCGTGACAGCCCCCTTGACCTTGATCGTGTCATGGGAGACGACGGAGAGCGGCGCGTTGACAGGGGTCGCACCGATCTCGATATTGCCCGTATCTGCGTTGCCAAGCTGCACCGCTCCCGTGCCGGAGTCAATAAAGTCAAGGCTTGCCAGTGCAATGTTTGCGGCGGGAAATCCGGACACGGCGACGGACATCGTCGTTCCCGCGCTCTTTGTCTCGATCGTAACCGCGCCGTTTGCACTCGAAAGAACGCCGATTTCTCCCGGAGGAAGTGACAGCTTATCCGTCTTGACATTGATTTTCCCACCGGTGGTCTTTACCTTTGCTCCCGCACCGATGTTGACGATATTCGCCTCAAAGGAGGTGTCCGCCGTTCCGGTTGAGTTGACCTTGGCGTTCGCATCGAGCGCGAGCGTGCCGCTCGCCTTGAGCTTCATCGCGCCCGCGCCATTCATCATGCCGTGTGTGCCAATCGTGAGATTGCCCGCCGTCACCTCGATGTCAGCACCGCCTGCCGCAGTCACCAGCCCCGTTTCACCGCCAACGGTCAGATTGCCACCGTTCCGGAAGGTCAGCCCCTCTGCCTTGCCATCGAGTTTGCCAATGGCATTCGTTCCCGTGAGACTGACCTCGGCGGCTGCCGCATCGAGGGCAAGCGTGTCCGCCGTAATGACACCCGCGCCCGTAATATTGTGCTTCGAGCCGAGCGTCAGCGCATGACCCGTAGCGACTTTGACTGCGTCGCTGACCGCGTCACTGACCGTCAGCGTGCCCGCACCCGAATCGATGGCGAGATCGTTGTCCGCCGTTACGCCGCTTGCCGTGATATTCGCCTTTTGCGCTGCGTCACCGACGATGTTCTTATGGAAATCCTTGATCTTGCCCGTGCTCGAAAAGGTATCGCCCGCGAGGTCAAGCCCGCCCGATCCCGTGCCAAAGTTGATGGTCTTGCCATCCGAGAGCGTCCAGACCTTTGCCGAACCGCTCGGATCGTTATCGCCCGTAATCGTCCCCGCGAGGTCAAGAGAATCCGTGCGCAGTTCGACACTTCGCGTTGTAATGGTTGAGCCGCCGTCGATGGAGATGCCCTTGCCGCCGCCCGTGGATTTGCCGGCGAGCGTGACCTTGCCCGTCCCCGCCGTAATCGTCGTGCCGGAGAGCGAGACACCTGCCTTATTCGCCGTCGTACTGCCCGCGAGTTCGACATTGCCGCCCGCCGTACCGCCTGCGTCCGTCGTATTGATGACTGCATGGTTGAGCGTAATGCCTGCCTCATCACTCTGCGAGTTGGCGAAGCCAACGCCGTTTTCGACAAGACCGCCGCCGATTTTGACGTTGCCGCCGAGGGTTTTGATGCTTTTCCCGTTTGCGACGCTGACACTGCCGCCCGCCGTCTTGTTCGTATCGGATGTGATGTCAACGTTCAGCTTGCCCGATGTCGAAGTGATGTCGTCGTTGATGTTGATGCTGCCCGTCGCCTTGAGCGAGAGCGTCGCATCGCCGCCTGCCGTCTTCGTGATGGCCTTCGATACGGTGATGGAGTTGTCGTCCGTTGCCGTGAGGTAGTTCGCCGTCTGGATGCTGACGGACGTGCCGTTATTCAGCGTATCGGTGACCGTCTGCACATCCGCCATCGAGTTGCCAAGGAGCGGATCACCCGCCAGACGCTCCTTGACCTCAATATCCTCGGGGTCGATCAGCCATTCGCCGCCCTTGCCCGCTTCGGACGAGGCGTTGACGCTTCCCGTGATCTGCACCTTCGCCCCCGAGGTCTCGACTGCGCCGCCCGCGCCCGTGCCTTTGCCGCGTGCCGTGATCTCGCCCGCGAACTTGGTCATGCCGTCCGACCAGACGGCGACCGTGCCGCCCGCATTTCCTGCCTCCGTTGCGTCCGCACGCACAGCCGCACCGCGCTCGATCGTGACATTCTGCGCGTGCGCGAGGTCGCCCGTCCCCTGCCAGCCGCCGCCGATCTCGACCGTGCCGGCTTTCGCGCCGCTCACGTCCGTTACGCTGCCCGCCGCCAGACGCACATCGTTTGCCGTCATGCGCACACTGCCCGCCGCCCCGTCAAGGCTCGCGGCACGCACGATGCCCTCCTGATTGACCGCCGAGCGCGTCAGTGCGTCGCCCGTCGCTGCGGACATGAAAACGAGGCCTCCGTCTGCCTCGACGAGACCTTTGTTCGTGACCGCCTGTTCCATTGCCGCCTGTGTCGGGACGACCGAAACCTTGCCGTCGCCGTTAAAGTCGAGCGACACCGCTTCGCCCGCCGCGAGTACCGCCGCACCCTTACGCGCAACAATAACGCCCTCGTTCACGACATTCTTGCCGAGGAGTGCGACCGTTCCCTCATTTTTCGCAATGAGAGAGGCGCGGTTGATGATTTTCCCATCCGTCGGCGTACCGACAAAGGCGTATTTGCCCGCCATAAAGTCCGCATTCGTAATGTTCATCGTGGACGCAAGAATAGACCCCGCATTCACCTGTGCGCCGGGCGCGAAGAGCACGCCCGCAGGATTGACGAGGAACACGCGCCCGTTCGCCGAGAGCGTGCCGAAAATCTCCGACGGATTCCCGCCAAGCACACGGTTCAGCAATGCCGCCTGTGCGTTTGGCTGATAGATGTTCACACGTTCGTTCGCCGCAATATTGAACGTGTTCCAGTTGATAACGGCATTCTGCGTTGACTGGCGGATCGCCATCTCTGTCTGCGATGCGGCAATATCTGCCGCACCTGCCGCGACCTGCCCGCCCTGCGGGAGCGCATATGCGTGCTGCACGCCGCCCATCATCAGAACGCCTGCCGCCAGAGCTCCGACGCTGCCGCGCAGACTGCGGCGCATCTCACTGCGGCGCTGTTTTCTCATCATGCTCATGATATTTCCCCTTCGTTCAAGCACGTTCGGCGACTGCCGAAGAATCCCCATCGGTCAAAATTTCTTTTCCGCTTAGAAGAATTTATAAAGCTGAAACCAAAAACGTCCGCTGCGATCCGTGTCCGAAACCGCCGCTTCTTTGCCGAGCTTCCACGCATAATATGCGCGCAGCACCCAGTTGTCCTGATTGCTCCAATTCACGCCCACCCCCGTACCGTAGAGGCTACGCCCCGCAGGTCCGCGGTAGCCTAAAAGTCCGTTGTGATAGAGGGTTACATGTCCCCCATCGAGGAATGCGATCAGCTGCCAGACGTTCTCATCCCCCTCGCGCGTCGGCAGGTTCCAACGCAACTCCGAGGACCAGCGCCATCCGTCGTCCCCCGATGCCTCACCGACGGGATAGGCACGCACCCCGTTCGGGCCGCCGAGTGACATTTTCTCCGACGCGTCGAGATTTTTCGATGCCCACTGACGATTGTAGGTCAGATAGAGAGAAACGCGTTCACTCATATGCTGCAGACGCGTAAGTTCGAGATTCCACTTGCCAAAATGACCTGCCGTTTTCGCCGTCGCCACATCATAGCTGCGCTGAATCCCATCGTCAATCGAAAGATCCCCGTGCGTATAGGCGAGAGAGAACGTATTGCGCCCGCCCGTCCAGAACCGATCCAGATTGTCGCCGTTCACGCCGAACACCCAGTTGCGTGCGCTCTTGGGGTTGCTGTACGCCATACTCTTTGCCTCATCGTTGAGGCTCTTCATATCATAGCGGATACTGCCGTAGAGGTTCACATTGCGGCTGCGCCGAAAATTGTGCTGCCAGTTGAAGCTCAGTGTCTGTGCCGTCCCCGTATAGTCGAGTGCGGCGAACGCACCGCCGAGCGTGTAATGTGAACGCGCATAGCTCACGCCGACGCGTTCCCCCTGCTTTGCAATCGGTGTCGAGTAGGAGGCCGAGCCCGACCACATCCCGCCGTTTGACATAATACCGCCGATCGAGAACAGATCGCCCTCGCGGAAAGGACTTGCATAGTTGACGAACGCACTGTACTGATAGCGTCCCGTATAACGGTATCCACCGTTGTCAACACCGACATAGCCCCATGTACGATGTCCCTTGTTCTTGACATTGACGACGAGATCCGTCGTCCCCTGCCGACTGCCCGCCTTCAGCTGTGTATTGACCTCCACACGGGACAGATCGTTCGTCAGCCAGACGCCGCGATTGAGCGTATGCTTTTCCACCCGCTGTCCTGCCGCAATCGCCATCTCTCGCCGAATCGCGGCATCTGTCAGATAGGACTCGTTGTTCACAATGATCCGGTCGTAACGCCCCGGCACAATCGTAAAATCGACGACACCATCCTTGAAGTTCTGCGGGGCAAGGTAGGCAAACGCCACAAAATACCCCTTTGAACGCAGATACTTCGTAATCTCCTCCGCCTGTGCCTCAAGTTCTGCGAGCGTCGCGTCCTGATGCCGATGCGGTGCAAGCACATCCGCAAGCTCCTCCGCTGTCACGGGGTTCTCCCCCGAGAACGTATAGCGCATGACACGGACGCTTTTCTCTCCGTTCGGTCGTTCCGCCGCAGACACAAGGGACGCACACGCAGAAAACGCAATACAGGAAACAAGAAAGAAGCGCGCCGTATGTCTGCCGACACGCCGCACGCCTGTACGATTCGCTCTCTTATATTTTTTCATCCGTGCCTGTTCCTCCATGCATCTGATTTACGTTCCTATCTCAATGCTATTATCGTTTATTTTGTCTTTTATTTTAACATATATGCGACTTTATTCCTAGACTTTTATGTTCGCATTGCAATCTCTTTTCCACGTTCTTTGGATATGCCACAAAACTGCTGCACAAGTACCTCGGAAATTTCATAAGCAATTACCAGAGGCAATAACATCCCCCCCTTTGCACCATCCAACGATGGACTAAATTTTTTTAATAAAACAACACGTGATTATCAAACAAAGCATACCATGTAAAAAAATAAATAGCAAGACAACAAAAAACCGCCTCCCCATAATAGGAAAGCGGTTCCGGTAAATCACCGATTCAATGCCATCTCGCCGGAATTACTTCAGCTCAACCGTTGCGCCGGCCTCTTCGAGCTTCTTCTTGAGCTCCTCAGCCTCAGCCTTGGCGATGTTCTCCTTGACCGGCTTCGGTGCGCCGTCAACGAGCTCCTTCGCTTCCTTCAGACCGAGCCCCGTCGCCTCACGGACAGCCTTGATGACGTTGATCTTCTTGTCGCCTGCAGCTGCGAGAACGACCGTGAACTCCGTCTTCTCCTCCTCAGCAGCGGCAGGAGCTGCGCCGCCGACAGCAGCAACAGCAACCGGCGCAGCAGCGCTGACACCAAACTTCTCCTCCATCGCCTTGACGAGCTCGGAAAGTTCGAGAACGGTCATGTTCTCAATGGCTTCCAGAATCTGATCCTTGTTCATGATATACCTCCAAAATAATGTAATTTCTCTCTGTATGTTTTATGCGGACGCCTTCTGCGCACGCACTGCATCAAGCACATAGACGGCATTGCGGATAACGCCTTGGAGCACATTGACCGTGTTCGTGATCGGCGCATTCATGCTGCCCATGAGCTTTGCGATAAGCTCTTCGCGCGACGGGAGCGACGCAAGCGCCTGCACCTCATTCGCCTCGATGACCTTGCCCTCGACGGTACCGACCTTGACGGACAGAACGCCCTTGTCGTCCAGCTTGTTCTTCTTGATGTAGCCACAGATGACCTTCGCCGGAGCGACCGCATCCTCTGCTGAGAATGCAAATGCCGTCGTGCCCTCAAGATGCGGGTCAAGTCCCTCCAGTCCGAGCGCGTCGGCTGCGCGGCGCACCATCGTATTCTTTACGACGTGATAGGTAACGCCCGCAGCGCGCAGCTCGCGGCGCAGCTCCGTATCCTGTGCGACCGTAAGACCTTTGTACGTCGTAAAGACCGCGCCCTTCGCCGAGGAGAGCTGCTCTTTCAGCTTCTCGACGATGACTTCTTTCTTATGATCTGCCATGTAATCATTTCCCTCCTCTCTTGTCGCCGTTCATCTTGGCACGTCCTTCCGTTCTTGCCGCGTCGGAACATCCTCCACGCAGGACTTAACTGCGCGTCCGGTGTTCCTCCTTGCTCGAACAAAAATCCGCACCAATCCGGACGGCTCTTATTCTTTCGAATGAAAAATCTCCGGCTGCTACACTGCCGGAGATGAATGTTCTAATTCACGTCCGGCCTCGGCAGGCGACAAAAGTCGTTAGATGCTCGCGCAAACCTGCTGTCTACAGCCCGGGGAAATTCCGTACGCTCTTAGCTTCTTAGCTGAGCGCAACGGGGACGGCAGGACCCATCGTCGCCACAACCGTGATGGAGCGGATGTACTGCCCCTTTGCCGCTGCCGGCTTCACACGGATGAGCGTGTCGATGACTGCCTGATAGTTCTCGCGGAGCTTCTCCGCGTCGAACGACGCCTTGCCAATGGGGACATGGACGTTGCCCGCCTTGTCCGTGCGGTACTCCACCTGTCCTGCCTTGATCTCGCCAATCGCCTTCTTGAGATCCATCGTGACCGTGCCGAGCTTCGGGTTCGGCATGAGTCCGCGGGGACCAAGCACCTTACCGAGACGGCCGACCGTACCCATCATGTCGGGCGTTGCGACGGCGACATCGAAGTCGAGCCAGCCGCCCTGGATCTTCTGCACGATCTCATCCGAGCCGACGAAGTCCGCACCTGCGGCCTCTGCTTCTGCGACCTTTTCGCCCTTGGCGAAAACGAGAACGCGCTGGGTCTTGCCCGTGCCGTTCGGCAGGACAAGCGCGCCGCGCACCTGCTGATCCGCATACTTCGGATCAACGCCGAGGCGCACGTGCAGTTCGATGGTCTCGTCGAATTTGGCGGTCGCCGTCTTCTTCACGAGCTCCATCGCCTCCTGCGAAGCGTAGAGCTTGCCGCTCTCGATGAGCTTCGCAGCGTCTTGGTATTTCTTACCAAACTTTGCCATGAATAACTCCCTTCGTGGTATAACGGGCGTACGCCCTTCCACTTCATCACAGGCGTTAGTCTGTGATCTCAATTCCCATGCTGCGGGCAGTCCCCTCAATCATGGATGTCGCCGCCTCGATCGACGCAGCGTTCAGATCCGGCATCTTGGACTCGGCGATCTCACGCGCCTTCGCGCGCGGGAGCTTCGCAACCTTCGTCTTGTTCGGCTCGCCCGATGCCTTTTCGATGCCCGCCGCCTTCTTCAGCAGAACTGCCGCCGGAGGGGTCTTCGTGATAAAGGTAAAGGAGCGATCCTCAAAAACCGTAATCTCAACCGGAATGATGAGCCCCGCCTGCTTTGCCGTGCGCTCGTTGAAGTCCTTGACGAACGCCATGATATTCACGCCCGCCTGACCGAGTGCAGGTCCAACCGGAGGAGCCGGTGTCGCCTTGCCCGCAGGAACCTGCAGTTTTACGACACGCGCAACCTTCTTTGCCATCGACACATCACCTCCTTTCAATGTATATGTGTTCCCATCAGATCAATTCGACCTGATCCATCTCGACATCAAGGGGGGTTCCCTCCACATCCACCTGGACGCGAAGCCCTGCCGCGTCGATGGATGTAACCTTGCCCGCATAGTCCTCGAATGCGCCCGAGGCAATGCGCACGGTATCCCCGACGTTCACCTTCGTACGGCGCTTCGGCGCACCGACAGAACCCGAGAGAATGCGCTCCGCCTCCTCCGCCGTCAGCGGGATGGGGTGTTTCTCCGAGCCGACAAAGCCCGTGACTCCCGTTGTATTGCGCACAACGTACCAAGAGTGTTCATCGACGATCATATCGACGAGGACGTAGCCCGGGAACACCTTGCGCGGGACGACCTTTTCCTTGCCGTCCTTCATCTCGATCTCGTTCTCCACAGGGACAACGACGTTGAAGATCATGTCGCTCATGCTCGCCGAGTGCATGAGGCGTTCGAGATTCGCCTTGACTTTGTTCTCATAGCCCGAATAGGTGTGGATGACATACCAAGCCCGGTGGGGGTTTGCCTGTCTGAGATAGAGTTCTTCCTTATCCGCCATGTCCCTCTCCCGGTCTAGTAATGCAGTATGACCTGAAATACACGGGCAAAAATGGTGTCACAGATCCAGATCAATGCGCAGACGACGACGATCGCGATGCCGACAACGCCCGTATAGGTAACGAGTTCCTTCTTCGTGGACCACGAAACCTTCTTCATCTCTGCGACAACTTCCCGCAGGAATTTGACTATTTTTCCCATGACAAAGGACGCTTACTTTGTTTCTTTATGCGGCGTGTGCTTACGGCAGAACTTGCAGTATTTGCTGAACTCCAGACGATCCGGATTGTTCTTCTTGTTCTTGTTCGTGCGATAGTTGCGGCTATGGCACTCCGTGCACTCAAGCGTAATGTTGTTGCGCATGAATATCAACTCTCCTCGTTATCTGTTATGAAATCACTCTTACCAATTTATCACACTTGGAAAACGCTGTCAATGTACACGGCAGATTTTCTCAAGAAAGCACCGAAGCGCCAAAAAGCATAAAAGAACCCCCAAAACGGGGGTAAAAGCCAAAATGGTGGCGGCACAGAGATTTGAACTCCGGACACTGCGGGTATGAACCGCATGCTCTAGCCAACTGAGCTATGCCGCCGTTATATGGAGCTGATGACCAGGATTGAACTGGTGACCTTATCCTTACCAAGGATACGCTCTGCCGACTGAGCTACACCAGCGACGGGACTTGGTTGCGGGGACAGGACTTGAACCTGTGACCTTCGGGTTATGAGCCCGACGAGCTACCGACTGCTCCACCCCGCGATGAAAGTGGTGGGCAGGGATGGATTCGAACCATCGTAATCCGAAGATGACAGATTTACAGTCTGTTGCCTTTAACCACTCGGCCACCTACCCATGAAAGCTATGAAATTGGTTGCGGGGACAGGACTTGAACCTGTGACCTTCGGGTTATGAGCCCGACGAGCTACCGACTGCTCCACCCCGCGATATTAACGTTCGCGCTGTGCGCTAACAAGATGGTATTATACGGCAAAGTGAGAGCCGCGTCAAGTGCCAAAAGAAAAAATGGAGCAGAAAATTTCTGCTCCATCATTTTCCCGCTCTTGTGTTACTCCGCAGCGTCGCCGTCAAAGAGATAGGCGTAACGCTCCTTGAACTCCTCGTGCGTCATGCGGTAGGCGTTCGCAAGCCCCGGATCTTCAAGATCCCCCTTTTCGAGGCGCATCATGAAGCCGCGCGCAATCCGATAGTGGACGGACTGGATGTTGACCTTGCGCACCTTCGTCTTGCCCGTCTCGGGGTCGCGGATCTCATCAAAACGCATCGGTACCGCCTGATTGTCCTGAATCGTAATAATTGCCCCCGAGTCGCCGCTCATCAGGAACTTGACGGCAGAATATCCGAGCGAACGGCAGTAGTCGATGTCGTACGCAATCGGTGCTGTGCATCGCAGCTCGTAGCCGATCTCCTTGTCGATGACAGTGATCGTGATGCCGAGCTTCTTCGTTTCGGCGAGCACTGCCTGCTTGAGAATTTCGCCGAAGTCCAGCTCGCTGTAGCGGATGTGTCCGTGCTCGTCCGTGACGACGCTGCCGAGCTTTGCAAAGTCCTCCTCGGCAATCTTCTCAATGACCCCCTCGGCGATAACGGCGACGCCGTAGTTGCGTCCCGTGAGGTATCGCTTGACGATCGAGCCCGTGATAACGTCAACGACCTGCTGCAGGGGGATCTTGTCCTGTGCGAACTCCTCGGGGATGATCGTGATCGCCGCCCCCGCGCTGCGTCCCATGCCGAGTGCGAGATGTCCCGCCGTGCGCCCCATGGCAATGGTAAAGTACCAGCGGTTGTTCGTCGTGCTCGCGTCCTCCATGAGATTCTCGATCTCCATCGTGCCGAACGCACGCGCCGTCTCGAAACCGAACGTCGGAACCCCCTCGGGCAGCGGCAGATCGTTGTCGATGGTCTTCGGGACGTGAACGACGTTGATCGTGCGCCCCATCTTGCGTGCATACTCGGAGACCGCCATCGAGCTGAATGCCGTATCGTCGCCGCCGATGGTGACGACGTGTGTCACGCCGAGTTCCGTGAGCGTTTCGACAACCGTGCGCAGATCGGATTCCTTCTTCGTCGGGTTGAAGCGCGACATTTTGAGGATGCAGCCGCCCGTCAGGTGGATGCGGCTGATATTTGCCGGCTCAAGGCGCACGTAGTTCTTCTCACCGCGTGCGAGCCGCGAGAAGCCATCATAGATGCCGAGCACGTCCCAGCCGTGCCGCGTCGCTTCGCTCACAACGGCGGAGATGACGCTGTTGATGCCCGGCGCAGGGCCGCCCCCGCAGATGATCGCAATGACCTTCTTAATCCCAATCATGAATATGCCTCCTTGTTGAAATTATCTGTACTTTATATAGATTCGACGAAATGAATTGTTTTCCTGCTGTGTGAAAACTTTTGATTCAGCGGCGTTTCCGACTGCGCCGCCCAATATTCGTCACGGTCTTGCCCGCCTTCCTGCCGCGCGATTTCGGCTTGGCGCATTTCGCTGCCGTCCGTTTCCGCTCCCCTTTTCGCGCGGCGATCTGCCCGCGCTCCTCGGCGGGATGGGGTTGGCGCGGCTTTTTCTTGACGGCATCACGCCGCAGCCGTTCCTTGAGCGCCGCCTCCATCTTGCGCAGCTTCTCATGCTGATGCGCGGCGACGAGGGTAAATGCCTTCCCCTTTGCTCCCGCGCGTCCCGTACGTCCGATGCGGTGGATGTAGTCGGTAACGGTCGGCGGCAGATCGTAGTTGTAGACATGGGTCACGCCCTCGATGTCAAGCCCGCGTGCGGCGATGTCCGTCGCGCACAGGATCTGCAGCTTCGCCGCACGGAACTGCCGCAAGACGAAGGTGCGCTGCGTCTGCGTGAGATCACCGCTGAGTGCGTCAACGAGGTAGCCGCGATGTGCCAGTTCCATCATGAGCGCACGCGTGCGTTCCTTCGTCGCACAGAACACCATCGCAAGATACGGTGCTTCCTCGTTGATGGAGGCACAGAGACGGTCGATCTTCTCCCCCTCGCGCACGGAAAGGACAATCTGCTCAATATTGTCGAGCGTCGTCCGTTCTCCTTCCATATGGATGCGTACAGGATTCGTCATAAAGTTCTTTGTAAGCTGCACGATACGTGCGGGCATGGTCGCCGAGAATAGCGCAAGCTGATAATCCTGTGCCGTCTGCGCGAGCAGTGCCTCCACATCCTCGATAAAGCCCATCTTGAGCATTTCGTCCGCCTCGTCAAGCACGATCTTGTTCACGCTGCCGAGTGCGAGCGTTCCGCGCCGCACGTGATCGAGCAGCCGTCCCGGCGTGCCGATGATGAGCTGCGGATGGCGGCGCAGCTTTTCCTTCTGCCGCTCCATATCCGCACCGCCATAGATCGCGATGGTGCCGATGCCAAGCGCCGTCCCGAGCGGTTCGGCAACGTGTGCGATCTGGACGGCAAGCTCGCGCGTCGGTGCGACGACAAGCGCCTGTGCCACTGCTCCCTGCGGTTTGATCTTCGCAAGCAGCGGCAGGAGGAACGCGAGCGTCTTGCCCGTTCCCGTCTGCGCCTGTGCGATCACATCCCGCCCCGCACGCATGGGCGGGATCGCCTGTTCCTGCACGGGGGTCGGCTCCATAATGCCCTGCTTTTTGAGCAGCGCACACAGCATCTCCGATACACCAAGCTGATCGAAATGTGTCATGATGAAAGTACCTCTGCGCCCGTCTCCGTGATGAGGATCGTCTTTTCCCACTGCGCGGAGAGCGTATGATCCTTCGTCCGCACCGTCCAGCCGTCCTTTGCATCCACCGTCACATCGTAGTCGCCCGCGTTGATCATCGGCTCGACCGTGAACACCATGCCCGGCACCATGAGCATCCCCGTCCCCGCCTCGCCTACGTGCGGAACGAACGGCTCCATGTGAAAGCCCTTGCCGACGCCGTGTCCGCCAAGTGCCGTGACGACAGAGTAGCCGTTCGCGTGCGCCCAGTCGCCGCACGCCGCGCTCACATCTCCGAGGAAATGCCATGGACGCGCCGCCGCAATGCCGCGCTCCATGCACTCCCGCGTCACCTGTACAAGCCGCTCCGCCGCCGCCGGCACCTTGCCGACGAGATACATCCGCGAGGCATCCGCATAGTAGCCGCCGAGAATGACCGTCGAATCGACATTCACGATGTCGCCCTCCTTCAGCACATCCTTCTGCGACGGGATGCCATGGCAGACCACATTGTTGATCGAGGTGCAGATACTCTTGGGGAATCCCTCAAACCCGAGACACGCGGGAATCCCGCCGCGCTCCACAATGTAGTCGTGTGCCGCGCGATCCAGTGTCTCCGTATCCACACCGGGACGCACGAGCGTCTCCATGAGATCAAGCACACCGTCGTTGATGACCGCAGCTTTTCGGATTCCCTCAATATCTGCCGCATTGTTGATGATCTTGCGCGGCGGGCGCACCTGTCCTCTCAGCACATCGTAGCGGATGGATGCGACACGCTCGTCAAAGTCCGCGTGACACTTCTTGTACTTTTTTCCGCTGCCGCACCAACACAGTTCATTTCGATTCATTCTTTCTCCCTTTCTGTGGCAACTATACCTCTGCATTATAGCCCCAATCTGTGTTTTTATCAAAGTTTTTTCACTGCATACTGCGGAATCACGAATGCTTGACATGCGGCAGTCAATCGGCTACACTTGTCAAGTCGGTACGATTGGAGTGCTGATAGATCCGATACTTCCCCTCATTCTAAAAAGAAGGTAATCCATTTTGAAACTCTCGCGCAAATCCCTGTTGTCAGCCCTGCTTGTTCTCCCTCTGCTGCTCCTCCTGGTCGGTGTCGTTCTCATGCATTCATCCCCGGGAGTTCCCGTCCTCAACTATCATCAAGTGGAGCAGAAGAACGGCAACCCGCTCACACTCTGGCCCGACCAGTTTGAGGCGCAGATGGCATATCTCGCGGAGGAGGGCTATACACCGATCACGATCGACGAGATGATGGATGCCCTTGAGAACGGCGCGCCGCTGCCCGAAAAGCCCGTCATCATCACCTTTGACGACGGCTATGCGGACAACTACGAATACGCCTACCCCATCCTTAAAAAATACGGATTCAAGGCGACCATCTTCCTCATCTACGATTTTACAAACGCCTATCCGAACTATCTGACGTGGGAACAAATCGACGAGATGAAACAATCGGGGCTGATCCGCTTCGAAAGCCACACAATGACGCACGCCAACCTTGCAGAACTGGACTCTGCGGATGAGCTGCGCCACGAGATTGCAGACTCCCATGACCTCCTCTCGGAAAAAATCGGCTATGATATGCACTACATCGCCTATCCCGGCGGACGTGTCAATCCGGAAATCGAGGAGATTACCCGCGCAGCGGGATACCGCGGCGGCTTCACCGTCCACTACGGGCTCTCCACCCCCACCGAGGGGCGTTATCAGATGGATCGCATCCCCATATTCGGCGCAAATATGCACACCCTCACGCGCTTTAAGCTGCGCCTTGCCTTTGCTCCGCTCATCGCCCCGCTTGAGGATCTGCGTCTTACACTGCGTTCCTGCGGACTGGACAGACTTGCCAACGCACTGCTGATCCCTTGACATTTTTTGTGAAAAATCTGTAAAAGAACTGGGACAGCACGTAAAAAATATGCTATAATCTTCGTATTGGTTATTGTATTTTAAGGAGGGCTTTTCATGGATTTTGAAGCACTGGTCAAGGCGAAATTTGATGAAGCATATGCAGCATCCGATCATCCGAAGAAATTCTTCCTCACGGAGAATGGACGCGGTGTCGTTGACGGCGGCGAAATGTACAATGCGCTGCTCCGCGACGTACTTGATGTCGTCCAGAAGGCGATGGTCGGCATTCTGAAGGACAGCCATCACACTCGTTGAAAATAAATCATGAAAAACCGTCGTTTCCTCGGATTCGACGGTTTTTTGTATACAAAATATTTTTCTTTGCATCCGATGGAGATTATGATAATATAAGCAAACCATAGATATGATGATTGTTGTTCTCTGTTATCATAATTTTTCAAATAGATAATTGTTTGTATCTGTTCCAAGGGGAGGATGTATTATGTTTTTTTCATCACGAAAGGATTCCGCGAAACAGCCATCCACGGCCTCCACGCAGGGAGAGAAAAAGGCGGTGGAGAACTATCTGCGGACTCTTCTCGACGGGGAGCTGACCCAACAGCCGCCCGTGCTCAAAGATCCCGCGCTGCAGACCATTGCACACCTCATCGAACAGTTCGCACAGCAGCGGCGTGAGACGCTGACAGGACTGTCGCTGGAGATCAACCGATCCGTCTACGATATTATACGCGCCTCCGCGCAGCTGAACGAGCTGGCACGTGAGAACCGCATCGTGGAGACGAATGTCAAAGAGCTGCTCGATGCGGTCGGCTCAATGACCGAGGACATCGTTCACCTCGCCGAGGCGACATCGGAGACGGCGGATCAGACCGGACGCGGCAGGGAGGCAATGGATCTCACACAGACGGGCATCCGAATCGTCGCGCGTGAGACGGAGACGGCACAGACCGGACTTACAAACATGACGCAGGATGTCCATACGCTGCACGAGCGTACGGCGAGCATCGACAACCTCGTCGTCACCGTCAACGGCATCGCCGAGCAGACGAACCTGCTCGCACTCAACGCCTCCATCGAGGCGGCACGCGCCGGTGAGCACGGACGCGGATTCGCCGTCGTTGCGGACGAGGTGCGAAAACTCGCGGAGCAGTCCAAGAACTCCGTCGACGAGATTCGCGACCAGCTGACGAAGATCCGCACGGGTGTCGAACAGATCACGGGCGAGTTCCAGCACATGGACGACTCCTTCCGCGCCAACGTGGATGCCGTGGAACAGGCATCCGACGAGACGGGCAAGCTCACCTCTGTCTTTGATGCGATCAACAAAACCATCGCCGATCTGGCACCGCTCGCACAGCGCCAGTCCGCCGCGTTCGAGGAGATGAACGCCACCCTCCAGTCCACCACCGGGGACGTCGTACGCATGACGGACGGCTCCAAGACGTGCAATCACGATATGTATGATTCGATTCGCAAAATCAACGCCGTACGCATGAAGATCGGCGGTCTGAAACTCGGCTTCGGACCAAAGGAAATGATCGAATTCGCCAAGACCGACCACATGGTCTGGGGCATACGGATTCACCAGCTCATGTGGGGCAATGTCGAGCTGAACGCCGCCGATGTCGAGAACCATGCACTGTGCCGCCTCGGAAAATGGTACTTCGCCGAGGGCAAGGAGAAATACGGACATATGCCCGAGTTCGAGACACTCGGCATCGTGCACGAACAGTTCCACAAACTCTGCGCTGCCACGATCCGTGCATACGATGACAAACATATGCAGGAGGTCGAACGGAACCTGCCCGAGATCGACCGTCTATCCGAGGAGGTACTCTCCATCCTCGACAAAATCAAGAGCAGGATCTGAGTATACGCACACGAACGGGGCTGCTGTACGAAGCAAAAAAACTTCGTACAGCAGCCCCGTTTTATGTGTTAGATGCGGTCATGCGGCAGCTGTGCTGCAATCAGCCGCCGTGTGAAGGGGTGTGACGCCTCCTTCAGTGCAGTGGACGGCAGGTCTTCGACGATTTCACCGTGCTCCATGACAAGAACTTGTGTCGTCATTTTCTGCACAACAGCAAGATCGTGTGTGACAAAAAGACCTGTAAATCCATACTCAGAATGCAGTTCGCGAATAAAGTCCAGAAGAGCCGCCTGCGTAACCACATCCAATGCACTGGTCGGCTCGTCGAACAGCAGCAACTTGGGCCGAACAAAGAGAGCGCGAACCATCACAGCCCGCTGAAGCTGCCCGCCGCTGAGCTGGTGCGGCAGACGCTCTGCCGCATCGGCCGGCAGATGTGCGCGCCCCAACATCATACGCAGTGTGCTGCGTTCCTCCTCGTCTGTGACAAGACCGAAACGGCGCAGCGGCTCAAGCATGAACTGTCCAATGGTCATACGCGGGCTGAATGCCTCAAGCGGATTTTGAAAGATCAGTTGGAGATGTCGGTAGACATCGCGCCGCCATCCGCTCCGCCCCGCTGTCAGCGTCTGTCCCAAAAAGGAAATGCAGCCGTCTGACGGCGTTTCGAGCCCCGCAATCATCTGGAGCAGCGTCGACTTTCCGCAGCCGCTGGCACCGACGATTCCGGTAATTTCCCCCGCATACAGGTCAAAGGACACGCCCCTGACTGCCTCGACAACGCGCGTTCCCTCACGATAGGTTTTCTTCAGATTCTGAACACGAAGAACATATTCTTTCATACGCCCCCCGATCCTCACGTCAAATACGGAACTGCGTCCAACAAGACCTTCGTATAGGCCTGCGACGGTCGGTGCAGGACATCCCCCACCCCACCATGCTCGACAATACTGCCGCTCTGCATGATGTAGATGGTATCCGCTGCATAGGCAGCGGCATCCATGTTGTGTGTCACAAAGACGATGGAACAGCCCTGCTCCGTTGACATCCCCTTTAGTCGGTCGAGCAGACTGCGGCTCGCAATGACATCGAGTGCGCTCGTCGGCTCATCGACCAGGAGGAGTTTCGGCGCGAGCGAGAGTGTCATTGCCGTGGCAGCACGCTGACGCATACCGCCGCTGAGCTGGAACGGATACGCCTCCATGAGCTTTTCGGGATCCTCCAGATTCTCACGGCGCAGAGCGGCAATCGCGGTCTCCCGCCAACTGCGTCCCGCGCCGTGCGCCTTCAGATAGTCGGAGAACTGTGCGCCGATGCGGCGTATGGGATTCAGATAGGCACCGGGATCCTGAAAAAGAACGGCGATGTCCCGCCCCATGAGGTTGCTGCGCACATGCGCGGCAGCACCGAGCAGTTCCGTCCCACAAAAGGAGATCTCGCCGCCGTCGATGATGCCGCCGTCCGGCAGAATGCCGATGACGGCACGCAGCAGCGTTGATTTCCCGCAGCCGCTCTCCCCCACGACAGCCACAATCTCACCGCGCCCGACCGTCATCGTCACATCATGCAGCACACAATGCGTACCGATGCGCAGGGTCAGCCGCGAAATCGAAAGCAGGGACACCGACTTACTTCCCGCCAATCGTCAGATCCTTCGTAATGAGGTAGTAGTCGATCGGGTGCATATAGACGCCCGACACCTTGCTTGTCGCAACGACCTGATTCGCCACGCTGAAAAGGAAAAGGCTCGGCGTATCCTGCAACACGAGATCCTCGATCTTCCCCGCAATCGCAAGGCGTTCCTTCACATCCGCCGCGTCTCCCATACGGCTGAGCAGGCTGTCAACCTCGGGATTGCTGTAACGACCGACGTTTTCCTCGCTGGTCGAACGCAGCGTCTGATCGATGTACCAGAATGGATCGTTCGTACCGAGCGTGATCCAGTTGCTCTCCGTCAGATCGAAGTCACGCTTCGTCTTGGATTCCTCGGAGTTCTGGATGCGGCGAATCGTCGCCTTGATGCCCGCTTGTTTCAGCTGGTTCTGCAGAGCCTCGTAGATCTCCGTCTTGCTGCCCCACACATTGACCGTCAGTTCAAGTTCCTTGCCGTCCTTTGTCACATAGCCGTCCGCATTCTTCGCCGTATATCCCGCTGCGGCAAGTTCCTCTGCCGCCTTCGTGAGATCCATATGCTGACGCAGCGACTCCTGATAGGCGGGACCCAGATGCGGCGGGAACAACGCACCCGCCACAGCCGTACCGTTGCCCTCGATCTTGACAAGATCGTCATAGTTCACCGCATAGCTGAGTGCGCGGCGCAGATGCACATCGGCGAGTGCCCGCTCGAAATTCATGCGGAACATATAGACACGAACGCCCGTAACCTCGTGGATTTTGTATTTGTCATTCTCGAACAGGCTGCGGCTCGCGCCATTGCAGCGCTGAATGAGATCCAGATCGCCCGACTGCAGTGCCATCGCGCGCTTGTTGTCGTCCTCGATATTCTTGACCGTAAGCGTGTCAAGCCCCGGCGTACCGTCCCAATAGTGCTCGTTCTTCTTGAGCTGAATCTCCTCGTTCTTCTTGAAGCCGACGATCTGATAGGGTCCCGTCAGCACAGGTGCGGAATCCGCCTTCGTGAGATCCGCCTTCGTGTTGATGATGACAAAGGCGGGCTCCGTCAGCGCAGCAATCAGAGCACCGTACGGCTCGGTCGTTTCAATGATAAGATTCTGCCCGTCCACCTTGATCTCCTTGATCTTCGAGGATTTCTGCGAGCGCGGGCTCTCCTTCAGCGTACGTTCGAGCGAAGCCTTGACAAGCTCCGGTGTCATTGCCTCTCCATCTTGGAACTTCACATTCTCACGGATGTGAAAGCGCCATGTCGTCGGATTGACTGCCTCCCATTTGTCCGCAAGCTGCGGCGTAAACTCCATCTTGTCCGAAACCGTCACGAGTGTCTCGCCCGCGCCGATGCGCGTGACCGTCCACCCGTCCCACTCGTGCGCGGGATCGACGGACTCACCGAACCAATATAGGGCGGCATTCAGATGCTTGCCCGCAGCCTCCTGTTTCTCCGACCCACAGCCCGCCATCAGCCCCATCACCAGAAGCATAAGGCTCGTGAGCACATACAATTTTTTCATAGGTTTCTCCTTCCTTTTCCAACGACTACGACAAAATACGATTCCCCGCCATACGCATCACCCCCCGGACGGATCCATCACATCGCGCAGAATATCCCCCATATAGTTAAACAGAAAGATCGTCACAAAGATCGCCGCCCCGGGGTAGATCATAAGCTGCGGCGCGGTCTGCAAATAGTCGCGTGCGCCCATGAGCATCGCCCCCCATTCCGGATAGGGCAGAGGTACGCCGATGCCGATGAGGGAAAAGCCCGCAACCGTGAGCAGGATCTCTCCGATATTTTGAAAGATGAGTACCAAAAGGCGTGGCAGGATGTTCGGCAGGAGATAGGAGGACAGTGCGCCCAAAATTCCTGCCCCACTGAACACCGCATACCGTGCATAGGGCTTCTCCCGCTCCGACTGCACGAGCGTGCGGGCGACACGCGCATACTCCGCCCAATGCGTGAACGACAGCGCGAGGATGAGATTCGGAATGCTCGGCCCCAATATGCCAATCAGTGCAATCGAAACGACAAGGGACGGCATTCCGAGAAAAAAATCCAAGAGCGCCGTCACAACTCTGTCCGCAGATCCCCGCAGAAATCCCGTAAGCATCCCCACTGCTATTCCAAAAATTGCGGTAATCGCAACGATGAGCAGGGAGACCGCAAGGCTGATCTGCCCGCCATACAGGATACGCGAGAATATATCGCGCCCAAGCTGATCCGTACCGAAAAGATGCGCCGCCGTATTGCCCGCCAGACGCATCGTCAGATCCTGCTCATAGGGATTGCAGGGCGCAACATAGGGCGCGAATACGGCAAGCAGCACCCACGCAATGAGCAGTACACCGATGACGGCAAAATCCCGTCTGCGCAGCAGTCTGCTCCACAGGTATGTCATAGCTGACGCGCCCCCCCTTCCTGCATACGGCGCGGGTCAAGGAAAAGACAGAGAAAATCGGCAATGAAGTTCATCACGACGAAGATCCCCGCCCCCCAGAGCACATACGCCTGCATCAGTTGATAGTCTCGCGCCAGAATCGCCGTCGTCATCAGCTGTCCCATGCCACGCCAGCCAAAGATGGTCTCAATCACGGCGGAACCGCCGAGGATGTTTCCAAGCGTGATCCCGATCATGGGGACAAGTCCCGTCAAGGCATTCGGCATGATATAACGCCATAGGACAATGCGTTTGGGGAGTCCGAGCGCCTGTGCCCCCATGACATAGTTTTTCCCGCCCTCCTCAAGCAGTGCATTGCGCAGTCTGCGGATGTAGAGTCCCGCAATCCAGACGGCAAGAGATACTGCAGGCAGAACCATGCTGCGCAGGCCGTCGGTCGCCGTCACAGGAACGAGCCGCAGATGAACGGAAAACAGCAGGATCAACAAAAGACCGACCCAGAAGGTCGGCAAAGAAATCCCAAGAAATGATACGATCCGTACCGCATGATCTGCCCACTTCCCATGCCGGTAAAACGCAAGCAGCCCGAGCGGAAACACAATCACCGCAGCAAACAGGACAGAAAGCCCCGCCAGTTCCAGTGTTCGCGGCAACGCATCACGCACCAGATCCGCAACGGGAACGCCATAGGCAATCGAGTAGCCGAGATCACCCGAGAGAATACCGCGCAGCCAGTGCACATATTGAACGATGAGCGGCTGATCGAGCCCCAGCTCCGCGCGGAACTCCGCAACGAGCTGCGGATCGGCGGGAACGCCCATCATGACAAAGTGTAAGGCGACCGGATCGACCGGCGAGAGCTGCATCAGCAGAAATGTCCCGCCGGTCATGACGAGCAATACAACGAGCATACTGCACAATCGCCGCAAGATGATTCCGGTCATATTGTCATATGCCTCCGTAGTGGAACGGCTCAAGTTCCCAGAGCACGCCCGACAGTTGCTTCATGTCCACGTCGGAAAAGACGCGCAGCGTCGGCTGAATGTTCTTCTCGGGGAAGATGGCGATGGTCGCCGCCTCCTCGCCGTGCTGGAAGAATGCTTCCACCGCGCCGTGGTCAACGTACACCCGCATGGAGAGCGTATCCTCGGCATACAGCTTAAAGACGCGTTTGCCGCGCCCGCCGAGCTTCATGCCCGTGCGGTCGATGGTCATGACCTGCTCCAGACGATTGTAGCGGAACACGAGCTTTTCCAGTCCAAAGACAAGTTCAACGGAAACCGTATGCGCCTCCCCCATCGTCAGATCGAGGATGAACTCTGTGAGATCGTAGAGGGTCGCGGAGAACTCACTCTCCCCCTCCGCCTCAAGCACGCGCTCGGTCTCACGGTGACGCAGCGCCTTCAGCTCACGCGCCGGCTCGGAGAAGATATGCCCCTGCCGCAGCGTCAGCACACGCGGGAGCGTCAGGCTGTGCATCCATCCCTCCTCCCGCGTCGGGTAATCCTCCTCGCGGTCGGGCATTCCCATCCAACCGATGAGGATGTGCCGCCCCTCGTGCGTGACAATCTGCGGCGCATAGAAGTCAAAGCCGTGATCGAGCTCCTTGAACCGCCCGTGCATCAGCATCTCCATCGCATCCATCGAGGCGTGTCCCGCAATGTAGCCCGCCTGATAGACGTTCTGGCGGTCGTAGGCGCGCGCCTCCACGCCCTGCGGGCAGAAGACGAGCACATCGTAGTCGCCGAACGAAAGGAGGTTCGGACACTCCCACATATAGCCAAAGTCCTTCAGCTGTGTGCGGAGTTCGCCCAGACATTCCCAACGGATCGGTGCCTCACGGTAGACGAGCACGCAGCCGCGCTCGTCCTGTGTCTGCGCACCGATGATGAGATGGCGTACACCGCGCCATGTAAAGAGATAGGGGTCACGGAAATGCGCCGTAAAGCCCGCGGGCGGGCCGTCGATAATGATCTCTTCCTTTTTGACCGCACCCGCCGCCTTCGTGAACGTGCCGAACCGCTGCACAGAGCTGCGGTTGCCCTGCGCATCCTTTGCATTGCAGGTATAGAGAACGCGCAGATGCCCGTCCTCCTCCGTGCCGCAGCCCGAGTAGCAGCCGTCCTTGTCGTGCTCGTCCGTCGGCCACAGCGCGAGCTGCGGGATCGTGTATGTGCAGAAATCCCGTGTCTTCGTATGCGCCCATGATTTATTTTTATGGACGCAGCCGAACGGGTTCCACTGGAAGAAAATATGATATGCGCCGTTATGGTAGGTCATTCCGTTCGGATCGTTGATGAGACCGAACGGCATCTCCAGATGAAAGCGGTTGTGCCAACGGTGCGTGAAGGGGAATCCCTCCGCAAGCCGCGCGTCGATTGCCCGCTTGTCAAAGTTCTCCACAGTGCTCACTCCTCGGGACGGAAGAAGGTGAAGGTCAGACCGAACGCCACGCCGAAGCCAACCGCGTTGACAAGAATGTATTCGGCGAGGTGGTCAAGGTAGAGCAGCGTGCCCGGCAGAACCGTGATGCCCATGCCCGTGCCCGCGAGATGCAGGAAGCCCGCAATCGCGCCCGCGCACGCACCGCCGACGAGGCCGTAGATGAACGGCTTCATGAAGCGCAGGTTGATACCGAAGATCGCCGGCTCTGTGATGCCAAGGAACGCAGGAACAGCCGAGGAGATGTAGAGCGCACGCTTCTTTGCGTCGTGCGTACGCGCCGCGACAGCGACCGCAGCACCGCCCTGCGCGACGATCGCGCCTGTGATGATCGCGTTGAACGGGTCAAGCCCCGTCGATGCGAGCAGCTGTACCTCAAGCGCGTTAAAGACATGATGCACGCCAAACACAACGATGACCTGATGCACGCCGCCGACGATAAAGCCGCCGATGCCGTACGGGAGCTCCAGGAAGGCACGCACTGCACCGAAAATGCCGATCTCAAGCGTGTGCATGATGGGTCCGATGATGAGCAGACCGAGCAGCATCGAAACGAACAGCGTCAAGAACGGTGTCACGATGAGGTCGATGATGTCGGGCACAAAGGTCTTGAACCACTTTTGCAGACGCGCGGCAAAGATGCCGAGCACGAGTGCGGGCAGCACCGACCCCTGATAACCGACGACGGGGATCGGAATACCTAGAATATCCATCGAGAGCGGTACGGCATCGCCCGCCGCAATCGCATACGCATTCGGCAGCTGCGGCGCAACGAGCATCAGACCGAGCACGATGCCGATGACGGGCGTGCCGCCGAAGCGGTTCATCGTCGACCAGCAGACGAGTGCGGGCAGGAACGCAAACGCCGTGTCCGTGAGGATCTGGCTCATGCGGAGCAGATTGTCGCTCATCTCGATGCCGAGACTCTGCGCCGCGCCGCGCAGCCCCATGAAAAGACCGGTGGCGACCAGCACGGGGATGATCGGAACGAACACGTCGCCGAGCGTGCGCGAAACCTTTTGCAGCGGCGTCATCTGATCGTACGCCTCCTGCTTGCTGTTCACCGCACCCACGAGATTCGTGCCCGCGACAAATGCGTCGAACACCTTGTCGACAAAGCCCGTACCGAGGATGATCTGGTACTGTGCAGCGGCGAAGAACTGCCCCTTGACCCCGTCGATGTTCTCGATTGCCTTCTCGTCGATGATCGACTTGTCGTTGACGATGAGACGCAGACGCGTCGCACAGTGCTCGGCACTGCGGACATTGCCCGCGCCGCCGACATACTTCCAAATCAGCTTTGCGACGCGCTCCTCCTTCGGCAGATTCGGATCAATATCATCCTCCGCCGGGGCCGCTGCCGCAGGTGTTTCCTCGGCAGGCTCATCACCGCCCGAGGAGATCTCTGCGCCATCCAGTGCAAACGTGATCTTCCCGTAGTCCGCCGCGTTCGTCACAAGCACGGGGGTCGTCGTTTCATACCCCTCCGCACGGATGGCGGCGGGATCGAACTCAAGCAGCAGCTGCCCGCGCTTCACTGTATCCCCCTGTGCAACGTGTGCCGTGAAATGCTTGCCCTCAAGCTTTACCGTGTCCACGCCGACGTGGATGAGGAGATCCACTCCGTCCGCCGAATGAATGCCGATGGCGTGCTTTGAGCCAAAGAGCACCGTGACCTCGCCATCCACCGGCGAGACGACGCGCCCCTCCGGGTCGGCAATCGCTGCGCCGCGCCCCATCGCACCGCTTGCGAATGCCGGATCTGTCACCTCAGAGAGCGGGATGAGCCGTCCTTTGAGCGGACTGTCCAAACGAATGTCCTGCATATCAAATCCCCCCTATAAAATTGTCCACTCGGAATCCCCCGTTAAGGAAGTGCCGATGCATTCAGCTGTTCCGCCGGATTCCTTGGCAAAAGTGTACTAATTTCTATTTCACTTGTCAATGCACCCCCCACGAACACACGAAAAGATTTACAATGGGAAGTGCTTGTGGTAGAATGATTTTAAGAAATCATTGGGAAATTCGGAGCATGATCCGGGGAGGCATTACCATGAGTGTAAAATATGAAGTTAACGTGACCGCCATCGGCAAGCTGGCACGCAAGTTCCTTGAGAGCAACAGCAGCGTCATCCTGCTCGACGAGGGCGCACATCCGAACCTCGCCGAAATGGTCATCGAGCATACGCCGGGAGATCTGACGGCGGACATTGCTGCGGGGGACACGCTCACAATCGGAAAGCAGAAATACAAGGTTGTGCGCGTCGGAGAGAATGCAAACGATACGATCCGTGAGAGCGGTCACTGCACGCTCATCTTCAATGCGAAGGGTTCCATGCCGGGGCAGATCGAGGTGGAGGGTACGGCAGTTCCCTCGCTGATGCAGGGAGCAAAAATCTCCTTCACCGGAAAATAAGAACCTCGTCACCATACAAAAGTCAGCCTCACATCATGCTACGAAGCTGGCTTTTTATGTATTTTGCTGCGTTTTTCGATCAAAGCGACATACGAAAGGGCTTTTCATGAAAAAAATAGCAGTGGTGCTCTTTGTGCTTCTCACCTTCCTTTCCCTCGGCTGTGGAGATACTGCCGAGAACAACAGTGTGGACAGACATGAGGAGGCTTCGGCACTCGATCTCAGTCGTCCTGTTCACCCTCCTGAGGCGTTTGCAGGAAAGCGCATCCTCGTCGCATTTTTCTCACGCACGGGGGAAAATTACGAGGTGGGCTTCATCGACAAGGGAAACACCCATATTGTCGCGGAACAGATTGCAGAGATTACAAAGGCGGATCGACTGTTCGAGATCAAAACAGTCACCCCCTACCCTGCCGACTATCAGGAGATGACACGGGTGGCAAAGGAGGAGCAGGAAACGACGGCACGTCCTGCCCTCGCGTCACAGTTGGAGGATATGGCGCAGTACGACATCATCTACCTTGGCTATCCGATCTGGTTTCACGATCTGCCGATGCCCGTCTATACCTTCCTTGAGAGTTATGATTTCACAGGCAAGACCATCATCCCGTTCTGCACGGGGATGGGCAACTCCATGAGCGGAATGGAGGAGGACATTCCCCACTTTGCGAGGGGAGCACAACTGTGCAAAGGCTTCGGCATTCAGGGAAAATTGGTGCATAACAGCCCGGAACAGGCAAAAATTCACGTCGCCAACTGGCTCGCCTCGCTGGGGTATACGAACTGATGCGCATTCTTCTCTATATCCTCATCTGGACATCGCTGCTGTTTCTGCCGAATCGCCTTCTGACCACCGAATATTATCACGAGTATCTGGGACTGGTCTTTCTCCTGCTCGGCGGCACACATCTGTTTCTCGTCCGCCGCTATCTGCGGGCGCTCGTGACGCTGCGGCTGAGGATCACGCCGCTCAACATCGTCAACAGCATCATGTTGGGGCTTCTCGTGATCGTCATTGTGACAGGCATCCTCATCTCGCTCTATGCCGTGCCCGTCGTCCGTCTGCGCGGAGCCGTCTCCATCTATGTACACGGCACGCATCTCGCAGCGGCGGTGCTGTTCTATCTCATCGTCGGCATCCACGCAGGGTTCCACTGGCGGAGCATCTGGAACGGCATACTGCGCCGCCTCCCGCTGCAAATACCCGCCGGCGCAGCACATATCTACGATGTGCTCGGGATCTGCCTCATCCTCGCGGGCGTGCATTCCTTTGTCACAACACATATCTACGAAAAAATTCTCTTTGAACATATGTCCTTCGGCGGCATCGTGGGCACATGGGAGTATCAGCTCGATCTGGTACTCATCTTTGCCGGCTGCATGAGCTGTTCCCTCTTCTTCGAACGACTGCGCAGACGAAAATAGGCACAAAAAAGTCCCCGTTTCGGGGACTTTTTATTTTCCTTACATCATGGCATCCATCGCGTCGAAAATGGGCAGGAGCACAGAGAGGACAACAAAGAAAATAATGCAGCCGACAAGAGAAATCATCAGCGGCTCGGCAAGCGCCTCCATCCGTGCGGCATATACATCCGCCCTGCGTCGGCAATAATCCGCCGCATGAACCAAAAGGCGCTCGGGATCCCCCGCCGCCTCCCCTGCCGAAAGCATTCCGCGCAGGAGTTCCGGCAAAGACGATTCGCGTGCGACCACCTGCGAGAACGTGCGCCCCTCAACGAGACGCTGCTCCATCCGTTCCAGCCGAAGAGAGAGCGCACGGTTGCCCGTCACGGAGGATGCAAGCCCGACGGCGCTGTCCAGTCGAATGCCGCTGCGAAGCAGAATCGTGAGCGTACGCAGGATTGTCTGCCATGCGACAAGACGCACGAACGTCCCGAGCACGGGCACGCGCAAGAGGAATGCATCCGCATAGAGGCACAGGCGCGGCACGCGACGGCAAAGCACGCCGCTCATCAAAACTGCCGCAGCAGCAACGGGAAGCGCATACGGATGTGCGGCGACGGCATCCGACAGCCCGAGCAGGATCCGTGTCGGCAGCGGCAGCTCCGCCCCGAGATCACGCAGGAGCACAGCAAAGACGGGCAGCACAAAAATAATCATGAGCAGCACCGAAACAGCCGTTGCCGCAAGCAAAAAGAAGGGATAGGCAAGTGCGCTGCGCAGCGACTCACGCAAGATATGTGCCTCAGCCGCCACCTCTGCCGCCTCATGGAGGATCGTGTCAAGCCGCCCACTCTCCTCCCCCGCACGCACCATGCCGACAAGGCTCGGTGCGAAGGCTCTCGCATCACGCAGTTCCATCGCCTGCGAGAGCGACAGTCCACGCAGGACATCCGCGTGAAGCGCACAAACAAGCCGCCCATAGACAGAATCCGATGCCACCCCCGTACGGATATGTCCCAGTGCCTCATGCACAGGCATCCCCGCACCGAGAAGGGCGGCAAGTTCATGCAAAAAGGCAATCCGATCCTCAGGGGTAATGCCCCCGTGCAAAATCGGCACAGACGGCATACGTACGGTGCGCCGCTCACGGATGTCAAGCGCAGTATTCCCCTCTGCCGCCAGCGCACGCACGGCGGCAGGAGCGGACTCCGCCGCAACCACGCCGCACCGGATCTGTCCGTCCGCCGCACACGCGCGATAGGAGAACATCTTCATGCAATCATGCCCTTCGCCCGGAGAGCGTTCTCTGCCATCTTCGCCGTCTGCATCCCCTGCGCCGCCCCGCTCATCATCACGGAGGTAAGCTGGCTGTAGTTCCCCTGCCGCAGGATGTTGCGCACAGTAGGCGTCGCGGCAAGCGTTTCGAACACCGCCGCACGCCCGCCGCCGACACGCGGCAGAAGGTACTGGGCAGCGATGACGGTCACGGCATCGGCGAACTGCGCCCGCACGGCATCGCGCACATCCTGTGAAAACATACTCTCCACGCGCATCGGAGTCTCGGCGGCGCTGCGCGTATGCAGCGTCCCGAGGACAAGTACGCCCGTCGCCGCCGCCATCAGCGCCGCCTCCACCGTCGCGCGGTCGCGCATCTCCCCCACGAGCAGGATGTCCGGATCCTCACGCAGCGCACTCCGCACCGCGTCCGAAAACGACACAAAGTCGCGCCCCGCCTCGCGTTGACTGAAAAAAGCACGCGCGGGGGGAAAGATGTACTCGATCGGATCTTCCAGTGTAACGATATGCACACTGCGCGTCCGATTGATCTCCTCGATCAGAGAGGCGAGCGTCGTCGTCTTGCCCGCCCCCGTCGCCCCACAGACGAGCCCCAGACCATGCCGCCGCTCGGCGAGAGCACGCACCACACGCGGCATACCGATCTCCTCGGGGGTCGGTATCCGCTCGGGCAGAAGGCGCAGTGCAAGACCGATGCCCTCCTGCATACGGTAGGCATTGACGCGAAAACGCCGTCCTCCATAGTTCCACGCCAAATCCACATCCTGCGCACCGAGCGCAGCACGCTGCGCCTCTCCTGCCATATTTTCCCAAATCTGCTCGACAGATGCCGCACACGGTACGAACTCCTCCGGTCGGAGCACACCGTCACACCGCATCTGTACCCGCTGCTGCGGCGCAATATGCAGATCCGATGCCTCCGCCGCGATCATACGGTGCAAGACATCCGCAAACAGCCCGCTGTCAACCATAGAGCGCCCGCCCCACTTCCGCGATGGTCGTCTCCCCCGCCAACGCCTTTGCCGCACCATCCCGCCACAGCGATTCCATCCCATCCTCCTCCGCCGCACGGCAGAGTGCCGCCCGATCCCGCGCCGCAAGAATTGCCGTGCGGATACGCTCGGTAACAGGCAGCACCTCATGAATCGCCATACGCCCGCGGTATCCGCTCCCGTGGCAATGTTCGCAGCCGCGCCCACGCACGAGTGTCAGACCGTCATGATAGCGGTCGCCGAGCTGTGCCCGCTCACGCGAATCCGCAGCGACACGGTACTCCTCACGGCAGTGCGGACAGACACGCCGCACGAGCCGCTGCGCAATCACCCCCGAGAGCGTTGCCGCGAGCAGATAGGGCGGCGTCCCCATCTCCAGCATACGAAAAATGGCGGAGACTGTATCCTCCGTATGCAGCGTCGAAAAAAGAGCGTGTCCCGTAAGAGCGATCCGCACCGCCATCTCTGCCGTTTCCAGATCGCGGATCTCACCAAGCAGGATCTTTTGCGCATCCTGCCTGAGCACTGCACGCAGCCCCGCGACAAAGGTCAGACCCGCCTCCGGATTCACCTGGAACTGACTGATGCCTGCGATCCTGCGCTCCACGGGATCCTCCAGTGTCATAATGTGACAGCTCGGATCGTTGAGCTCCGCGAGTGCCGCATAGAGCGTCGTCGTCTTGCCCGAGTTCATCGGTCCGCAAAGCAGGAGCAGCCCCGTCGGGCGGTGAATCAGCTGCTCGAACAGCTCCTGATTGCGCGGGGTAAAGCCAAGCTCCGCACAGCTGAGAAAACGCTCCGACGCATCCATGATGCGTACGACCATACGCTCACCGTCCACCACCGGCACAACGGCGACGCGCATATGAATCGTACGCCCGCCGCTGACATAGCGAATCTGCCCATCCTGCGGCCGGTTTCGTTTCGCCGTATCAATGCCCGCCATCACCTTCAGCCGTGCAATGACGACAGGAGCAAGCTCCTGCGGAAACTGGACGGGACGCTCCCGCAAAAGCCCGTCCACGCGCATACGAATGCGCAGTCTGCCGCCCATCGGCTCAAGGTGAATGTCCGTTGCCTCTGCCGCAAGCGCCGCCTCCAAAATGGCATTGACAAGCGTGACGACGTGACTGCCGCCCGTCCCCTCGTGTGAGATGCCGCGCCGAACCTCGCGCGCCGCCTCGGTCACAAGCCGCCGTGCCGCCTCCCGTTCCATGCGGATCCCTCCTTTCAACGTGTCACTGCGGCACCTCCGCATAATCCACCGAAAGCAGATAGAGCCCGCAGGCAGGTGCGGTCGGAGGCACAAGCCGCCGATCACGCGCGGCAAAGATCTCGGCGAAACGATCCGTCGAGATACGCCCGAGCCCCACACTCACCACCGCACTCATGATATTGCGTACCATGTGATAGAGAAAGCCGTTTCCATGCAGACAGCACGAGAGCCGTCCGCCTCCATCCTCATCCATCCGTATCTCATCGAGCGTGCGCACGGGCGACATCGGCGCGCCGCCCGCCGCACGAAACGAGGAGTAGTCATGCGTTCCCACGAGCAGAGCAAGCACCGCACGCATCGCATCGTGATCGAGCGGCTGAAAGATCTGCCACGCATAGCTGCGTGTAAAGGGATTCGGAACAGTACACTGCTCGATGCGGTAGACATACGCCTTCCCCGTCGCCGAGTGACGTGCGCTGAAATCACGCGCCGCCTCCCACGCCTCTGTCACCACAATATCGGGCGGCAGAAGACCGTTCACCGCACGCGGCAGACGTTTGGTTGGAATACGTCCGTCCGTAAAGAAATTGACCACCTGCCCATACGCGTGCACGCCCGCATCCGTCCGCCCTGCGGCGGCAAGCTCCACCTGCTCCCCGCAGACCTTTGCCAGAGCACGTTCAAGCACATTCTGCACCGCGATAACCGGCGCTGTCTGCCGCTGAAAGCCGTGATAGTTCGTCCCGTCATAGGCGACTTTCAACGCAATATTTCGCGCACGCGCCTTCATCGTTTCCACGTGTTCAGGGCGCAATGGGCAGACCTCCGAGGCTCACGGCGCAGATCCCCGCCGCACCGAGCACAAACACGGCAATCGCCGCATAATCGATCCGCCCCGCACGCAGCTCCTTCATCTGCGTGCGCCCCTCGCCGCCGCGATAGCAGCGCGCCTCCATCGCAAGCGCGAGCTCGTCCGCACGGCGGAACGCCGAGAGAAAGAGCGGCACGAGGATCGGCACAATCGCACGCAATCGCTGCATGATGTTCCCGCGCTCAAAATCCGCCCCGCGCGCCTTCTGCGCCTTCATGATGCGATCCAGCTCATCGAGCAGCGTCGGCACAAAGCGCAGGGCAATCGTCATCATCATCGAAAGTTCGTGCACGGGCACGCGAAAACGGCGCAGCGGTGAGAGCAACGACTCAAGGCCGTCCGTCAGGCGCAGGGGGCTCGTCGTCAGCGTCAGGAGCGTGCTCAGGAGAATGAGCAGAATAAGGCGCAGACTGATGTAGCTCCCGCGTGCCACCCCCTCCCACGTTGCGGCAAACGGTCCGACGTGAAACACCTCCGTCCCCGGTGTCATAAAGAGATGCACCCCGAAGGTGAAAATCACAATCCAGAGAATCGGCCGGATCGAGCGCAGCTGCATCCCCAGCGGCACCTCCGAGAACACCATCAGCAATGCAACGGCAAGAGAGAGTGCAAGGAATCCCGCCACGTTCTGCACAAAAAAAATGAGCAGCAGGAAAAAGAAGAGCAGCACCATCTTCACACGCGGATCCATGCGGTGCAGAAACGAATCTCCGGGCAGATAACGCCCAATCTGTATGTCATTGAGCACGAACAATCACTTCCATTTCAATTTTTTTCATTATAACATTAAATACGGGACTTTTCATTTCTTTTTCCCGAAATATATGCTATAATTTCTTCGTATATATAAAGGATAGGACATGGTATTAAAAATAAACGAGAACATATAGAAAGGCTTTGTTATGGAAGAAGCATTTATCGGACGACAGGCCATTTTGGATCAACAAAAGAACGTATACGCATACGAAATTCTCTTCCGCAGTGGCCTCAAGAACGCCTTTGACCCCAACTTGGACGGCAACGTCGCGACGCAGAGCGTCATGGTCAACGCCATGCTCGACTTCGGCATGAACAAACTCGTTTCGGACAAGCGTGCATTCATCAACTTTACGGAGCAGAACCTCCTCACGCGTGCGCCGAAACTCCTGCCATCGGAAACCGTTGTTGTCGAGATTCTGGAAAATGTGCAGCCAACGCCGGAGATTCTGGAGGCCGTAAAGGAGCTCAAGGAGGCGGGCTACAAGATCGCCCTCGACGACTTCGTCCTCCTGCCGGGCTACGAGCCGCTCATTGAGATGGCAGACATCATCAAGGTGGATTTCCGCATCACGGAGAGCCCCGAGGAGCGCAAAAAGATGCGCGAGATCCTGCCAAAGCACGTTCGTCTGCTGGCTGAAAAGATCGAAACCGAGGAGGAATTTCAACAGGCGCTCGCATACGGCTACGTCCTCTTTCAGGGATATTTCTTCTGCAAGCCCACCATTCTGCAGCAGAAACGGCTCACGAGCAACGCGCTCTCGAAAATGCGCCTTCTCCGCGAGATCAACCGACAGAATGTCGATTTCTCCGCTATTACCGGCGTCATCTCCTCGGATACGAACCTCGTTCACAAGCTGCTCACCTACATCAACTCCGCAGGAGTCGGACTCGCCAACCACGTTTCCAATCTGAAACAGGCGACTGTTCTCCTCGGAGCAAGCGGCGTGCGCCGTTGGGTGACCCTTGTCAGCCTCCAGACCTTCTCCGAGGACAAACCGCCCGAGCTCTTTACCCTGTCGCTCATGCGTGCAAAGTTCTGCGAACTCATCGCCGCCAAGCTCAAGCGTTCGGGGCTCACCGCCGACACGGGCTTCCTGCTCGGTATGTTCTCGCTGCTCGATGTCCTGCTCAACCTCCCGATGGAGGAGGTACTCAAAGAGGTCAATCTGTCTGACGAGCTCACCGATGCTCTGCTTGGCAAGGACAACGACCTGCGCCGTCTCCTCGACCTCGTCATCGCCTATGAAAAGGGTGATTGGGATACCGTTATCGCCTACTGCGAGCGGGAAAACCTCTCCCCCGAATTTCTACAGCCGACCTACGACAATGTATTGGAGTGGTACAACGCACTCCAAAGTATCAGCTGATACCGTCAACCTCCACACAAAAAGCCCATCGGATTTACTCCGATGGGCTTTTATCGTGCGTACAGCACTTATTTCGGATTGTACTCTACAATCGTAACCTTCTTGTTCACGTTGAGATCGATCACCTCGTCCTCCGAGATCGTGACAATCGGCAGCGGCACAATGCCGTGCGGATATGCCGTGATCGTTCCCTCACGATGGTTGCTGAGCAGCACGCGCGAGCCGAGGAACGCGTTCTTGATATTCGCCAACACGGGGATGCAGACCTGTGGATCGAGCTTCGTATACATCTGACGCGCGATCTCCGTCACCGCATCAAACGGTGTGCGGCGCGGGTATCCCTCGCGCTCAATCGTAATATTGTCATAGAGATCCGCCACCGCGACAATACGCGCATAGAGGTGAATATCCTCGCCCCCGATGTTGAACGGGAAGCCGCTCCCATCCATCCGCTCGTGATGCTGGAGTGCCGTCAGGCGCACGCCCTCCGTCAGCCCCGCAACATTGCGCAGGATCTGCGCCCCGTCCACCGTATGTTGGATATAGCGCTCGTAGTCCTCCCCCTTGAGCGAATCAATGTTCTTTTCGAGGAGACGCTGATCGAACTTCGACTTGCCGACATCGTGCAGGAAACCCGCCATAACAATATCCTTCGATGTCTCGCGGTCGAGCTTCATCCACTTCGCAAAAACTCCCGAAAGAATCGAAACGCGAAGCGAGTGATTGTAGATGTCGCTCGCCAGATGATTGATCTCATTCAGATAGTCGATCGTCCCGCTGCGGCGCGAGAGCGGCAGGAGATCCGTCTGCACCATCTCATTCGTCTCGGCGACGGGCACAGCGCCCGTTTTCTTGGTCTCCTCGAAGATCGACTTCGCCGTTCCGACCACATTCTCATACTGCTTGATAAAGAGATTGCTGCGCGAGAAAATCGGGGATCGCTCTTCCCTCAGCTCATTTTCGTCCTTGATGTAGACAACGGAAACCTTTAGAAACTTGAGACGCGTGATATGCGCCGCCGTCAGCTCCGTGTTCTCCGAAACAACAACCACACGTTTGGCATTGACAATCGTCCGCGCAAGTATCATTCCATTTTCAAGATCGTCCACGGATATTGCACGCAAGGTAAGCCCTCCCTCGATTTATCTTCCTGATCACATACGAAACTATTGCACCTATAAATATTTCGCCCTTTATGAAAAAAACCCTCCCGAGAAAATAAAACTTGACATTAATTTGTCCTATGACGTATAATAACCGTACGTTAACGCTTTATCTTGTTAAAGAAACGGATTTAAAAGGAGCGATGTGGGATGAATTGGAAAAATATCTTTACGGGTGCAGCGGTCATGGCACTCTCGGCGGCACTCCTCACGGGCTGCGGCGGCAGTGAAAAGAAGGTCGTTTCGACGGACAATGCGGCAGAAATGGGGAAAATCATCGTCGGGCTTGACGACAACTTCCCGCCGATGGGCTGTAAGGACGAGAAAAACGAAATCGTCGGCTTTGATGTGGATCTCGCAAAGGAGGCTTCCAAGCGTCTCGGGCGTGAGGTGGAGTTCAAGGCGATCGACTGGTCGAGCAAGGAGGCAGAACTCAAGAGCGGCCGCGTCCAGATCCTCTGGAACGGGCTCGACATCACCGAGAAACGCAAGGAGAATATGCTCTTCTCCAAGCCCTATATGGACAACCGTCAGATCATCTTCGTGAAGAAGGGCAATACCTCCGTCACGGACGAGAAGAGCCTTGCGGGCAAGACAGTCGGCACGCAGAGCGCGGGTACGGCGGAGGAGTACATCGACGCGACCCCGTTCTACAAGAACGATGTCAAGGAGGTCAAGAAGTACCCCGACTATGTCGCGGCGTTCATGGATCTTGAGAACGGCAGACTGGATGCGGTCATCGGCGATGAGATCGTCGGTCGCTACTACATGAGCAAACACCCCGAGGAAATCGAGGCACTTGATGTGGTCGTCGGACCCACGAGCGAGTTCGGCATTGCATTCGCGAAGGACAACACGGCACTGCGCGACGAGGTGCAAAAGGTGCTCGACGAGATGAAGGCGGACGGCACGATGGCGAAGATCTCAACCAAGTGGTTTGCCAAGGACATCACAAAATAAATAACGGAAGAAAGGCTGCCGTTTCGCGCGGCAGCCTTTTTTGCCTGCTAGGATGAAATCAATGGATAAAACACTGGATACGATACTGCTCATGCTCGACGGCTCGACCATCACCCTTGAGATTTTCTGTATCACACTTGCGCTCTCCCTCCCGCTCGGACTCTTTGCCGCGCTCGGGAGGCTCTCGCATTTCCGACCGCTCAGCCGTCTGCTCGAAATCTATATATGGATCATGCGCGGCACGCCGCTGATGCTGCAATTACTCTTCGTTTACTTCGCCCTGCCCATGGTCGGCATCCTGCTGCCCGACATCGCGGCGGCACTGCTTGCCTTTATCCTCAACTACGCCGCCTACTTCGCCGAGATCTTCCGCTCCGGCATACAGGCAGTTCCGCGCGGACAGTTCGAGGCGGCGCGTGCGCTCGGCATGAGTGCGCCGCTCACCATGCGGCGGATCGTCCTGCCGCAGGTGCTGCGCATCACCCTGCCCCCCGTCAGCAACGAAACCATCAACCTCGTCAAGGACACCTCCCTCGTCTACATCCTCGCCATGAACGACCTCCTGCGCGTTGCACGCACCATCGTTCAGCGCGAGTTCGACATGACCCCCTTCCTCATCGCCGGCATCTTCTACCTCGCGATGACCGCTGTACTCACCTATGGATTCAAGAAACTGGAGGCATACTATGGCAGATACGGCAGCTAACGAAATCATGCTCTCCATGCGCGGCATTCATAAATCCTTCGGCAACCTCAGCGTCCTTCGCGGCATTGACCTCAGCCTCACACGCGGCGAGGTACTCGCCATCATCGGCTCCTCCGGATCGGGCAAATCGACCCTCCTGCGCTGCATCAACAAACTCGAAACCATCGACCGTGGGGATATTACCATCCGCGGAGAAAAACTCTGCCGGACAGCGGACGGTGAAACCTCTGCAACATACGCAAACAGTGCCGACGTGCGGCGCATCCTCATGGCGACGGGCATGGTCTTTCAACAGTTCAACCTCTTTCCGCACATGACCGTCATCGAAAACCTCATCGAGGCACCCATCCACGTCAAAGGACAGTCAAAGGACGAAATTCTCCCCTACGCACGCGAACTCCTCGCCAAGGTCGGACTTTCCGACCGCGAGAACTACTACCCGAGCCAACTCTCCGGCGGGCAGCAGCAGCGCGTCGCCATCGCACGCGCACTCGCCATGAAGCCTGACATCATGCTCTTTGACGAGCCGACCTCCGCACTCGATCCCGAGCTCACGGGCGAGGTGCTGCGCACCATGCGGGCGCTTGCCGCCGAGCGCATGACCATGATCGTCGTCACGCACGAAATGGCATTCGCCCGCGAGGCGGCAACCAATGTCATCTTTATGGACAGCGGTGTCATCGTCGAGCAGGGCGAGCCGCAGACATTTTTCTCTGCGCCGAAGGAGGAACGAACACGGGAGTTCCTGCGGAATATGCTATGATATTTCTCCAATGGTATGGTATAATAGAACTATTCAAAATTCCTCCTCTGCAATAAAGGAGCACATATCATGCTACAGCCAAAAGTACTCGATGTACAGCCCCTTCCTGATTATAAATTACTGCTGCTCTTTGAGACAGGCGAGAAGAAAATTTTTGATGTAATGCCGTACATCAAAGGGTCATGGTACGAAAAGCTAAAAGTTCCCGCTGTTTTTCAAACAGTTCATGTATCAGGTGCTACAGTTACATGGGCAGATGGGCAGGACATTGCCCCACACGAACTCTATGACGATTCTGTACCTGCTGTTTGACTGAAGGGGGAAATCACCATGTCCGCACAGATTATTGACCTGAACCGCATCAAAGAGCTTGAGGTTGACGAACTCATCGACATCTTCAACGAGATGATCGAGGAGGCACCCGCACAGGGAATGCCCGAAGTTGCCGCAATGGCGCAGGAAGTCAAAAAAGATATTCTAAAGACCGTCATTAAAGGGGAATCGTAGAACAACGTTGTAGATTTGTGATAATTAAATATACTCCATATGGAGGAATACTGATGAATGTTATCTTCTATCAGAAAGAAGATGGAACAGAGCCAGCAAAAGAGTTCTTAAAAGGGCTTGATCCTAAAATGAGAGCAAAAGTTGCTCGTACTGTCAATCAGCTGATTGCAGCGGGACACAGCCTACGCCCCCCGATTTCAAAAAATCTTGGTGATGGCATAATGGAACTCAGAACAATATTCGGCAACAATATTTCTCGTGTTTTATACTTCTTTATGGTTGGTGATACTGCTGTTCTCACAAATGGGTTCATTAAGAAAACACAAAAGACACCTCCGGAAGAAATAGACCGTGCAAAAAGATACCGAGATGACTATAAAAGGAGGAATCCATCATGACTACATGGTCAGAGTTCTTGGAAGAACAGCTAAAAGATCCTGAGTTTAAGCGGGAGTATGATGAGCTTGAGGATTGGTATCAGGAAGAACTTGCGCAGCAGCGTGCATTGAATCACGATAATAAAGATTCTGCTTCCCCTTCTTCAGATCACAATGCGCCACATATAGCCTATGCCTAAAAGAAAAAATCTATTGAAATACAAAACAGGGCGGATGCAGCCGCATCTGCCCTGTTTTGTTGTGTTTCAACGAGTTATAAAAATTCTGTGATGTACTGATCATTCAGCGAATCCAGACGAACTTGACTGAGCATATACAGCTCACTCTCCGTAAACTCATATTTGGAACTTCCAAAAATACGTGCCATGACGAGGAGAAAGAGGCGCACGCCAAAGAAGCCGATACATTCATCCCACCGCCTTGCATCCTTGATTTGGTACGTTCCCCCCCATGTATCAATTTGAAAAACACTGTCCATCGAATTGGAAGCAAACAGCACACGCGTAATATCCGCATAACGTGCATGAATTAGCGGCTCATTGTAATCTGCAACATATAAGGATTGATCTGTAAAGACAAGGATCCTCGTACTGAGAAGCGAATTTCCGGCTTTCCCGTATCCTATGATGATCTCCTGTCCCTTGGCGATTCCCTCTCGAATCCCTGTATCAGGGATGGACACATAGGGATGCACCTGATAGGTAAAACCATCCTTCCAAAAAGGATTGCAATGCTCAAGGACACGCCGCCCATCTTTCAGATTTCCAAGGATCAGGACACTGCACAGCTCCGCCAAGACCTCAGGCGTCATGCGTTTTGGGATGTCGATTACTTTCGTCCGCACCTGCTCATACGTTTCATCAAAGTCCACATCGACAAAGCGAATCCCCAGTTTTTCAAAATCCACAGGTTTCCCGCTGTCAATCACGGCAACGGCTTTCCCAATCCCGTAGTAGGTACGCTGTTTTGCCACGAGAGGAATATGAAACTCGCCATCACACAAAAGAATCTCTGTCGGATTATTTTTTAGCACATCGTTCAAATCTTTTTGATCGAATGCAGCATACTCCACCATATTCAGATAACGCTCATTGCTTGTGCATTGTCGAAGTTTTTGCAGCTTTCGCTCACGCTCACGAATGGCATAACTATCAACCGTATCCGTCGCAACGCCCTCGACACCGAGGATGGTGCAAAGCTGCGTGGCGAGATCGAGGGCATCGCCGTCAAGCGCTGCGACCTGCTCCGCCATCTCCGACAAGTAGTGATCCTCAAGCCAGATTTTCAGTCTGCCGTTATGGAACTGGGCGATGATTTTTTCGAGATCAAAATGCGCACGTACCTCCTCGATATTGCTGCGTGCCAGATAGCCGTCCCTCAGTTCCAGCGGAAATTTCACCTTTCGTGCCATGTAGATACCTCCATGTTGCTTTGTTGTGTATCAGACTTACAGATAAGCAGTGATAGGGCGATTCTCCAAGGATTCGAGGGTAACGAGGCTGAGTTTCGCCATCTCCTCATCGGTGAATTCGTATTCGCAGTCACCGATAAGACGTGCCATCAACAACAAAAACAATCTGACACCGCTTAACCCGGTCTTTTCATCCCAATCATAAACAGCGCTCAACTCTGTCGTATTTCCATTTGTGAGAGTGGCTTGGAAAAACCACCTTCCCTCATTGAGGAATATCACATCCTCTATAATTTGGTATGGTGTCCATTTTGCGTTTCCGCTATCATCACGAATATAAAAACCTTTATCGGTAAAAATCATCTCCTCATCAGCGGAGAAAAGATTCACGCTTTTTGCTCCACCTATAACAGTTTCTTCTCTCTCGATAATCCCATTTTGTATCCATTCATCACTTGATACAAGGTCTGGTTCTATGCCATAAGTATATCCACCTTGTAAATATCCTCTGGCAGCCCACAGAATCTTCCCCGACTTCAAACGCCCCAGAATCATGACGGAACACAGTTCTGCCATAACATGAGCGTTGATGATATGTCCATTCATCCATTTAATTGCGGGTCTTATCCCCTCACCTGCTGCCTTGGCATACCATTTCCACGCCAAATCAAAGTTTTCCTGAACGCCGTCACCATTATCATAACAATTTGCTAAATTGGACATTCCCCATCCAAAGCCTGCTTCTGCTGACCTTTGAAACCATACAAAGGCTTTCTTTGCATCCTGTCGCACTCCTTTTCCGTTGGAATACAAAAGAGCAATCCGATTCATGGATACGCCGTCCCCCTGCTCGGCAGCCTTTTCATACCAACGCATTGCATCTTTATATTTTCCTTCGTCAGCATAATAACGCCCTATGCGCCGCTGTGCAGGAGCATAGCCTTCATCGGCAGCTTTGCGATACCATTTCTTTGCCTCCGCATCATCCTGCTCTACACCAGTACCATACTCATAATCAAGGGCTAAATAGTACATTCCTTGTACATTTCCTGCCTCGGCAGATTTACGATACCACTCTGCACCTAGAACAGGATTCTCCGGAACGCCATTCCCCGCATCGTAAAGCATCCCGAGTCTCCACATGGCATAAGAATTTTCTAATGCAGCAGATTTCTCATACCAATGAATCGCTTCCTCTATATTGTGCCCCGTTCCCTTACCGTCACGATAGCAGTCTCCTAAAAGGCACATTCCATTGGCATCTTCTGCCTTTGCCGATTTCTGAAACCATTCAAACGCTTTTTCTAAATCTCTCTCAACCCACTCACCGTCCCGATAACGAATCCCCATCCACCACATAGCATTAGCATCACCGAGTTTTGCTTTCTTTTCTGTCCACCATATCGCACTTCTATAGTCTTCAACCTCCTCAAAATGTGTTTCTAAGCGCTCCATCGCCGCAACATTGCCCTGATTCCCCGCCTTCACCAAAAGGCGAATCATATCCTCTTCGTTGCCCTGCTTTTCATAAAGCTCCGCAAGGGCAAAAATGGCATCGTCACAGCCGAGGTCGATTGCCTTTTGATAGCACTCGACGGCTTTCTTATCCTTTCCCTTTTCCTCGTACTGCTGTCCTTGCTCGAAGTATCTGCGCGGCTCGTCCGCGACGGCTTCCCGATACTTTTCATCAAAGGGCAGATCGACAAAACGAATCCCGAGCGTCTCAAAATCGACTGCCGTCTTGCTGTCGATCACAGCGACGGCATTCCCGACACCGAGATAGGTCTTGTTCTTCACGTTCAATGGGATGCGAAAATTCTCTTTACACAGAATTATCTCCTGTGCCCCCTCCTTGATGAGCCTGTCCAAATCACTCTGCTCAAACGCAGCAAACTCCGCCATGTCGCAGAGAATGGGATTCGTGGTGTACTGACTGAGCCGTTGACGTTTCTCCTCGCGTCTTTGGATAAGGTTGCTGTCCACATTCTCCGTGGCAACGCCCTCGACACCGAGGATGGCGCAGAGCTGCGCGGCAAGATCGGAGGCATCGCCGTCAATCGCTGCGACCTGCTCCGCCATCTCCGGCAAGTAGTGATCTTCGAGCCAGATTTTCAGTCTGCCGTTGTGGAACTGTGCGATGATTTTTTCGAGATCAAAATGCGCACGTACCTCCTCGATATTGCTGCGTGCAAGATAGCCGTCCCTCAGCTCCAGCGGGAATTTCACCTTTCGTGCCATGATGCTTCCTCCACATATTACAAGAAGCGCCCCTTCCACCATGCTGCGCATGATCTCCCTTCCCCGCTGCGGCGGGGCAGGCTTTTCGACTACGGCATATCAGCTTCTCCGCCGAAGCGTGGGAAGTGGCACGCGCAGCGTGACGTTAGGGGCATCCCGATTTTGTCTTAAAATCCAAGAAAGTTTGCGATAGCTTTCAGTCCGCTCTTCACGGTCTCCACGGTCTTCGTCGCGACCTTGTGCAGTCCCTCGGCGACGGTGGTTACGGCAGGTTGGATGATCTTGAAGCCGGCATGAACGGCAGCGGCGATTTTCTTGCCCGACTGACTGCTGATCGCAGAGCCGACCGCCATGCCAAGAACGGGACCGACAACGGGAATTGCAGACAGCATACGCGCACCGATGCCCTTTGAGCAGAGATCGCCGATGGCGGCGGAGGCGATGCGTCCCACACGGTCGACTGCCGCCGCAACACTGAGTTTCCCGCTGAACACCTGCGCGGCGGTGCGTACGCCCTCAACACCCCAACAGGCGATGTTCGTGAGCACGGGCAGCGGCGTCGCCTTCTTGAGGAACGGAACGATGCCGCGCTCGACAGCAACGTAGAGCGCACCCGTCGCGACCGCCTTGATGCTGCGATCGGTCTCCGATCCGGTCGGCTCCTCTCCGAGATCAATCCCCGTATTGAGCGACTCACCGTCCTGTGTCTCAGCATAGGTCAGTCCCGTATCGAGTGCCGCGCCGCCGACACCTGCAAGAACGGCTTGTTCGGCAACGCCCTGTGCAACGACCTGCGTGGGGATGGGCTGCCACGATGCGCCGCCCGCTCCATCGGGGACACGCTCCTCGACGGCGGCGGGAAGCCTTAGGTCTGCGCTTTGCTCCGCGCTGTGCAGTGCGGCATATACCTCGTTGTTGCCTGCCGCAAGTGCCACCTGCGCCTCGGCAAGATAACGCGCACGCTCCTCCTCGGTCGCGCCCGGCACAGAGAGCAATTTTTGCTGCAACCACGTTTCCTTTGTCCCACCGCTCCGATAGGTCTCCTCGATGGCGTTCATGTTCTCCGTGAACTGATCGACACCGTCCATGATGGAGGAGCTGAGTTCCTGCGCCGCCTCTGCGGTCATGCCGCCGACGCGCTGAATGAACTCCTCACCGAGCCAGACCGCTGTGCTCTTTTCCTGCGGTTTTTCCATCCACGAGGAGATCATGTCCTTTGCAAGGGAGAAAAGCCCCTTGGATTCCTCCGTCCGAAGTCCTTCCAGATGTATGTCGCGTGCCATCCCTACTCCTCCCGTGATGCGTTCGTGAATTTCTTGGACTTGTAGGTCTTGTCCATCTCCTCGATGGCATCCTTCATCGTCTCGGAGATGGGATGCGTGCGTCCGATTGCCGCCTGCAGATCCTCGGTGGTGACGTGCGACTTGCCCGCGACGAACGCCGCCTCGATGCCGTCGCGCACGACACTCTCGATGTCCGCGCCACAGTATCCCTCCATCTTGCGTGCGAGTGCAGGAACGTCGATCTTCGCGAGATCGGAATTTCGCCGTTTTCCAATATGAAGGCTGATGATCTTTTCGCGCTCGCTCTGATTTGGGAAGTCCACATAGAAGATCTCATCGAAACGCCCCTTGCGCATGAGCTCGGGCGGCAGATGCGAGATGTTATTCGCTGTGGCGACAACGAAGGCGAGGCTGTCCTTTTCCTGCATCCATGTGAGGAAGCTGCCGAAGAGGCGCGTCGTCACCTCGGAGCTGCCGCCCTGCGCTCCCGCCCCCGCAAACGCCTTTTCGAGTTCGTCGATCCAGAGGACGCACGGCGAGCTTGCCTCCGTCAGTTGGAGAGCGCGGCGCATATTCGCCTCGGACTCACCGACGTATTTGCCCATGAGCCGCCCCATGTCCATGCGCAGGAGCGGAACGGCGAACATACTCGCCGCCGCCTTTGCCGTGAGGGACTTGCCGCAGCCCGGCATCCCCGCAATGAGCACGCCCTTTGGAATGTCCACACCGAACTCCTTCGCGCGGCGCACGTCGCGGAAGATCTGTGCCTTTGTCCGCAGCCAGTCCTTCAGATTCTGAAGCCCGCCGATGTCCTCGACGGTCTCCTTCACCGTCACCATCTCAAGGATGCCCGATTTCTTGATCATCTGCTGTTTCTGACGGAGTACCATCGGCAGATCGCTCGCATCGAGCTGTCCGTCGTCGCTTACGGCGAGTGAGAGGATGTTGTCGATCTCCGTTTCACTCAGCCCGCGCAGGTGCATCGCAAAGGTGTCAAGCAGCTCCTCCACGGGGGCAGGCATATCGTTGCTCGCAAGAAAATGAAGAATGTGCTCCCGTATCTTCTCGGGGCTCAGGAAGTCCATGCTCATCAGGGTAATATACGGCTCAAGTGCACGTGGAATCGTGCCGAGCGGTGAGATAAGCACGACGGTACAATCGTCCATCGTACCGTCCGCGATGCGCTCGGCAATACAGCGCAGACGCGAAACAATCGCAGGAGATTCGAGTTCGCCCGCAACATCTTCGAGCACGAGAATCTTACGTGCGAAGTTTTTATCCAACAGAACGGTGTCAAGTGCTCCGCTCAGAGGCGACGAATAGCGAAGCCCCGCGCCCGCGTCCTCATATCCGCTGTGCAAACTCCATTTGATAATGCCGCGCCCCTTCTGCGCCGCAAGCTCAGCGAGAATATCCTGCACTTTCCCGTTCTCCAGCGTATCGACATAGAGAATGGGCAAATATGCATCCATATACTGTTCCAGTTCCCTGCGAAATATCGGCTGATCGTTCATGATGCTCCCTCATTTCTCATGCGCCTTACATCGTACGGTTGACCACCCATGAATGTGGCTGATTGCCCGGCTTGCGCGGACATTTCCCCGGCTGCGGGCGTCCCATCGTATTGTTCCGACGTTCCTTCTTCCCGCAGTGCGTACACATGAACTCAATTGTTTTCAGCGTTGCCATGATGTCCATCCTTTCTCTGATCCTTGCGCATCGACAAGTTATCCACAGATTCCTCTCGTCTTATATAATAGCACTTGTGCCCCCCCCGTAAAGACACATGATATACAAAAAATCGCCCTGCAAATGCAAGGCGATTTTTTTGATGAAATATATGTGGCAAAAAGAAAACAATTAGGACGAAGCGCATCGCAACGTCTTCTCCGTCCAAAAATAGGCAAATACGACGGGGATGCCTGCGCCGATCCACGCGAGCGGATTCGCCATGCACGCGCCGAGAAAGCCCAAAGGAGCACAGAGGAAAATCGCCGCCGCAGCACGCATGAGGAGCTCCAACGCGCCCGCGATGGTTGGAATGACGCTCTGTCCGAGCCCCTGCAGTACATTGCGATAGACGAGCAATGTCGCGAGAAATGCGTACATGGAACCGTTGACGATGAGATAGGTCTGCCCGTAGGCGATGACCTCCTCCGCCCCCGCTGCATCCGTCCCGACAAAGAGCGCGAGGACGTGCGTCCCAAACGCAATGAGGAGAATGCCGATGCCGATGGCGAATGCAATCGACATCCGAAGGCACGCACGCACGCCCATGCGGATGCGCTCATACTTCTGTGCGCCATAGTTCTGTGCCGTGTACGCCGCCATCGCATAGCCGAACGAGAGCATCGGCATGACGGCGACCGCGTCGATCTTCTGCGTCGCTGCATATGCCGCAACGGGAAGTGCGCCGAGATTGTTCAGCGCGACTTGAAGGATGATCGCACCGATGGCGATGACGGAGGACTGGAACGCCATCGGCAGCCCCATCCGCAGGTGCGCCATAAGGACGGAGGTGTTCGGCTTCCAATCCGCCCGGCGCGTATGGAGTGCGGGCACGCGTCGGCGAATATAGGCGTAAAAAATGAGTGCTCCAATCCCCTGTGATACGACCGTCGCGATTGCTGCTCCCGGAATGCCCCAATCGAGGACGAGAATAGCGACCGGTTCGAGTGTGATGTTGATCCCGAGCGTGACGGCGAGCAAAATCGTCGGCATCTTGCTGTCACCAAGCGCACGAATCAGACAGTTTTGCAGATAGAGCAGGAGAAAGATCACAAGCCCTGCAAAGACAATCGAGATGAAGTCATACGCCCCCTCCATGATCTCGGGCGGCGTTTCCATCAGCGTGAGGAGTGTCCGCGTCAGCGGCAGGACAATCGCCGTCAGCGTGAGCACCACCACCACGCCGAGCAGGATGCACGCCGCCGCACTCTGCCGTACCCCCGCCATATCCCCTGCGCCGAACCGCTGCCCCGTATAGATCGTCACACCTGTGCAAAATCCCATGATAAAACCGAGCGTCAGGAACATCAGACTGCCCGTACAACCGACCGCAGCAAGTGCCTCCACGCCGAGGAACCGCCCGACAATGAGCGTATCGACAAAGGCATAGAGCTGCTGCATCATATTGCCCGCAACGAGCGGCAGGGCGAAAAAGAAGATGAGCCGTGCCGGCTCACCCTCCGTCATATTCTTTGTCATTCGAGATACCTCGTCACGAAGATCCGCAGCTTCTCTTGGAGGAAATAGGTATTCGTAGAGAGAGCATTCACATTCGGCGCGAATTTGATAAGGTAGAGCTGCGGATTTCCGCTCACCATGAAGTCGGCGGGATACGGTGTCACCGCAATCCCTTCCTTTTCAAAATAGAGCACGGCACGCGGCAGGTGGAACGCCGAGGTCACGAGAATCGGATGTGTAAATCCCTCACGCCGCAGGATGTCCGCCGTGTAGCGTGCATTTTGCCCCGTGGTAAGACTGCGCCCCTCGACATAGATCATCTCATCGGACACGCCGAGCGAGCGCAGGACGCGCCGCCCAATCTCCGCCTCCGAGCCCGTATCGCTGAACACCTGCCCACCCGAGAGCAGAATCGGCAAATGATAGAGGCGATGCAGCCGCAGCGTCGTGAGAAGCCGCGAGGACGGGCTCTGTGCGAGCATCCCTATACCGTCCACATCCTGCACATCCGCAATCGCTCCGCCGCCGAGCATGACGATCACATCTCCTTCGGGATGCGTCGGCACTTCATACGTCTGCTCAAGGCTTCCCATCAGACGATCGGCAGCCGCTCCGATGGAGAGCAGATACAGCGCAAGCGAAAGGGCGGCGAGCAGCCCCGCCGCACGGTGTTGATGCCGTTTTTTCCAAAGATAGACGGCAATCCCGAGCATTGCGAGAATAAAAATCCCCGGCGGCAAAATCCACGCCGCACCGAATTTCAAAATATAGATCATAAAAAAGGAAAATACGCCTCCATCGCGAATATTTAGAATATAGCAAGACACGTCTTACTGCGTGCTTCGCATCCCCATTCTATCAGAATCTGTGTCGAATTACAAAGGAGAGTTCATTTATGGCAATCATCGAATCCGAGCACATCGACGCCGAGAAGCGCTTCGGCGGCAACGGTACGATCCACATTCAGAAGCTGCTCAGCCCGACCGAGCTCGATGGCAAATGTGCGATGTATGCACGCGTGACGATTCCGCCCCACGCATCGATGGGCGTACACAAGCACGAGGGCAACACGGAGACCTATCACATTCTCTCGGGGCGTGCACGTTACAACGACAACGGCACGGAGATCGAGATTGGTTCCGGCACGACGACGTTCTGCGGAGACGGCGAGGTACACGCCATCGCCAACGCCTCCGAGATCGAGGATCTCGTCTTTATGGCGCTGATTATCAATAAGTAAACCCGAACAAAAAAGTCCACAGCGGAGTATTTCCGTTGTGGGCTTTTGCATTTTTTGAGGAATCTCACTCATACCGCAGCGCGTCGATTGGATCGAGCCGCGCCGCCTTGCGGGCGGGGTAGATGCCGAAGAAAAGTCCGATGCCGACGGCAAAGGAGAACGAGACGAGGATCGGCAGGAGTTCGATGGTGGTGGTAAGCCCGCCAAACGAACCGATTGCTTTGGAGAGGGAAACGCCGAGCGTGATGCCGATCACGCCGCCGACAATGCCGATGACCATAGACTCGATCATGAACTGCATGAGCACGTTCGAGGAGGTCGCGCCGAGCGCCTTGCGGATGCCGATCTCGCGCGTGCGCTCCGTGACGGAAACCATCATGATGTTCATGATGCCGATGCCGCCGACGAGCAGCGAGATGCCCGCGATGGAGCCAAGGAGCAGCGTAATCATATTCGTGTTCTCCGTAAAGCTCTCCATGATGCTCGTCATGTTGCGAACGGTGAAATCATCCTCCGCCCCTGCGCGGATGTGATGGCGCTGACGCAGCAGATTCTCAACGTCTGCCTGCACCTGATTCATCCGCTCGGGACTCGATACCTGTATGCTGATGGCTTGGACGTATGTAATGGCAAGCATACGCTCCTGTGCCGTCGTGATTGGGATATAGATCACGTCGTCCTGATCCTGCCCGATGGACTGTCCCTTCTCCGCCGTCAGTCCGATGACCTTGAACGGCTGATTGTGGATGCGGATGTTCTTGCCGATGGGGTTCTCCGTGCCAAAGAGATTCGAGGCGACGGTCGGACCGATCACGGCGACACGGCTGCGCTTTGCCATATCGTTTGCGGTGATGAACGACCCGTTCTCGACCTTGAGTGAGCGGATCTGCATCAGCTCCGGCGTAACGCCCTCCACCGTCGTATTCCAGTTGAGATTCCCATTCACAACCTGATAGGCACCGGAGACCGAGGGGGACACGTAGTCAATCCCTTTGATCTTGCTCTCAATCGCCTTGGCATCGTCGTATTTCAGCGACTTGCGCGAGCCCGCCTTACCGCGCACACCGCCCGTGTTCGCAGAGCCGGGCATGACGATGAGCATGTTCGAACCGAGGCTCGCAAAGGAGTCCGCGACGCTCGTACGCACGCCCATGCCGATGGAGACCATGGCAATGACCGCGCCCACGCCGATGATGATGCCGAGCATGGTAAGGAGAGAGCGAAGTTTGTTCGCGAGCAGGGCGTTCACCGCCATGCCGAAACATTCCTTAAACAACATCCATCGCCACCCCCTTCCCCTCATCGCGCGTGATTCTGCCGTCGCGCACGAGGAGCTGACGGCTCGCACGCAGGGCGATCTCCGGCTCGTGCGTGACGAGGATAATCGTGTGCCCCTTCTCGTGCATCCGCTCAAAGATGTCCATGATCTCCTGCGTGGACTTCGTGTCGAGGTTGCCTGTCGGCTCGTCCGCCATGATGATGTGCGGATCGTTCACGAGGGCGCGGGCAATCGCAACGCGCTGCCGCTGTCCGCCCGAAAGCTCATTCGGCAGATGCGCCCCACGGTCAGAGAGCCCCACGGCAGCGAGCATTTCCTGCGCCCGCTCTGTGCGCTCGCGCCGCCCCACCCCCGCATAGACGAGCGGCAGGGCGACGTTGTCGAGCGCAGAGATGCGCGGGAGCAGGTTGAAATTCTGAAAGACAAAGCCGATCTTCTTGTTGCGCGTCGCAGCAAGAGCGTCATCGTCGAGCCCTGCCACCTCCGCGCCGTCGAGCAGATACGAGCCCGCACTCGGGCGGTCAAGACAGCCGAGGATATTCATGAGTGTGGATTTCCCCGAGCCCGACGGCCCCATAAGCGCGGCAAACTCACCGCGCCGAATGTCGAGGTCGATGCCGTCGAGCGCGGCAAGTGTCTCGCCGCCGATGCGGTAGAGCTTGCGGATGCCGTGCAGATGGATGGTCGAGGGCATTTCTTTTTGTTCCATCGAAATCCCCCCGTATCAGAACGGCGGCGGGCCGCCCGCGTGCATACTCATCGGGACGATCTTTGCCGTGTAGGTGCTGACGACGCGCTCGCCCTCGCTGAGCCCCGAAAGGATCTCGACATACTCATCACTGTAGATGCCCGTCTCCACGTAGCGCGTTTCCTGCGTGCCATCCTCCTGCAGGACGAGGACATAGGAGCCCGCTGCGTCCGTCTTGAGCGTGGAGAGCGGTACGACGAGCGCATCGTTCCGATCTGCCGTGTTGATAACGACGCGTGCCGTCATCGCGGGTAGGAGCAGATTCTCCGGATCGTCCACATCGAGGGTCACATAGTAGTAAATGACGCTCGTCCCCGATGAGGCGGACGAGGAGGAGGAGCTCGTGTCCCAGCTGTTCGTCACATCGGTCTGCGAGATCTTCGAGACGCGCGCCGTAAATTTCTTGTCCGTAAAGGCATCGACGGTAAACGTCGCCGTCTGCCCGAGGCGGATGCTGCCGATGTCCGTTTCGTCCACCTTCGCCTTGATCTGCTTCTTCGAGAGATCGGCGATGCGCATAATGACGGTCGGATTGTCCGAACCCTGCACCGCCATCGTCCCTGCCGTCTTCGGTTCGCCCACGACAACGCCCGAGATTGGCGCGGTGATGATCGTCTCGCTTGCGTCGGAGTTTGCCTCCTCAAGCGTCGACTGCGCCGTATCGTAGTTGTACTCCGCATCCTCAAGGTCGGATTTGGACTTCGCGCCGATGCTCTCAAGGTAGCTCATGCGGTTGTACTTCGCACGCGTATTCGTCACGCGGTACTGCGCCTGGTCGCGCTTCGCCTCGTAGTCCTTGCCGTCGAGGGTCGCTACCACCTGCCCCGCCGTAACGACATCGTTCTCCTTGACGAGAACGGAGTTGATGCGTGCTGTGATCTTGGAGCTGACCTCCACAGAGTCCACGGGGCGGATCGTCCCTGTTGCCTCAACGGTCGACTTGATGTCCATGCGCTGCACTTCCACAGTCTCAACTGCCTGTGCCATCTGTTCCGCCGCGCTCGACTCCATGTACCAATACACACCACCCGCAACCAGCACCGCCGCCAGTGCGCCGATGCCGATGATTGTCCTGCGTTTCATTCCTGCGCCTCCCCCTGCGCGGCTGCCGTTGTCCCTGCCTCTGCGTACGCCGCCTGCGCTGCCGCACGCTCCTCAGCAGTCACGGCGGGAAGCCCCTCCGCCGCTGCACGCTCGCTGTCCGTCAGTTCTGCCCCCATCAGGTTCTCAACCTGCGCACGATAGCGTGCATAGTCATAGCGCGCGCTGATCGCATTCGTCTCCGCTGCACTGAGCGCCGTCTGCGCGTCGATGATGTCGAGCAGGATGCCCTCGCCCGCACGGTAGCGTTCATTCGCGATGTGATCGTCCTCGCGCGCCTGACGCACCGCGTCTCCCGTCGCGGTAAACCGCTGCTCCGCCTCGCGCATATTGAGATACGCCTTGCGGAGGTTCAGGTCGATGGTCTCCTCCGCCTTTTTCAGCGTCAGCAGGGCAATGTCACGCTCTGCCTCCGCCGCCTCAATGGCTCCGCGCGTGACACCGCTGTCAAAGATGTTCCAGCTGACCCCCACGGAGGCGGACACGTCCGCGCTCGTATCATGACGCGGCTCAAACTGACTGGAGAGGCCCGTACCGAGCGTGAGACTGACGGTGGGTTTCTTCCCTGCCCGTGCACTCTCGACGGCAAGCTCCTTCTGCTGCACCTTCATCCGTTCCTCGGCAAGATCGAGGCGGCTGCGGTTCGCGTACGAAATGCAGTCCTCCACCGAGCTCTCAAACGGCTGATACGCGACCTCGCTCGTGAGTGTCAGCGGCTCCGTACGGCTGATATTCAACAGGTTCCGCAGCGTTGCGAGGCTCACCTCATAGGTATTCTCCGCACGAATAAGCTCCTGCCGCGCGTTCGACAGCTCCACGGAGGAGCGCAGCACGTCAATCTTCGCCTGTGCTCCCGCCTCGTAGAGTGCCGTGACATTCTTTAGGTGCGCGTCGTATTTGTTCACGGTGTCGCGCTGCACCTCGATCTTTTTGCCTGCCTCCACGGCATCCCAGTAGGCGGCAGTCACCTCGTATTTCAGATCCTCACGCGCACGCTCGGTGGCAAGACGCGCCGCACGTGCGCCGAGGTCACCCGCTGCGATATTCGCCTCATTTGCACCGCCGCTGTAGAGCGGCAGACGCGCCGAAAGTGCGAGCGCGTTGCTCGTCTGCACATCCTCATCCCGTGTCTTGCTCGTACGCAGGGTGTCGGATGCCTCCGCTGCGATGCTGTTTCTGCCGCGTGCCTGTTTCACTGCGGCATCGGCAGACCGCTCGCCCGTCTGCGTGACGCGCAGTCCCGTGTTCGCGGCGAGCGCCGTATGGATCGCCTCCGCGAGCGTAAGGCTCATCGCATCCGCAGTCATCGGCAGAGCGAGTGCCGTGCTCAGTACAAATGCGGCAAATACACGCCGCCTGTACCCCTCTTTATACATAAACGCTGCCTCCATATAGATCCATATAACAATGCGCCCATGCTAACGCAGGGGCGCTATGTCTTTCTTAAAACGCTGTTATTTTTCGCTTAGAGGAATCGCTGATAAAATGAAATCCGTCAGATTGGCGTAGATTTTTTCGTCCGAACAAGGTGGAAAACCGGACGCATAGCAAGGGCTATGTGGAGGATTTTCCACCGAAGTGCGGGCAAAAAAGATGCGTCAAGATGATGGTGTTGAATTTATCAGTGCTTCCTCAAAGCGACGGATGTTCGATGAGATACTGCTTCGCCGCCTCAAACTGCACATCCGTTGTGTCCGAGGGCGAACGCTCGACAGTGATGTCGGGGGTGATGCCCGTACCGTCAATGGATCTGCCGTTTGGCGTGAGATACTTTGCAATCGTGAGCTTCAGCCCGTCCTCGTGGAAAAGCGGCAGAACCGCCTGCACCGAGCCCTTGCCATACGAGGTCGTACCGATGATCGTACCCGCGCCCGTATCCTGAAGTGCTCCCGCGAGAATCTCCGACGCGCTCGCACTGTTCTCGTCGATGAGCACGACAATCGGGTATTTGCGTTCATCGAGCGAGGAGTAGTAGACCTCCTCGTCCCCGTCCCGATCAATCACAGAAACGATCCTGCCTTCGGGAACGACCTGCTCGGCGACGGCGGCACAGCTCGTGATGAGCCCGCCCGGATTCTCGCGCAGATCGATGATGAGCGCAGTCATGCCCTCGCCTGCGAGGCGGTTCATCTCCGCAGCGAACTCCTCACCCGTATGCTCGGCAAACGAGCCGATGCGGATGTAGCCGATGGTCGTCCCCTCGACGAGCACCCCGCGCACGGACGCAACCTGTATGATGTCGCGCGTGATCGTGTACTCCTGCTCCGCACCGTCGCGCAGGATGCGCAGCACGACCTGCGTGCCCGCCTCGCCACGGATGCGCAGGGCGACCTCCTCGTTTTGGAGTTCGCTCGTCGGCGTACCGTCCACAGCGAGAATCTCATCGCCCGCACGCAGCCCCGCCGCCTCACCGGGCGTGCCCTCAAGTACCGAGATAATCTTGACGTTGTTGTCCTTGAAGCCCATCGTCACACCGATGCCGCCGAACGAGCCCTCCGTGTGCTGGCGCAGCTCCTTGAACATCGCGGGCGGCATATAGATGGAGTGCGGATCGTCCAGCGAGGCGACCATACCATCAATCGCGCCGTCCACCAGTGCCGTCGCATCGGGTGCATTCACATAGCGTGCTTGGATGAACTTCATCACACCAAAAAGACGCAGGGCATCGTCCGCATACAGCCCCATCGAGCGCAGGAACGCGCCCGCCACAAAGACGGTCAGCACACTCCCGAGGAATGCGGACAAAAGGACGATGGAAATTAGTTTTTTTCTATTCATAGTTTCTTTCATTGAATTGTAGCTGTTGGTGTTATCGTAATGCCCCGCAGCGAACCCTAGTGGAGCAAGTGAGTAAAGTATGCGTTTCACCCCCTGCGGATTTCCACCGTTCAAGCGAAGCGCGTTTGGAATCCGCAGGTATTTAGGCGAATAAGCATACGATCACTTGCGTAACTAAGCGTTCGCAAGGGGCATTGCAATACACCGATGCCTACAAATACCCGAGCGGATTCACCGGCTCGCCGTTGACGCGCACCTCAAAGTGACAGTGCGGCCCTGTGGAGTTGCCCGTCGAGCCGCACTCGGCAACCAGCTCGCCCTGCGCGACACTCTGCCCCGTGCTCACATCGAGCGACTGACAGTGTCCATAGAGCGTCGAGATCCCGCCGCCGTGGTTGATAATCACAGCATAGCCATAGCCCGAGATCCAGCCCGCATACTCAACCGTTCCCGCCTGCGCGGCATAGATCGGGTCGCCGTAGTCGCCGCCGATGTCGATGCCGCTGTGAAACCGCTGCGCTCCCGTAATGGGATGCGTGCGCCAACCGAAATCCGACGTGATCTCCCCCGCGAGCGGCCAGATCATCGCGCCCGAGCCCTGCACGGGGAGACTCCTGAGACCGCTGCGTCGGAGCATCTGTGTGATGCGCTCCGATGCCGCACGGGATTCGTCCTGCTTGCGGTCGATCGTCTCCTTGTCGTACTTCATCTGCTCGATGAGCGCCCGCTGCGCCTCGACCTTGTCCTCCATCGCAAGTCGCGCCTCACGCGCCTTCTTCTCAAGCGGCTCCTGCGCCGCGCGATCCTTCTCAAGCTCCCCCTTGAGCGCGATCATCGCGTTGCGCTGTGCCAGCACCTCATGCACGAGATCGTAGTCCTGCTTGATGACGCGCTTCAGGAGATCCATGCGCGTGAGGAAATCCGAAAAATCCTTCGCACCGAAAAGCACATCCACATACGAGATCTGCCCGTTGATGTAAATATCGCGCACGCGCCTGCCGAGCGCCTCGCTCTTACGCGCATAGTCCCGCTCGGCGACCTCAAGCTTTTCCTCGTTCTCCTCCAGACGTTCGAGCGTCGCGTTCAGCTCGGCACGGCGCGCCCTGTGCGCGGCGATTGCCGTTTCCGCCTGCTCATCCAGAATGCGCTTCTGCTCCGAGAGCGAGTCGATCTTTCCGGCGAGCTCGTCACTCTGCCGTCCCAGTTCCTCCACCTGCGCATCGTAGCTGTCGCGCTCCTCCTCAAGCGTCGCCGCCGCCCCCTGCCCCGCTGCTGCGAGGAGCGTCACGGCCAGCACCGACGCGAGCATCCGTTTCATCCCTTGTCTCATACTCACACCTTCAGGAAACGTTTGAGCGACACCCACGCACCCGCCGCACCGATCGCCATGCCGAGCAGGATAATCGCCACACTCACATAGTTCATGAACGGATATTGTGGGATCAGCGGGAAAAACGCGAGCGTATCATAGACCTTGTTCGTCACGCCCGCATAGAAGCTGCGCAGAACAATCGCAGAAATCAGACCGCCGATGCACCCGAGCACAATCCCCTCCAACACGAACGGCCAGCGGATGAACTCATCCGTCGCACCGACGTACTTCATAATCGCAATCTCACGCCGCCGTGCAAACACCGTCAGACGGATCGTATTCGCAATGATGAACACCGTCGCACTGCCGAGCAGCAGAATGAGCAGCACGCCGAAGATACGCACAAGCCGCGTGATGTCAAAGAGGTGTTCCACCACATCCTGTCCGTACTTCGCGGACTCCACGCCGTCCATGCGCTCGATCTGCTTCGCCGCCGTCTCCACCATATCCGGCTGCCGTACCGTCACCTCATAGGCATTCGGCAGCGGATTCTTGTCGCCGAGCGCGTCCAGCAGATATTTCTGCTCCCCCAGACGCTCCGATAGGCGTTCACGCGCCTCCTCGCGGCTGACATAGGTCACGGACTCGATCCCCTGCAGTTCGCGAATCTTTGTCCCTACATCCTCCTCGGCATCCACCGTGAGATCATCCTTCATATAGACACTGATCTGCACCTGTGACTCCAGCAGCGACGCCGCGCGGTTCATATTGAGCGCGAGAATCAGGAACACGCCGAGGATAAAGAGCGAAACCGCCACCGTACCGACCGCCGCGAACGTCATCCAGTTGTTGCGGCGCAGCGAGCGAAAGACCTCCTGCACATAGTATTCTGCGGTTCTAATCTTCATAGCCGTATCCTCCGCGCTGCTCGTCGCGCACAATGTGTCCGCCCTCGATGGCGATGACGCGCCGCTGCATCGTATCGACAATGCCCTTGTCATGCGTCGCCATGACGATCGTCGTCCCGGACGCATTGATCCGCTTGAAGATGTCCATAATATCCCAGCTCGTCTCAGGATCCAGATTCCCCGTCGGCTCGTCGGCAATGAGGATCGCGGGATCGTTCACAATCGCGCGCGCGATTGCTACACGCTGCTGCTCGCCGCCCGAGAGCTGCGAGGGGAAATTGCGGTACTTGTCGCGCAGTCCGACCACATCCAGTACGGCGTTTACACGGCGCTGAATCATCTGACGCGGCGCCTCAATGACGCGCATCGCAAACGCCACATTCTCATAAACCGTCTTGTCCGAGAGCAGACGATAGTCCTGAAAGATCACACCGAGCCCGCGTCTGAGATACGGAACGTCCTGTGGATCCATATGGACGACATCGTGTCCGTTGACAAAGAGCTCCCCCTCCGTCGGCAGCTCCTCACGAAAGAGCATCTTGATGAACGTCGATTTCCCCGCGCCGCTCACACCGACAACAAAGATAAACTCCCCCTTGCCGATCTCAATGCTCACATGATCGAGCGCCACCGAACCATTATCGTATATCTTTGAGACATTTTTCATCCGAATCATACCGTCGTCTCATTCCTCTCCCATATGAATCTCCCGCATGAATCGGGAGCTCCTAAAAACCGCCTTTCATTATATCACAAATCAAAAAAACTACAAAATACTCCGTTGCCATTTTCACGCGCTCATGCTATCCTCTCTTTGGTAAATAATCTCAATTATAAGGAAAACGACCATGCTGCTAAAAAAATTTTTCTTCGTCACACTCGGCCTCATCAGTCTCGGACTGGGCATCCTCGGCGCGTTCCTCCCCATCCTGCCGACCGTCCCCTTCGTCCTGCTCGCCGCCTACTGCTTCACGCGCGGATCGCGCCGCATGGACGCATGGCTGCGCACAACGAAGATCTATCGTCAAACCATGCTGCTCATGCGAAACGGACGGCGCGGCATGACCATCATGCAGAAGCTCCGCATCATGCTCCCCGTCACCACCCTCATGGGCATCTCCTTCCTCCTGACTGCGCACCCGCACGCACGCATGGCAATCGCCCTCATGTGGGTGCTGCACATCGTCTTCTTTGTCTTTCGCGTGCCAACCCTCAAAAAAGACGCCTGACGACGCCGTATTTTGTTGACAAAATTCAGTGGATTCGCTACATTGTAAGTAAGAAGGTTGATCCAACGACAACGAGGTGTGATTATGAACTTTATCTTTGTTTCCCCACAGTTCCCGCGCGTCTATTGGAACTTCTGTGACCGTCTGAAAAAGAAAGGGGTGAACGTTCTCGGCATTGGCGACACGCCCTATGACCATCTACATCACGAAGTACGCGAATCCCTGACCGAATACTACTTCGTCCCCGCGCTCGACGACTACGATCAAATGCTGCGTGCCGTCGCATTCTTTACCTTCAAATACGGGCGCATCGACTGGATCGAGTCCAACAACGAACATTGGCTCGCGAGCGACGCACATCTGCGTACGGACTTCAACATCCGTACAGGCTGGCAGAGCGGCGACATGGAGCAGATCAAGAGCAAGGCAGCGATGAAAACTGTGTATCAAAAGATCGGTATTCCAACCGCACGTCTCAGCAAGGTAACGACGCACGCCGCCGGCAAGGCATTCGTGGCAGAGGTCGGCTATCCCGTCATTGTAAAGCCCGATGTCGGAGCCGGCGCGATGGACACCTACCGCATCGACAACGCAGATGAACTGCGTCACTTCTACGCCTCGAAGCCCGCCATCCCCTACGTCATCGAGGAGTTCGTCACGGGCGACATCTGCTCCTACGATGCCATCGTCGACGCGGATGCCAACCCGATCTTCGAGTCCATGACCGTCTGGCCGCCGTCCATCATGGACGTTGTACTCTACCAGCTCGACCTCTCCTACTACACAGCGGACAGCGTCCCCGATGCACTGAAAAAGGCAGGACGCGCCACACTCAAGGCATTCCATGTCCACAGCCGCTTCGTCCACCTCGAATTTTTCCGCCTGACCAAGGCAAAGGAAGGGCTCGGCGCAGTCGGCGACTTCGTGGGGCTTGAAGTCAATATGCGCCCCGCCGGCGGCTACACCACCGACATGATGAACTTCGCACACTCCACCGATGTCTACGACATCTGGGCGGACATGGTGACGGCGAACCGCCGCCTTCTCCCCGATCGGTGCGAACACTGTTACTGCGCGTATGCGAGCCGCCGTGACTTCCATCGCTATGTGCATACGCACGAGGACATTCTCGCACGGTATGCGGGCAAAATCGTCATGTGTGAGCGTCTGCCCGAGCGTATGTCGCCGAAGATGGGCAACCATATGTATATGGCGAAGCTGAACGGACAGACAGAGACCGACGAGTTCATCCGCTTCGTGCAGGAACAGCAGGGATAAAGGCATGAAAAAAGTTGTTGTATGAGATCAAACGACCTCGTACAACAACTTTTTTGATTCATTGCGCAGCCAACAAGCGCAGTAATTTTTTGTCAAACGTCGCTATCTCAACGCCCTTGACCTTGTTGTATGCGTACAAGATACAATCCACAAAATCAAGATTTTGGACAGCGTAAGTGTGAAGAGCCTGACGCAAAACAATATTCTCCCTACATTCAACCAATTCCAAGAACTGCATCAACTTCTCGGAAATCTCCTGGCGATCCAGATGATACACACCCTTCAGGACATAGACCACCTCGGCAGCAACTTCAAGCGTTACCCAAACATCACCGTCGATTAAATAGCGTTTCGCCGTATTCTTCATTTCATCGTTATCGCCCAACAGATAGCGAAGGATCATATTGGCATCAAATATCACCATATTTTTCCACCGCAGCCCGTTCCCATGCGCTCCCCTCCTGTGCCGCACGATCGGGGTTGGCGTATGTTGACAGAGAACCGCAGAGCTGTTCAACCTTTTGCACGCGCTCCGCTTGGGAGATTGTCGGAGTTTCCACAAAATCATCCATAATCGTTATGACAACGCGCTGATTCTGCTGTACCACTGTTTTTTCCAACGGCTGAAATGACGTTCCGTCATAGTAGCCCTGTACCGCGAGCATAGCGGACACCTCCCGTCAAATGATCCTGTCTCAGGCGCGACACTGATGTTACACCTATCGTACCACAAATGAAGGACTGCGTAAACTGACATTTCCTTTACCGTACGCCGCGCACGGCGATCCAGTATTCCCCGTCCTTGAAATGAAGGGTAACCTCCGAGAAGCCCGCCGCACGGAAAAGCCGCTCGAACTCCTCGGGGGTCGGATTCGTCAGGTCGTAGCCCGCAACCTTCGCGCGGATGCCCTCGGGCAGATCGTCCCGCCCGTAGATCTCGGCGAGCAGGAGGAACGTACCGCCCTTTTTCACCACACGCGCGACTTCCTTCAGACTTTCCTCAGGCGACGGCCAGAAGTAGAAGCTCTCCACCGTCACCACCGCATCGAAATGCGCGTCCGCGAACGGCAGAGCCTCGACCGAGCCGTGTCGAATCTCCATGCGCCCCGCCTCGATGAGCGGCGCATTGAACGCACGCGATGCCTCCACTGAGGTCTCCGCGTAGTCGATTCCTGTGAGATGCCCCTCCGTCACACGCTCCGCCATCCGTGCGAGCGTATTGCCGCCGCCGCAGCCGATGTCAAGCACGGTGTCATTCGGACGAAGATCGAGGTGCGCAAGCCCCCAGTCCACGAGCCGCGCGTGGCTCTCGTTCATGCGTGCGAGCATCGCACGTCCCGCATCCCCCTCAGGGCGGCGCGGATTCCCCTCCACCGTCGCGCGGTCAAGTTTCTGCCAATCTGCTTCTGCCATATTGAGCCTCCTATTTCAAATACTTCACAGCAAAACACTTGCTTATTCTTTCTTCTTATGCTAAAATGCCTTTGAAGTCAGTGAATGACATGCTACTACCAACAGAAAAGCCCCGGCGGGAGTGATGACCCGAAGGGGCTTTTTTGCGCACTGATGAGGTGCGTCATGCCGGTGCCACCATGCGGCTGGTTTCTACCGCCCCAGCATCTGCAAGATTAACGCTCCGAAAATACTCCCAAGAACGCTAATAAGCAGGGAAACCAGAAACTCAGTGAACAACATCTCTACTACCTCCCTCCTTGCCGAAGTAGCTTGATGAGAGCCGTGGCAAGAGAAAGTATAGCATAGAAATGAAAAAGACGAAATAGACTACTCTACCCCCATCGTCTGTTTCGAGAGATCAAAGCCGAACTGCATCGGGTCGGCGGGATCCCAGATGCGCGTCTCTGCATTGTAGCGCACGGGTACGTAGAACGTCACCGTCCCGACCGGCTCAAGCGCACGGTATGCCTCCGCTGTCGCCTCGACTGCCGTCTTGCGCAGCTCGTCAGGCGCAGCACCGAGCTTCATCCGCTGCCGCATGAGCGCGGATGCCTTCTCGCGTGCCGCATCCATATTGAACCGCGTCACCGTCACCTCGACCATCGCGTGCTCCCTGTTTTGCTCCGAGACCGCCGTCTCCACCGTCGCCGCACGCAGCGACTCCATGTAGGCATCGGCGATCTCTCCCGCCTCCTCGGGCGAGAGCACCGCCCCCGACGTTTGCAGTGCATTCGTGAACGCCGCCCGCATATTGAACGACTCCGTCGGTGCGCCGTAGGACACGAGCCGTTTCTGCGCCTCCTCATCCTGCCGCACAAACGCATCGCAGTAGAGCTTGATGCTCTCTGCCGCATCCGCCTTCTCCATGCGTCCGAACGTCGCAACGTAGAGTGCCGCGAGAATCGCTGCAACGAAGATCCCAACGAAGATGACAGGGAATCGAATCTTGGATGAAATCACTGTTTTATCACATCTCCTTGATTTTCGCTCTGTATGAGCTGTTCGTAACGCTTCATCAGCGCCGCCACGCACGCGGACTCCGTGAGCTTCGTCGAGAATCCGTACGCCCGCATCACGGCGCGATCGTTTGCGCGGTGCGCCTCGCGCAGGTCGGGCGGCATCGTCACATCATCGTACAGATCGGCAAGACTGCTCTCGGGATAACGCGCCCGCGCATCCAGAATCCCCTGCGCCGTCTGCGCGATGGCAGCTCGCTGCTCATCGGTGGGGGCGCACCACGGGAAGTTGTTGTAGACGATACTTTTTGAATAACGATAGTCGCTTTTCATACGCCCGCAGACGGCGCGCATCCATGCCATATGGACGTTGCTCGTCAGTACACCAAAATGATAACGCGTCGCATTCGGAATGATGAACAGCAAATTACTTGCAATCACATCCGCATCTTGAAAGCCCATCGGCACATAGCGTCGTCGCTCAGAAGAAACCTCTGGAACAATGACAAAATGTTCGGGGTTCTTCGTCTCTCGAAACAGAGCGGGTGTATCGGCGAGTTTTTGGCGGTCGGGGGCGCCGCCTAAACGCGCCTGACGACATGCCTCGACACGCGCTAAAACACGCGGCATAGAACGCAGGACATTCGGCGGCATACCGACGAGCCATAGACAGTAACGAGGCTTGTTATTGATGAACTCCAGCGCGCCCATGAAACGCTTGACATAGGGGGCGGCATTTGGTTCGTCGCGCAGGAACTGCTCATAGTCGTCTGCCTCAATGATGAGATGCCCGCCATCTGCGGGGCGGTTCCCCGTTGTAATCGCGGGCACATCGCAGAGAGGCTTTGCCCTGCTTTCAACAAAGGTAGTAGGAGCATTGATCAGATAGAAATTGATATTGCCGCAGAAGGTCGGTATATTGCTCTCATAGAGACGGCGCGGTTCATGGTGCGGGACGGTCGAGAACCCGACAATAACACAATGCACCGCAGCCTTGTCAAGTGACTCGCTGTTCCATGTGAACGTCCGCCATGCAAAGTCAATCTGCACGCCAAAACGCTCCGTAAGCGGCTTCCAAATCAGCGCAACCTGCTCGCCCTGCGTGATGGAGTTCGTCGAGACGAACGCCGTCCGCACCGTTGTCCCCTGCATGTAGTCCGCCGCCTTGAAGTGCCAGCACGCAACGTAGTCGATCTTTCCAATCGACGGATAGGGCTTCCCCTTGTCGTCCCGCCAAATCGCCGCCATATCTTCCTTTTGTCCCGCCGTCTGATAAGTATAGCCCACAAACGGCGGATTCCCCATCACGCGTACATTGCCGCTCGGCGGCAGCACCTCCCGCCAATCCATGCGGAGCGCATTGCCCTCGTGGATGTGGTCGTACGTTCGGAGCGGGAGGAAGTCGAGCGTCATGTGGACGATGCTCTCCGTCTCCTTCATCATCTGGCTCTCGGCAATCCAGAGTGCCGTCCGCGCGACCGTCACGGCGAAATCATTGATCTCGATGCCGTAGAACTGTGCAATGGATACCTTGATCGGGTTGTCGAGCGCACCGAGTACAATCTCCCTGCCGTACAGCTCGCGCAGCACCTCGTTCTCAAGACGGCGCAGTGAGATGTAGGTCTCGGTGAGGAAGTTTCCACTGCCCGCCGCAGGGTCGAAATACCGCCCCGCCGCGAGTTTGTCCTGAAAGTCGAGGAGTGCCTTCCTGCGTGCCGTCTCGGTCTTCAGTGCCTTTGCCCGTGCGAGTTCGTCGCGCAGGGCATCGAGAAAGAGCGGGTCGATGACCTTGTGGATGTTCTCGATGCTCGTGTAGTGCATCCCGCCCGCACGCCGCGTTGCAGGGTTGAGCGTGGATTCAAAGACCGCGCCGAAGATGGTCGGGCTGATCGCGCTCCAGTCGAATCCCGCACTTGCATCATCGAGCAGGATATCGACGATCTCCTGCGTGAACTGCGGGATCTCGATGTTTTTCTCTGCGAACAGACCTCCGTTGACGTAGGGGAATGCGGCGAGCGCATCATTCAGATACGGGTCGCGCTCTGCGATCGGGGTGTCGAGCACACAAAAGAGTTGGATGAGTGTCTGACGAAAGTACGGGAGCGGTACGTCCCGTAGGTAGTCGTGGAACATGGCGTGCCGCCCAAACAGTCCCGCATCCTCGGCATAGAGTGCAAAGACAAGGCGGACGCAGAGGATATTGAGGCTCTGCTGACTGTGCGGGTCACTCATGTCGCGGTATTCCTTCGCGAGCGCGTCATACAGTCTGCCGACGAGCTCCCCCGCCTGGATGGAAACCTCCATCTCCTTTGCAATGTGTTCATCGTCCGCATCCACGAGGAAGTTCAGACGGTATGCCTCGCGTTCGAGGTTTTTGAGCAGGATCTCCTGCGGCTCTGCATTCGGTGTTTCCATGTCATAGACGAGGAACTGCGCGAAGTTCGAGCTGACGATCCAGCGCGGACGTGCGGAGTACGGGAGTGCCGCCGCATAGCGACGCGCCTGCTCGATGGGCTTCAGCAGGGTACCGTCACTCTGGCGGATCGGGTCGGTGAGGCTCTTGCCGAGGCTCTTCTGCTCGATCATGACGTGTGTCGCAGGGATCATCACGTCGATAAAGCTCGTGTGATCGAGCATGACCTGCTGCTCGAATACAAGCAGATCGGCAGGATTCGCCACGCCATAGACGGTGTGCAGGAGCTCCATCCAGAACTTCTGGCTCTCCCCCTTCTCGTAGCCGCGCCCCTTCCACTTCGCCGCGAACGCCTTCGCCGCCGCAGCCTGTGCCGCACGCTGTATCACACGGACACCTCCTCTGTTTTCTTCCTATAGTATTTTATCGAAAAAAACGCCGCGCTGATTAGCACAGCGTTTTCTTTTATGTTATAATCTGTGTAGGTGCTATCGATTCGGTAGGCGGTCAATCTGAGCCCCTGAAAGGGGGCGAAGCCGATGGAACTATACGACTTTTTGGCGTTTGTGTTCATGGTGACGATTTGCGTCGTTGCATTTAAGGCATAGGAAAACCCGCCTAGTCCCAGCAAGTTTAGGCGGGTTTCCAAAATCCAATATCCTAAATGGGGCTGACCGTTTACACGATAGCACCTTTTCTGTGTCTATTATACTTCACATTCTTTTGGGTTTCAAGTATAATATTTACGGTGCTATCAATTCGGTAGGCGGTCAATCTGAGGCCCGGAAGGGCAGGTGGTTGGCGATGAACGAAACAAATATCACACTTTTGTTGCTCGTCGTTCTCGTATTGCTTCTAAAAAAGTAATCCGCCCCGTAGCAGCCAACTATAGGTGAGCGGATAACTTTTCGTAAAACTTGTATGTGGGCTGACCGTTTACACGATGGCACCTTTTCTGTGTCTATTATACGACGTAATGCAAAAATTAGCAAGCAGTGCCGCGCATTTTATGCCCGCTCAGATCCCGAGCGCGGCGATCCACGAGTTGATCGCCATCGGTGTTTCCCCCATCTCAAAGCGGCGGCCTTCCTTCATCAATGCGCCCTCTGCCGAGGGTCGCAGGTGGGCGGTCGTCTGCCCCATGGAGCTGCCGCCCGATGTCGCAAACGGAACGACGGTCTTGCCCGTCAGATCATAGCTTTCAAGGAACGTATTGATAATATGGGGCGCGACATACCACCAGATCGGAAACCCGACGAAGATCACGGGATATTGCGTCAGGTCAAGCGGCTCGCCCGCAATCGCGGGACGGCTGTGCGGGTCGCGCATCTCCACACTGGAACGGCTCTGATCATCATTCCAGTTGAGATCCTCCTGCGTATAGGGGACGGCGGGCGCGATCTCATAGAGATCCGCACGGATCACATCGGCAATCTTGTGTGCGATCTGCTCCGTCCGCCGTGAGGGTGATGCGGAAAAGTAGGCAATCAGTATTTTCCCATACATGCTATTTCCTCCTCGCTAGATATTCCTCCGCAAAGCCCGGATCCTCGGGCAGGATGTCCGACTCAAACATCCGATTCCACGGGAATGTCACGGTCACGGTGTCAATCTCCGCAATCGGCGGCAGATTTTCCTCGATAAATCGGTTCATCATCCGCGTGGAGCGCATGGCGACCGCATCCATCTTCGAGCCGAGGCTGCCATAGAATCCATCCCCGCGCAGCCATGTGAGCTGGCGTGCGATGATATTGCGCACATTTGCTTGATACGCCCAGTCGTCGAGATAACGTGTGGTGAGGAGATGATCGACGGCATCCCCGTCCATATGCTGCACGAGCATCCCCTCGCCGAGGGCAAAGCCCGAGCTGTTCGTCGGCGTGTTCCACCCCGCATAGGCGTGAATTTTATAGAGCAGTCCGCGCCGCTGCAGCTCCGCCATTAGGGCATTGTCCGCACCGTTGGCAAAGGCGATGTCGGCGATGGCGACGGGGTATCCCTTCGCCACATAGTCCGCGACCGTGTCCGCGAAGTACATCGTCCCCTCGCGCTGCGCACCATCGTTGAGCGGCGCATTTGCCTCGTAGGTGCGCCCATCCGGATTCGTATTCACCGCGAGCACAACATCCGCCTTCTCCGGCGCACGCACCATCATCCCGCCCGCAGCAAGCACGGCATCCGAGATCGACGTGCTGATCTTCTCATCCGAATACGCAGGAACGGTATCAGGCCCGCTCCCCCAGTTGTAGCGGACAAAGACAAACGGGATCTCGTGCCGCTGCTCGTTCACCGCACGCGTGAGCATGAGCAGGGCGATCTCGTCGATGCCCGCCATCGTCTGAAACCGCGCCTTGCCGAGATCCGCCCCCGCCTCCGTCAGGTGACGGCTCTCCAGATGCGTCTGCGAGAACGGCGCATTGTCGTCGCGTCCGAGTGTCAGGTAGCGGAACGTGTTGTGCGTTCGCATGAGTTCGATCAGATACTCATTGACTGCATAGTTCGTCTCCCGTCTGCCCATCCAGTCGGACAGCGCCTCCTTCGGAATCAGTCGCCCGAGGAAATCGTATTCCTTGCGCTCACGGCGCGTGAGCCCCTCGATCTCCTCTTTGTCCCGCAGAACCGTGTAGCGAAAAATATCCGCACCGTAGCGGCGGTAGTACTCGGGCTCCTCGTGCCCCGATGCCTCGCCCGTGCGCGGCGTGCGCATGATCGAACCGAATACGTAGAGCGGTACTTTGGGGCAGGTGCGCTGCAGCCCATCAAAACGCTGTGCGCGTGTGAGCACCTGACTGCGGGTATAGGCGTGCTTGCGCGAACCGACGAGGCTGCCGTAGATCATGGCATCCGAGGAGATGACCGCCGCCTTTACCCCCGGCTGTGCGAGGTTTTCCTCCACCCATGTCCAGAGTTCCTCGGGATGTCCCCAGTCGTCCCTGCTGCCCAGCAGCTCCGTCGGCGGAACGACGACCTCATAGCCCGTGCGCTGCACGACATCCGCCGTCTGCTTGCTTGAGATCGGACGGCTGTCATGCGGGATGAACACGATTTTCTCCGTGACCGGCTCCTTCTTTGCCGCGTCCGCCCACTGCGGCACGAGAAACACCGTCAGCACCGCAAAACAAAGAATACGAATCATCAATCCCCTTGTCAATGTTCTCCTCCCTCTGCCGAACCCGTCTGCGCTTCAGACGGGCTTTTCTCATGCAGCATCGTCCGAAGCGCCTCCCGCACATCGGCGGGCACATTCAGCTTCGTATCGAACAGGATGCCGCCCTCCTGTACCGTCGCTCCCTCAATCTCGATCAGATCCGTCAGCTTATGCCCCTGAAACTCCGTCTGACCGAGCCGGGAGGCGGCGAGCACCTCATGAAAATCCACATGGATCTTGTTGCCGTGGATGTCCACCGGCAGCCGGTCGGACACATCAAAATGCCCCATCAGCCGCTCGACCATCGAGATTGAGATACGCGAGAACACCCATGAAACGAATCCATGATCGGGGATGTTCTTCTCCCGCACACGGTAGACCGCATAGGACTTTGCCCCATCGTGCACAAACTCCTCGATTGTGCCGGAAAGTTCGACCTTCTTATATTTTTTATTCGTTGTGCAGATGAGATCCAGCCGTCCGTTCGCATGGGAGCGCAGCACAACGCTGCGGAGTGTCCCATCCGTCCCGATATTCTTTGCGATTGCCTCATTGAGGATCGCGTCGCGCACAAAGAGATGTCCCTCGGCGATCTGCGCCAGCGTCTCGCGATCCCACGTATCACGCAGCACCGTGAGCACAGGACCGTAGTCCTTCACCGCCCCGCGGATGCCGCTCCAATCAATATTTTTGACCTGCTCGATGAAATTTGCAGGAATGTCTATCACCATCAGCTGCCCGCCTTCTCCGCTTCCGCCTTCTTCTCACGCAGTTCAAGCCAGAGGTTCTGCGTACGCTCAAAGAGTTTCACATCGTTCTTGCGTACCTCTTGGTCGCTCATGATCTGCGAGAGCATCTGTGTCGCCTTCTCATAGTCCTCCAGGCGATAGTACGCCGCACCCGCAATATAGAGCGCCATGCTGTCGCTCATCCCATGGATCGGGTACTTCTCGGTCATCACCGATTCCTCATAGAGCTCGGCGGCACGGCGCAGGATCTCCGCTTCTTTCTCATGCTCCCCCGCATCGCGGTAGACCCAAGCCATGCCCATACAGTAGCCCGCCTTCTTTTGCAGCGTCCATCCAAGACGCTCGACAAAGTAGATGCCGAGCCGATAGGCGCGGATCGCCTCCTCCACCGTACGCTCCTCGTGGTAGGGGAGGTTGATCGTACGTCCCTCAAGAAGTTCCTGTATCTTCGCCTTGTCGCGCGGACTCAGCGGCTCCTCGGTGAACTGCTTCTCATCGGCGGCAAAACCGCAGTGCTCACACAGCCAGACGCGATAGCGATAGGGACACACCCCTTCGTAATGGACACAAAAATCCTCATCCGTCCCCAGCGTGATAAGACGCGCCTTCATCTTCGTTGCATGGGTCTTTTGCCCACAGACCGGACATGGCTTCTCCACCGAATACGTATACTCCGCCATCGTACTTCCTCCCTACCAAAAGACCTTCTTAGCATAGCACAAACCGAGGAAAAAAGAAAGTTCGTGCACCACCATAAAAATCTGTCAACGCACAGTGCGGCGCCATATGCGACGATAATAAAAGGAACTGCGGTACGAAGGTATCCGGTCTTCGTACCGCAGTTTTTTTGTTCAGAGAAATGTCACCGATGGTATCGCACGCAAAGTGCCTTGAGCTTTTTCGAATCGAGTTCGAGGAGGTAGTCTTTCTTGAGGCTCCAACGCCAGTTGATGCCGACCGTGCCGGGCGTATTCATACGGGCACGCTCGTCGAGTGCGAGGAGATCCTGCATGGGAATGATCGCCATGCGTGCGTTTGACGCGTATGCCATCTTGATGAGCCGCCTGCAGATGGTCTTCGGACGGTCGGAGGTCGTCCCTGTCATATTCGCCAATGTCTCACGCAGCACCTCGTCGATGTCGCGTGTGAACCATCCGACGGTGGTGTTGTTGTCGTGCGTTCCCGTATAGACGATGCTGTTCTCGGGGGTAACGAAGCCGACGCGCCCCGACTCGTTCGGTTCGAGCATAAAATGCACGATCTTCATCCCGGGGAAGCCGCAGTCGTCGCGCAGACGCTCCACCTCGCTCGTGATGATGCCGAGATCCTCGGCGACGATGTCGAGTGTGCCGAGTTCGCGTTCGATCTCGTCGAAGAACGGCTTGCCGGGTCCCTTGATCCAGTGCCCGTTGATCGCCGTCTCCGCCTTGCCGTCCACCGACCAGTACGCCTCAAAGGCGCGGAAGTGGTCGATGCGCAGAATATCCACCTGTTCGTGCAGCTTGCGGAAACGGCGTTTCCACCACGCATAGTTCTCCGCCTTCATCGCGTCCCAGTTGTACTGTGGGTTGCCCCAGAGCTGCCCGCTGGCAGAAAAGTAGTCGGGCGGTACGCCCGCGACGGTGCGCGGCGTGCCGTCCTCGCTCAGGTCAAAGAGATGCTGATGCGCCCATGCGTCCGCGCTGTCCTGTGCGATGAAGATGGGCATATCGCCGAGGATCTTGATGCCCTTCTTCGTTGCGTACGCGTGCAGGCGATCCCACTGCGTGTGGAATACATACTGCTTGAACCGATCCAGCTCCACCTCGTCCTTCTGCCGCTCGGCAAGTGCCTTGAGTGCTGCGGGGTCGCGGCGTTTGATCTCCGCCGGCCACTCCGTCCATGCTGTGCGCCCATACTCCTTCTTTGCCGCGTGAAAGAGCGCGTAGTCGTCGAGCCAGTACGCCTCTTTCTCACAGAATGCGAGGTAATCCTTGTCCTGCGCGTGCTTCTTACGGAAGGCGCGGAATGCCTTTTCGAGCAGTTCCTTCTTGAACGCCTTCACGCGCTCGAAGTCGATAAAGGCGGTATTCGCCTCGTACGGCAGGTAGACGTCCTTCTCCGTCAGCCATCCGCGCCCAACGAGATCCTCGGGGTCAATCATCATGATGTTGCCCGCAAATGCGGAGATGGACTGATAGGGCGAGTAACTGACCCCTACGGGGCTGAGCGGTAGGATCTGCCATACCTTTTGCCCCGCCTCCGCGAGGAAGTCGAGGAAGCGGTATGCCTCCCTGCCGAAGTCGCCCACACCGTATTTCGACGGCAGCGACGTCGGATGGAGGAGAACGCCCGCCTTGCGCTCGTAGCGGCGCGGTTCTTTGCGCTCACGCAGGAGCAGCCCGAAGAGCGGCGGGATCTTGATGCGCAGCCGCCCGCGCTCCACTTCATAGGTACGCGAGGGCTTGAACGCATCCTCAAAGATACCGCAGGCGAAGTCGCTCACATCCACCTCGATTGTCAGCGTCTCCGTCAGGTTGCGGTTGAATGCGGCGATAAAGACGCCGTCCTCCTTCTCGTTGTTGAACACGTCGTAGCCCGAACGGATCGTACGCGCATAGGCGATGACATCGCCCGCACCATAGAGCGGCAGGATGTCGCCGGTACGCAGCGCATCGTTCTCGTTGCGCAGCGCGATAAAACGCTCGAACCAACGGCGAATGTCCTTGTTGCCGTGCTCCCAGTCATAGGGACGGCGGTTGAACGGATCCTTGAATCCCTGCATTCCGATTTCGTCACCGTAGTAGACGCTCGGAACACCCGGATAGGTCATCTGCCAGAGGGTCGCCATGAGAAGACGGCGCGAGCCGAGGTCGAACTGCTCATCGGTCATGCGCAGACGCGACTGCTCGATGGCGGGCATCCCCTCGTAGTATGGCACGCCCGCAAGCACCGTGATCGCACGCTGCACGTCATGACTGCCGATGAGGTTCATCATCGCGTAGAGATTTTCCTTCGGATAGTTCTCGATCTGGCTTGCAAGCCGCCGTGCGGTCTGCCGTCCGTCCACCACACCCGTGAGGAAGTCAAACATCATCGTGCGCAGCGGGTAGTTCATCGCCGAGTCCATCTCGTTGCCCGACAGATATTCGCGCGGCGTGCCATAGGCGACCTTGTTCGAGGCATCCTCCCAGACTTCGCCGATCATGACGGCATCGGGGTTGTGCTTTTTGAGCTCCGCGAAGAACTTCTTAGAGAACGTCGGCGGCAGTTCGTCGATCACGTCGAGCCGCCATCCCGCGATTCCCTCGTTCATCCAGTGGTGCAGAACGCTGTCCTTGCCCGTGATGACAAAATCCATGTAGGCGGGATCCGTTTCGTTGACGTTCGGCAGGGTATCGAAGTTCCACCAGCAGTCATACTCGTTCGGGTAGCTGCGGAAATGGTACCACGAGTAGTACGGCGACTCCTTTGACTGGTACGCACCGATGGATGCGTACTGATGCTGGCGGTTGAAATAGATGCTGTTGCTGCCCGTATGACTGAATACACCGTCGAGGATGATGCGGATGCCGCGCTGTGCTGCCGCCGTGACGAGCGCACGAAAGTCCTCGATGTCGCCGAGCACGGGGTCGATCTTGTGATAGTCCCCCGTGTCGTAGTGATGGTTGCTCTCGGACTCAAAGACGGGATTGAAATAGATGCACGAGATGCCAAGATCCTTCAGATAGTCGAGCTTTTCCATGACCCCGCGCAGATTCCCACCGAAGAAGTCATAGGCGATGATCTCCTTCGTGTCGGGATCCTTGAGGTACATGGGGTCGTCCGTCCAATCCGTACGGATGACCGCCCCCTTCTTGCGTATGATCATATCGCCCGAACGCGCGAAGCGATCCGGGAAGATCTGGTACATGACGACGTTCTTGAACCAGTCCGGCGTACGTGCGCCCTTGTTGTAGATCGTGATCTGATAGGACGCAGGCGCTGCGGTGCTCAGCGCACCGACACCTCCGAGCATCTCCGGATTATTCCCGTAGAAATAGGTGCCGCTCTCCATTGTGATGATGAAGTAGTACCACACAAGACAGCCATAGTCCGGCAGCTCGAACCACGCCGTATAAAATTTCTGCTCTCCCTGTGTATCCCGTGTTTCCAAGGGAATCAGACGCTCCCCCGTCTGATCCTGCCAGAGGCGCACGAGCACCTGATGAATCGGCTCATATGTTCGGATGCGAATGCCAAGACGCAGTCGGCTTCCCGCCTCTGCCGCCCCGACAATGGAGCGGAAATAAATATTCTGCGAGTTGTGCTCCACCTGATAGGATTCCAGCATACCACCCTCTCCTTTCCTAACGGATCACGGATAAATGCAGCACCGTCACTGACGGACTTCATTTCATCGGTGATTCCTAAAACTAAACGCACAGAAACCACTGATGAATCAAACGTTCTTATTTGAACTGAATTCATCAGCGGTTTCACAATGGGTACGTCGTGAACTGCCAAACTACAGCGAATTCACGTACAAATCGGATGTGTGCCGGGAGCGATCTCAGCTTTCGAACAGCAGTCGCTCATAGAGTTTTTCATATTCCTTCGCCGAGCGTTTCCAGCTGAAGTCGCTGTGCATCGCCGTAAAGATGAGCTGCCGCCACTCACGCAGGTTTCCGTAGGCAGCGAGCGCACGCTTGAGGGCGTACATCATCTCATGCGCATTGTACTCGTAGAACAGGAAGCCGTTCCCCTTGTCCACGTCCGAGCGATCGAACTGGACGACAGTATCCTTGAGACCGCCCGTCTCACGCACGACGGGAATTGTGCCGTAGCGCATGGCGATGAGCTGTCCAAGTCCGCAGGGCTCGAACATGGACGGCATGAGGAAGATGTCCGATGCTGCATAGATGCGCTGCGCCAGCTCATTCGAGAAACGGATGTTGACGGACGCCTTGTTTGGGAAACGCCATGCCAGTTCCTTGAACCAATCCTCATAGCTGCGGTCGCCCGTGCCGAGGATGACAAACTGTACGTTCTCATGCTGAAGGATCTCGTCGAGTACACGCACGACAAGATCCAGCCCCTTGTTTGCCACAAGGCGCGTGACCATCGCAATCATCGGCGTACGACGGTTCTCCGGAAGCCCGAGATCACGCTGCAGAGCGACCTTGTTATCGCTCTTTCCCTCGACTGCCTTCTTGACACCGTAGTTGACATAGAGGTTTTTGTCCGTCTCCGGGTTGTAGACATCATAGTCAATGCCGTTTACGATCCCGAAGAGTTCCTCGCGGCGCTTGCGCAGCAGACCCTCCAGATGCTCGCCGTAGTAGTCGTACTGGATCTCCTCGGCGTAGGTCTTGCTGACGGTCGATACATAGTCGGCGTAGATGATGCCCGCCTTCATAAAGTTGACCGCATCAAAGAACTCAAAGTCTCCGTTGTTGAAGTACTTCCAGTCGAGCCCCAGCACATCCGTCATGACATCCTTCGGGAATACGCCCTGATACTTGAGGTTGTGGATGGTAAAGAGCGACTTGATGCCGGCATAGCGTGCATCGTCCATATGCTCAAGCTTGAGGAATACGGGCACGAGCGCAGAGTGCCAGTCATTCGCGTGGATGATGTCCGGCCAGAAGTCGAGCGCGGGCAGGAGGTTGAGCACGGCGCGGCTGAAGAACGAGAAGCGTTCCGCATCGTCCGGGTAGCCGTAGAACCCCTCGCGGTTGAAATACTCCTCGTTGTCCACAAAGTAGTAGGTCACGCCGTCGAGCACATACTTGTCAATGCCGACGAACTTGTCCCGCCATGCGACATTCAGGATGCCGTCATAGACATGCTCCATCGCGTTGCGGATCTCCTCGGAAATCGCGCCGTACTTCGGCAGAATGACACGGCAATCCACCCCGTCCTTGACGAGTGCCGCAGGAAGTGAGCCCGCCACATCCGCAAGCCCGCCGGTCTTTACAAACGGAACTGCCTCCGATGCTACATATAGTACCTTCATCCCAATATCCTCCTTATTCTCATGGACAGTGCCGTAATCTACCGTGCCATAAGTTAATCATTCTGTCGTTCGCAGCGTTCGGCATTCTCCTGTTCAATGCGTGGCGCTTACTTCGCCGCACGCGTTTTCTTCGGCTTGTCACCGGATTCCGCCGACGACTTACGTACGGACGTTTTCTTTGCTGCTGTCATGGAAGCTGTTTTCGATGTTTTTTCTGCGGTTTTGGCGGCCGCCTTGACGGACTTGGACGATGCCTTCTTCGCAGCAGCCTTCTTTACGGGTTTTTCCTCCGCCTTCTGCGCCGTACGCGTGCGCGTCGTTTTTTTCGCGGCGGATTTTGCGGGGGCTTTGCCGGCAGAAACTTTTGCCGCCGGCGTGCGCTCCTTCGACGCAGGTGTCCTTGGTGCTGCGGTTTGCCCCCCGTCTTCCTGTTTCGGTGCTTCGGGCGTTTCCGCCTTTACTGCCGCAGCAGCCGCAACCTTAGGGATTACTGCTTTTTTTTTTGCAACAACCTCTGCCGCTTCGGCTATTTCGTGGTCGGGTGTCCCCGCTCCGCTCTGCCGCTTCAGGCGGTAGAACGTGCTCGCCAGAGGCGGCACGGTAATGACGACGGACTGCTCGCGTCCATGGAAAGCGTAGTCCTCGCTCACAATATCGCCCGCATTGCGCACGCCGCTGCCGCCGTACGCCTCCTCGTCGGAGTTGAATACCTCGACATACGTCCCCTTGGTCGGTACGCCGATGCGGTAGCCGTGACGCACCTCGGGGGTGAAGTTGTGGACACAGATGATGAAGTCGTTTCGATCCTCGGCGCGGCGGACGAGCGCGATGATGCTGTTCTCGTTGTCGTTGCAGTCGATCCACTGGAAGCCGTTCCAGTCAAAGTCCACCTGCCAGAATGCCTTGTTGTCCACATAGAACTTGTTGAGAGCCTTGGAGTAGGCGAGCATCTTCGTGTGCATCGGATACTGCTCGACGAGATGCCAGTCCATGCTGTCGTCGAAGTTCCACTCGATGAAGTGTCCGAACTCGCCGCCCATGAAGAGCAGCTTCTTGCCGGGATGCGCGATCCAGTAGCCGAAGAAGGCTCTGAGACCCGCGAACTTCTGCCAGTAGTCGCCCGGCATCTTGCTGATGAGCGAGCACTTGCCGTGCACGACCTCGTCATGCGAGAGCGGCAGGACAAAGTTCTCGGAGAACGCGTACATGAGGGAGAACGTGATCTTGTCCTGATTCCACTTGCGGTAGATCGGGTCAAGGCTCATGTAGGAGAGCATATCGTTCATCCAGCCCATGTTCCACTTGTAGTTGAATCCCATACCGCCCATATAAACGGGCTTCGAGATGAGCGGCCATGCAGTTGACTCCTCGGCGATCATGAGCGCATTCGGATGATACTTGAAGATGGTCTCATTGAGCTTCTTGAGGAAGTCCATCGCCTCAAGGTTGCCCGTGTCGCCGTACTTGTTCGGCTGCCATTCGCCGTCCTTGCGCCCGTAGTTGAGATAGAGCATATTCGCGACCGCATCGATGCGCAGACCGTCGATGTGGAACTCCTCGAACCAGAACAGTGCGTTCGAGATGAGGAAGCTCTGCACCTCCGTGCGCCCATAGTCAAAATTGGTCGTACCCCACTCCCAGTTCTCCGCACGCGTCTCGTTGTCGGACTCGTAGAGGTTCTTGCCGTCGAAATGGCGCAGCCCCTGCTCGTCCTTGCAGAAATGCCCCGGCACCCAGTCCATAATGATGCCGATGCCGTTCCGGTGCGCGGTATCGACCAGATAGCGGAAGTCGTCCGGCGTTCCGTAGCGGCTTGTCACGGCGAAGTACCCCGTCGCCTGATACCCCCACGAGCCGTCGTAGGGATGCTCGCACAGAGGCATGAACTCAATGTGTGTGTAGTTCATGTCCTTTACGTAGCTGATGAGCTGATCCGCCAGTTCCCGATAGGAGAGGTAATCGCCCTCAAGCGTGCGCCGCCACGATCCCGCATGTACCTCGTAGGTGAGCATGGGACGTTCGTAGGAGGACTCCTCCGCCTTGCGTTTCTGCCACGCCGCATCCTGCCACTCATAGTGGTTCATATCGTAGGTACGGGATGCCGTATGCGGTTTCTTCTCCGCATAGAATCCGTAGGGGTCTGCCTTCATGATGCGGGGACCGCCCCACTGTGGTTCGATCGCGTACTTGTAGATCTCGCCCTCGCCAAGCCCCTCGACGAACGCCTCCCAGATTTCGCCGTCGTCGATGCGGTTCATCGGATGGATGAACACGTTCCAGTCATTGAATTCGCCAACGACACTGACCGACTTCGCATTCGGTGCCCATACCGTAAATCGGACGCCCTTTTTGCCGTCCTGCTCCACAAAATGCGCACCGAGCATTTCCTGTGCGTGATAATTCGTGCCCTGGTGAAAGAGGTACAGATCAAACTCGCTGAGCGTTGATGTTTTCATACGATCCCCTCCTGTATGTTCCTCGGGATATGCGTTTCCTCGGCGCATATCCCCTCGTCACTACGAGATGATAACGGGATGGATGTCCCAAATCTCCCGTGCATATTCGTCAATCGTGCGGTCGGACGAGAACCCGCCGGAGTGCGCGACGTTCATTGCCGCCGAACGCGCCCAGCCGTCCTTGTCCTTGAACCGCCGCATGACCTCAATGCGTGCGTTGTCGTACGCATTGAAATCCTTCAAGATAAAGAATTCATCGTTCGCGTGCAGCAGATAGTCATACAGCGAACGGAAATCCCCATAAGTGCCGTCAACGAGCTGGTTCATCACCGTACGCACCTTCTCGTTCGTGTGGTACTCATCCCACGCCGAGTACGCGCCCGTCGCGTAGTAGTTCATGACCTCCTCCGCCTTCAGCCCGAAGATGACGCAGTGCTCATTGCCGACCGCATCGCGGATCTCGACGTTCGCGCCGTCGAGCGTGCCGAGCGTGATCGCACCGTTCATCATGAACTTCATGTTGCCCGTCCCCGAGGCTTCCTTCGACGCTGTCGAGATCTGCTCGCTGACATCCGCCGCAGGATAGACCAGCTCGCCGATGGAAACGCCGAAGTTCTCGATGAAGATGACCTTCATGAAGTCATTGACGCGCTTATCCTTGTTGATGCGATCCGCAACCACATTGATGAGACGGATTGTCTCTTTCGCGATGTAGTATCCGGGCGCCGCCTTGCCGCCGAAGAAGTAGGTCACAGGCTGCGTGAGAAATCCCGGCTCACTAAGCGCGCGCTGGTAGCGGTACATGATGTGCAAAATGTTCATCAGCTGCCGCTTGTAGGAGTGAATGCGCTTAACCTGAATGTCGAACATCGAATCCGGATCGAGCTTTACGCCGTTGTGGTGCTCGATGTAGCGCGCAAGCCCCTCGCGGCGCAGACGCTTGATCTTCATGAGCTGTTCAAGGAAGTTCTTGTCGCCGACGTGATCGTGCAGACCGTCCATCTTCTCGGGATGACGATGCCACGTGCGGTTGCCGAGCATCGTGTCGATGAGAGCCGCAAGCTCCGGATTCGCCCCCATGAGCCAGCGACGGTGCGTGATGCCGTTGGTCTTGTTGTTGAACTTGCGCGGGGTGTAGTCATAGAAATCCTTCAGCGTCGTGGATTTCAGGATGCCCGTGTGGATCTTCGCCACACCGTTGACGCTGTGTCCGCCGACGATGGAGAGGCGCGCCATATGGATCACGCCGTCCTGAATGATGGAGAGCGCACGCACCTTGTCCTCATTGTTCGGATAGCGGCGGCGCACCTCCTCCATGTGACGACGGTTGATCTCGTCGATGATCATGTAGATGCGCGGAAGCAGCGGGCGGAACATATCAATGCCCCACGTTTCAAGCGCCTCCGGCATGATCGTGTGATTCGTATAGGCGATGGTATCGCGCGTGATCGCCCACGCATCCTCCCATGTCAGCTGCTCCTCATCGACGAGGATGCGCATGAGCTCCGCAACGCAGAGCGCGGGATGCGTGTCGTTGATGTGAATGCCGATTTTCTTGCCGAAGTCGTAGATGCTCATGCCCGTCTTCTTGTAGTGGCGGACAATGCTCTGCACGCCTGCCGATACGAAGAAATACTCTTGGATGAGGCGCATACGCCGTCCCTCGAACGTACTGTCGTCCGGGTAGAGATAGCGCGTGATGGACTCGACGAACGTACGGTAGTCATTACGCTGCTGGATCTGTTCCTGCGTCAGCATACCGTAGTCGGAGAAGTCCCGATTGACCTCGGCGTTCCACATACGCAGCGTGTTGACCGTCGCGTTGTGGTAGCCGACAATCGGCATATCGTACGGTACCGCCATGACGATCATCGGGTTCTCATGGACAAGCTCAAGTCTGCCATTTCCCATGTCACGCATATAGGCGTTGCCGCCGAACTTGACATCGACCGACTTGTCCGGCTTGCGATACTCCCACGCGAAGCCGTCGCGCAGCCAGTTGTCGGGAATCTCGACTTGGTTGCCGCCGACGATCTTCTGCTCGAAAAGTCCATACTGATAGCGGATCGTGCAGCCATGCCCCGGGAGGCGGTGCGCCGCAAGCGAGTCGATAAAGCACGCCGCAAGACGACCGAGACCGCCGTTGCCGAGACCTGCATCCGGCTCCACTTCGTACGCATCCGAGAGGTTCAGCTTGAAGTCGCCGAGGACTTCCTTCAGCGCCTCTTCGATGCCGAGGTTGATAAGGTTGGATTTCAGGAGGCGACCGAGCAGGAACTCAATGGAAAAGTAGTAGATCTGCTTCTCCTTGCGCTCGGCGTACTGCTTGTTCGTCTTGATCCAATTATCCGAAATGGACTGTTTGGCGGTCGCCGCGATCGTCTTATAGATCTCAACTTCCGTCAGTTCCTCCACCTCGCGGCCAAACATAACATGCGCGGTTGTGATAAAACGGCTCTTGAGGATCTTTTTCATCGTTTCAAGAGCTTTCCCTGTCGGTCGGTTGACCTGATCCTTCTGTGCCAAATCGTCCACTCCTTTTCCAAACGCTCCTGCTTCTCCCCCGCTCTTCTTTCTCCTGTGTGTCACAGGACTCCCCGTAAGAAGTATCAGAAACAAGAAGCCGTTATAGTCTCTCCCGCTCCGTCAGACGAAGCGGGAGAGACCGCTAACGGCAAAACAAACAAAATTCAGATGGTGATATTCTTCTTGATCACGAGCGGATACTCCGCAGCCCCCTTGAGCCACTTTTCCGCCGTAATGGTGACATTCTTGTCGCAAATGACATTTTCGACAAGCGCGCCATCCTGAATGTCACATTTCTGCATGATAATCGAATTTCGGATCTTCACGCCCTTGCCCACCTTGACCCCGCGGAACAGGATGCTGTTCTCCACCTCGCCGCGCACAATGCAGCCGTTTGCGACGAGAGAGTTTTCAACCTTTGCCGTCTCCTTGTACTGTACGGGTACGCCGTCTTTGATCTTCGTATAGATGGGACGCTCGCCCATAAAGAGGTTCTGCCAAACCTCGGGGTCGAGGATCTCCATATTCGCCCGATAGTAGGTTGACATGGAGTCCACATGTGCCATGTAGCCGTCGTGCTCGTATGCGAACATCGTGTAGTCGGCGGCGCGGCGGATGATCCCGTCCAGTATGAAGTCGAGGCCGCCGCGCTCGTAAGCATGGCGGACAATCTCGACGAATGCACGCTTATCCATGAGATAGATGCCCATGGAAACCTTCATTCCCTGATAGGCGACGGGCTTTTCCGCAATGTCGAGGATAAGTCCGTTCTCCGCCGTATCGAGAACGATGTTGTTCCCCGTATTCTCATCAACCGTCGTATGTGAAACGAGGGTGATGTCTGCGCCCGTATTCTGGTGGAAGCGGAGCACCTTGCCAAAGTCCACGTTGTAGACGAAGCTGCCGTTCGCAAGGAGGATGTAGCGCGCAGAGGCGTGTTCAATAAAATCCAGATTCTGATAGAAATTCTTGAGGTCGCCCTTATGCCGCTGGGCATCGTCCTGCGCCGCCGGCAGGTAGAACAGTCCGTCGTGCCGACGCGCCAGATCCCAGTCCTTGCCGGAGCGCAGATGATCGAGCACGGAGCGCGGTTCGTCGGGGAGCATAATGCCCACCTTGTTGATGCCGGAGTTGACCATGCTCGAAAGCGCAAAGTCGATCAGGCGATAGCGTCCGGCAAAGGGAATGGATTCAACGGCACGCCGGTCGGCAAGTTCTCGAATGAGGCTGCCATCCTCCTGCAGGTTGATGAGACCCATCACGCTGTTCATTCTATTTTCACTCCATTCTCTTTCGATCGTTCAGCCGACACGCTGCTCGGTTGATGCCGCCGTCACGGTCTCCCCCTCGGGGATGACGGTGATCTGCGACTCCGCGCCGATGACCTGCGCACCTTCTTCAATAACAGCACGCTGCGCGAGAATCGCATAGTCAACGACTGCGCCGTCATGGACGACAGCGGAGGGCAGGAGAACGGAGTTGCGTACGACGGCACCCTTGCCGACGCGCACCCCGGGGAAGATCACGGAGTTCTCGACCGTGCCGAGAATCATCGATCCCTCGCTGATCATCGAGCGCGTGATCTTTGCCTCCTTGCCGACGAACTGCGGAGGCATGGACGGATTGAACGAGTAGATGCGCCATTTGCCCGAGAGTTCGAACGGCGGCTCATCCTGCAGGAGATCCATGTTCGCCTGCCAGAGGCTCTCGATCGTTCCGACATCCTTCCAGTAGCCGTTAAAGGCGTAGGAGTAAAGACGGCCTTCGTCCGCGAGCATCTTCGGAATGATGTCCTTGCCGAAGTCATGGCTCGATGTCTCGCTCTTTGCGTCTGCCGTAAGGTATTCCTCAAGATAGTCGCGGTTGAAGATATAGATGCCCATGGAGGCAAGGTTGCTCTTCGGTTTTGCCGGTTTTTCCTCAAACTCGACAATGCGTCCGCTCTCGTCCGTATTCATGATGCCGAAGCGCGGCGCCTCGTCCCACGGCACTTCAAAGACGCCGATGGTCGCCTGCGCCTTGTTCTTCTTGTGGGATTCGAGCATCCACGCATAGTCCATCGTGTAGATGTGATCCCCCGAGAGGATGAGAACATAGTCGGGATCGGTCATGTCGATGAAGTTGAGGTTCTGGTAGATCGCATCTGCCGTGCCGCGATACCATTCCGCTCCCTTCTCACGCGCATAGGGCGGCAGGACAAAGAGTCCGCCGTCACGTTTGTCGAGATCCCATGCGCTGCCCGAACCGAGATACTGATTCAGCTCCAGCGGACGGTACTGGGTCAGGACACCGACCTTTTCGATGCCGGAGTTGACACAGTTGCTGAGCGGAAAGTCAATGATGCGGTATTTCCCCCCAAACGGAACCGCCGGCTTTGCGACACGCTTGGTCAGTGCACCCAGACGGCTGCCCTGTCCGCCCGCCAAAATCATTGCCAAGCACTCTGTTTTTCTCATAGGTATTTCTCCCCTCACGGATACCGGGTGGTATCCCCAACATATATGCAATGGCAAATCGGTCGGGCTCGCCATACACCCGGCCGCTTCGCCTTTTTCCTGCCGATTTCAATGAGGTAGAACTCATTTTATCGTATTTATCCTCCCTTTTCGCGTTTTATGATACTCTATGATACATATTTAATTCGATAAACAGCGCCGTTTTCCTGCAAATTTTCGCCGTATTTTCAGGCTTTTTTCAAATTATATCACAAAACGGGAGGGACTTTTGAACCTTCCATGTTTCGTATTTATCATACAATTATTTTACCCTATGTTCATGCACGAATCAAGAAGAAATGCAAAGAAAATTTATTCTGAAATCTCGTTGATTTTCGGGGATTCTATCGTTTTTTCCCATCTTCGGAGCGGAAGATGGGGACAATGAGTGCAGTGTACATCTCCGTCATTTCCTCGGGGGATCTGCGGCAGCCGCCCTGCATCCACCACTCCACCATGAGCATAAAACTGCCGGTGATGTGGTTGATGAGAAAGTCGTCGGGCAACGCGTGTTCGTGCAGGAGGGCATGTCCGCGTGCGGTCAGTGTCTCGCTCAGTTTCTCGCGGAAGTAGCGGAGAAAGATGTCCCTGCTCTCACACGTCAGGAGGCTGCGGATGTTCTTCTGCTGATCCTGCATATGGTAGAGCATATGCGAGATGATGACCGCCGGGTTGTCAGGATCATGGGAGAAGTCGTGACTGCCCTCGTCCGTCACATCCACAAGGACGTGCGAAAACATATCCTCGCACATCGCACGCAGCAGCATATCCTTCGTCTCGAAATGTGTGTAAAAGGTGCTGCGCCCAACGTTTGCTGCTTCGATGATGTCCTGCACGATGATATGCTCATAGCGCTTCTGCGCGAGCAGTTCCTGAAATGCAGTGAGAATTGCCTGTCTGGTTTTTTGGCGGCGTCGCTCCATACGATCCCTCGATCTCGTTTATTTGAACATATTGCGTATTTTGTCCGATAACGGACATTCCGGACGAACTGTTTCTTACGGTTTTTTCAGTTTTATTGTACTATATGTTCAAAAGTGAAACAAGTTCGTTTTCAAGAAATCGCTGATAAAGTGAAGTCCGTCCGATTGGCGTAGATTTTTTCGTCCGGACAAGGAGGGGTACACATGACACATACGGGACAAAAGGGAATTCCCCAAACGGCGGTCATCTATCTGCTGCTGCTTGGTATCGCCGCGCTCATTTATCAGAGCACGGGCGATGTGATACGTGCCGTGACGGCGGTCATCGCATTCACGCCCTGTGCCTATATCCTCGCGGGTTCGGCAGCTGCGGCAGGAGCGGAGCTCAGTCTGGCGCGGCGCGGCATTTTCATCCGTACGGGCGATGTTCTCACAGATCTCGGACGCGCGGAAGTGATCGCGTTTGACACTGCCCTGCTGTGCCGTACGGGCAGCCTCGACCCGGCGTTCCCGCAGACCGTCAGTGTGCTGCGCCGCATGGGACTGCATCCCGTCCTGCGCGTAGACAAGGATCGCGAGACAGCAGCACACATCGGCGCGGCGGCAGGTATTTCAGATCTGCGCACCGACGCAGAGCTAACGCACGCAGCAGGATCTTCCACGCCCGCCGCACACGTCCGTTCTCACCAATGCGCGGTGCATGGAAGCACCCTTCTCCTCACGCTGAGCGGCAGCAATGCCTCCGCCGACGCCATGATTCGGGGCGGTGCTCTGCACAAGCTCCCGATACTTGTCCGCATGGCGCGGCGCACGCGCGAAAAAATCGAACAGAACGAAATCTTTGGAAATACATTGGGGTTCATCGGGGTCGGTCTTGCGGCGGCAGGCATCCTAAGTCCGGTTTCGGCCGTGCTCTGGCATCTGGCGACCGCACTCATACTCCTCCTGAACGCCGCAGGCCTCTGCGCCGTCGGTGCGCGCGAAAAAAAATTTGCATTTTAGAGAGCCGTGTGATAGAATGACCCAGTACATTTTTCGTTGAGGAGGTGAACAATTTGCCAAACATCAAGGCATCCATTCTGAGTGTAAAGTCTGACGCCAAGCGCCATGCACGCAATGTTGCGGAAAAGACGCGCGTCCGCCGCGCCATCCGCAGCGTCAACGACGCGGTTGCTGCCGGCAATGCAGACGAGGCGAAAAATCTCCTCGTTGCAGCATACAAGTCCATCGATCAGGCGGCTGCAAACAACGTCTATCACAAGAACGCTGCTGCCCGTAAGAAGTCGCGTCTTGCCAAGAAGGTCAATGCGTTGGCACAGTAAGCATAAAAAAACACCATTCCGTACGGAATGGTGTTTTTTTATGCCCGCATCAGACGCCCCTGCGAAAGACATAGAAGCCGACTGCCGCCTGCACGACGCTGAGCGCGGCAAGCATACCGAACGCAGCGGTAAGGCTTGTCACCGAGGAGACGAATCCGATGGCGGCAGGACCCGCGAGAATACCGAGATACCCCATCGTACTCACGGCAGAGACCGCCGTACCGACGGGCATAACCGTCTGCCGCCCCATGAGCGAGAAAAAGACAGGAACGATATTCGCACTGCCGATGCCGATGGAAAAAAATCCGAGATAAAGAAGTATATCCACAGGTGCGAACATGACGAGCAGAATGCCGGCAAAGGTGAGAAGTGCACCACCGACGGCGACGGAACACTGCCCGAAATGCTGCACCGTACGATCACCGAGGAAGCGCATGAGAAGCATTGCCGCGGAGAACACAGAGAACCCCATGCCGGCAAGCGAGAGATCCATCCCGCGCACCGTCGTCAGATAGACGCCGCCCCAATCCATCACCGCACCTTCGCTGAGAAATGCGATGAAGGTCGCCGCACCAATAAAGACGACAATACCACGTGGGGTGGCGATGAGCGTCCCGCCGCCCCCGCCGTAGGGAATGAGGTTCTTTCCAAAAATGGCGGTGAGCACGAGCATGAGCAGCGCAGCGATCACGGTGGACTGAAGCGCCGTCAGCCCGAGAAGGGCGACCCACACGCCGTAGAGCCCTGCGCCAACGAACCCGCCCAGACTCCAAAATGCGTGCATCCCGCTCATGATGCGCCGCCCGACCCCCTGCTCGACCACAACCGCCGCGATGTTCATGACGACATCCACGCAGCCCATCAGACCACCGAAGAAAAAGATCACCGGCACAGCGATCCAAAACGAATCCACAAAGCAGATCGAGAGCAGCCCCGCCGCATAGAGGACAGCCGCCGCGATGAGCACGCGCCGACAGCCGACACGCGCGGCGAGCACGCCCGCAAGCGGCATCACCACGAGCGAGCCGATCCCGATGCAAAGGAGCAGAATCCCGAGCAGATCATCCCCGACAGCCAACCGCTCACGCAGCACCGGAACAAGCGGTGCCCACGATGCCGCACCAAACCCGCTGACAAAGAAGATCGCACGCGTCGCATTCGCCTCACGCGCTCCGATCTCCTGTGCCTTTTCCCCCATCTTCGTCATTCCCCATTCCTCCCAACGCATTCGGCGTTGTCAATCCGCATCGCCCTCCTCTGCGGAACGATGTTTCTCGTTCCGTTTTTCGCGGATGTTCTTCTCGCGCTCCGCACGCGCCTTCTCCTTTTCCTTCATCCTCTTTGTATAGGCACGCCGATCCACGGCTTCGAGGTATTCGTCCGGGATGCGCCCGAGTGCCTTCGGCTCGACGTCGTAGAGCTTCTTAAAATACGCCTGCGCCTCCTCGGTGTTCCCCATCTCATCGGAGAGTTCTGCCGCAATCAGATAGCCGTACGGATTCTTCGCATCCGTCTCGATTGCCTTGCGTGCATCGGAAAGCGCTCCCGCACGGTCGCCCATCATGCGCCGCACATCGCTGCGGTTCAGCCATGTGAGCACATCCTTCGGATCGTCCGCAACACCCCGATCCGCATCCGCACGTGCGCGTTCCCAATCGCCCTGCACGGCGTAGGCACGCGCACGTATGACGTAACTCTGCGCACGGTGCTCGTCATGCGGTGCGGCAAAGACGCGTTCCATCAGCATGAGCGCACGCACACTGTCGCCGTAGTCGCTGTAGGCATCGCTGTTCTCACGCATCTTTTGGATCGCCTTCGCATCGGCGTTCTCCACCTCCGCACGCGCCGCCTCCTGCGCCTGCGCACGCTTTTCTTCCACGGCACGCAGCTGTTCCCGTGCGCCGCTTTCCGCCTCACCTGTATAGGCATCGCGAACAAGCGTAAGCAGCCTCTCCCCCGCCTTCTCCCGTGCGAGGAAATGTACAAGAAGCTCATTCACACGCGGGTCGCCGTCCATGGTCACACTGCCATCATCGGTGAGACCGATGTGCCAGTCCTCCGCACGATCATAGTCATGAAAGGCGCGGGCAAGCGCACCTGCCACGAGATACGCATTCTCGGGGCTGTTGTCGTAGTCCTCATCCGTCCATGTCACCGTCAGGAGCGGTGTCCCGTCGATGCAGACCGTCCTGCGGTCGCGCACGGTGACATGACCCGCGCTGTAGTCCGTCATATAACCCACGAGCTTTGCCTCGCGCCGCTCCGTCGCGGGATGATCGGAGAAGTCGTCCTGCGGCAGATCCTTCTCCTTCGGATCTTGATACTCCGCAAGTTCCTGCGTCACATAGGTCAGATAGTAGCCCATGCGTGCCATCGCTGCCGCTCCGCCGCCCGGGTTGAAGCCCGCGCTCGTCATGATATAAAACCCGCCCTCATCCGCCTCGTACTCTGTAGGCAGCGTGACATTCTTCGCAACGGAGTAGCCCACAAGCGCATTGAGCTTGTTCCAGTCCATCAGCCCGAAATTCATGTTGAGAAAGCTCATCCCGTAGAACTGCGCCGCTGCCTGCGCGTAGTTGTGTGCGCTGTGCTGACGGATGCCGTGCGTCATCTCGTGCCCGAGCACGGCGGCAAGCTCATCCACGTTCCCGTTCAACCCACGCACGAGCCCGCGGTTGATCGTCACGTAGTCCGTCGGATAGCAGGCGGCATTAAAGACAGGGCTGTCCGTGAGCGCCCATGTGAAGGGCAGCGAGTTCACACGGAGCACATAGCCGCCATCGCGCACGAGCCGTTCCATGATCCCATCTACGAGCTGAATATCCCGCACGTTGCGTGCGCGTCCATTTTCTGCAAGATCCTGCCGCCGGCTCTCCACCTGTGCATGGACATCGTTGCCGAGCGCGAGCACTGCACCAAGTGCGGAGTGATATGCCCCCAGCACGCCGAGTGCCTGCGCCGCAATCCCCCATGCGTCGATTGCCTCGGCACGCGCAGACGGAAAGAAAAGCCCCAGTACCATCACGAACAGCGCGAGCAGCGCGCTTCCCGTTTTCCGCATCATCCACCTCACATCCAATCCAATATGATATTGGTTCAGTATAGCACAAATTTCCTAAAAGGGACTGAAAATCGCCCCCGTCCGCACCGATCTGTGCTATACTTGTGGTGAATCATCAAAGGAGGTACTGCCATGGAATTTAACGAGCTCATTCAGGAGCGCTTCTCCTGCCGCTCACTCTCGGACAGCGAGATCCCGCACGAGGCGCTCGGACGCATCTTCGAGGCGGCACGTCTTGCACCGACCGCCGTCAACAAGCAGCCGTTCAAGGTCTGGGCGGTTGAAAGTCCCGATGCACGCGCAAAGCTCGCCGAGACGACGAACTACACCTTCGGCGCGGGCGTTTTCCTTGTCGTCGGCGGAAAGAACGAGGACGCGTGGGTACGGCAGTATGACGAGCGCAATTTTGCCGATGTGGATGCCGCGATCGTCGCAACCTACATCATGCTCGCCATTCACAACGAGGGGCTGCGCTCGACATGGGTCGGACATTTCGATGTAAACAAGATGAAAGAATCATTTCCGCAGATGGCGGACTACGATCTCATCGCCATCTTCCCCATCGGCTATGCCACGGAGAAGGGCGTTCCGTCCGCACGTCACACACAGCGCAAGGCTGCGGTGGAGATTGTAGAGGTGCTCTAGCGACGTGGTATGTCCGACGTGAACGCTTAGGAACATGACCACAGCACCATATACCAAAACACAAAAATCCCCCACCGTTGGTGGGGGATTTTGCATCCGTAACGGGAGATCTTACTTCATGAAGCTGAACGCACGCTTGCCCGGATAGACCGCGCTCGCACCGAGCTGTTCCTCGATGCGGAGCAGCTGGTTGTACTTCGCAACGCGCTCGGAACGGGACGGCGCACCCGTCTTGATCTGCGCCGTGTTGAGCGCAACCGCGAGATCCGCGATCGTCGTATCCTCGGTCTCGCCCGAGCGGTGCGACGTGACCGCCGTGTAGCCCGCCTTGTGCGCCATCTTGATCGCCTCAAGCGTCTCGGAAACCGAGCCGATCTGGTTCAGTTTGATGAGGATGGAGTTGCCTGCGCCGAGGTCGATGCCCTTCTTCAGACGCTCCGTGTTCGTGACGAAGAGATCGTCGCCGACGAGCTGAACCTTGTGACCGAGCGCCTTCGTCATCGCCTTCCAGCCGTCCCAGTCCTCCTCATCGAGACCATCCTCGATGGAGTAGATCGGATACTTGTCAACGAGGGACTCCCAATGCTTGATGAGATCGTCGGACGTGAACTTCTTGCCGGACTTCGGCTGATGGTAGAAGCCCTTGCCCTTCTCCTTATCCTTCCACTCGGAGGATGCCGCATCCATCGCAAGAACGAAGTCCCGACCGGGCTCGTAGCCGGCGTTCTTAATCGCCTTGAGGATGTGCTCGATCGTATCCTCATCGGAGTCAAGATCCGGCGCAAAGCCGCCCTCGTCGCCGACCGCCGTCGTCTTTCCTTCCTTCTTGAGGAGGGACTGAAGGGCGTGGAACACCTCGGTCGACCAACGCAGAGCCTCGCGGAACGTCGGTGCGCCTGCGGGCATAATCATGAACTCCTGCGTATCGACGGAGTTCGTCGCATGTGCGCCGCCGTTCAGAATGTTCATCATCGGGACGGGCAGAACGTTCGCCTGCAGACCGCCAAAGAAGCGGTAGAGCGGAATATCCTCCGACTTTGCCGCCGCATCCGAGGCCGCAATCGAAACCGCAAGAATCGCGTTCGCACCGAGCTTCGACTTGTCCTTCGTGCCGTCCACATCGAACATCGCCTGATCGACCGCATAGATGTCACTCGCCTCGATGCCGACGAGTGCGGGGGCAATCTTCGCGTTCACATTCTCGACCGCCTTGGACACGCCCTTGCCGCCGAACTTCGACTTGTCGTTGTCGCGCAGTTCCAACGCCTCGAACTCACCCGTAGACGCACCCGAAGGAGATGCACCGCGGCCGATCGTGCCGTCCTCAAGAACGACCTCCGCCTCAACCGTCGGATTGCCGCGCGAATCAATGATCTCACGGCCAATAACCTGAGCAATTCTTAAGTAATCACGCATGTATATTCCTCCTCATCCTAACAAAGGGAGCATCCCTTCCGAATACGCAAAACCCATCTGCGTACTCTCCTTCTCAATATTATACGTTTTTTCTCAGAAAAAAGCAATGCGGCAGGTACGGGCAAACGCAATTATATTCTATGATTTTTTTCAGGCATCTTTGTTCACGAAAAAATCGGCAAAAATCATTATTACTGCATCTTTTTTTCTATTGTGTGACTTGGGTTACAAAATTTTCAAACAAAATATGATATAATACAAACATCAACGGGGAACAAGAAACGTCCTCCCCGACATTTTCCCCCGTTGATCATCCCTCTAAAGGAACGTCTCCCTGCGTTCCTCTTGTAAGGCAAATAACCCTTACATCCCATTTCTCAAGCCGCAGGTTTTTCCCGGCCTGCGCGCATCCCTTTCCAGGAAAAAGAGCCGCTCGGCATATACCGGCGGCTCTTTTTCCGTATTCTTTTACCCGAGCGCAACATCGAGCATCATCATGAGCGTGAAGCCCGCCCCAAACGAAACAACCCCTACATCCGAATGTTCGCCCTCACTCATCTCCGGAATCAGTTCCTCCACCACGACGTAGAGCATTGCACCCGCTGCAAACGCAAGCGCATACGGCAGCATCGGCACAATAAATGCCGTCGCAGCAATCGTGAGTGCGCCGCCGATCGGCTCAACTGCGCCCGAGAGCACCCCGCCGCCAAACGCACGCCACTTCCCCATCCCCGCCGCACGCAGCGGCATGGAGATGATCGCGCCCTCGGGGAAGTTCTGAATCGCAATGCCGAGCGAGAGTGCGAGTGCCGCGCCCAGGGTAATGCTCTCGCTGCCACTCAGCCAGCCCGCATAGATCGCGCCGACCGCCATTCCCTCGGGGATGTTGTGCAGCGTCACAGCAAGCACGAGCATCGTCGTCCGTGAGAGGCGGCTGTGCGGTCCTTCCGCCTTTTGTGCATTCATATGCAGATGCGGGATGATGTGATCCAACAGCAGCAGAAAGAGCGTCCCCGCCCAAAAGCCGACGACCGCAGGGACAAAGGCGTACTGCCCCATGTCAGCCGCGCCCTCCATCGCAGGGATCAAAAGACTCCAAATGGATGCCGCCACCATCACACCGGCGGCGAAGCCCGTCAGACTGCGCTGTACGTTGCGATTCAGCGCACCTTTGAGAAAGAATACGCAACCCGCACCGAGTGTTGTGCCGATGAACGGTATCATCAGCCCTTGAAATATATCCGACATAAAATTCACCTCATGCCGAATATTATAGCACGTTCCGTTTTTATCAACAAATAATAATTTTTATTACTATATCTTTCGAGTATGAGGATTTTTTTGCTGTGAACAACCTGTTTATGCGAACGGCTCCAGTTTTGATAGCGTTACCTTGTCATATGCCCCGTTTTTCTTATCCTCGGGATGAGGCTCCAATCCGATGATGGTAATATCTTTCTGTTCAGGTCCATACACCCAATACATTCGCATGGCGCGACTGGTTCGATTCTCCAAATAAGACTGCCAAACCTTTTGTCCGTATCGTCTGGTTAAATCCGGGATTTCATGTGTGTGAAGACTTGGGTAGAACGGATCGGCAGAAAGAAGTTTTAATGCTTTGCCCCATTTTTTGTAGAGAGCGGCATCCGCTTTTGAAATACTTCCATCCATACTCTCTTGATGCAGACGCATCCATAGTTCAAGGATTTCAGGAATCCCCATACGAATCAAAAAGTCCATATTCAAAAGCCGGAGAGATCAATCGGTGCAGAAACTTTTCCCGCATCCAGATTGCGAATTGATTCATCCATCATCTGCAGGGTTCGCCTCGATATTTCCGTCGGACATGTTAATTCACGGGGCTCTAAAAGAATGATTCCATTATCATATTCCCGAACTTCATAATAATCATATTTTGCACCACGCAACGTCAGACGCTTCTTTGCATCCAAATGAGCTTGATAGCGACCTTTGATTACAGCTTGCATCATTTACCTCCGTTTCAAAAGTGGGATTTCCCACGTCTCTTATGACTAGTATAGATGAAATGCGGATATTGTGCAAGGAAATCGCTGATAAAATGAAGTCCGTCATTTCCATCAGTTCGCACATATTTCAATGTCTCCCGCATCCTATCTCAATACAGAAAGGGCTCGCACCATCATTGTGTGCGAGCCGTATTCCGTCTTATTCCAACGTTACAATCTTGTTCTTGAGCACATAGACGAGTGCCTGTGTGCGGTCGTTGACCTTGAGCTTGTGGAAGATGCTCGTGAGGTGGTTCTTGACGGTCTTTTCACTCAGACCGAGCGCCTTGCCGATGTCCTGATTCGAGAGCCCCTTTGCGATGCAGCCGAGCACGTCCATCTCACGCGGGGTGAGGCGTTCACCGCGGCTCTCGTCCCAGATCTCCTTTGCCATGCGGCTGACATCACCGCAGACGGCAGAACTTCCAAAAAGCCGCTCCGCGAGTTTCGGATAAACGAACGGGTTGCCCTCGTTGACCATGTGGATCGCCTTGATGAGGACGTTCGGCTCAACGTCTTTGAGCAGGTAGCCGAGTGCGCCATTCTTGAGGAGTTCGAGGACGTAGTTGTCGCTGTCGTGGATCGTGAGCGCGATAATCTTCGTACGCGAACGCGCCTGTTTGAGCTGCTTCGTGACCTCCAGCCCTGTAAGTCCCGGCATGTTGATGTCGAGGAGCAGGATGTCCGGCTTGAGCATGAGCGTCCGCGCAAGGGCTTCCTGTCCGTCCTCTGCTTCGCCGACAACTTCGAGGTCGTCCTCGAAGTTCAGCACACGCTTGATGCCCTGCCGCAGCAGTGCGTGATCGTCTGCAAGTAATATCCTGATTGCCACTGACATCTCCTCTTTTCCATTGCATCCTGCAATTTCAGGAATCACGGAGAGTGCATCACTGATCCGTTTTTCCTTTATCCTTCATCCAACACATGAGCTGTGAGAAAAATCATGAGCTCCGTCTCGGTCTTGCTCGTCCGTACGGAGCGAAAAAAAGCCCCAAGGACAGGTATATCTCCGAGAAACGGGATTTTCGCCAGAGAACGCGACTCGTCGCTGTCAATAAGTCCGCCGATCACCATGGTCTCACCGTCCCTGAGGTGAACGGTGGTGTCCGCACTTCTCTTTTGAAACCGGTACGCCTTCATATCCTCGACAAATACGGGGGTACTGACCTCCGTATGTACACGGGCGGCAATGCCGCCGTCCGCCGTGATACGCGGCGTATAACGCAGAATGATCCCCGCCTCACGGTACTCGATCCCCGTCGTCGTGACACTGTTGGAATTTACAACACGCGGCACAGGAACTTCGGCGCCGATGTTGATGACCGCCTCATGTCCCTGTACCGTGGTAATGTTCGGACGGGCAAGCATCTTTGCCCGCCCGTCCGTGATGAGGGCGCGAATCGCAGCAGAGTAACGGAACTCGTAAGGAACGCCCCCCGGTCCTCTGCCAAAGCGGATGAGCCCGCCCAAACGTGCATCTGCATCGTTTCCACCGGTGTTATGACGCTCCGCCGCATCGCGCTCCATCTTGGAATACTGCGGCAGGGACGACCATGACCAGTCCACGCCGAGTTCCTTTGCCGCCTGTTTTGAAACAGCAACCACATGCGCCTCAAGCGATACCTGCCTGGGGGCAGCATCAAGCGCGGAAAGTATTTCGCGAACGGCAAGAGCCTCCGATTCCGTCCCATAAAAAAGAAGGGTATTCGTGGCGCGATCCACAAGAACACGCCGCTGTACGTCAGAATCAGAGTCCTCATTCCATCTCTCTTCATTACTTTTCGACACAACTGCCCGTTTTCCTTCACCGATCAAGGATAAATTTGCAGCGTGTGCGAGTTCCTCGGGATCACCATAGCGTACGATATACGAATGTACACCGCGACTTTCTGCGCGTGTATCTGTGGCAAGTGCGATAAAAACATCACCGTGCTGCTCCACATGGATGCCGCGTGCAGCGGCGACAAGGCGCAGCACTTCCTCCCCTTCCCCCGTCAAATGCGCCGTCACCGTCCCCGTCACGCTGTCGTCGACGACAAGGGGAATCTCGCCCATACGTGCCACGGCGAGCAGAACACTGCGCACATCGCCGCCCATCACGTCAATCGTCACGGGTGCGGCGGCGGTGTGTTTCGTGGCAAGCAGCAGACAGATAAGAAGCGCCGTCATCATCCATCGTCTCATACCGTCACTCCCTTGTCAGTGTGCTCGTCCCTGCGGCCGAATCCAATATTGCCGTACGCTCCGTCAGTGTGCGGAGGGTATAGCCGTGCCACGTCTCGCCCGCAGCGAGTGCCGCCCCGTCCGCCCCCTGTGCCAGTATGGCGATGCGCGTACCGTCTGCCCCCGTCACCACACCGCGCAGAACGAGAGGAGCAGGAGGCGGCGCGGACGAAGCGGCGACAGCTTGCTGTACGGGCGATACAGGAACAGACAGGGACGGCGGCGCCGCCGCTGTTCCCTTGACGGGCTCCGGCACAGCGGCGGGAGGGGACTCCCCCATGCGTTCATGCGCCTCCGAGAACGGATTTCGCAGCGCCGTGCGCTTTGCCGCAGCCGCAAGCCCTGTGATCTCCAACGAGGGCGGCGGCGTTGTTTCGCTGTGCTGCACGATGACGACAGGCGCATCGGCATCCGCCCCTAAGAGATACGCACCGCACACAGCGCACAATAACAAAACGCCGATGAGTACCCATTGGCGTCGGGACAGGGTGCTCAAATGCGCACGCAATGTTTCGAGCACAAGAACCTCCTCCCAAAACGCAGAAAGGGACTGCCGCAGCAGCCCCTCTCCGCATGGAGATAACAAGAAATCATCCCTTGAGTGCCCGGAGTTTCGGTCCCATGATGCGTTTGTACGCCTCCACACCCGGCTGATCGAACGCGTCCACATCCGCGAGTTCGCCCTCGTAGGCAATCGACATCGCGAGCAGATAGAGCAGTTCGCCGAGGTGATACGGGGTCAGCTCCGGCAGTGCAAAAACGGCACTGTAGCGCTTGTTCGATGCGAGTGCGTCCGCATTCGACTGACGCGCAACCTCAAGTGCCGCGCCCATCGTCACGCCCGCGATGTCCGCGAGCTTTTGAACCTCGGGGAACGCATTCGGGATCACGAGATCATCCGCCCATTTGTCGATGCGGATGAACTGCACCACCTTGTTGAGCTTGCCCTCCTGATGCTGCTGCGTCTGCGCGTGCATATCGGTCGTACCGACGGCGACGACCGGTGTGCGCCCGTAGCAGACCTCCTTGCCCTCCTTGTTGAACTGCTTGCCGAGAGATTCGGCGAGCAGCTGGATGTACCACTCGGAAACGGATTTCAAATAGTCGCCGTACGGCATCATGATCTCGATGTCGCGCCCGTGCTTCTCCGATGCCGCAAATTTCAGCGCCGCATTGAGCATGGCAGGGTTCTGCCAGAGATCATCATTCTGACATGCCGCATCCATATCGCGCGCGCCCGCGAGGAAGCTCTCGATGTCAAAGCCGATGCACGCGGCGAGCGTGAGCCCAACCTCGGTGAACACGGTGAAGCGTCCGCCAACGCCGTCCGGCACAGCGAACTGTTTCCACCCCTTGTCGATTGCAAGCTTCTTGAGCAGGGTCGGCTTCTCCTCGTTCGGGTCGGTGACAGCGACGACCTCGATCTCGATGTTATCCGCCTTCGTAAAGGCATCGTACATCACCATGAAGTTCGACATCGTGTCGAGCGTACCGCCCGACTTTGAGATGACGAGGAGCATGATGCGCAGCGGTCCTGCGCCGTTCTTCTTCTTGATCTGTGCAACATCCTTCAGATGGTTAATGATGTCGCCCGTGCGGCGCGGGTCGATGTTGTTGCCGCTGAAATAGATGCGCGGATAGTTATCGCGCTGTTCATTCGAGAGCGAATTCCAGAGCTCACCACAATGCACATCGAACAGCACCTTGTTCCCGAGGAACGAGCCGCCGATGCCAAGCGAGATCACGACATCCGTGTTCTCCTGCGCGTGTTTGCCGAGCTCCTTCAGACGCGCAATCGACGCGGGCGAGTTGATATGTCCCTCCGCGATGTACGGGGTCTGCGAGAAGAGCACCTTCTCCGGCTCGCCGTCCTTCGAGAGGTGGCCGCGGATGAACCCCTTTTCGCGCATGACCTTCATCGCCTCATGCGCTTTCTTGAGATCGTCCTGATATGCAGCGAGGTCGGCATCCGTCACCTTGCCCTCGCCATAGAGATTGTCATAATCAAATGTAAAACCGGATTTCAGTACAAGACTCATCAAAAAACTCCTTCCCTGTACTTGGAAAATGAAGGAAGCACCGATCAAAACGCCCCATCGACGGGCTTCATTTTGTCAGCGATTCCTTCATTTTATCTGTAATTTCTCAGGCACGAATCTCTGCGAGCAGTTCCTCCGTCTTTTCCTTCAGCAGTGCCTTATCCTGCCGTGTTTCGACGTTCAGACGGATGACCGGCTCCGTGTTGGACATACGCAGGTTGAACCGCCATTTGTCAAACTCGATTGAGAGACCATCCACCTTCGTCACCTTGCCCGCTGCGCCGTACTTCGCCTCGATGCGATCCATGACCGCCTTTGCATCCGTGACCTTACTGTTGATCTCGCCCGAGGTCGGATAGCGATCCATGCGCGCCTGCATCAGCGCGGAGAGGGTCTTGCCACCCGATGCGCTCATCAGCTCCGCCACAAGCAGCCACGGAATCTGACCACTGTCGCAGTAGGAGAAGTCGCGGAAATAGTGATGTGCGCTCATCTCGCCACCGTAGATTGCGTTGACCTGACGCATCTTGTCCTTGATGAATGCGTGACCGCTCTTGCACATGACAGGCTTGCCGCCGAGGCTCTCGGCAATCTCAATCGTGTTCCAGATGAGGCGCGGATCGTAGATGACGCTCGCCCCCTTGTTCTTCTTCAGGAACGCCTCGGAGAGGAAGCCCACCATATAGTAGCCCTCGATGAAGCCTCCCTTTTCGTCAAAGAGGAAACAGCGGTCGAAGTCGCCGTCCCACGCCACGCCGAAGTCTGCGCCCGTCTCGCGCACGACCTTCGCCGTCGCCTCACGGTTCTCCTGCAGGATCGGGTTCGGCACCCCGTTCGGGAAATTGCCGTCCGGCTCGTTGTAGACCTTGACCAGCTCGAACGGGAGATGCTTCTCCATCGCATTGATGATGGGACCTGCCGCACCGTTGCCCGTGTTGACGACGATCTTGTAGGGCTTCAACTTGCTCACATCGACGTAGGTAAGGATGTGCTTGACATATTCATCGAGAATATCCACCTGCTCGATTTTTCCGGGAACGGCTGCGGGCGCAGGATAGGTCTCACCGACCGCCATTGCCGCAATGTCCTTGAGCCCCGTATCGCTTGAGATCGGACGCGACTCCTCACGTACAAACTTCATGCCGTTGTACTGCTTCGGATTGTGGCTTGCCGTAATCATAATACCGCCGCCGAGCCCGAGGTGTGCCGTCGCGAAGTAGATCATCTCCGTGCCGCACTGCCCGATGTCCACAACGTCGCAGCCCGCCTCCGTGAGCCCCTTCGCGAGCGCATCGCGGATCGCGGGACCCGAGAGGCGGATGTCATGACCGATGGCGACCTTCTTCGCGCCGAACAGTGTGGGGAAACTGCGTCCGACACGATAGGCAAGCTCCTCGTTCACCTCGTCGGGATAGATACCGCGTACATCGTATGCGCCAAAACCCTTGTCTGTCACTGCCATGTAACGTCCCCTCCTCCATGGGTACGCCGTCCGGCGTCCCATATACACCCATCCGCTCCCGTGAGCCTCCGGGTCATAACAAAACACTAAACAATATAAATAACTATTCGCCGTCTGACAGGATTTTTCCTCTTTGTCACTTCAAAATCTTACGAACTTTTCTTTGAAAAGATGGATAAACGTTATAACAACGGATCCTTAAGGAATCGTACTCCCAAATGTTCAAGCATTATCAAAGGTTCTTTCTTGGGCGACATTTGAAGGCACTTCTTCCCCCCTATACAAAGACTCAAAGACATGAATCAATCTTTCTTGCAATTTACAATCCCAAAGACTTGTGCTAGGATGAACGCAGTATTTTCGCAAATCCGTATAGAAAGGGGCGTTTCCCATGGATAGTTCCGATTTTCGCATCATCTACCTTTTCACCGATCTTCTCGCGCCGCTCATCGTCGGCTATCTGCTCTATCGGCACGGGAAAATCTCAGACGCGCTCATCAGCCGCATCCTGCGTCTGAACGTCATCATCATCTACACGACGCTCGCCCTCATGAGCTGTTGGACACTCCCGATCTCGTGGGATCTCGCGCTCATCCCGATCTACGGCGTGCTTATCGTCCTCGTTCCGGGGCTTGTCGGATGGGCGTTCTTCATCCGTAAATATCGGAGTCCGCTCGATCGCGGCGCATACCTCGCAAACGCAATGATGTCCAACATCACCACCCTCGGCGGGGTCTGCGCCTACATCATCTACGGGGAGCAGGGCTTTGCCTACGCGCAGATCATGGGCATATTCCAAACCCTCATGCTCGTACTCGCCGTATTCCCCATGGCACAGTATTACTATTTGCAGCACAAGAATCACGGGCGCGGCGGCAAGATCCATATGCGCTTCCTCGATATTTTTCTCTCGTGGAATCAGCTCAGCATCCTCGGCATGGCGGCAGGGCTCGCACTCAATGCGGCGGGCATCGAACGCCCTGCCGCCGTCGGTACGGCGTTTGAGGGGCTGATCCACTTCGGCGCGTGGTTCGGTATGCTGCCCGTCGGCGCACTCGTCAACCTGCATCGTGCACGCCGCTACGCACCGTACACCCTCGACCTCTTTGCCTTGCGTTTTCTCATCCTGCCTGTGTTTATGATGGCGATTTCCTATCCGTTCGTCCGTGACCCCGTCCTTCTCGGTGCAATCCTCGTCTTCTCCGTCACACCGGGTGCGATCAACTCCGTTACGGCGGCGAAACTCTACCATCTCAACGTGGACTACACCATTTCGGGCTTCCTCACCACGAGCATCGCCTTCTTCTTTCTCGTCTATCCCGCACTGTTCTTCCTGCTGCGGTAAGACCGTCCGTATGCAAAAGCCCTGCCGCATTCCTGCGGCAGGGCTTTTCAATGTCAATATACCGGTAACCGACGATCAGACGCGGAAGCGCTCGATCTCGTTCTGGAGATCCGTTGCGATCTGCGCGAGGCTCTCGCTCGCCTCGGCGATGTCGCCGAGTGCCTGCGTCTGCGTGTCGACGGCGGCTTCTGCCTCGTCCGTCGTCACATCGTTCTCGTTCGCCATATCCATCAGCTTGTTGGCGACGGCAGCGATCGCCTTGTTCTTCTCCGTCAGCTTCTCGGCGGATTCGTTCAGCTTCGTAACAACGCTGTTCGCGCCCTCGACTGCCTCGGCAATCATGTCAAAGCGACGCTGCGTGCGTCCGAGATTGACGTTGCTCTCCTCGACCAGCTTCTTGGAGACCTCCATCGTATCGACTGCCTGCTGCGACTTCGTCTTGAGCTCGCCGATGATGCCGTTGATCTCATCCGTAAAGCCGCGCGACTGCTCGGCAAGCTTGCGGATCTCCTCAGCGACGACAGCGAATCCGCGCCCTGCCTCGCCCGCGCGCGCTGCCTCGATGGCAGCGTTAAGTGCGAGGAGGTTCGTCTGCTCGGAGATGGACTGGATCATCGCGCTCGCTTCTTCAATGCGCTCCGCACGCTCATTCGTCTCCTCGACCACGCGCGAAACTTCCTGTGTGGCATCAGCGGTCTCGGCGGACTTCTTCATAAGGTCGGCGAGGATCTCCGCGCCCTCGGTCTGGCGCTTCTGGATGTTCGCCGTTGCCTCGTTCATCTCCTCCATGACCTTGCGGTTGTTGTCAAGCATCCCGAGAATCTGCTCTGTATGATCGACCGCATCCTGCGTGTCCTTCACCTGCACACGCGCACTGTCGGCGATGTCGTGGATGCCCTTGCGCACGGTCTCCGCCGAGTGTGCTGTATTCTGCGCCGTCGCGGTCAGCTCCTCGCTCGTCGCGGCGACCGACTGGGATGCCCCGTTGATCTTGCCGATCATATCACGCATACTGTTCGCCATGCGGGTGAGAGATCCGACCATCGAGCCGATCTCGTCCGTACGTGCCGCATGTGCACGCACCTTCTCCCCCTTCGTCGGATCCATGTCGAGATCCGCAAAGCGCGCGAGCGTATCGGACACATCGCCGATCGGGACGATGAGGCGGCGCTGAACGAACATCGCAAGCGCGACCACGAGTGCCACCGTACAAATCACTGCCAGCACAACGGAGAAGATGACCATCTCGCGCGCGGTTCCGACGAATTTATCCTTGTCCGTGATGGAGAACACCGCCCACGACGTGTTCATCTCGTCGTACTTGATCTCGTGGTAGATGTAGACCGAGTCCTTCCCCGTCGTCGGCGAAACCTGCGTCTTGCTGTAAAGCCCCTCCGAGTAGATGCTCTGCTTCTCCGCCGCATCCAGGTGCATCAACTGGAACGCGTCCTTCATAACCGTATCCCGGCTCGTACCGTGTGCGATGACCTGCCCGGTATTGTCCATCATGATATAGATGTTGTCGGGCGTACTGAGCTTCTCGAACATCTCCTGAACCTTGTCCATATCGAAGTCGAGCGTGATCGCACCGACAAAGCGGCCGTCGACAAGGATCGGCAGACCGATGGAGGCCATGAGTGTTTTCTTGCCGCCGACTTCATCATAGTATGCCGGCGTGAGCGTCGGCTTCGAGGTCTTTGCCGGCTCCGTGTACCACGAGTCCGTATCGTAACCGGTCGTCGGCTCGAACTCAAGCACACCGCCCTCGCGTCCCAAATACGGAATCACACGCCCCGTCCCGTCGGAGAGCGGGTCGGCCGCATGCGCCGCATCCTGCCCGTCGAACGCATTCGGCTCGAATACCACGCCCACCCCGACGAGGTTCGGATTGGACTCCATGACATCCGAGAGCAGGACGTTCAGCGCATCACGGCTGCGTGCCTCCGGCGGCGCCGTCATCAGCGCGTAGATGTGCTGCCGCAGATCCAGTCCCGACTGCTTGACCGACTCATAGCTGCCAATCACGGGACGTGCCTTGTCGCCCAGTTCGTTGTACTGCGCCTGCGACCCCATGTTGAGAAGCTCCTCGTAGGCACGATAGCCGACGAACGAGATAAGGATCGTCACCATGACAACCACGCCGATGAGCGTGATTGCATTCAGCTGAAAGCCGATCCCCCTTCCCTGCTTTTGCCCTTGTTCCTGCAAAATATTCTCTCCTTTCCCATACGCACGATTGTCCCATGCAGAAAGGGCATCCATCCCCCACATATCGTGCGCATAAAGACGACGATCATGCCGCCGCCCGAAAATGATACTTCATACACTGCTTTAATTCGTCATGCCCCTGTTTTTTCCTTCAGAAAAATTTTATTTATTTCCATGCGTCAACCGTCTTTTATCCATGACAAAGGACTGCCGTACGAAACTATCATCCCCGCACAGCAGTCCCATCGTATTTCTTGTTTAGAAGTGATCGTCGTCCATCTCCGCCTTGCTTGAGAGCACGGCTCCCGTTACCGCGTCAATGCGGAGCTTGTACTCCATATTCCCCACATAGCACTTCACCTTGTAGACGGGGTGGAATCCCGGCTGTCCCGTCATTGGGGCGGACTGTGCAGGCGATGCCGTCGGTGCGGACGCTCCCGCATCTGCAGGTATCTCCGCCGGAGGGGGCGACATCATTTCGCGGTGATCGCGGTCATGTTCCCGCAATCCGTCACAGTCATGTCTGCGATCATCTTTGTGTTTCTTCTCATGTTTTCCATTGCGGTCATCATGATCCTTCATCGTCAGATAGACCTTGCGGAAGTCCAGCTCTGTTACGTCCTTTCCGATCGCGTCCGACGCAATCATCCGCACATGATCCTCGTCGATGAGGACAATGCCGCGCTGCTCTGCCTGCGCCGCGATCATCTCGGAGCGTGCCTGTTTCTCCTGCGCAGAACGCGCCTCCGCCCGCTGATTGTAATAGTACGTACCGCCCGCACTGACGACGCAGGCGAGTACGGCAAGCACCGCCGCCTTCTTCAAACGGGCGGGAGTGAATACGCTCTTGACCTGATCCTTGACATTCTTCATTTCCATGATGATTTCCTCCTCTGCCTTTCGGCGTTCACATATGTTGTATCATTGCTGATGGGTACATCATAGGGGGAAATATTAAACAATGTGTAAACAGCAAAATAACTTTCTTGAAATTCTTTCATGGACAAAGATTTTTTGCTGTGCTTCGGTTATAATGACAGGGATCATTGCTCACGAAAGCGAGGTATGCCCATGCATCTGCGCGATCTGTCGCTCAGGACAAAGCTGCTAGCAGCAAATACGTTGATGGTTGTCATACCGATTGCGGTGCTCATCGCCGTCGGCGCGGCACTGTTCGGTGGGCTGCGTCATGCGGGAACGCTCCAGTATCAGGTGCTCGCGATGCTCTGGCCGGAGCAGGGCAGTACGCTCTCCGTGCAGTTTGCCCTGAGCTCGCTGCGCACCGAGGTGGAGAAGAAAAAGTTCAAGCTGCACAATATCGAGAGCGACATCCATCTGCTCGAAGGTGCGGGAGTCCGCCTCTGCGCCGACCAAAAGGACACACACTACCTGACCGAGGGCGCAGATGCGGAGGAGATCCGCCGCATGGTCACGCTCAAATGCGGCGCACGCGGCTCCGCGCTCACATGGGATCGGGACGGTTTCTTCTTCCGCTATGAAGGACTGCGCAGTGGAGCTGTTCTCATGGGTGCGGGTGCTGTCCCCATGATGCGCGGTGCGGAGGAGCCACCGCTCCCGCACGATGTACGCGAACGCATCGTGGATACGGTGCTCATCCTGCTCATCGGCACGGCATCCGTTGGGATTCTCCTCCTCGGTCGCTTCCTCGCGCGTCTTCTCTCGGCGCAAATTCTCGCGCCGCTCGCAGAGCTGCGCACAGCCGCCGCAGCCATCCGCCATGGCGATCTGGAGCACGCGCTCCCGCCAATGGGCAGCGATGAGGTGGGCGAGACCTGCCGCGCATTCGACGAGATGCGGCAGGAGTTGGCACGTGCCCGCGCACGCGAGGCGGCGGAGGAGGAGCGCCGCCGTACACTCTTCATCGGCATCCTCCACGATATTGCAACGCCGCTGACCGCGATCAAGGGCTATGCAAGCGGCATTCTCGACGGCATCGCCTCCACCCCCGAGAAGCAGCGCACCTATGCAGAGCGCATCCATCGCTCTGCTGCGACGATGGCGCGTCTGACCTCACGTCTGCGCGAGTTCCTGCAGCTCGGAAGCGATCAGCTTCCACTCGCATGGGAAACGGTTCGTGCACGGGACTTCCTCGGCGCAGTCATCGCAGAATATACGCCCGATTGCAATGCGCAAGGAATTCACCTCACACTGGAGGACGGGGATACGAATCCCGCCGTCTGCATCGACTGCGACGAGTTCACCCGCGTGCTCAAAAACCTGTGGGAAAACAGCGGCAAATATCGGCGCAATGCGGACGTGGACGTTCATCTGTCACTTGCCACAGTGAACGGCTTCCTCGCCATCCGCTGTGACGACAACGGGATCGGCGTTCGCGCCGAGGATCTGCCGAAGCTCTTTGACAGCTTTTACCGCACGGATGCGGCACGCACGAATGTCGCGGGCGGCAGCGGTCTCGGGCTCGCCATTGTACGTCAGATCGTGACGGCATTCGGCGGGAGCGTACACGCCGAGCCGTCGCCCATGAACGGCCTTCGCGTTGTACTGATGCTGCCCATTGTAAATGAGGGAGATGCAGAATGAAGAAGATCCTACTGGTTGAGGATGACAGTGACATCGCGGAACTGGAACGCGACTATCTTGAGGCGGACGGCTTTGCCGTGGATATATGCACCGACGGAGACGAGGGGAAAAGCCGCGCGCTCTCGGGCGGGTACAGCCTGATACTGCTCGATGTCATGCTGCCGGGTGCGGACGGCTTTGCGATCTGCCGTGCGGTGCGCAAGGAGCTCGACATCCCCATCCTCATGGTTTCGGCGCGTCTTGAGGATGTGGACAAGATCCGTGCGCTCGGACTCGGTGCGGACGACTACGTCGTGAAGCCGTTCAGCCCGAGCGAGCTCGCCGCACGCGTCAAGGCACACATCGCCCGCTATGAACGTCTGAAGGGAAGCGCACAGGAAATGCCTTCGGCGCTGCATTTCGGCGATCTTGAGATCCAGCCGCAGACGCACCGCGTCTTTGTCGCAGGATGTGAGGTGCGCCTCGCAACGCGCGAGTTTGAGCTGCTGCTCTTTCTCGCGGAACACCCGCAGATCGTATTCAGCAAGGAGGCACTCTATGACCGCGTCTGGGATCTGGACGCTATGGGGAGCACCTCTACCGTCGCTGTCCATATCAACCGTCTGCGTGAGAAGATCGAGCCCGATCCCGCACATCCGCAGTGGATTCAGACGGTCTGGGGCGCAGGCTACCGCTTCAACAACGAGGCAGTGGGAGAGACGTGAATTTTTTCCTGTGAACATTTTGCTAAATCACGTTTTTTTGTTATAATGAAAAGCGGTTTTGCAGAATACTATTTAGGGAGTGTATCTAACTCATGACAGCAACCGCATGGTCGATCCTGCCACCGATTATTACCATCGTCCTCGCGCTCTGGACGAAGGAAGTCTATATGTCGCTCATCATCGGCATCTTCGCGGGCGCAATGCTTTTCGCGGGCGGGAACTTTCTCCAGGCGACGCTGACGATGTTTCAGGTGATGGCGGACAAGGTCGGCAGCAATGTCAACATTCTGGTCTTTCTCGTCATCCTCGGCATTCTCGTCGCCGCCATCACGCGCTCCGGAGCAATGAATGCCTACGGCGACTGGGCGTCGCGGACGATCCGGGGCAAGCGCAGCGCGTCCCTCGTCACGGTGCTGCTCGGCATCGTCATCTTCATTGACGACTATTTCAACTGCCTCACGGTCGGTACGGTCATGCGTCCCGTCACGGACAAGTTCCGCATCGCGCGGACGAAGCTCGCCTACATCATCGACGCGACGGCGGCACCGATCTGCATCATCGCTCCCGTTTCGAGCTGGGCGGCAGCAGTCGGCTCGTCACTGCCCGAGAATTCGCAGATCGACGGCTTCATGCTCTTTTTGCAGACGATCCCCTTCAATCTCTACGCATGGCTGACCCTCATCTTCATGATGTTCATTATCTGTACGGGACGCGATTTTGGCGCGATGCGCAGGAGTGTCCGCAGGTCGAACGCGGAGTTCGAGATTCCAAAGGAGTATCAGGACACGGCGGAGGCATCGGCGAGTGCGGCGAGCGAGGGGCGTGGCAAGATGCTCGATCTCATGCTCCCCCTCCTCGTCCTCATCGGCGCGTGCATCTACGGGATGCTGTATACGGGCGGCATCCACGAGGGCAAGGGGATTGCAGATGCGTTCGCGGACTGCGACTCGTCGAAATCCCTCGTCCTCGGCTCGTTCATCGCATTCGTCTTTACCGGGCTGCTCTACCTCCCACGCCGCGTGGTGTCGTTCAATGTGTTCTGTGACAGCTTCGGCTGGGGATTCAAGGCGATGACCCCCGCCATCTTCATTCTCTGCCTCGCGTGGACGCTCTCGGGGATCTGCAGCAAGGAATACCTCGACCTCGGCGGCTTCGTCGGCGCAGTTGTGCAGGCAAATGCAGGGGTTGTCATGTTCCTGCCGCCGCTCTTCTTCCTCGTTGCAGCGGGGCTTGCGTTCGCCACGGGCACGAGCTGGGGCACGTTCGGCATCCTCATCCCGATTGCGATTGCCGTCCTCGGTCAGACCGCCCCTGACATTCTCGTCGTCTCCGTCGCCGCCATCCTCTCGGGCGCGGTCTGCGGCGACCACGCCTCGCCCATCTCCGACACCACCATCCTCGCCTCGGCAGGTGCACAGTGCCACCACCTCGACCACGTTGCGACACAGCTGCCCTATGTCGCCGTCGTCGCCGGCTGCTCCCTCCTCGGCTACATTACCGACGGGTTCACAGGGAACGGCTACATCGGGCTTGGAGTTGGCATCGCCGCCCTCGCCCTCACGATGACGTTTGTTTTCTCGCGCGTGAGCTCGGCAGAAGAATAAAAACGGCATCGGTACGTTGTGTTCGTACCGATGCCGTTTTTTTATTGTTCTACGCCGCGATCCGTCTGCCCGTGCCCGGCTCATTTTTCAGCATATATTCACCGACGGAGGAAAACTCCCCCGACCGGAGTGCATCGAGCATACGGTTGATCTGCGGCGGCGGGGTCCATGCCAGAGGAAGGAAACAGCCCTCGCAGCGGTTGTACATCGCGTGCAGATCATTCTCCGCATGGCGGCGCAGCAGCGCATACTCCGCCTTGCTCCGCTCGTAGCGCCGACCGGAGCGCAGATAGCCCGCCGTCGTGACTACACCCCAGAGGACAAAGTAGTATGCCCAGATGAAATGCGGCAGGAAGGGCGAGAGCGGTAAATAGACGAGTGCCGCGACAAGTCCGCCGACGAGCAGCCAAAGGGGCAGGGACGGGCGGCTCATTCCCTCCTCGATGTAGTCCAAATCCGCAACGACCTGATAGAGGTTGCTGTGTCGGACGAAGTAGTCCTTCAGCCGGTACAGCTCCTCGATCTGTACTGCCCGTCCCGTCGGTATTGCCTTCGGCTCATTCAGAGCGATCTCCGGCGGCATTTCCCTTTTGTGATCCGCTGCCGTATCCGCAAGAAAGCTCCATGTTTCCAGTTCGTCGTCAATGAGGGCACGCTTGCCGCAATGCGGGCAAACACGCGTAAGTCCCTCTATTTTCTCTCCGCATTCGTTGCAAATCATATCGTTTCCTCCTTACTGTCAAAATTTTATTTCATATCTTAACACAAATGATTTTATTTGTCTAATGAAAGCAGCGGTATACATGAAAAAGCCTCCCCCGTTTCCGAGAGAGGTATGTATGTGGTCTTATCCCTTCTTCTGCTTCGCCCGATAGCCGAGCCGGAGGACGAGCAGCCACACGGGCAGGATCGGCACGGCGAGCTGCATTCCCGGGATCTGTGCCATCATGACGACGACACCGACGAGGAATACGAGGCAGATATAGTTGATCCACGGATACAGCGGTGCACGGAATTTGACAGGCTTCCCCTCGCACGTCATCTTCCGACGAAATTTCAGATGCGTTACGACAATCGTCACCCAGCTGATGACGGCGGCGCACGTTGCAATCGAGATGAGATAGAGGAATGCGTCGCCCGGGAAGAAGTAGTTCAGAAGCACGACAATAAGCGTGATGCCCGAGGAGATAAGGATGCCAAGCACGGGCACACCGCGCACGGAGAGGCTTTTGAGCACCTGCGGCGCATCCCCGCGCTGCGCGAGGCCGTAGAGCATACGGCTGTTGCTGTAGATCGCGGAGTTGTAGACGGAGATCGCAGCGGTGAGCACGACGAAGTTCAGGATGTGCGCGGCGGCAGGGATGCCGATGTTTTGAAAGATCTGCACGAAGGGGCTCGCCTCCATGCCGACCTCGTTCCACGGCCAGAGTGCCATGAGCACCGCCATTGTGCCGACGTAGAAGATCAGGATGCGCCAGATAACCTGATTGATCGCCTGTGGGATTGTGCGGTCGGGATCCTCCGCCTCGCCCGCCGTGATGCCGATGAGCTCGATGCCGCCGAACGAGAACATGACGACCGCCGTCCCGAGCAGGAACCCCCACCAACCGTTTGGCAGAAAGCCGCCGTGTGTCCAAAGGTTGCTGACGTTCGCGGGAAACGGTGCGCCCGTGACGAGAAGCCAGCCGCCGAGCCCGATCATGAGGACAATCGCCGTGATCTTCACGAGCGCCATCCAGAACTCCATCTCACCGTACGCACGCACATTGATGAGATTGAGCACGGTGATAACGGTAAGACAGATGAGTGCCGAGAGCCACTGCGGGAGATCGGGCAGCCAGAAATTCATATAGATGCCGACCGCCGCGAGCTCCGCCATGGAAACAATGATGTAGTTGAACCAGTAGTTCCAACCGGAGAGGAAGCCCGGAAAGTCGCCCCAATATTTGCCCGCATAGTAACTGAACGAGCCGGAAACCGGCTCATCGACCGCCATCTCGCCGAGCATCCGCATGATAAAGAAGATCATGATGCCGCCGAGAAGATAGGCAAGCATGACCGCAGGTCCTGCGAGTGCAATGGTGGATGCCGAGCCGTAGAAAAGCCCTGTCCCGATCGCCCCGCCGAGCGCGATCATCTGGAGATGTCTGTTCTTCAGCCCGCGCCGGAGGGCGGGCGATGCTTCCTGTTCCTGCATAAAAACTCCTTATTCTTAGCCGCGCTGCCGTGCCTTTAACGCCTGTTCGACCTCACGTTTGGCATCCTTTGCACGCAGACTTTGCCGCTTGTCGTAGTTGTGCTTGCCACTGGCAAGTGCGAGTTCGAGCTTTGCCCGTCCGCGCTTAAAGTACACCTTGAGCGGAACGAGGGTCATGCCCTTCTCTCGCGTCTTGCCGAAGAGTTTCAGAATCTCCGCCTTGTGCATGAGCAGACGGCGGACGCGCAGCGGGTCGTGGTTGAACCGATTGCCCTGATCGTACGGGCTGATGTGCATGTGATCGAGAAAGATCTCCCCGTTCTTGATGTAGGCATAGCTGTCGCGCAGATTTGCTTTGCCCGCACGCAGGGACTTGACCTCCGTCCCGACGAGCTCCAGCCCCGCCTCGTATGTTTCATGGATGAAATAGTCATGACGCGCCTTACGGTTCTCACAGGCGATCTTGATGCTCTCGTTCTTCTTTCCCATCGAAATTCCTCACTCGGCGTTTCCCGTTCCGCCCTCGGTCTTGCGATTCATGCGGCGTGTGGGACGCGGCGCACGGCGCGGCTTCTCTGCGGTATCCGTCTCCGGCTTCTGCGAACGGTAGCCCGGCGGATCCGGCCAGACGGCGCTGTTGAGCCCCGTCACCTTGACGCGATGGTAGTCGCGCGACCCGCGATCCGCGCCATCGTCGGATCTGCCGCGCCCACGTATGCGGTCGCGACGGTCGCCGCCCTGCGCGGCGCGTGTGGGACGCTGTCCGCGCCCGTCGTCCACCTTAGATGTTGCGGCACGCGGCTTCGTGGGGACGCTCGCGGCTGCCTTGCGTGCCGCACGCTCCCCCTCCTGCGCCCGTTTGCCGCGCGAGCCGTGTGCGCCGCGCGTTTTCTTGCGCCGCTCGGCGGGCGTTGCCGTGACATCGGCGAGGATCGGCTCTGCCTTCTTCTCGCCCTTCTTTTTGCGTGAGCGACGGCTGCGCCCGCCCGAGGAGGCGGATTTTTCGCCGCTTTCCTTGGGTTTCGCGGATGTTTTCACGTTTTTCACCATATTCGGCTCGTAGACACCGTTATCCTTCAACACGAAGTCAAGCGTCCGCGCCTGTACATCGGCACGCGTGATGATGATGGTCACGGGATCGCCGAGGCGGTAGCGCGTTCCTGTGCGCTCGCCGACCATCGCGTACTGCTCCTCGACGTAGGCATAGTAGTCGTTTACCATGGTCGAGACGTGTACAAGCCCCTCCACGCCATTCTCAAGCTCGACGAAGATGCCAAATGCCGTGACCCCGCTGACCACACCCTCGAAGGTCTCTCCGACGAACTGCGCCATGTACTCGATCTTCTTCATATCCGTGGTCTCACGCTCCGCCTCAATGGCGATGCGCTCACGCGCGGAGGAGTGCTCCGCAGCCTCGGGCAGTGTGGCACGCAGACGCTCCCGCTTCTCTGCGGGGATGTGACCCGTGGCAAAGGTCTCGCGCAGCAGCCTGTGTACCAGAAGATCGGGATAGCGGCGAATGGGCGAGGTGAAATGCGTATAGTAGCGTGCGGCAAGCCCAAAATGCCCGAGGCTCTGCGTCGAGTAGCGTGCCTGCTGCATGGAGCGCAGCGCGACCGCACCGATGATGCGCTCCTCGGGTGCGCCCTTCACACGGTCGAGCACCGCCTGGATGTCGCGCGGCTGCACCTTGCCGTCCTCACCCACGTTCAGGCGCAGCCCGAGTGCGGCGAGGAGACGTTGGAAGCGCTCGACCTTCTCACTGTTCGGTGTTTCGTGCACGCGGTAGACGAAGGGCTCTTCTTTCAGCTCCATGTGACGTGCAACGGTCTCGTTGGCGATGAGCATACACTCCTCGATGATGGACTCACCAATCGAGCCCGTCCGCTTTACGAGTGCGATGGGATGTCCCTCGGCATCGAGCTTCACCTTAATCTCGGGCAGTTCAAAGTCAATCGAGCCGCGCCGATGGCGCTTTGCCCGCAGCACCTCGCGCAGACGGCGCAGGGTCTCCATCATGGGGCGGATGTCCTCGTTGTCCGAAACAAACGGCTCCTCGCCCGCGAGAATTTTATTCACAAGCGTATAGGTGAGACGGCGTGCGACATGAATCACACAGGGTACGATCTCATAGTTTTTGACTTCACCGTCCGCACCGATCTCCATCTCGCACGCCATCGAGAGACGGTCAACGCCCTCATTGAGGCTGCAAATACCATTCGAGAGTTCACGCGGCAGCATCGGAATCACACGATCGACGAGGTAGACGCTCGTCCCGCGCTGCGCCGCCTCCACGTCGAGCGGTTCGCCCGCACGGACATAGTGGCTGACATCGGCGATGTAGACCCCGAGGAAGAAGCCGCCATCCTTCTCGTAGGCATAGATGCCATCGTCGATGTCCTTCGTGTCCTCGCCGTCGATCGTGACGACGGGGAAGTCGCGGCGGTCATGCCGCCCTGAATACTCTTCGGGCAGTGGGTTCTCGGGGCAGCGTGCGGCGGCTGCCGCCACCTCTGGTGGGAAGTGCTCGTCCAGATGGTACGCACGCATGACGGCGAGCACATCCACGCCGGGATCGCCCGCCCTGCCGAGCACCTCGACGACGCGCCCCTCCGCGCTGCGTCGTTCCTCGGGCCACTTCGTGATCTCTACGACGACCTTGCTGCCCGTCTTTGCGCCGCCAAAGTCTTTTTTCAAAATAAAAATGTCCCGCCCGATCTTCGTGCTGTCGGGTGTGACAAAGCCGAATGCCTTGCTGCGCTCAAACGTGCCGACAATATGCGTATTCGCACGATCGAGAATGCGAATGATCTCGCCCTCACGCGCACGTCCCTCTGTCTCGGACGGTGTGACACGCGCCACGACGCGGTCGCCGTGCATGGCGCTCGCGAGCAGGGAGCCCGGTACGAATACATCCGATTCGTCCTCTGTCGCACGCACATCGGGGATGATGAAGCCGAACCCCTTCGGCGACATGGAGAGCCGCCCGACGACGAGGTTCATGCGGCTCGGCAGCCCGTAGAGGCCGCTGCGGTTGCGGATGATCGCCCCCTCTGCCTCAAGTGCCGCCAGCGCAGACGAAAGCAGCGGCTCGCCCGCCTCAGGCAGTCCAAGCCCCGTGCGCACCTCTGCCTCGGGCAGCGGGCGATAGGCGTCCTCCCGCATAAAGGCTTGTACGCGCGCTTTCAGCGTATCCAGTTGTTCTTGTTCCATAATTCCCTCTTTTTTCCGTTCTATTCTTCTCTTTCCGATCCATCCCGAAGAAATTCCACCGTGCGCGCAAAAACGTGTTCCCTGACCCCCGTATCGAGCGGCAGCAGATGCCCCGCATCGGGCAGGATGAACTTCTCGCGCCGAGAGCTTCGAACATTCTCATAGAGATAGTCCGCGCTCCTCGGATCTGCCGTATGGTCGCGCGCCCCATGCACGATCAGGAGCGGCGCATCCACATCCTCGATCTGTGCGCAGAGAACGGCAATGACATCCATCATCTCATGGATGGATACGAGCGGCATCCGCCGATAGGTGTTGTTCGCCCCCGGGGGGACGTTCGTGAGTTTGCGGCGAGCCTTCGGCACATAGCGGTCGATGCACGCCTCACGCGTCGGCAGGTGCTCGATGCCCTGCTCGGGCGCAATCATGATCGGTGCGCCGAGACTGACGACGTGGGCGATCTCCGCCTCCATGGAGAGCAGCAGGGCAAAGACCGCGCCCATCGAGTGCCCGACCACAGAGATGCGCTCACATGCGCCGCTGAGGATGGAAAAACCGTCACGCACGGAGTCCATCCAGTCCTCGTGCTCCATGCGGCTCAGATCTTCAACCGTCGTGCCGTGCCCCGCAAGCCGTATCGCGAGCACGGTAAAGCCACGCTCGTTCAAATATTCGCCCATGAGGCGCAGTTCCGCCGGCAGTCCCGTAAATCCGTGAATGAGGAGGACACCATGCCGCCCGCCCGGCAGAAAAAACGGCTCTGCTCCCTCAAGGTGCATAATAACTCCTCCTTTTTTCGACGCAGTTCGGTCGGATACGCCCAATGATTCCTCCATCTGAAAAATCCCTGCACCGACGCAGCGGCAGCAGGGATTTTCCCGTGTCGATCAGCTCGACATCCGCGCAATCACAATGGTGATCACACCGAACAGAATCGCAAACACAATGGTCACACGTGCGAGCAGTGCGTCCATCCCGCGTGCCTTGCCCGAGAACACCGTATCCCCGCCGCCGTCAAGACCGCCCATGCCGGCGGACTTCGCCTCCTGCCCGAGTACGGACGCGATGAGGATGATCGCGACGATTGCATCAAGTACCATTAAAAGTGTGAGCAAGAAAAAGCCCCTTCCTTCACTAATATTTATATTTTGTTATCATAGCACAGAGAGCGCAGGAGTGGCAAGATTTTTTAGTGCAGCGTGCGATGCTGCCGAGCAAACGCCGATGGAATACACGCATATGCCACAGCACCAAAGGTACTATTCCTCCTCATGGGAGGCAGGTGCTTCCTGCGCCTCCAACACGCTGTGCGGCAGATGAACGAGAACGCGCGTGATGCGCATACCGTCCACCTCCTCGACGTAGAGCAGCGTACCTGTATGTGCAGCCATCTGCCCTACACGCGGGGTCTCGCCGAGCTGATCGTAGAGCCAGCCGCCGACACTGTCCACATTCTCGTCGTCGATGCGGACACCGAGCAGGTCGTCCAACTCCTCCAGCAGGAGTTTCGCATCAACAGAGCAGAGATCGCCCGCACGCCACTCCACGCGCTCGCGCTCCTCGTCGAACTCGTCGCGGATGTCTCCAACGATCTGCTCGACAATATCCTCGACTGTGACCATGCCCGCCGTACCGCCGTACTCATCGACCACAATGGCGAGCTGCGATCCCTGCTCCTGCATTGTGCGCAGGAGGACGCTGCCGTCCATGCTCTCGGGCACGACGAGCGCCTTGCGGATGTAGCGGCGCAGGTTCAGCCGCTCCCCGCGCACGAGCGGCGGCAGGAGATCCTTGACATGGATAAAACCGATGATGTGATCCTTGTCCTCATAGCAGACGGGATAGCGCGTCTGCTGCTCCTCAAGGATGGTCTTGATACGCTCGGCGGGCGTGTCGTCGAGATAAAGACAGATCATATCCGTCCGCGGCACCATGATTTCGCGTGCATTCAGCTCCGTGAATGAAAAGACATTGTCGACGAAGTCCGCCTCCGTGCTGTTGATCAGTCCCTGTCGATAGCTCTCCTTCATCAGAAGCCGGATCTCCTCCTCCGTGTGCGCGTCCTCGTTCTCGCCCTTCACATCGTAGCCGAATTTACGGCTGATCGTGTTCGCAACCGTGTTCAAGATCCAGACAAAGGGACGCATGACGCGGCCGAACAGCACCATCGGGAACGCAATCGCAAGCATGATGGCCTCGACGTTCGCAATCGCCATCGACTTTGGCGTGAGTTCGCCGAGCACGATGTGCATTGAGGTGATGATCGTAAAGGCGACCGCGAGCGCAATCGTGTGCCCGACCTCGTCGGGCAGACCAAACATATGCGTCACAGGCAGGATGAGTGTCGCAATCGCAGGCTCGCCCACCCAGCCGAGACCGAGCGAGGCGAGCGTAATGCCGAACTGTGTCACAGAGAGCGAGTAGTCCAGGTGCTCCGTGAGCTGCTTGGCGTATCCGGCGCGGCTGCTCCCCTCCGCGATCAGCGTCTCAAGGCGCGAGGTGCGGATCTTCACACAGCAGAACTCCGCCGCGACAAAGAAGCCGTTCATGAAGATCAAAAAGGCAACAAGCAGTATGTCGAGCAATGTGGGCAATATGTCCACGAACAAATTCCTCCTTTGGAAATGCGTGGGAACGCGAGGGGATCAGGCACGCGGCAGACGCGCGAGTTCGATCTCCATGCGTGCGGCGAGCGTTCTCAGTTTGCCCTGTTCTTTCTCGTCCACGAGCGAGATGACCGCGCCCGCCTTGCCCGCACGTGCCGTACGCCCCGCGCGATGGCGGTAGGTACGCACATCCTCGGGCAGGTCGAGATGGATCACATAGTCCACGTCCTCGATGTCGAGCCCGCGCGCAGCAAGATCGGTGGAGATGAGGAGCTCGGCGCGTCCCGCGCGAATGGCGTCCAGTGCCGCACGCCGCTGATCGCGCCGCTCCTGCCCGATGAGGGCAACGGCCTTGATCCCCTCGAAACGCAGCTTTTCAAGCGCATGAGCTGCATCGAAGCCGCGCCCGACAAAGACGAGCCCGCGTTTGATGGGCAGACGGCGCGTCAGCTTTTGTACCGCTTTTATTTTATCACGAAACGGTACAATATGATAGTAGTTTTCATAGGCTGCGTCCGTTCCCTCCATGCGGATGAGGCGCGGCGCACAGAGTTCCTCCGCCATACGGACAGCTGATGCTCCCGCCGTCGCCGAGAGCAGGAGCGTCTGACGTTCGGCGGGCAGGAGACGGAGAAGCGCACGCACCTCATCCAGATGCTGCTTTCCGAGCAGACGGTCGAACTCGTCCAGAACGAGCAGTTTTACACCCGCGAGTTTCAGCTTGCCGAAACGGTGGAGCTCCTGCACACGCGGCGCAGAGCCGACGATGAGCGCGGGCTTTTTCTTGAGCGATTCGATCTGCCGCTTGATGTTCGCCCCACCGATGAGTGCCTGCACCCCGATGGGAAGCCCTGCCGCCTGTGCCAGCTCACGCGCGACCGTCGCAATCTGCATCGCAAGCTCGTGCGTCGGCGCGAGGACAAGTGCCTGTGCCGCGCGTACGGTGGGGTCGATGCGCCTCATGATGGGCAGGAGGTAGGCGAGCGTCTTGCCTGTCCCCGTCGGTGCCTCGCCGATGAGGTTCTCCCCCGCGTGCGCGGCGGGGATAAACGCCGCCTGAATCTCCGTCGGCGCAGTGATGCCACGCTTTGCGAGGGCGGCGATGAAATGCTCGGGCACACCGAGCGATGTAAAATCCATAGTTTCCTCCTGCGGAATTATTAATAATTTGGCAGATTCGTACAAGGGCAACAGCGCAATGCTCCTAAGCGAACCCTAGTGAAGCAAGCGAGTAAAATGTGCGTTTCGCCCCCGGCGTACTTCTTTCGTCCAAGCGCAGCGCGTTTAAGAAGTGCGCCGGTATTTAGGCGAATAAGCACATGATCGCTTGCGTAACGAGGTGTTCGCGTGGAGCACGCACTGCATACAGAATTATAGACATCAGTCACCAAAAAACAGCGCATCCATCTCTGCCTGTTCGTCCGCCGTCGGCGTATAACTGCCGCGCGGGGTGTATGTGGGCGCAGGAGACGCAGACGGACGCGCTCCCGATGCCACCCCTGCGCTGCGCGGCATCCGCTTCCCTGTAAAGTCCGGCTTTCCGCCCGCATCGTTCGCCGTCATGCGGCACTGCGGGAACGCCGAGCAGCCCCAAAAGTCGCCGTGCTTCCCCTTTCGCTTCAGCATCACGCCACGTCCGCACGCGGGACAGGGCACGCCCCCACCACCCGCGATGGCCGCGGTCTGCGCCGCTGCACAGAGATCACGCGCAAACGCCGCCTGTCCCGCAAGGAACTCCTCGGGCGTGCCATCGCCCTGTGCCATCGAGTGCAGCCGATCCTCCCAGACCGCTGTCGCATCGGGGTACGTCATCGTATCGGGGAGCGCGTCGATGAGGAGGTACGCCGCATCCGTCGGCGTGAGAATCTTCTTCTTGCCCGCCGCATTTAGGAATCTGCGCCGAATCAGATCCTCGATGATGCTCGCACGCGTCGCCTCCGTGCCGATGCCGGAGACATCGCGCAGCATCTTCTTCGCCGTCTCGTCCTTCACGTATTTGTGAATCTCCTTCATGCCCTGCAACAGTGTCGCGGGCGTAAAGCGCGTGGGCGGCTTTGTCCGGCGCGTGCCGAGTTCTGCGGACACATAGTCCGCCGCATCGCCCTTTTTCATCGGCGGCAGGACAGCACTCTCCTCGTCCTCCTTCTCCGCATCCTCCTCGTTTTTCGCCGTACGGTACATCGCACGCCACCCCGCCGTACGCTCCGTACGTCCGCTCGCAGCAAACAGCTCGCCGTGGTAGGTAACATCCACCTTCGTCTGATCGTAGACATAGTTCGGGTAAAACTGCGCGATGTAGGCGCGTGCAATCAGCTCGTAGATGTTTCGCTCCACCGCACTGAGCCGCGCGAGGTTCACGGGGACGGTCGTCGGGATGATCGCATGGTGCGCCGCGATCTTCGTGTCGTTCCACGCACGGGATTTTTTCTTCGCATCCGCCGCCCGCGCCCACGTGCCGAGCTCCGAGCCGTCCAGTGCGGCGAGATTACCGAGGATCTTCACTGCATCCTTGTGCTGATTCATGGGCAGATACTCCGCGTCCGAGCGCGGATAGCTCGTCAGCTTCTCCTCGTACAGCTTCTGCGCCGTGTCGAGCACCTGCTGCGGCTCGTAGCCGTACCGCTTGCCCGCAAGCACCTGAAGTGCGGACAGGGAGAACGGGAGCGGCGGCGGCTCTTCCTTCTTCTTGCGCTCGTAGCGCGTCACCTTTGCGTCCTGCGGTTCTTCGCCAAATGCCGCAAGTGCCGCGCGTGCGGCATTTTCATCCACAAGCCGCCCCTCGGGGTCGAGCGGCGTGCGCTCCTCCGACGGCTTCCACCGTGCGCGGAACGATTCACCCGACTTCTCGTGACGAAACATCGCGTCGAGCAAATAATATGTCGCGGGCTTAAAGTTCTCAATCTCGCGCTCCCGCCGTACAACAAGCGCAAGCGTCGGGGTCTTGACACGCCCGATGGGCAGCACGAGCCTGTCATGCCCCGCACGGCGTGCCGCAAGCGTATAGGCACGCGAGAGATTCATCCCGATGAGCCAGTCCGCACGCGCCCGCGCCAGTGCCGAGCGTTTCAGCGGCAAAAAATCCCGATTATCGCGCAGATCGCCGAGCGCATCATGAATACTTTTATCATCCAATGCGTTGATGAGGATGCGCCGCACGGGCTTTTCGTTGCCGAGGAAGTCGAGCACCTCGTCCACGAGTAGCTGCCCCTCGCGGTCGGGGTCGCCGCCGTGCACGATCTCATCGGCACGCTCGATCAGCCCCTTTACGACAGCGAACTGCTGCGCCGCACTCTCATTCACGACGAGCCGCCACTCGGCGGGCAGGATCGGCAGGTCCTCCGCACGCCATCGTTTCAGCTTCGGATCGTATTCCTCCGGCTCCGCCTGCCGGAGAACGTGACCGAAGAGCCATGTCACCACGCCGCCGCCCGTCTCGATCCACCCCTGCCCCTTGCGGTGCGGCTGCGGCAGACACGCGGCGAGCGCACGCCCGACACTGGGTTTTTCCGCAATGTAGAGCCTCATGCAAACACCTTCGAGAGTGCCCAGACAAGGAGCACGAGCCAGAGAATCAGCACAACGGATGCCACAACGAGTACAAGCGTCCCGTAACGCGCCACGCTGCGCTCTCCCTCCTCACGCGCCTCGGGAGGAAGCATACGCACGAGCAACTCCGTCGCCGCCGGCAGGATCACCATATCGTCCACCGCACCGAACAGTGGAATCGTATCGGGAATAATGTCAATCGGGCTGACGAGATAGAGCAGCGTCAGAGGAAAGAGATATTTCACCGCGCGCGGCGTATCGCGCCGCACCATTGCAAAGAGCAGCACGGCGATGTCGCGCCGCAGCGCACGCAGCAGCACCAAGAATCGCAGCATAAAAACCTCCGATCATGTTACGTCATTATGCACAGTATACCATTCTGCCCACGCTCTTTCAAATGCAAATAAAAAGGACAGCCGCACAATGGCAGCTGCCCTCCGCTGTAGAAAAAGTTACGCAAGGGTAACGAGCGGTTTGCCCGTCATTTCCTTCGGAATCGGGATGCCTGCGAGCGTGAGGAGCGTCGGCGCGATGTCGCAGAGTGCGCCCGTGTGGACTTCCTTCACGCGGTCGGATACCACGATGAACGGCACGGGATTTGTCGTGTGCTTCGTGAACGGCTGGTTCGTCTCGTAGTCCCACATCTTGTCCGCGTTGCCGTGATCCGCCGTGATGCAGACCTCGCCGCCCACCTCACGGATGGCATCGACAAAGCGTCCGACGCAGGTATCCACCGTCTCGACCGCTTTCACGACTGCCGGCACAACGCCCGTGTGTCCGACCATGTCGCAGTTCGCATAGTTGAGGATGATGAAGTCGTACTTCTCCGACTTGATCGCCTCGACCACCTTGTCCGTGACCTCGATTGCACTCATCTCGGGCTGCAGATCGTAGGTCGCGACCTTCGGGGAGTGCACGAGAATGCGATCCTCGCCCTTGTATGGCTCCTCGACACCACCGTTGAAGAAGAAGGTGACGTGTGCGTACTTCTCCGTCTCGGCGATGCGCAGCTGCGTGTACCCGAGATCCTGTACATACTGACCGAAGGTGTTGTCGATCTCCTCGGGCGGAAATGCCACGAGCGCATTCATGCCCGCCTCGTACTGCGAGAACGTCGCAAACGGGATCTTCAGCGACTCGTCACGCGCGAACCCGTCGAATTTCTCATCCACAAATGCGTGCGTGAGCTGACGTGCGCGGTCGGGGCGGAAGTTGTAGAAGATCGCGCCGTCGCCGTTCTTCATCCCGGGGTAACCTTCGACCACAAACGGGACGACGAACTCATCCGTCACGCCCTCGGGCTTCTCGCTCGTATCGGCGTAGGAAGCGAGCACGCCGTCCACCGCCGTCTTTGCCACGGTCTTTGCCTTGGCGTGTGCAATCGCCTCGTAGGCAAGCTGCTCGCGCTCCCAGCGATGGTCGCGATCCATTGCATAGTAGCGGCCGCTGACCGTTGCAATCCTGCCGACACCGATCTCCGCCGCCTTTTTCTCCACTGCCTCAAGATACTCCGTCGCGCTCTTGGGCGGCACGTCGCGTCCGTCGAGGAATGCGTGAATCCAAACCTCGGTCAGTCCCTCGCGCTTGGCGAGTTCGAGCACGCCGAAGAGATGATCGTCATGGCTGTGCACGCCGCCCGGCGAGACCAGTCCCATGACGTGCAGGGTGCCGCTGCGCTCCTTCACACCGCGCACAATCGTGAGCAGCGCCTTATTCTTGAAGAAATCGCCATTCTTGATGTCGCGCGTGATGCGTGTAAGCTGCTGATAGACAATGCGTCCCGCGCCGATGTTCGTGTGACCGACCTCGGAGTTGCCCATCTGCCCATCCGGCAGCCCGACGTACTCACCCGAGGCAAAGATCTGATTGTATTTGTATTTTTTCTTCAGCCCGTCAAGGACCGGTGTATTCGCCATGGCGATGGCGTTGTACTTCATATCGTTCGGGTCGCCGTTGCCGAAGCCGTCCATGATGATAAGGGCGACCGGCGCATTCTTAAGTTTTGCCATAATATTTGATTCTTTCTAAGAGCTTTCGCTCAATACTCAGGAGGCGCAGACTCTTCACCTCTGCGAAGAATCCGCGCCAACCCAAGCATGTATTGAACTTTTGCGTAAATCAGAAGTTGACAATCGCCGCGAAGTCCTTCGCCTTGAGCGCCGCACCACCGACGAGTGCGCCGTCGACGTTCGGCTTCTCCATGAGCCCCGCAATCGTCGCGGGCTTCACGCTGCCGCCGTACTGGATGCGCACGCCCTCGGCTGCCGCCGCACCGTACTTCGCCTCGATGGTCTTGCGGATGTGGGCGCAGACCTCCTCCGCCTGATCGAACGTCGCCGTCTTACCCGTGCCGATCGCCCAGATCGGCTCATAGGCGATGACGAGCTTCGCTACGTCTGCCGCCGCAAATCCCGCAAGTGCCGCCTCGATCTGGTACGCGACATAGGCAAGGTACGTGCCCGCCTCGCGGATCTCAAGCGACTCGCCGCAGCAGATGATCGGCGTAATACCCGCCACGTACGCTGCATGAGCACGCTTGTTCACACCCTCGTTCGTCTCACCGAAGTAGTCGCGGCGCTCGCTGTGACCGAGCACACAGTAGGAAACGCCCAGCTCCGTGAGCATATCCGTCGAGATCTCGCCCGTATAGGCGCCGCTCTTCTCCCAGTGCACGTTCTGTGCGCCGACCGCGATGTTCGAGCCCTTGACCGCCTCGGTCACACCTGCAAGTGCCGTCGCCGTCGGGCAGACCACAACCGTCGCCTTCGCATCCTTGACGAGCGGAGCGAGTTCCTTCACGAGCGCAACACCCGCCGCGACCGTGTTGTTCATCTTCCAATTTCCTGCAATAATCGGTGTTCTTGCCATATATATGTTCTCCTCTACTCTACACGCTTTACTCGTCCGCGAGTGCCGCGATGCCCGGCAGCACCTTGCCCTCAAGCAACTCCAGCGTCGCGCCGCCGCCCGTCGAGATGTGCGAAATCTTCTCGGACAGCCCCGTCTTTTTCAGCGCCGCAATGGAGTCACCGCCGCCGACAATCGAAACTGCACCTTCCTTCGTCGCCTGTGCCACCGCACGCGCGACTGCCTCCGTACCCTTTGCGAACGCATCGAACTCGAACACGCCCATCGGTCCGTTCCAGATCACCGTCTTTGCGCCCTTCAGCGCGTTGACGTACTCCTCGGAAGTCTTGGCACCGCTGTCGAGTGCCTGCCAACCGTCGGGAATCTTGTCCACGTCGACCGTCTTCGTGTTCGCGTCCGCCGCGAACTTGTCCGCGATAACGACATCCACGGGCAGGACAACCTTCACGCCCTTCTTCTCTGCCTTTTCGAGCAGTTCCTTCGCAAGCTCGATCTTGTCGCGCTCCACGAGGGAATCGCCGACGGGGTAACCCTTCGATGCGTCAAAGGTGTGTGCCATACCGCCGCCGATGATGATGGTGTCCACCTTGTCGATCATGTTCTCGATCACGCCGATCTTATCCGAGACCTTCGCGCCGCCGATGATGGCGACGAACGGACGCTTCGGATTCTCAAGCGTCTTGCCGATGTAGTTGATCTCCTTCTCCATGAGGAAGCCCGCTACCGTCTCAAGATATGCCGTGATGCCGACGTTCGAGGCGTGTGCGCGGTGCGCCACACCGAACGCATCATCCACCGCAATGTCCGCGAGTGACGCGAGCTGCTTTGCGAACTCGGGATCGTTCTTCTTCTCCGCCTTGTGATAGCGCAGATTCTCAAGGAGCAGCACCTCGCCCGGCTTCAGATCGGCGGCAGCCTTCTCCGCCTCGGGGCCGACGCAATCCGGTGCCCATTTCACCGTCTGCCCGAGACACTCCTCCAGACGTGCCACAATCGGACGCGTCGAGAACTGCGGCTCACGCGCCTCCGTCGGACGACCGACGTGGCAGGCAAGAATGACCGCCGCGCCCGCATTCAGCAGGTGCTGAATCGTCGGGAGGGTCGCGCGGATACGCGTGTCGTTCGTGATGTGCTGATGCTCGTCCATAGGCACATTGAAGTCCACGCGGACAAATACCTTTTTCCCGTGCGGATCAATGTGCATCATTGTCTTTTTATTCATATTGTCCCCTCCATAAAGAAACGAGATCCGGCCCAAACGTCGGCCGGACCTCGTGAAAGATCGTATGCACACGGTAACTCGATCAGAACGCTAGCAATCCTGAATCGTGTCCCGCATATCTCTGTTTACTTGTCTCAGCCGAGCTCCGCGAAATACTTGATCGTGCGAACCATCTGGCTCGTGTAGCTGTTCTCGTTGTCATACCAGGAAACCACCTGAACGAGCGTGTTGCCGTCGCCCGTGTCGCTGACCATCGTCTGCGTCGCATCGAAGATCGAGCCGTACGTCGTTCCAATGATGTCGCTGGAAACGATCTCGTCCGTGTTGTACGCGAACGACTCCGTCGCTTCCTTCTTCATCTGTGCGTTGACCTGCTCAACCGTCACCTTGCCCTCGACCACAGCGTAGAGGAGCGTCGTCGAACCCGTCGGCGTCGGAACGCGCTGTGCCGAGCCGATCAGCTTGCCGTTGAGTTCGGGGATGACGAGACCGATCGCCTTCGCTGCGCCCGTGGAGTTCGGAACGATGTTGATCGCTGCGGCACGGCTGCGGCGGAGATCCCCCTTGCGCTGCGGACCGTCAAGCGGCATCTGGTCGCCCGTGTAGGCATGGATCGTGGACATGATGCCGCTCTTGATCGGAGCGAGATCATTGAGTGCCTTTGCCATCGGCGCAAGGCAGTTCGTCGTGCAGGATGCCGCCGAAATAACCTTGTCGTCCTTCGTCAGTTTCTTGTGGTTGACATTGTAGACAATCGTCGGGAGATCATTGCCCGCAGGAGCAGAGATGACGACCTTCTTCGCACCGGCTTTCAGATGTGCCTCTGCCTTTGCCTTTGCCGTGTAGAAGCCCGTGCACTCAAGCACGACATCGACATCATGCTTGCCCCAAGGAATCTGGGAAGCATCCGCCTGTGCATAGATGTTGATCTGCTTGCCGTTGACCTTGATGAAACCATCGCCGTCTTCGACCGAATCCGCATACTTATAACGCCCCTGCGTGGAGTCATACTTCAGGAGATGGGCGAGCATCTTCGGGCTCGTCAGATCGTTGATCGCAACGACCTCATAGCCGGGAGCATCGAACATCTGACGGAATGCGAGACGACCGATACGGCCAAAACCATTGATAGCAACTTTTACTGCCATTGAAATACCCCCTGTTAAGTCCATTATTCTCGGCGCTGCGTACCTTTTCCGCCGCACCCTTCATACGATTTATATTATAAACCATTCCCAATAAAAGTCAAACCTTTTATCCTTAATGAAACACTTTTCCTACAATATTTTGTGCAGATGTAAAAATCACTTGCCATAACGCGCAAATTTTCGCTAAAATATAGAAAATTGACAGGAGGACAATGATGCTCGAACAAATCAAGGAGGATGTGCGCCGCTATGCACTCGAAGCCGACCGTGCGGGGCTGTGCCGACACCGCTCAGGGAACTTCAGTGTGCGCGATACGGCGAGCGGACTCATCTGCATCACGCCGACGGGTATGGATCGTGAGGAAATGACCGCAAGCGACATCGTCGTCATCAATATGGACGGTCATACAATTGAATCGTTGAATGGACGCAAACCGACCAGCGAGCTGATGATGCACACGGCAATCTATCAAAGCCGCAGCGACGTACACGCAGTTGCGCACACACACTCACGCACGGCGACCGCATTCGCCGTCATGAACAAGAACATCCCTGCCATCGTCTACGAACTCTCCATCCTCGGCTGCAGGGAGGGCTATGTCCCCGTCGCCCCCTACGGCCGCCCCGGCACACGCGCGGCGGCAGAGAACGTCCTCGCCCCGCTCGCTATCTCCGATGTCGCGCTCATGCAGGCGCACGGTGTCGTCGCCGTCGCCGAAAATCTCAAAGAAGCCCTGCTCAAGGCAAGCTACGTCGAAGAACTCGCCGACATCTACTACCGATGCCTCACCGTCCTCGGACACGAACCTGCGACCATTCCGGCGGACGAACTGGCAAAGTGGAAATATCCAACGGTTTAGGAGGAATACAATGAACACCAACATCCTCGACATGGAAACCCTCGCCCTCGACGAAGAGGAGCGAGCCCTCGTCATCATCGACCAGACCAAACTCCCGAACCGCGCCGAATACCTCCACCTCAAAACACAGGGCGAAATCTGGACAGCAATCCGCGAGCTCCAAGTGCGCGGTGCGCCCGCCATCGGCGATGCCGCCGCCATCGGCATCTACCTCGCCGCACTTGAGATCGACACCGACGACTACGCCGAATTTGCACGGCGTTTCCACGAAGCAGCCGACTACCTAAACTCCTCCCGCCCCACCGCCGTCAACCTCTCGTGGGCGCTGAACCGCATGGACGCTGTCGTCAAAAATGCAGCGGGCAAATCCATCCCCGAAATCCGAACACTCCTGCGTGACGAAGCCCTCCGCATCAAGCAGGAGGACATCGACATCTGCAAAAAAATAGGCGAGCACGCACTCACCCTCGTAAAGCCGGGATACGGCCTCCTCACCCACTGCAATGCCGGACAGCTTGCCACCGCAAAATACGGCACTGCAACCGCCGTCATGTACCTTGGGCACCAAAAAGGCTACCACTTCAAAATCTACGCCGACGAAACGCGCCCCCTCCTCCAGGGCGCACGCCTCACCGCCTACGAACTCAGTGCCGCCGGCATGGATGTCACCCTCATCTGCGACAGCATGGCAGCCACCGTCATGAAAAACGGCTGGATCGATGCCGTCTTCGTCGGCTGTGACCGTGTCGCCGCCAACGGCGATGTCGCCAACAAGATCGGCACATCAGGTGTCGCCATCCTCGCCAAACACTTTCGAATCCCCTTCTACGTCTGCGCTCCCACCTCCACCATCGACATGAACACCCCCACAGGCGCCGACATCCACATCGAACAGCGCCCCGCCGCCGAAGTCACCGATATGTGGTACAAAGAACGCATGGCACCGGAGGGCATCAGCGTCTACAATCCTGCGTTCGATGTCACCGATCATGAGCTAATTACCGCGATTGTGACGGAGGATGGTATTATCACAGACTTCGCACATGGTCTTACACGTAAACAATAGAATTTTTCCAATATCAAAGCCCGTCAGCAAACGAAGTTGACGGGCTTTATACAAAAAGGCAATATCGTATTCCACACTATCACGGAACACGATACTGCCTTTTTTATTCCTACAGATTCTCTTTATACCACTGAATCGCCTCTTTGATTCCCTTCTCGAAATCATACTCCGGCGCATAGCCGAGATTTTTTCGGATCTTCGAGATGTCCGCCCCGCTGTGGCGAATATCTCCCTTGCGCTCAGGACCAAAAATAGGCTTCAAGTCCTTCTCGAACAGTGCACTGAGCACCGCATACATCTCATTGAGACTTGAACGCTTGCCCGCCGCGACGTTGTACGCCTGCCCTGCCGCCTCATGCGACGCGACGCACGCAAGGAGATTCGCCTGCACGACATCCTCGACATAGACGAAGTCACGCGACTGCTCCCCATCGCCGTTGATTGTCGGCGGCTCATCGTGGAGCAGACACTCGATGAACTTCGGAATCACCGCCGCATATGCGCCATTCGGATCCTGCCGCCGACCGTACACATTGAAGTACCGCATCCCATAGCAATCCAGTCCATAGTGCATTGTATACTGATAGGCGTACTCCTCTGCGACAAACTTCGTCACCGCATACGTTGAAAGCCGATTGCCGACAATCTCCTCCCGCTTCGGCATCGTCTCGTCATCGCCATAGACCGCAGCACTCGATGCATAGGTGAACTTCTTCACCCCGTTTTTCGCCGCCGCCTCCATCATGTTGACCGTACCGACGATGTTCGTCAGCGTGTACTCCACTGGCTGCTCGATACTCTCGGGTACACTCACCGCCGCCGCCTGATGCAGCACATAGTCCACGCCCTCACAGACGCGATGGCAGAGTGCCGCATCCCGAATATCCCCCTCGACAAACTCGAAGTTCGGATTCTCCCGAAATCCCACAATATTCTTCGCATACCCCGTCGACAGATTGTCCAGCACACGAACCCTGTGCCCCATCGCGAGAACCGCCTCAGCCAGATTCGATCCAATGAAACCCGCCCCGCCGGTGACGAGAAAAAGACTGTTCTTTGAGAATGTAATCGTATAGTAGTTCATAATACAAGTACTCCTTATGATTACATACAATACTCAAGCTTTATCTGCATACTTTGAGAAATAAAGCAAAAACGACTACTTCCAGTATTATTACCTAAAACTGAAAGTAGTCACCCAAATCAATCTCTCCATTTTGATATGAAGTCTGTCCTCTTAAACACGCCTTCTGACCCTGCAAACTCAACTTCGTCCCAACCATGGGCTTTACCTGTTTGTATAATCCACTCCCGAACTTTAGCTGTTACATTCTGCATGTCCTCTTCATCTGGATGAGCCTGATTATAAAGACCTATTACTTGACGATTCTCTAATGTTATAAGTGGGTTATTGGGAGACCTATCATCAGGATCAGGAAAAGAAAATTTAGGCATAAATCACACACTCCTCACATCAAAAAATTTACTCTTTTATAATATTACAATCAAGCAAGTTTGTCAATATATTCGATCGGTAAATCAGAGGGGTAGATTGTAAAATTAAGTTGCACATAAAAAAGTCCATAGCGGAAGCCTTGTGGTAAAACAGAGTTGAACAGACCAGTCTACCAAGAAACCGACCTCATGCTTGGTGGATGCAGGGGGAAGGAAGTGCTTCTCGTCATTGCAGAGTGCAAGAGCCGGTTTCCATGTTTACGCAAGGTGAAGGACAAAAAGAGCAGTTCTATCATGGAGGCACTGCATTCCATCTAAGAAGAGTTCGATTGCTCTTTCGAAGAACTTTTTGAGACGATTACGACGGATAACGGGACGGAGTTTTCGCGGCTTCGGGAACTTGAGGAAGGTCGTAATCTTCGCATCTACTACGCGCATCCATATGATCCGAGTGACAAAGGGATGATCGAGAACACGAATCGAATCATACGGCGTTTTATCCCAAAGGGAAGGCATTTGGAGGATTGCACGGAAGATGAGATCATTGCGATACAAGAATGGCTCAGAGGTCTGTCACACAAAAAACTCGGTTACCACACTGCACAGGAATGTTTCCTGAATGAGTGTCGTAAGGCTTCGATCTGCTTGTCTTTTTTACCATGCAACTTATTCTTGTAATCTACCTTTTGATATTGCAATTTAGAATTCGTTTTCCAACCGAACAGCTTCCAATGCCTGCTCCACAATCTGATCCATATTGTAGTAACGATACGTGCCGAGTCGACCTCCCAAGATCAAGTGAGGACACATCTCTTCTGCACGCTTTCGATACTTTTCATAACGATGCATATTATCTTCGTCATTGACCGGATAATAGGGCTCACGCCCCTCTGTCCAATCCTCCGGATATTCACGTGTGATAATCGTATGCTTCGTCTCCACAGGTGAAAAATGCTTGTGTTCTATGATGCGCGTATACGGAGTTTCTGCGTCTGTATAGTTGACAACAGCGACTCCCTGATAGTTCTCCACAGATAGTCTCTCATTTTCAAAGCGAAGGCTACGATATTCCAAGCTTCCATAGCAAGAATCAAAGTACTGGTCAATGCGTCCCGTAAAAACAATTTTTTGTGCCATTTTTTCAAGCTCATCTCGATCATGAAAGAACTCTACATCCAAGCGTACATCTATTCCCTCAAGCATGCGCGCGACAAGAGCAGTATATCCCTCACTCGGAATCCCCTGAAACGTGTCATTAAAATAGTTATTGTCAAATGTGAGTCGAACCGGAATGCGCTTAATGATAAAAGCTGGAAGCTCCTCAGCCTTACGGCCCCATTGTTTCTCCGTATAGCCACGAATCAACTTCTCATAAATGTCGCGTCCCACGAGTTTACACGCCTGTTCCGCAAGATTCTTCGGCTCAATATCCGCAAACTCAGCCCGTTGCACCGCAAGCTTCTCCACAGCCTCTTGCGGTGTTCGCACCTTCCACAGAGCATAGAATGTATTCATATTAAAGGGCAAAGAGTAGAGCTCTCCCCGATAGTTCGCAACAGGAGAGTTGACAAACGGCTTCATAAAGACGAATTGATTCACATAATCCCAAACAGTCTTTTGGTTCGTATGAAAGATATGTGCTCCATAGACGTGAACTTCAATGCCATCCATATTTTCCGTATAGACATTACCGCCAATATGGCTACGCTTCTCAATAACAAGAACACGTTTCCCACGCGCTTTCATCTCATGTGCAAAAATAGCACCAAAGAGACCTGCACCAACAACCAAATAATCATACTGCGGCATCAGAACATACCTCCCGTTGTATTCAGTGAATTATAGGCAGCGATCCCCCCATACAACACAGATAACATTCTCTTTAATTTCCTTACCCGCATGATAGGGATCCCCATATAAAGCATAGTTTCCCGCAAGAGAATCTGCAATCAAAACTTTTTTGCAGAGTCCCAAGGAGAAAAGAAACAAGCCACGAACCACATTATCATAATTGATCTTTTGCAAAGAGCGGTCAAGAAACTGCGGCATCATATTTTCATAATGAATAATGGGACCCGCCAACAGATGCGGAAAATAGGTCACAAACAGGATATAGCTGAGAAAATGATGTTGAAAAACCTTCCCGCGATATGTCTCCACAAGATACGCTATCTGTGTAAATGTAAAGAAGGAAATTCCGAGTGGAAGCACTAGGTGATAAAGCGCATAGTCTGCATGAAAAAGCACATTGATATTTTCAATAAAGAAATCCGTATATTTATAATAACCAAGCAAAGCCAGGTTGAGCGCAACACCTGCAGCAAGCCAACGACGCTCTCCAACCTGAATGCAATATTTCCCCAATGTAAAGTTCATACATACGGAAAACAAAATCAGAGCCAAATAATTTGGATTCCACCATCCATAAAAAAACAGACTCGCAAAGACAAGAACTATATGCCCCTGCACTCTCCCATAGGAGGAAAAAATAAAGTAACAGCATAATACGATCGGTAAAAACAAAAAGATAAACTCGTAAGAATTGAAGAGCACAAGAATCCTCCTCTTGCAAACGCTATTCTGCGATTATTTTTCCATACCCATTGGAAATTGCTGCGGATGACAACCATCGTGTAATCCCATCACCATAATCTCGTATCCACACCTCATCCTCCAAGATTTCTACCACACGATAAACCTTATCGCCAAATCCGCTGTGCTCCATAACAATAGCGTTTGGTGTCAGCAGCAGAACTTTAGCAGAGGTAGCCTCATGCATCATCGAGAAAAGCCCTTCGCTCCCCGGATGCCACGGATTCTGCTCTGCACCATCTTTCTGTACGGTGAAATGTACCATTGTTGAGCGAAATTCATTGCGCCGCTCGGGCAGAGGTGTATAAAGATATGTTCCGGGATCGACAATAATATCCTTCCCATCAATCCGAAGAGTAATGGAGAGCTGGTCGTTATGCGCATGTCCGCCATTCCCCTTCTGACCAATCTCACCACAACGCACGGTCATGTAAAGATGGGGGGATTTGAAGATATATAGCCCCATCCCCTCATATGGATAGCAACGTAAAGCCGAAACCTGCTCTTTCGGCTTTGGAAAATGATATTCCTGCATATCAAGGTCTGCCACAGGCAACGCATCAACAAAATCTTTCACACGCACAGAGTCATCCGATAACAAAACATTATCCGCAAGGTGACCTGTGGGTATTTTTTTTGCCAGAGATCGAAGGAGTACCATTTCAAAATCGATCGGTGAATTATTGCCAAGACCACACAAAACACGATATGCACCTTTCAGATGCTCATGGTTGAGGATGTTCTCGTCATAGTATAAAACATCTTGCATCGCGGGAAAACCTTTGAGGTTTCCATATTTCGCAACTGCATCGTCTTCCGTCAGCACATCATAGACAGGGTTCAGTTTCAAAAAACGACCGCTGTCATTATCTCCGACCTGTGGGATCGTCCCATCTTCATGCATGAGATCAGAGGTAAACCGCAGAGCCTTTGCCAACCGCTCCCAAAACCATGCGGGGAAAATTTCATTACCATCCAGATCGAATGCCTGCTCCTCTATCGGCTTTAATGGGGGCTGAGCATGATGAAGAGAACACTTATAATCCTTCACTCGATTGCGTCGCGCCGGATCCATCTGCACAGCAAAAAGGGCACTATACAGCATCAGCTCCGTTGAGAGACGATGATAACTGGTTGACCCCTCAAAATTGCTGCCATCCTCATGAAATTCGTGCGCCATCTCCGAGATAAGCTCTTGGAGTGCAAAAGCAAGCCAACCATCCGTCTCATCGGAGGTTGGCAGATGAAGCGCAGCAAACAGAAGCCCTGCAATATCTGAAAGGTAATGATTAGAACGAAACGCCGGGCTATACTCCAAATTGCGGATGATGTGTCTGCCATGATCATATACAGATGCGGCGAGAACACGCTCAAAAACCTCATCAAATGAAGCCCCGAATGTCTTGAAAAGATCATAGGAAACGAGCCAGTTGGCTACGCGAATCCCCACATCCATCGTGCAGTGCCAGTTCACACCAAACTGTGGCGGGTTCGTTGCAATAAAGTCCAGAATCTCATTACGAAACTCTCGCACATACACATTCCGTTCCGATGCCTCCGCCACGCGAAAAGCCCGTGCAAGCATCGGCAAATGCTGCATACGGGCGAGCTCCCACGGCACCTTCACATCAACACCCGGCAAATGTCCGTAAGCAATCTCCGTATACCACGTCTCAGCAGACCATGTATAGCCGGACTTAAAATCCATCTGCCAAGGAATCGGCTCATAGTCCGCATCAATCAGCGTCCACACTTTTTTTGCATAATGAAGATTGACAGACGGAATCTTACCCGAAAGCCAGTCCCCAGCACGATCAGCGATGACAGCCTCGTGCGGCGGGTACACATTTCCTTCGACGCCGAGAGCGATCATGCCATAATATACTCTGCGCCAACCACTGCCAAGAAGATCAAATTTATGCACTCGAAAGAGATTTGCTAACGCAGTTACCTGAGCACCATTCTCCTCAAATGAGTCATTAGAAAAGCGCACCGGTACTTCAAGACATGGATCTTCACGCGTGGCATAGGTCGATTGAAATTCGGCTTTCCATTTGTTCAGTTTACTCAAAGCTCTATGCTGTATCATGCGAGAACCACGGCGCAGGACTTCATCCAAAGGAAGCGTTCGGATCTTATTCCAATAACGGCTCATCAGTCACCCCTCATGATTTCAAGATCCAATGAAACAATCCTACACTCCTCAGATCACAATATACTCATTTACTACTTTCTTCGTAAATACAAGTACAAATGATCAAAAACAGGCCTCTGATTTGTAAATCGGGTAATATCCCACACCCACATGAGCCTACTACCAACCCTTGATAGCAGTGGAATTCCTCGGAGCGGATTCACCATCCCCCCCGTTGTATACTTATAGTGTAGCAGTTCAAAATCAGAAGATAAGTATTCTGCCAGCCATTCTTTTGTATAGAAATTCAGATGTTCTGGCGGGCTGTACATGTGCCAGCGTTCATTTTCATTTTTCCATATCTTATGTTGCTTCCATGTATCAAAAGCAGGAACCAATATGACCAATATTCCGCCTTGATTACACATTCTGGAGAATGTATCCAAGACCAGCTTGGGTTGTTCCAGATGTTCTAATAAAGCATAGCAAGACACGACATCGAAAGGGTGGTCAAACGATGCATTTTCAACAAAGTCACGCACAACGTGAATTCCACGCTGTTGAGCAACACCGGAAGCATACTCCGACAGCTCTACCCCAACACGCTCTACCCGATTTGGCCAATGCAGTAAAAAGTCACCGGTACGACACCCAATATCACAAACGCTATGAATCCCCCCCCCCGAATGAAGCGCCGTAATTTCCTTGACCTCATTTTTCCAATATTTTGAGGTCGTAAATTCAAGACCATATATGTTTTTGTTTTTCTCAGCTTGGCCATCATAAAGTTTTTTATATATATCTCGAGAGTTTTCCCTTTCGTCCATCCGAAAAAACCGTTGCTTACAATCCCGACATTCATATAACGTATATTTCTCTTCACTATACGGACTTTGAATCTTACGCAGGTCGTCCACATGCTCCGATTCACAAAATTTACACACCATAGACACAAAAGATCCTCCTCATCGGGCAAAAGAAGCTATTACCGTAATTATCTATTTCAGAGTTCCTCATATAGCCCTGGTTCCACATGATTAAAGACCCACTTTCCCATACGATATACGCCATGAATGACTTTATCGTTGCTATGATTTCTGAGATGAGGGTGCGTAGAGCAAATCGTCAGGAACATATCATCCCAACTTCCATGATAAGACAGATCCCATAGGCCGTCCTCTCTTCGTACCAATCGACTATGATCATAACTCTCAATATAGTGCGCGAGTTCTCCGCAGGTTGTATGCCATACATCCATTCCTCTCAACAGTGCATATATCCTGGCAACAGAGAATACGTCATCATAGATATTGGGGGTTTGGCGTTTCCCATCGGTACGAAGGTTTACAAAATGCTCTTGTACAGAGATAATCAATCGTTTTTCATAGAGATAACTAATATATGCCTCTGCCCGTAAGTCCTGATACAAACACCATAGGGATCGTATCAGGGGCATCTTTTTCTTCACCTTTGCTTTCCATTTGTCCCGAGCCAAAGATGTGCTATTTCTAAAAAATATACTGCCGGAAACATTCGTCGGTATCAAGACGACTTTATCCCCCTCATAGTAAGCGCGGCGATTTTTTTCACATTTTCGATCAATCATATCCGAATCGGCAGCCCACCAACGAAACCCCAATGATTCTACCACAGTATGAGCGCATTTATTTTTGGCATACCCGGGGTATTTCCCCCCTGTCATGTGTATATCGTACAACTCCTCAATTTTATCTATCATGCTCCGAATACGTGGCACATCATCCAATGTAACATAAGAAAATTCCTGATCCCAATTATCGAACAACGCACAGTTGCTCTGATCCCGATAACGCCCATGATCTGTTCCGTGATATGCAACCTCAAAAAATTGACCTGAAATCTCAAAAAACTTCCGTTGTGCAGTGGCATCTCGGTTGTAGTAAAGCTCATAATTTGAGTTAGGATTCATCAGTCCATGATCTGCTATCGGAAAAAAGAATGTACCGCGAATTTCAGGAAACCATGTCAACAGCGTATCAGCAACATAACGATAAATACTTCCGGAAGCGGTCAGACCTCCTCCCCAGTCAGACTGCGGAACAATTTTCCCATTCTGCATGATCGAAACAAAGGACGGATCGTCAATCATCAGTATTGCTGCAGTTTGATGATCATTATAGTACAGACATTTTTCCATATGTTAAATCCCCCACAGATTCTGTCACAATAGCGGAAAATCCTTGCGACTCAATATCTCGCTCGCCTTTTCATAGAAATCATCCATATCGCGGCTATTAAAAAGGATCGTCCCCTCTGGTCGCACACACACATCACTGGCTATTGCCGGACAATCAAAATACAATGCCTCTGCAATACTGATACCATACCCATCTGTACAGGTCGGACGCACCATTAAATCTGCTTTCCGAAACAGAGGCCATAGCTCCCGTTGCCCTGTCATAAAATAAATATGTTCATTGAGTTTATCTGTTAAAATCCGTTCTTTGACCTTGGCAAAATAGTCCGGCTCACTGCTATCATCAGCCAAGGCAAAGACCAACCCAATCTGTGGATATTGCGATTTGAGTCTGTGAACGAGTTCCACGCACATATCCAAACCGTATAACTCAGTTCCATCGTTCCAGAAAACAATCTTGAAAGCATTTGCAACCAAGAGTGGTGAGCTATTCGTTATGAAATGATGCAGTTCTTTTGGATAGGTGCCAAGGATAGCAGCTTCATCCTCAAGAGGAGGTGGTAAAAATGGGCTCTGAACACAAAAGCACGACAGGAGCTCTGGAAACATCTCCCCCATTCTCTCTTTTAATTTTTGATTCACGAATTGAATCGACTGCGCTCTTTGTAACGATTTGCGCAAGAGATACCATGAAATTACATTTTTTCTTTGAAATACCCCCTCCCCATGCAACACAACGGTATATTTAAGCCCCAAAAAGAGTGACGCAAAATACAACGCAGTAAGTTTCTTCATGTTATATCCATGAAGAACGAGTTCTTCCTTTTTTTTGCATAATAATCTTAAAAAGCCAATTTTCCCCAATGTATTACTGTTTATATATCGATCATTGGGTTTTAGGTGTTTCAGACGATATAGATACACAGATATACCACCAAGTGGAGGCGGAAGAGGACCTATATGACATTTTCTCATAACAATCTTCTGCACTACTTTCTTATGCCTCATTCCTAGTCATAGCTGCATCATTTTCTAAGCGTCTAGAATCGTTAAGGAATATTTTTCCTTTAACATCAAAAGTTCATTCTTAAAGGCATTCTCCTGTTTCCTCATACGGTGAAGTTTAATGGGAAAAAGCAACCGTCCTTTCCATGTGTTTCCTGGTTCAGATAATACGTAAATCGGAATTACCGTCTTCAAGCATTCCAGTTTATAGGTATCAACCCCCGTCCCTTCACAATGGCACGTCTGTCCTAATTCAAACGTATCCCTTAAACTAGCATCAAGCGACATTATACCAACTCCGTATTTACTGAATTCCCGATTATATGAAGCATCAACACAATACTTTTTCTTACCAACGAAAAAATTTAACCGATACGCAACTGGTTCCTCACCACATTTCACCACAACAACGTTCCCCAAATGATACTTGAGCAAACACTTAATAAACCGTTCTTTTGTCGAATCAAGATAAATTGAATGCTTCCCACTGGCTAATTTCGATATTGACAATGATTTCAACGTACAAAAGTCAACATCTGAAAAGCATTTACTCTGAAAAGTCAATTCACGTCCGTCATTTATTGCATGTCTCTTTCGCGCACGAATATTTCGTTGCAACTTTTTAGAATATATCTTATGTAAAAATTGATCATAGTCATCGTAATCTACTAAGGAAATTGTCGGACACGCAGATAAAAGAATCTGATTGGGTATGACCTGCATTAGTGGTGAAGCAGCGGGTATATGCGAAAATATCAGCTGATCGTACGAAATTGAGCGTCGGACAAAATTCATGAGTTCTTGAGTCTCTTCAACACTTAAATCTCCAAGGATGCCTTCAAATGTTGCGCCCCATACATCACCACAAATGCCCAATGTCGTGTAGGAAACTAGCCCCATGCTTTTCCTGACGACTTTTTTATACCTCATCAGTGCAAGCATGGCACAAGGTACACTTTCGCGAAGAACACGAATGAGATAGATTTGTTTATCATATCCAAAAACTGTATGATCACGAAATACATCCCACCATGTTTTCGTCCATATATAGGAAGTATTGAGAAGATGTTCTCCCTCTCGTTCTAATATTGCATAGGTTTCTCGAACCGCAGGGTGTTCGAAATCATTGTATACTTCAAAAGACAACAATATCTTTCCTCCTCATATTTCACATCAGCGCTTCAAAAGATCGATAAGGTTAACATGTCCAACATAAATGGCCCCCCACAATATTCCTACCAGCTCCGCCATACAAACAACAATACGCCAGCTAAACGTACTCGGTTGTATCATCAGATTAAAAAAGCAGATGGCAACACCGCTGATGACAAACACTCCTCCATAGAAAAGAGGTACGGCCGTTTTAGGAAAACTGTGATTTGCGACAACAAGGTATAGCATCAAGCGAATCCCATAGCAGGCAGTAATCACAGTCACGAGCTCTGTCAACCCGCCATCTAAAAGGACGAGGACAGTGAAACAGAGACCGCAATTTAAAAATCCACTAAAAAGCTCAATCGCAGTGTCATATTGACTTTTCTGTGCTAAATGTATGTTGACGGCTACAATTCTCGCTAAAAAAGAAAATATCGCAATGCCCATGAAGAAATATAAATAGTAGTAATAAGCAACATACTTTTCGCCTAAAATAACCCAGACAATCTCACGAGCAAAGCAGCCTGTCACAATAGCAACCATGAGCATCAACAAGGCAATTCCACCTACAGTTTGTAAGTAAAAATGGCGATAGCTGTTCTCTTTATAGCGCGCAAAATACATTGGCGACACTGCCATGTAGATGGGCTCCATCACAAGTTGAAAGGTATTTGCAACCTTGTTGTTTCCCTCGTAAATACCGACCTCACGAATCATATTCGCGCGACCAAGAAAATATTTGCCGGAGAGAAGAGAAAAATATGCCCCTATGCTTGATGGAATCAGCCAAACCGAGAACCGTGCACACTCTCTAATTTTTTCCCACCGAAACGTTGGTCTCCATGTACAGAAATCTTTATAACGGAGTATAACTATAAACACATTTTGACCAACAAACGCCCCCATAAGAGCAGCCAGTTTACTGAACCCCAATTGCCATAGCAGAAAAAACGTACCGATATAACCAAGAGACTGCACCAACATAACCCAAGCCACATTCGTGGCTCGTTGTAGGAGACGCATCTTCGTCTGGTAAATGCTGACGACAGCGTTACCAAATGGTATAAGAAGGATAAAGCCCAATGCCCATGCATCTTGCGGCAGAACAGCGAAGATCTGTGGGAAAGCCGCATATATAACAATGAGCCCCCCTACAAGTATGGCATTGACAATCAATAGGAAGTTGATAATCGAGTTCTCAAAAACTTCCCGTTCATCCAACGCCTGATCGAGATAATACCTATTGAAACCACTCGGCATCTCTAGTAACATCAACAGCGATAGGATTGTCACTGCCATATTCAACAGCGAAAACTCCCCCATCTCCTCAATGGAGAGGAGCCGGCTCAGCCATGCAAAAAACAAAAAATTCAAAGCTTTTGCAAAAAGATTTGCACCAAAATACACCGAGATTGTTTTTAATAATCTAGCAAACATAGCAATCTGCTTCGCATTCTTGCACTATAGTCATATTCAGGCATCCGCCCCTCTTATAAATTAAGGCTTTATTAATAAAATAAAGTCCGACCAATTGGCGTAGATTTTCCATCCGAATAAGGAGATAACCCGAACACATAACAAAGGCTATGATGGAGGATTCTAGGACACAGTACGAGCAAAAAAGATATGCTTAAGATAGCCGTGCTGAATTTATCAACGCTCAATTGATTTTCCTGTAACACTTCTCGCTCACAAAAAATGCCCCCTTAAAAGTGTAGCTCCTAAAAATGGTACAACAGCTACAACTTCGATATAATATACCGATATTTCCCATTCTTCGACTGTTCAACTGCGTCCACATAGGAAAAGTCAAAATGCAGGAACTCTCCCAGTTTTTCCTCCATGGCGTGACGTATTGCAGTCTCATCCATTTGAGTATATCCATCATTCTTGACAATACGCATCGTAACTTTACCGGGAGTATCTTGATAGAACTGATAAAACTTCACACGATCAAAAATATCAGAGTGAAAATTAATCGCCGTCATCGAGATTTTATTTCCTTTCGATGTAACAAGCATCTCCTGCAGCCAACGACCTTCCACATCCTGCAAAATTCTCCCAGAGTAATGACATTTCGAATTATGTTCAGCATATGCAGCATAATCCGCAGTACGGTAGCGAATCAAGGGAAGCACATAGTTGTTAAATCCCGTTGCCGTGATTTCTCCCATTTGTCCCGGTTGCATAATAACCTTCTGTTCCTCATCCAAAAGTTCTGTATAACCATAAATCTCTTCCAGATGGTAGTGATTTTCTTCAATGCACCATGACGCTACGCAACACATCTCAGAATGTCCATAGTGAAGCAACATAGGACAGCCGAATGCGGCTTCTACAATCTCACGCTGTCCTTTATAAAGATTCTCCGAACTTGCAAATACAGCTTTCGGAGTATACCTTAACCGATGATCTGTCCTGTTGATATAGTCGGCAAGCATCAACGCAGATGATGGGTACACATGGAAAAACGGAATTTGCACCTCATTTAGCGTTTCCATAATTCTGGCACAGTTATCATCAGTCAGATGATAGGGATCTAATATCAGACTTTTATCTCGATGATTGTATTGCCACAATGCACCTTTTGTTAATACATTATTTCGCAATACCACTTTTTCTGATGTCCCGGCAGTGTAGCCGACCTTCGACCAAAGATGATCAAAAAAAGCCTTTTCTCTCGCTATTGTAAATCGTTTTTGCGCATAAAAAACAAGCTGGCGTCCCGTAGTACCACCGGTAGTCATTCGAATGCGTTGCTTGGATGAAAACGCATTCGACAGCATATCCTGCATGTTTTCCTGAACGGTTTGTTTCGTGATGGATGGAATACGCTGAAGATCAGAAACATCTCGAAACGACTCTGGATGAAAGCCGGCATCGTCAAATATGCGCCGATAGAATACGGTAGTGCTATAAGCATGCTGAAGTAGTTTCTTTATTGCAACATTTTGCCAAGCATGAATTTGATCCTGTGTCCATGAATCTGACGCAGACAAAAGTTTACGCATATCGCCATATGCCGTACCTAGCTTGATGTTCGGCGGAATCGCACTCCACAACTCATCGATACCACGCTGAAGAAAGGGCGGCAAGTTATGATATATTTCCCGAAGCACGTCTACACCTCAAATCTGTTCTTCTACTGCATAAGCAATCTGCATTGCCTGCAACTGCTGCCGAACATGATTCAAATATACGCAATATCCACGAATCATATCAGAAAACAGCTACTGGATTCTTCAAAAGGAGATTTCTCCACTTTCAAGTCACCTCTATGCTGCAAAAATCTTCGACGAAGTTTTAGTATATCAGGATCTGCATCCATTTTTGGAGCTTTTTTTGTGCGCCAAACGATTCTTCCATGAATACTATGAAACAATGTCAGTGCATCAGACAAATTGTCTAGTGTCTTGTTCAGTTGGTGAATCGCATGCTGATAATCCTTCCCTTTTAATTCAACAAGGACAACTTCCGACGTGTCCTTTGTTTTCATAATTACCATGTAATCACATTTCAATTCCGGTGATGTAATCATATGGCTATCCACATGAATCTTGGCTATCTCCAATTCGCTTGGCAGATGGTTTTGAATATAATACTCGATTCCTTTCTCTTCACATTTAACAAGTGATCTCGAATCACAGAATTCGAGACATTTTTCCGATTTTGTGCAATTCAAAGTAGTTGTATTAGATTTTAACACTTCTTCCATACACTGTTTTGCATTATTGCAAATCATATTGTACCTCTTTTTCAAGCAGCTTTTCCATATCTTGCTCTATAATATCCGAAAGTCTGTCGATCTTGTGAGATTGGATTAAGCCTTCATTTTTATCCATAATAGATACAAGAGATGATGTTCCCGCACGTTGCAAAAGAAGGTACGCTTCAAGCTGCCCCGGAAGAATTCTATAACCTCTAGGCACGACAGCATTCTTGATATTCGCATCCTTGCCTTCAATCTTTCCAGAGTATGCCAACACATTTAAGGAGTTTAACACATAGGGACTATGAGTGGTAATAAACACCTCGCTTCCCGTAGCATACATCAATAATCCCACCATCTCCATCATATGCCTCTGTGCAATAGGAAATAAATGTGCTTCGGGTTCTTCTACAATCAAAAAAGTTTTTTGCTGTAATAAAAGGCGCTGAAAAATCAGCAGCAAAATCCATAGGGATTCCTGCTGACCGGACGAGGCATACATGAGTTTTACCCAATTTTCATTATCATAATAGAGTTTTTCTGTATCTTGTTCATTGATATAGCTTGCCTTTAAAATTTTTCTGATTGTATCTATGGCAAGCTGAACATCATGTCTACGAATATTCCTCCCTTCCATTTTTGTATACTGCTCAACGATATATTCCAGCTGCGTTCCAAATCGTTTTTTCAACTTTTGGATAAGTGCAATAAACTCCTTCAACGGTAAATCCATCTGAGACGTATCTGTTGTATCAATCTCCTGCAGCTGCTCAGACAGTGTGGCCAAAATACTTCGACCTGCCGGAATATACAAAACATCTCCCTGTATATCAAACATTGCATTGACCGTCTGCCGCAAATGTTGACGTATCAACAGGCTGGCCTGTAAATCTTGAATCACATCATCATAGACACCTATATGTTGTACTAAATCTCGTTGCCCATACAATTCTTCTGCACGTTGAAACAAAGCCTGAATGTCATTTTGTAGAACACGTGAAAATTTAATGTCCACAAAGCCATCTTTCAACGTCAGTATAAGTTGTTTCGTTCCTTTTGGCGTTGAACCGCACGCATAGTCGAACTCTATCTTGAAGGGACGCATATGCTTCGTTGTTCCAAAACACCCCATAAAGCATCGTCTTACATAGAACAAAAAACGAGCGTATCGTGTTTCTCCCGGGTGAAGCTCTGACAAATCAGACAAGCATTCCAATAGGTAATCTCGTATTTTTAACGAAAAGTATATCGTTTTAGCTAGTGTACTCTTACCTATGGCTTGTTCCCCAATGATGAGGTTGCACGATTTATCCAAGTCAAGGTCAATATGATCTAACGGACCAAAGCCTTTTATCTTTAATTTTCGCATCAATGTTCTCCTTATATCTTCGAATATCCTCCTGCCGAAAAGCAATCAAATCTGCTCTTCCACCGCAAAGGCAATCTGCATTGCCTGCACCTGCTGCCAAAGGGAAATCGGAGCTTCACGCCCTTCTTTGATTGACTTACCAAATGCCTCAAGTTCTTCGAGCTGCCCCTTTTCGCTGCCCTTCGTCTCAATCGAGGCAAGCTTTACACCGTATCCCTTCATCGACTTGTAATCATTGAGCGTAATCATCTTCCCGTCAAAGAACACTTCCATCGTTTCCTTGGGAAATTCTTTACTGCCCACAGCCGTATAGATGAGATTGGCTACAGAACCATCGTCGTAAGTAACCGTGGCAATAAAATTGTCTTTGGCACTATAATATGCCCCATTCGGCTGAATGGAGGATGCACTGACAGAAACAGCCTTTGCTCCCGTGAGGAAGTTGAATACATCATAGATATGGCACGCCTCTCCAATGTTGCGCCCCGCCCCCTCTTCAGTATGCACCCAATGATCAAGCGGAATGTAGCCTGCATTCATCGTATAGTGAATGATCATAGGATTTTGGCGTGCAGTCGTGTGCTTCGCGATCTCCTGCAGATAGCGTGAATGGCGACGATTGAATCCGGTCAAAAGAAAAGGTGCATCATGATGTTCCCGATAGAACAGCTCGATCCTTGCCAGTTCCTCGGCATTGATGGCAAGAGGCTTTTCAACAAGGACATGTTTGCCCGATTTGAGTGCTGCCAAGACCATATCGGCATGAAGGTTGTGACGTGTTGCGATAAGCACCATGTCAACGGCATCATCCGCAAGCACCTTTTCGTAATTCGTTGTCGCATAGTCAGCTCCGAACTGCTTTGCGACCGCTTCGGCATTGGTTCCCGTGCGACTCATCACGCCGCGCAATTGGTAGAGATTGCCGAGCTGTTTGATATTCGGCAGGTGCATCCCTTTGGCAAAGCCGCCCGCACCGATCAGAGCAACCTGTATCTTTTCCTTATGTGTTGGATGTGCAGCAACGGTTACAACATCCGCTTCTTCCTGGTCCTCTTGAGGGTAGGAGAGAAGCACCATGAGAGGCTTCGGTGATGCAGTTTTCAGTGATTCGTATGCGGCGTCCGCTTCCTCCACGGGATAGATTTTCGACACCATATCCATAACGGAGAGTTTTTTCGCTGCAATCAGATTCAGCACTTCCTGCAGATTGCGGTTCTCTGTCCAGCGTACATAGCTAACGGGGTATTCCAGTCCCTTTTCCTCGTAAATACTATCATAGCGCCCCGGTCCATAGGAAGTGGAGATGAAGAAATCAATCTCCTTCTCATAGAAGTCTGCACGGTTCAGATGCAGACCGACATCACCGACAAGAACAACGCGCCCCTTGCGACGACACATCTTAAATGCGGTTGAAACAATGGCATCGGACTTTGCCGCTGCCGTAATGATAACGCCGTCTGCACCAATCCCATCCGTCAGACGCGCTACCTGCTCGGCATCCGTCGTGCCATCCGGCTGAATGGCATAGTCCGCCCCATGTTTCAGTGCAATCTCGATGCGTCCCGCATCCAAATCACTGACGATCACCTTGCAGCCGCTTGCTTTGAGCATTTGTACAACAAACTGTCCGATGACGCCAAGGCCGATCACAACGAAACATTCTCCGAGTGTTGTATGGGCACGGCGTACGCCCTGCATGGCAATCGAGCCAAGTGTAACCGTACTTGCCTCTTCAAAAGAAACGGATTCTGGAATCTTCACGAGCAAGTTACGAGGTACATTGATAATCTCTGCGTGATGTGCGCACTGCGCGCCGGCACAGGCGACACGCTCACCGATCTTCACGTCACGCACATTTGCACCGACACCAATGACGACACCCGCCGCTGAGTACCCGACAAGTGCCCCCGCTTCGAGTTTCCCTTTGACAATTTCACGTGTCTGTGCAACACCTTTTTCAGCAACCATATCAAGGACTCTCTTGACCTTGTCACGTTCCTTGAGGGCACGCTTCCATAGAGGAACGGAACTCGCACGCACACCGCTCATCTCGGTACCGATGGAAATGCACGAATTTGCCACATGCACCAAAATCTTGTCAGCCTCTATCTGCGGGATAGGAATATCCTCTGCAACAGCGCATCCACGTTTAATCAGTACCTGCTTCATGCAAAAATCCCCCGTGTATCGATGACCGTCTTCCCATTAAGAAAACTCCGATCCATTGCCTTAAACTCCTTGTGATCGACGAGCAGCAGAATGATATTCGCATCCCGCATGGCTTCCTCTACCGATACAAGGCGTACATTTTTTTTATCTGCAAGGCAAGCAGGAAGTGTATGGATATTCGGCTCTACAACGAGCAGCTCATCAAGCGTCCCTGCTGCGAGTTTCTCCGCAATCTGCAGCGACGGACTCTCGCGCAGATCATCAATGTCTGGCTTAAACGCAAGACCGAGACATGCAACCTTCGGATTCTCAGTCGTGCGAACTGCTTCATATACCTTCTCCATAACAACGTGCGGTTTGCTGTCATTGACCTCACGCGCAACACGAATCAGTCGTGCATCACGCGGTGCCGAGTCTACGATAAACCATGGATCCACAGCAATGCAGTGTCCACCGACTCCGGGGCCCGGCTGAAGGATATTGACGCGCGGATGGCGATTTGCAAGACGAATCAGCTCCCAGACATCAATGCCGAGCTTGTCGCAGATAATCGAGAGTTCATTTGCAAATGCAATATTCACATCACGGAAGGAGTTCTCCGTGAGTTTTGCCATCTCTGCGGTTCTCGCATCCGTAGGGAGAAGCGCCCCTGTGACAAAACGGCTATAAAAGTCGATGGTTTTCTTCGTCGATTCCTCATCAATACCGCCGATAATGCGATCATTATGTGGCAGTTCCTCAACGATCTTGCCGGGCAGGACACGTTCCGGACAATGGGCAAAGTAAACAGACTGCCCCACAAGATCCATTCGCTCCTCAAATAGCCAGTCTCGAACTTTCTCCGTCGTTCCAACAGGACTGGTCGACTCAAGGATAATCAGATTTTCCTCTTTGACATATGGAGCAATTTCACATGTCGCCGATTCTACGAAAGACAAATCTGGTTCCTTATCCCCCTTAAATGGTGTAGGGACCGCGAGGATAAACACATCCGCTTCATGCGGCTTTACATCCGCATGGAGATTTCCCGAGGAGACTGCCTTCTTCACATACGTCGCAAGTTCCGGTTCCACAATGTGAATCTCCCCGCGATTGACCGTCTCCACGACACACTCCACCGGATCCATTCCATAGACCTTGAAGCCGTTGTTGGCAATCAGCGTCGCCGTTGGAAGACCGATGTAGCCGAGCCCTATCACACATACATTTTTCATTTATTGTGCCTCTTCCCCTGCTTTCTCCTCAAATAATGCCTCAAACTGATCCACCACATGACGAATATCATATTGCTCTAAATCAACATGATATTGTGCACTGTAGTCCCCTTTCAGAAATGCTTGAAAGACTTCTGGTCGAAACGTCTGGCGGTTAAAGCTCAAGATAGGCCTCCGACTCATGGCATAGTCAATCAGCTTACTTGGTCGTTGTGTTGCATTATCATTATCAAAGTTAATGACGAAATCCATCTTTGCCATTGCGCGAATTAGATCTTCACGATCAACAGGAGGCATAACAATCAACCGATCTTTTAATCGCACCTGATATTTCACTAGTAGTGATTGTGTAAACGGCTCATCCAGCGCATATACAATAAAACGATAATCCCCCTGTATCATCATAAGATATTCGAAAAAAAACTCCGGATTACGTATCTGTTCATAAAAGACTCCCGCATAACAGAACGTTGGTATAAGATTTTCTTGATACATACCAACAGAAATATCGATCATATGAAAACCTTGAGGAATCACTCTAATCTTCCCTTGCGAAACAGCCTCTTGATATGCTTTCTGAGCATGCTCAAACGGAATAGTAACATAATCAAAAGACTTTAGCACCCACCGTTCAAACCACTTCAAATACAAAGCTTTTGCAAAGGAAGAATTATGATACAGGGGATCTCCACAGTCAGCAATGAGTCGAATTTCTAATGAAAACAGCTTCGCAAATAAGGAAACAGCAACCAAATTATAAAAGGGGTAGCTGATAACTACCACTGCATCGTAATGATTTAACATTCTCTTTTCCAATAGTAATCTAAACAAATATATTGAATAAAGAATATTGCTAGGTGAGTCGCCTAAAAAATAGCTTGATATTTTCCTGATATACTTTTTCAAGCGAGAATATTGTTTTGTACCAGCCTTTTTTTTATCATAATTCCCGCCATAGGATACAAGATGATACCCCCACAGATCGCTATCACTACATTTAATCCCCTCAGGAGCTACCAAATCTACGCATAAGCCTCTTTCACAGAATCCTCGCAACAGTTCATAAGAACGAAACGCTCTTGGATTTCGGAGAGGTGGATAGGACCTTGTTATCATTAAAATCTTCATCTGACATGACCATCTCTTGCTATAACACACCAAACAAAAGCAAAAAGCACCCAATAAGACATAAGTCGAAAAGCATCAATATTGAAGGCGAACAAACTCGTTCCAACCAAGGTCACAAAAAGATTCTTTTTGACAATCAGCTGAAAGGATAGTTTTTCTATCCCTACTGAACGTAAAAGACCAGAAAATAAAGAGATATAATATAGCACCCAAGCAAAAAAGCCAAGCAATCCTGTTTCAGCCAGTAGGCGAGAATACAGCCCATGTGTAGATACCAGTCCGCTCTGGGCAATATATTCCTGTATCCATATATGAATTTCAGGACTCGCATACGCCCATAGAGGGTAATAATTTACAAGATATAAGCCAGCCGTACCAAAACCAACTCCATAAACAGGATAGTCAAGAAAAAGCTGCAGGGCAGCAAACTGAGAACCTAATCGTGCATCATTTGAACTACTAAAACTCCCTGCATTTCCACCTAAAAGAGACCCAAAAACGGCAAAGATGTCAACATTGACAAAATCACCATAGATTACGCCCCCGCCCACCCCTAAAAGGATAAGGCTGCCCCCATAAAGAGCTATCCAAAAAAATTTTTTCTGAAGCTCTCTTCTAAACAACAATAAATAGACAATCATTTCAACAAGAAAGATAAAATAGGCTGTCCTTGATATGCTCATAATATTTAATAAAGTAAAGTAGATCCACCCAAGAACGACAAGAATTCTATACCGACTTTTCGCAAGAAAAATCAACGAAAACAACCATGGCATTAGAATCCCGGAATACATACCAAAATATGAAGCTTCAACAGCTACAGATCTCACGCGCCCATAAGTTAAAAGTATATTTTGACTATCACTTTCACGAAATAAGGAGTCCAAAAACGATAGAACATCACCAAAGACACTTTGTCCGACAAGACTTCCCAATTCAAATATAGAGTATATACCTGCAACAAAAAAAGACAATATCAGATACTTATACAAGAATCGAAACACGTCACCATCATAGCATCTAAGCCAATTATATGTATAGAGAGAAATAGCTACATAAACACAAATAGATACCATCTGCATAAACCATATATATACCCCTGTTCTGTCTCCATAGGTGATCCCCCATAACTCCACAAAGTTTAGCAATCCTGATAAAATAACAGCAAGCACAAAAAACCATAGACATACCACAGACCTGATACGAGGGATATATACTTTTCTTCCATAACAAAGACAACTAAGTCCCCAGATAAAGACTCCAGCCATAAGTGGATAAAAACTTAGTTCTTTTCCCAACCAACCTAAATTTGCTATTCCTTTAATCGATGTAATAAAGGGAAAGAAAAGTATCGCCATACCTATGCAGATAGAGTGATATCGAATTTCGATTTTATCCATTTATCCTCCTCTATTCACATAGTGTCAGCACTTTGATAGAAGTGCCTTTAACAAATGATATGGCGTGAAAGTGACAACTAATGCAGCCAATTTATCCTTTTTTCGCAAATCTGTACTTTGCATAATGTCACACAGATTTTTACTAATGAGATATCTTCCTTTTTCGTATAGGACTCTCCCTTCTGCATATAAAGAGAGCGCCATACACCCAACGAGAAGTGTTTTCCAATAACCAGCTTTAGAGCAAGCAATACCAGAGCGTAAAAAACGATTGTACCTTTTATGTGCAATAACAAAAGATTGTCTGATGAAAGCCGCCGGTTTTCTTTGATGCGTCAAGCTAGTTGATCGATATGCATAGTAATACAGACTATAAGGAATAAAATAAATCGTTTTTAGTTTGACAGAAAATCTCGTAAAAAAATCATAGTCCTCATAATACTTCAACGAAGAGCTAAACGGAACACTTTTGACTATTGAAGATTTAAGAATATGCGTACATAAATAACTTTTAATATATCGATCGCAAGAGAGTTCATATAGATATTTCTCTATTTTTATATAACCATCAAAGGGCAATGGTTGAGGAACAGGTTTTTCGTCAGTAATCTTGGTTAGCCCAATCACAACACAATCTGGCTCCGTAAACAGAGCCTCAAAGATCTTGTTTTTCCATCGCATATCAACGTAATCATCTGGGTCACACCATGCGATATAATCTCCGGAAGATTTCTGCAAGCCTAAACTTCTGGCTGAACCAACACCTCCGTTTTCCTTATGAAATACTTTAATTTCCTTATATTTTAAAGCATAATCATCACAAATTTTCCCGCTACCATCGGTGGATCCATCATCTATACAAATCAACTCCAGATCATCTAGGCCTTGTTGTATAAAAGAAATTAAGCAACGTTCAATATATGCTCTTACGTTATATACAGGAAGAATAACACTTATCTTAAGTTTCTTTTGTTGCTCGTTTTCCATTCCAAAACTTACGTTTGAGGAAAATACCACCTTTTTTCACCCAATTCTGTCGTTCCATAAAGCGCACTTGTACTTCTTCGTAAGGAATATTGTTTGTTTCAAGCCAAACATCTAAAAGAAGTTCAGACAAATACCCATATATTCTTGCCTCGACAGGATCATAATGTGAGATGTCTGTCCTCCGCTCAACTTCACTTAATATATGGAAGAGCCATCTGCAATACCCATCGAGCAAATCTTTTCTCATTACAAGCATATTGAACATATGCGCCCAAGTTCGTTCCATTACATTATTAAACGAAACGATATATTTCGGGTATAATTCAGTTATAACCATCTCTGTCATATATAAATCTTTAGCGTAATGTGAGTGATTATAATGACTACGAATCGTTTCGATATAGTAACGTCTTTTTCTCGGAACAAGCACGGGGTGCTGTACCAAGAGCTCTTCAAAATCTCTCTTTTTAAAAACAGCTTCTCGGGCATTCCCCCAACGGTTTTTTACAAAATATCTTCTATAATGACACAGACCAATATACTCTGCTGCTAGATTTTTCCATGCCCAATAGAGACCAGTGAGTTCACAATAATTTGCATTCTTTTGACTGATATTATCTCCCGTATCGTCACCTTGATAACCAAGATCTTCTTTTCCCGCATGACCTACATGAAGAGGCAAGTACACCTTATCATCCGGCATCCAATATTTTTTATGTGTAGCCACAATGATTTTTACATCCAATCTATTTCCCTCCGTACATGAATTGATTCAATACGCACCTTTTCCCGTAAACACAATCTTTGCCGTCTTAAATAAATACATCAAATCAAGCCAAATTGACCAGTTTCGCACATACCATGTATCCATAGCAACACGCCCCGCAAAGCTAACATCGTTGCGCCCACTCGTTTGCCAAAATCCAGTAATTCCAGGGACAGTAAGTGTAATTGTCGAGAGATATTCACCAATATCGTCTCTTTCCCTTGGAAGATAAGGGCGGGGACCGACAAGGCTCATATCCCCCTTGATCACATTCAGAATCTGTGGAAGTTCATCCAGACTATACTTACGAATCCATCTCCCGAGCTTCGTAACACGGGGATCATAGTCGCGAAGCTTTGCAAATGTATTCCACTCTTCTTGCGCTGCGGGATGCTCAGCAAGATACTCTCTCATAATCTCGCCGGCATTCGTATACATGGATCGAAACTTATAGCAAGTAAATGTTTTCCCATTCTTACCAATGCGTTGACCATTGAAAAACGCAGGACCCTTCGAATCAATCTTAATACAAATCGCAATAACAAGTAGAATGGGAAGAATAGGAATACACAGGAAGCCTCCCACAAAGGTATCAAAAACTCGTTTGAATGCTCGGTTTCTGCGACGTGCAAGGTTGTTTCGGAGGGACAACATCATAATCTGCTCATTGAACAATGTCTGTGCTTCCACGTTGTAGAGTGGAACACCGATGAGATCCGGAACGAAAATTATATCCCTTACATAAGGCTGTATGTTTTCTAAGAGTGCTTGGAGCTTCTCCTTTTCCATTCCCGGCACTGTGACGATGACAGTCTTAACATAGGTGTCACGCACAATTTTTGCCGCATCGTCCAATGTTCCCATCAGGAGAAATTTCCGAGGCAATATTTCTGAAATGGGGGCATCGTCCAATATGCCGACAATTTTATAGCGATAACCAAGATCAGAATTGAATGAACGGAGCACCAACTCCGCCGTCTTCCCCGCACCAATCAGGATAACAGGTTTCATCAGCAGATTTGTTGTCTTTAGAACCTTCAACAGGACATATCGAGCAGCATAAATATTAAACAGTGCAAGTACACCAAAGAGAACAACGTAGAGACGTGAGGCAAGCATGCTCGCCTCCATGAAGTAAAGAGCTAGGATACAAGTAATGAGCGCATAGAGCACTGCATAGAAGATCTGACGTACCGTCTCCAAAATCGGCTGCATCTTCGTATAGGTCTGTGAGATAGCAAGAAATGCAATGAAAACAAGGGGAATCCAAAAGTAAAGATAAGCGTCGGAAACGTGATAGGATGTCCCCATCAAGAGACCATAGATATCATGCAGACCAAATGCCATTTTCTCTGCGAGAAGTATGGCAAAATAGTCAAAACAGATAAAAAGGAGCGGTGCACATATTCTGCGTATGCGAGCCGAAATCCGAGTTTCCGTATGCATGAATATGCTCCCCTCCTTTTTGTATTATGCTTCGCGACGATAAGCAAGCAAACTGTACCCCATCGCAAGAAGGACACCTACCACTAAGCCGATTGCAGTAATCAGCTTCTTACGCGGGGCAACAGGCTTCTCGATATCGGGCAAATTTGCCGCATCGATGATCTGGATGTCCATACTCTCCATCGCCGCCTGAATCTTGTTCTGTTCATATTGCTTAACAAGATTCAGATAAACTTCATTCTTGATCTTCGAGTCACGGCTGAGACGCATATACTCCATGACATCATCCGGAAATGTACCAAGCTCCTCTTCCTTCTTCGCCTGCTGCTTTTTCAGAGCGCTCTCACTTGCCGTTGCAACAGCAAGGTTGACCGCAGCAAGCGCACGGTTGCTAAGAAGTTGCGATTGTGTCGGATTCAGCGTGGTCGCATTGGATTCAACACTTGCAATGACCTCGGCATTGAGACTGTTCTGCAACTGCTCAAGTTCCTTGCGTGCCTGTTGAACGCTGGGGTGAAGATCCGTATAGTTCTGTTCAAGGCCGACAATCTGAACACGCTTTGCAACAATCTGATCGCGAATCTTCTGCACGGTTGAATTGTCCGAGATACTATACGCCTTGCTTGCAGATTTTTGTTCACCAAGCTTCTCGTTCGCCGCATCAAGAGATGCTTGCGCCGTCTTCGCCGCCACCTCGACTTCGCCGATTGCCTTATCGTACGCCGCCATCTGCTCAATTGCCGCCTTCGCTTGATCATCAGGACTGTAGAGTTTGTGCTCGCGACTGAACTGTGCCAGCTTCGCTTCCGCATCCTCAGCCTCATGCTTGGCGGTTCCAATGCGATCATCGAGGAACTTCATGAGCAGAGACTGCGTCTGCTGGTTCATATCAGTCTGCATGAGAAGGAAATTGTCGACGACCGCCTGTGAGATGTACTGCGCTTCCTCAGGGCTTTTTCCGCGTGCGGCAACCTCAATCAGGTTTGTTCCCTTTGTATTGCGGATATCAAGATACCCCTTTACAAACTTCTTCGCATCAGGTTTCTGATCCTCTTCAAAATCAAGCGAATCAATGATTGGATCAAGTACGGTGCGCGTTTTCATCAACTCAATGTAATTCATTGTTGGCGAGGAAACATTCCCTCCACCTACTCCAAGTGCAGCCATAGCAGCGGCAGCTCCTGAAATGTCAACCTTTGTCGCACTTCGTGTCTGAACAAGGGTCGTGGACTCATACTGCTTCGGCAGAAGCAGGGAAATCACGAAAGCGACGATGGTACAAATACCGACAATGCTAAAAACGACAGGCTTGTGCTGTCCCATCACCCGAAAAAGGTGCGAGAGGTCGATTGAGTCCTCATTTCGTTCCATATTCTTCACTCTCCCACTTAGTTCGTCACAGCCTTATACATCGTCCACACGTTGATATACGGCAAAACATCTTCGTCAAACTTGATGCCATTCGAGCGCGGCACGTAGACGATGTCACCATCCTGCAAGACGACGTTCTGTGTGAGGTCATGTTTCTTAATGTAATTCTTGATATTGAGCTGCTTATAGTACATGGTATCACCTACGACGCGGAGCACTTGAACCTGTGTACTGCGTCCGCGTCGTGTCACACCGCCGGCAGAGGCGATCGCAGCATAAACGTTGAGATTATCGACCCCGAGATTATGGATGCCCGGTGTGCCAACCTCCCCCATGACATAGACCTTGCGCGGACCGTAGGCCTTCATCAGGAGTGACAGATCCGGAACGCGCAGATATTCGCTCATACGCTCGATGAGGACTTGCTTCGCCTCGTCAAGGGTCATTCCTGCGAGTTTCACCGAGCCGACGTAGGGCAGCTGGGCATAGCCGTCCGGACCGATCATAACATCGCTCATGCCGGCACCGCCCGGGAGTCCGATGACCTGAACGTCGATCACATCGTATTTGGTCAGACGGTAGGTCTCAAGCAGACGGTCGGGCTTGAGCGTCGCGACCTTGAAATCGCCGCCCTCGACCACATGTGTCGGCATATCGCTCGCCGCCTCTGTGCAGACAGGCGTATTGCCTGCAGCGTATGCGGGCATATCCGGCAGCCCTGCGCACCCGATCAGCGCACATACACCGACAGCCGCGAAACTTTTCTTCCCTATCATGAATGTCTGACTCCTTTTTTATAAGTTCATCCAAATTATACAAAAGCCAAAGTTCCTGTCAAGTTATACACCGTTCAAAAGAAAGCCATTGTCTTTAAGAGGAACACCCATCCAAAAATGGTGAAGCACGCAAGTGCGCTGCTGTAGACGACGCAGTTGCCCGCAAGTTCCGCATCCGCCTGCATCTGCTGCGCCATGGCAAAGCCGGCGACGGCACAGGGCGTGGCGAACACGGCGATGAGTGTCACGAGCTCGACACCGCGAAAGCCCAGCATGATCGCAAGCGAAAGCACGATGGCAGGCACAATGATGAGCCGCGAGGCGACCGAAAAGATGAGCTGGCGCAGATGTGCGTGATAGCTCCCACCGTGAAAGGATGCACCGAGGATGATGAGCGCAACGGGCGTAGTCGCCGCCGCAATCTGCGCGACGGGCTTCAGCACAGGCGCAGGAATCGGCAGCTCTACGAGACGGCACAGTGCCCCCGTAATCGCCCCTAGGATCATGGGATTCATAAGTACGCTGCGCAGGGTCGGCAGGAGGTCAAATCGTCCGCCGCGAAAGGTCTCAAGCACGAGTACGCCGAGTACATTGTAGAGCGGAACGATGGCAGCGATCATCATGGTCGGAATCGCAATCGCCGCATCACCGAAGATATTGCTGACGAGCGGGATGCCCATGAGGACGTAATTGCCGCGAAAGGCCGCCTGGATCATCGGACCACGCCGCGCATTGTCCGGCTCAATGCGGCAGACAATGCCCGTAAAGACAAGTGCTGTGAGCAGCACACCGCCCGCACCAAAGAGCATGAGCCCCGGCTGGAACGCCGTCCCCGGATCGGAGACGTAGATGTTGTAGAACATCATGAAGAAAAAGAACACCCGGAACACCATGCGGTTCATATGCCGAAGTTCTTCCTCACTGAGAAGACGCGAACGCTTCACAAACACGCCGACCGCCATCAGACAAAAGAGGGGAACGACGCCGCCGAGCGCGACAAAAAAATTGCTGAGCACAAAAAAAGCCTCCCCACCCATTCTTCTGTATTATAGCAGGAAAGAGGAGGAGAGGCAACGCATAAAAGCACTTGCACGAAAGTCGGTAAATTCGTTGTATTTTATTCACAGATCCGCATCTGCTGTTCACGAAATGTGACGATGGTGAGATCAAAAGCACGGGCGAGTTCGCGTGCACGGTCATAACGCTGACCGACTCCCTCGGGGACGTGTGCATCCGAGCCGATGGTGACACAGCTTCCACCGAGTTCGCGGTAGCGTCGGTAGATGGGGGCAAGTTCCTTGATGCCGCGCGGTGTGCCGAGGCGGCGCGTGTTGATCTCGATGGCGGTGTCCGTCTCAACGAGGGCACGCAGAACTGCATCAATATCCTCACTAAATTCACCGTACGAAAGCTCGGGATTGTCGAACGGCGCGTTGCGTGCGATGAAGTCAATATGTGCGAGCGTGTTGATGAACGGATGCGCATAGATCTCATCGCGCATGACAGTGAAGTATTCGTGATACATCTCCCGTTTCTCGCGCCCCTCGAACGTCTCGGGGTAGTAAAGATCCTTGTACTCCAAAAAGTGAATCGAACCGATCACTTGGTCAAACGGAACACGCCGCAGGAATGCGGCATTTTTTTCGCGTGCACTCGCCATCATCCCCATCTCGACACCGAGCGAGAGCTTTCCGCCCGCACGCAGCGGCTCATATGCCGCCCAATACGCTTCGGGGTCAAAGGTGAACTCCTCCACGCCGTCCACGACATAGTCATAGTCGAGATGCTCGGTAAAGACGAGCCCAAGCCCCTGCCGCCCCGCCTCACGCAGAGCATCCTGCGCCTTCATCTCCGAGTCGGCAGAGAACTCCGTGTGGATATGGCTGTCAAAGTACATCGTTATTCCTCCTGCCGCTCCAACGAGCCGACCGCATCGGACAGCCGCGCAAAATCCGCAAGCGAGAGCTGCTCGCCGCGCATATTCTCCGCGATGCTCGCCGCCAGAAGCCCCGCGCGGCTCATCTCCTTTGAAAGACCTGCCCCCGTGAGCGCGTTGAGCAGGGTCTTGCGCCGCTGACCGAACGCAGCACGGACGAGACGGAAGAAGAGCTTTTCGTCGGCGGGCTGAACCGTCGGCACATCCTGCACATGACAGGCGATGACGGCACTCGTCACCTCGGGCGCAGGCAGGAAGGAGCGCGGCGGCACATCCATCACCATGCGCGGCACGGTGAAATACTGCACAGCGACGGAGAGTGCTCCGTAGTCCTTCGAGCCGGGACGCGCCGTCATACGGACAGCGACTTCCTTTTGCACCATTGTCACCAGACGCTCAATTGGCAGTCTCTGCTCAAGCAGTGTCATGATGATCGGCGTTGTGATGTAGTAGGGCAGATTCGCAACGACCTTGAATCGCTCCCCCGCACGAAATCCGAGTGTTTCCATGATATTCAGCTTCAGGATGTCGCCTGGCACAATCGTTACATTGTCATAGCCCTTCAGCGTCTCGGCGAGTACGGCGGGCAGCTTCTTGTCCAGCTCGACGGCGACAACGCGTGCCCCCGTCTCGGCAAGCCCCTGCGTCAGCGTCCCGATGCCGGGTCCGATCTCAAGCACGGTATCGGCGGGCGAGAGTTCCGCCGCATCAACAATGCCCTGCACCACGCCCCTGTCCACGAGAAAGTTTTGCCCGAGACGCTTGCTTGCACGCAGGTGAAAGGCGTTCAGGATGTGGCGCGTGACCTTCGGATCGGCAATGACGGGAATACTTGCGTTCATCATAACTCCTCTATTGCGGATATAAATTCCTCGCGGGTAATCCCGTAGGTGTTCAGACGACGGAGAAATGTCTTCGCATTGGCAAATCCGAGCCCAAGGGAGCGTCCGAGGCGTGCACGCCGTGCGGCAGCATCCTCCGTGCCCGTCAGCCCGTGCGCCATCATATCCGCCATTGAGAAAATCTCTGCGGGAGTATCCATCGGTGTCCGCACCTTTTCCAGCGCGGCGCGGATCGCGGCAGGGCTTGCCTGCTCGATGCCGATGTCGCCATCGCCGAGATTCGTCGCATCCTCAACGGGAACAAAGGCGTGGCGCGCATGTGGGAACAGCTCCGTCAACCGTGCCCGAATGCGCTCCCCCACGGTATCGGGATCGGTGAGGATGATGATGCCGCGCTTCTCGTACGCGGCGCGGATGTTCTTGATCGCCGCACTGCGCAGGCGAAAGCCGTCCGTGATGATGCAGTCTGCTTCGACTGCCCGCCGTACCGCCCGCACATCCATCTTCCCCTCGACAATGATGACTTCTTTAATCACAGCCGTTTCACAACTTCCCCATACAGTTTCTCATGGATCTCCGCAATCGGCAGCGGCTCTCCATCCATACTTGACGGAATCCGCACCCAGCCGTATCGCTGCGCGAGAAGGACGTAGGCATCGTGGGCGCGTGCGAGATAGGCGGCATCACGCTCGTGGATGTCGGGCGTGCTTCCCTGCTCCTTCGCACGCAGGGCGATCAGCCGCTCCGCCGCACGCGGCTCCATATCGAGGAAGAACACGGCATCGGGCACGGGCAGCCCCATCTTGCGGAACTCAAGATCATAGAGCCAGTCGAGATAGGCGTCGCGTTCCACCGCATCCGTGAGCTTCACCGCCTGATGCACCATGTTCGACGTGGTGTAGCGGTCAGCAAGGATAACTGCCCCCGCCTCATAGTCCCGCCCCCACTTCATGCGGTAGGAAGCGTAACGGTCAACGGCAAAGAATGTCGATGCCGCGTAGGCATTCACATCGTCCACACGTGCGCCGAAGTCCCCGCGCAGATACATCCGCACGAGCATGGAGGAGTCCGCCGCGTAGTCGGGAAATGTGACAGGCACAACACGATGCCCCTCGCGCACAAGCCGCTCCGCGAGAAGCCGTGCCTGCGTCTCCTTGCCCGAGCCGTCCCCCGCCTCGATGATAAAGAGTTTTCCGTTTGCCATATCAGCCTTTCGCAATCACCATGAGTGTTCCGAGCGACGCATCCGCCGCCCCGACAACACGCGCCCCGACCGCCTTCATCGCACGCAGATACGCGAGCGTCGCGCCGTCGATCACATCGCCCGGTGCGAGCACGGGAATCCCCGGCGGGTAGAACACGATCGTTTCCGCTGCGACCCGTCCCTCAGCCGCCCCGAGATTGACATGCTCGCTGCGTGCAAAATACGCATCGCGCGGCGCGAGTGCCGTCTCCGGAATCGGAGGCAGTGTGAGAAACGTAGCCGCCCCGCGCGAAATGCACATCGGCGCATTTTCTTCTGCCATCCCCCGCAATGCCGCCAAAATCCGCGCCGTCTCCCGCTCCCCGTCCGCATAGGAGAGAAGCAGGAGCACATTCCGCGCGTCGGCAAGCTCGCACGCGATGTTACGCCGTCGCAGTTCCTCCTCCGCCGCAAAGCCCGAAAGCCCGAGTCCCGTCACCTGCACCGTAATCTTCAGCGGATCGAGTGCCGCCATCCCGTCCGCACCCATGTACTCTGCACCGAACGCCCAGAGCCCTTCGATCTCGTTGATCCTCGCCCGCAGTTCCTCTGCCGCACAGATGGCGGCGGAGAGGCGTTCCCGCCCCTCCGCCGCCATCTGCGCACGCGCGAGATCGAGCGAGGCGAGCAGGATCTCGTTTGGGCTGGTCGACTGAAGGATGCCCGATGCCGCACGTATCCGCGCTGTTGGCACACATCCGCCGCGTGCGAGCAGCATTGAGGTCTGTGTCAGCGAGCCGAGCAGCTTGTGTGTGCTCTCTGCCGAGAGATCCGCCCCCGCCGCCATCGCCGACGGCGGCAGTTCATCGGAAAACGCAAAGTGCGCCCCGTGCGCCGCATCCACGAGGAGGAGTTTCCCCTGTGCATGGAGGAAAGCCGCGATTGCCGCCAACTCCGCCGCGACGCCGTAGTACGTCGGATAGACGAGGAGCGCAGCGCGTGCCTCGGTGTGCTCGCACACGGCACGTTCCACGGTACGCAGTGACACCCCCATCGCAATCCCGAGCCGTGTGTCGATCTCCGGCTGCATATAGACGGGACGTACCCCCGTAAGAACCATCGCCCCCACAACCGAGCGATGTACATTGCGCGGCACAAGGATCACATCCCCCGGTGCAAGCGCAGCGAGCAGCATTGTGTGAACCGCTCCCGTCGTCCCATTCACCATGAAAAACGCCGCATCCGCGCCGTACGCCTCCGCCGCCCGTTCCTCCGCCGCGCGGATACAGCCCGTCGGCGCATGGAGATCGTCGAGCTCCGATGAGAGCGAGACATCCGCACGCAGCCCCTCCTCCGTAAAGAAGCGGTAGAGCAGAGGATACGCCCCGCGCCCGCCCTTGTGTCCCGGCGTGTGGCAGGGCAGCACGCCCAGCCCCGCATAGCGGAGCAGAGCCTCGGCGAGCGGCGCGTTCAATCCCCCTCCATCATGCGATTCTGCACGCGCAGATGCACCTTCGTCCCCTTGCCCGGCTCGGAGAGGATCTGGATCGCCGCGCCGATGATCTTCGCGCGCTCCTCCATGCCGATCACACCGAAGTGCCGCCCGCGCAGACGACGCTGCGTTTCCATATCGAGTGCATCCGGCTCCTCCTTTTCCTCCGGCACACGGTTCGTATCGAATCCGACGCCGTCGTCCGCAATGAGCACCGTCAGAGCCTGTGCCGTATAGTGCATACGCACGCGCACCTTGTCCGTCTTGGCATGTTGGACGACATTGTTCAACGCTTCCTGCACAATGCGGAAAATTGCAATTTCCACGTGTTTCGGCAGCGCATAATGCGTCCCCTCAAGGCTGAACGTCCCACGCAGCTTCCCGCGCTCACCAAACAGACGGATGAGCTGCTCCACCGCCTGCGGAAGCCCCAGATCATCCAGAGCCATCGGCCGCATATCAAAGATGATCTGCCGCACACTCGTCAGACATTTACGGATCTCGCCGCGCAGATCCACAAGCGTATGCTTTGCCTCCGCCATATCCGTATCCATCAGCCGCTCGGTGATCGTCGTCATAAAGAGTACATTTGCCAGATCCTGCGCAGGTCCATCGTGGATCTCGCGTGAGATGCGGTAGCGTTCCTCCTCGGTCGCCTTGATGATGCGCGCACCGACGAACTTGTCCTTCTGTACCGCCTCGATCTTCCAGAGTACGCCGCTGACCTGTGTACTGAGATAGCTGAGTACCGAGCCGATGGAGAGCGCCATATGCTCCGCGCGTGCCACAACATTGTAGAGATAGCGCAGACGGATCTCCAGCTTGTCGCGCTCCACGCGCATCGTCTGCTCCTTCTCGCGCTCGATCGCGAGGTTGATCTGGATGATGGATACCGCCTCATAGCTGGAACGGATCTCATCCTCCGTGTGCTCCATGAAGTTGCGGCTCACCTCCGCGAGCCGCTGCCGCGCCTTCTGCTCCTCTGCCTCAAGCGCATCTACACGGTCGATTGTTTCCATGACCTTCTTCTTCAACTCTGCCAGACGATCACGCGCATCGTCCACCTCCACGCGTGTATTCTGATAGATGTCAAAGATCTGCGTCTTGTTGTCCTCGATCGTATCAATTGTATTGGTCAGCAGCCTGCGCAGCTGCCCCTCCTCGAACCCCTCAATGATCTGTTCGTCCATCTGCCTGTCGCTCCGCCGCCGTCTCTCTACTGTCCGCATCCTGTCCTCCTGCATTGTATCCATGCTCATTGTACCCCATTTCAGGGCAAAAGTCACGCAGACTTGCATTTTCCGAAAAAAATCGGTAAAATGACCAAATGGAGAGTAATACAGTCCTACACAGATAAGACGAAAGCACAGGTGAACGCAATGAGCATCTTCTCACGCTTCCTGCCGAAGCGCAAACCGCCCGAGGTCAAGAACAACATCCCGAAGGAGAAAGAGAACATCCGCAAGACCTTCGGCATATACTGCAAGAAGCACCACAGCCCGAAGGAGGGCAAGCTCTGCCCCTCCTGCACGGCGCTCCTCGCAACTGTCTTTACCAAGATGGATCGCTGCCCCTACGGCATCACAAAGCCCATCTGTGACCGATGCGACCGTCCGTGCTTCGGTCCGAAGGCGACACAGGAGTTCCTCACCATCATGAACAGTACGCAGCGCGGCATGTTCCTGCGCCACCCGATCATGACGATCAAGCACAAGCTGGCGAGCATGGGGGTCGACTACGCGAAGTACCAACAGGAAAAAAAGGTCAGCGACAAGACAAAGGCGAAGGAAAAAGCGGCAAAGGCGCGCGCAAAGAACAAAGAGAAAAAGAAGTGACGACACAAAAAAACCTCTCGTATGAAACGGGAGGTTTTTTCATGTGCAAATTTATGCGAGACTCTTGACATAGTCCTTGAGCTCATCCGCTGCACGCGTCACGCGCGAGAGGTTCGCCGTGATCTCCTCGGTCGATGCCGCCTGTTCCTTGCTGATGGAGCCGGTCGTCTCAATGGACTTCGAGATGTCCTCAACGGCGCGGTTCATCTCGTTCAGCGTCACCTGAATGCGCTCCGTCGCCTCACGCGACTGCTCGGCGAGCTTGCGCACCTCCTCTGCGACAACAGCGAACCCGCGTCCCTGCTCACCTGCACGCGCCGCCTCAATCGCAGCGTTCAGCCCGAGCAGATTCGTCTGCCCCGCGATGTTCGTGATGAAGTCGATGACCTTGATCGTGTCGGCGTTGCGCTCCTGGAGAAACTTCGCCTGCTTGACGGACTCCTGTCCTGCGCTGGCAAGCTCCGTCGCGCTCTTTGCAACCTGCTCGATCGCCTCGTAGACCGTCTGCGTCGAAGTTGCAATCTGCTCAATCGCCGAGAGCAGCCGCTCGTGGTCAATCTTTGTGTCTTCTGCCATGTTTTCTTCCTCCCTGATCCATCCGGGTGTGAATAATTTCGTATGTGCTGTTCGCTATATTTCCTATTCAACGCCTCGGGAAAAAACCCTTCTTTCGATGAAAATTTTATCCCATCGAAATCACTTCTCCGGCATAAGAATGATGTTCACCGGCAGATTGGAGGCCCCGGGCGGCGAATACTCGAATGACACCGGCTGCGTCCCCGCATACGTCCCGAGATCGGCAAGCTCCGTGTACGGAGTCAGCAGCAGCATCCCCTCTGTACGCGCCTGTACGACGTTCGGCGTCTCCGGCGGCGTCTGATCGCCAAAGTAGGGGCGCACCGCAGGTGTCTGAATGAGCATCCGGCGCCCCCCGCTCTCCGCACGCACGGCACCCGCATAAACACCGCCCAGCGGGCTCAGGAAATACCGTGTGTTCCCACGTCCTGCCGTCGGGATAGACAGATGGTAGAGGATGCCGTAGTTGCCGTAGTTCACGACGGGTGTTCCATCCGTCGCATCGACACCACGCCGGTAGGTGTCATGAATGTTGTCACCGATGGGGAAGTAAACCGCGCCGTCCACGTCGGGACGATAGACTTTCTGTGACGTAACGACGCGGTTCATCCCGCGGAACGTCCCGCGCAGGGCAATCTCGTCACGCGGCAGGACATGGGCAATGCGCAGGAACGCAAAGGGATCGACATCCGCCCCGTACATGATGACCGAGACGCGCACGGGGGCATTCGCGTGAAAATCATAGACCCCGTACACCAGCTGTCCCGGCAGGAGCACCGTTTCGCTCATCGCGGGCACGAGGAGACGCGGACGCTCCTTCGTCACATAGATGCGCTCGTTCATCTCGCGCGTGTCAAAATAGCCGAGCTGCGTCTCCTTGCCGACATGCAGATAGTCCGTACTTGGCGCACCTGCCGCCCCGCGCGTCACCGTAACGGCAGCGAGATCCGCCGCCGTCTCAAGCACGACGGCGACCTTCTTCGGCTGCGCCGTATCGTTCAAGTGGTAGTAAAGAACACGAGCATCCCCCACCACGGTATCGCGGTAGAGAATGCCCGTCTCCTTGACGTACTCCGGGCTGTCCGAGAAGAGCAGCGTACCGCCCGTGTCGTAGGACTCCACCTCCCAGCGGCGCATAAGCTGTGATGTCCCATGTGAAAAGATGCGGTTTTTCGGCGGTTCTTCCGCACGGAGGATGTTTGCCACACGGGTGCGTATATCTGCCTGCGCCGCGCCGCGTTCCCGCACAATCGTTGTGCCGCCGTCATGCTTTGCCGCATACGTATGTCCTGCCGCACAGATGAGTGTGAGCGCTGCAGCCGCTATTTTCTGAAAGAATCCCATTTTCATATATGTTCGCTTACATTCCCTTCGATTTTATCCAATGGTGTGCAGCTTTGCCCGCAGCTGCGCGATTCCCTCCTGTACCCCCTCGGGCAGCTGCGCGAGGCGTGTTTCCAACCGTGCGGCAAGATCCGCCTTGAGGAGGCGCAACCGAAACTCTGTGATGCCGAAGTGCGGCGGCGGGATATTGACGCGGTGCAGGAGATATGGATTCGTTGTGAGCGTGTTCAGCCCCGCCTCCCCTGTCACCGCCGTCAGATAGTCCTCCTCGGCGAGCATGGCGACAACAGCGTCATCATAGGCGCCGTTCGGATAGGAGAAGCTGTAGATGGTCTTCATCCCGCGCCACTCCATGAGGAGCTTGGAAAGACGCAGCTCGTCGCGCTGCTCGTCGCGCGTGAGCGTCGTGAGCGGCAGATGGTTCGCCGTGTGGCTGCCGATCTCCATGCCGCTGTGCTCCAGATCAAACAGATCCTCCCATGTGAGATAGCCCGGTTTTCCAATGGCGTTCGTCACCATGTAGAACACAGCTTTCATGCCGCGCTCTTCGAGCATGGGCAAAACAACGCGCCGATTGTCCTCGTAGCCGTCGTCAAACGAGAGGATGATCGGCTTGTCGGGGAGCTGCTGCTTGCCCTTGCGCGCGCGTGCATAGTCCTGCGGCGTGATGGTCGTGTACCCCTCCTCCGCGAGGTAGTCCAACTGCTGTGCAAAATCGGCGGGCGGCACAACGTAGCGGTGCTCCTCCGGCGGCGCATCCTCCTTCACCATGTGATATTCCAAGATGGGAAACCCTGCAGACGGCTCCGCCGTCAAAATCCATCCGGCAACTGCCGCCGACAGGAGTATGGGCAGCGGCAGCCCCTTTGAGAGCCGCCGTGCAATTCCTCTGATCAAATCTCTATACCTCCTCTGCAACCCTGCAGATCTTCTTCAAACGATGACTCATACCCGACTTGCTGATGTGGCAAAGCGCGGCAAGCTCCGCCATGCTGATCTCCGGATGGGCGCAACGCATCTGCGCCGTTTCACGCAGATCAGCAGGCAGCGTGGCAAGCCGCCCCGCCGCCCGAAGGCGCTCGATCGCCGCCAGCTGATTTGCCGCCGCATCCACGGCGCGTTGGAGATTTGCCGTTTCCACGTTAACGATGCGGTTCACCTGTGCGCGCACCTCCTTGAGGTTGCGTGCGACCTCGATCTTCTCCGCCGCCTCCTCCGCGCCGATGAGCGCGAGGAAATCCATGACCGCATCCCCCTCCTTGAGATAGACGACATAGGTATCCCGTCGGTCGGTCAGACCGACGGGGAAGTGCAGACGGCGCAGGAGAGTATGGAGGGCGCGCCCCTGCTCCGGACGTTTTGCCGTGATCTCCAGATGACAGCTTGCCTCGGGGCGGTTGACACTCCCGCCGCTGAGGAACGCCCCGCGCAGATACGCCGCACGGCAGCACTTTTTCCGCAGGAGTGTCGGATCTGTCCCCACAGGCGCACCGCCCGCGAGCAGACCGAGACGCGTGAGGAGCGGCGCAACTCCCTCCCCCGCAGCGATGTTGACGATGTAGGTACGGCGGCGCAGCTGCGGCGTGCGCTCCATCGCGACCGAAGTTGCAAGCGATGCGTCCATCGCACGCAGGAGACGGATCACGCGGCGCGCAACTGCCGCACTCGCTGTCTCGAACCGCAGGCCCATGCCATGTTCACCGTCCGTAACCATGGACGCCCCCATACGCAGGAGTGCCGCGAGCTCCGCCGTCCGGCAGCAATCGCGCTCCGTGTCCGTACGCGAGAGCGCATTTTTCACATCCGAGGCAAACGAGGACATCTCATCGCACCCGAAAATCGTAAATCATGCGCATGATGTTGCGGCTGAGTTTGTCCGGATCGTGACGCACCGCATCGGTCTGGTTGATGATGTCCGCCGCGACGAAACCAATGCCGAGTGCGTTGATGGACTCCTCGTCCACCACGACAGGGGCAACCCCCTCTGCGGCATACTTTGCACGAAGTTTGTCCGAGATCGGTGCATTGTTGACGAGCATAAAGTCGATTGCCCCGCGACCCGCGTGTTTGATGATCGCCTCTGCGTGCATGGCGGCGGTATAGCCGTCCGTTTCGCCGGGCTGTGTCATCACATTACAGATGTAAATCTTGAGGGCGCGGCTTCGCCGAAGCTCCTCCGCGACGCCATTCACGAGAAGGTTCGGCATGATGCTCGTGTAGAGACTGCCGGGACCCAGGATGATCGCGTCCGCCGTACGGATCGCCTCCAATGCGGACGGCACAGGCACAACGTCCTGCGGATAAAGACGTACGCGGCGGATGCGCCCCGCCGCCTCCGGGATGCGCGACTCGCCCTCGACCACCGTACCATCCTCAAGAATCGCATCAAGCCGGACGGACTGCTTCGAGGCGGGGAGCACGCGTCCCTTGACGGCGAGTACCTTCGAGGACTCGCGTAGCGCCGTCTCCATATCGCCCGTAACCTCCGCCATCGCCGCAAGAAAGAGGTTTCCGAAACTGTGTCCCGCGAGGTTGCTCTGCCCCTCGAAGCGGTACTGGAAGAGCTTTTCCATCAGCGGCTCGGTATCGGCGAGTGCCACAAGACAGTTGCGCAGATCGCCCGGCGGGATGATGCCGAGCTCCGCACGCAACCGTCCCGACGAACCGCCGTCGTCCGCAACGGTCACCACCGCCGTCACATTGCTCGTCAGTTCCTTGATGCCGCGCAGGAGAACGGAAAGCCCATGTCCGCCGCCGATCACAGTGACGGCGGGGCCGCGGCTGAGGCGTGTCTTTTCATAGACGAGATCCACGAGGCGTGCCGATGTCCCCTCGGGCATGAGCGCCGTGATGACGGATCGGATGATGTGCCGCGTCGCCACGAGCATCAGCCCGCTGCCGAGAAGTGCGACCGCAACGCCCGCAATCACGGTAAAGCCGTAGTCATAGCTGCCCTGCCATGTATAGACGAAGCGAAAAATAGCCTCCTCGATGCTGTCAATGTATTTGTAATTGAAAATAAGTGCTACGCCAAGCCCGACACAGAGCGTTCCGACGGCAAAGACAAAGAGCCATCGCTTGAACCCCATGCCGGGATAGAGCCATTTCATGAGATGCATCCGCTATCCCTCACTCACGTGTTCCTGCACCTCGTTTTTCATGAGGTCGCGGTGCTCCAGATGTGCCTCATAGCCGCCCCTGATGCGGTCATAGAGATGCTTTGCGATGAATACGCTGCGGTGCATCCCGCCCGTACACCCAATGGCGATGACGAGCTGACTTTTGCCCTCCTTTACATACTGCGGCAGGAGGAAGTCGATCAGACCGTCGAGGTACTGCTCGAATTTCTGTGTCACGTCATACGACTCAATGTAGGACGCAACCTGCGGCACCGTTCCGCTCTTGCTGCGCAGGGCATCCACATAGAACGGATTCGGCAGAAAACGCACGTCAAAGACGAGATCGGCATCCAGCGGAATGCCGTACTTGAACCCGAATGAGAGGATGTTGACGTTCATCTCCGCATCCCCGCCCGGCGTGTCGTAGTGCTGTCGGATGATGTCGCGCAGCTCCGCCTTGCGCAGGTGCGAGGTGTCGATCAGCTGCGAGGCACGCGCACGCACAGGGGCAAGCTGCCGGCGTTCGCGCGTCACCCCCTCCGAGATGCGTGCGTCGGGTGCAAGCGGGTGCGGACGGCGCGTCTCCTTGTAGCGACGGATGATGACATCGTCGGATGCCTCGATGAAAAGCAGCTCGTAGGAGGCATTTCCCGCATCCAGTTCCCCGAGAATCCGTACGAAATCATCGAAGAACTCGCGGCTGCGCGTGTCCACCACAATCGCCGCGCGGCTGATCTGCCCGTGGGTCTCACGGCAGAGGTCAATGAACTTCGGGATAAAGACCGGCGGCAGATTATCCACACAGAAATACCCCAGATCCTCCATATAGCGTGCGGCAAGCGACTTGCCGCCGCCCGAGAGCCCCGTCACAATCACGGGGCGGAACTTCTCCGCCGACCGTTTCACATCAGCCATAGTGTCACCTCACAGTACAAATTTCTCGATCGCGAGCGCGATCCCGTTCGCATCGTTCGATGCCGTCACATAGCGGGCGCGCTCCTTTGCCTCCGGAAGCCCGTTCTCGGGAACGACAGAGAACGCTCCCATCTCCAGCATCTCAAAGTCATTGTCCGCATCTCCCGCCACCATCACCTCATCGAGGGTGAGCCCCATCGCGTCCGCGAGCGCCCGCACGCCGACCGCCTTGTTGATGCCGGGCGGATTGATGTCAACGCTCGTCCCCGTATTCTGCTGCGGGACAAGCTGACCGGCGAAGTGCTCCCGCACCTCACGCACATAGGATTCCACCCCGTTTGTCAGTTCACGCAGGACGAACTGCGGCACGTTCTCCGTATAGCGCAGGTAGTTGCCGCCGACCTCGTGTACCTGAAAATTTGCCGTCGTACGGTAGGCGGTAAAATACTCTGCGCGGTACTCCGGCGCATAGATGTCCGATCCTCTGTACCAGTTCACGTACCAGCCGCGCTCGTACGCAAACGTCAGAAACTCGGCGGTCAATGCAGGGTCGAAATAGCGGGCAAAGACAGGCTCTTCCTCCGCTGTCCCGACATAGCCGCCGTTGCAGCAGATCACGGGCGCATCCGAGGCGAGAAGGCGGGCGAAGTACAGCGCCGAGCGCAGCATACGCCCCGTCGCAATCGTCACCGTGACGCCACGTGCCATCGCACGCGCGATGATGTCCTTCGTGCGCGTTGTGATCTTCTTATCCGAAGTCAGAAGCGTCCCGTCCAGATCGAGCGCAATGAGTTTGATCGCCATTCCGTTCCCCCTTCATCGGCACGGGCGCATCCGCCCCCATGCCGAGCACATAGTGATAGATCGCTGCCGCAAGCCCGTTCTCCTCACAGGTCAGCGTCTCGTAGTCCGTCACCTCTTTCACCGCGGGGAACGCGTTGCCCATCGCGATGCTCCTGCCCGCCGCCTGCAGCATCGGCAGATCGTTGTACGCATCGCCGATTGCCATCGTCTCCTCGATTGCGATGCCGAGCTTTGCCGCGAGGGAGCGCAGTGCCGATGCCTTCGAGATTCCCTTCGGCACAACCTCAATCAGGCGCTCCGCCGAACGCATCACATCCACCTGCGTACCAAATGCCGTACGCACCGCCGCCACACGCTCCTCAGCGGACTCCCCCTCCGTCGTTATAAGGAGCAGCTTACAGTTGCCCGCCGTATGCACAAACAGCCCGTCCCATCCGACCGCCTTCCCCGCGAGCTTCTGAGAGTTCTCGTAAAAGCGGGACTCATCGCACGCCTCCACATAGCGCAGCACACCGCCGCTGTAGCTCTGGATGTACCAACCGCGCGCCTTGCAGAACGCGATGATGTCGTGCGCGAGCGCAGGATCGACCGTGTGCTCCTCGTAGACGCGTCCGCTCGGACTTTTAATCAGCCCACCATTGTACGAGATGATCGGCACATCCACGCCAAGTGCCTCGGCAACGGGCAGCGTCGCCTCGAACATGCGCCCCGTCGCGATTGTCACCGTAACGCCCGCCTCCACCGCGCAGCGCACAGCGGCGATATTCTCCGCCGAAACCACATTCCCATCCGGCAGCATCGTCCCGTCCAAATCCGATACGAATAATTTGATCGCCATATGATCCCCCTGTTTCCCAAAATGCTGACAAATCCCATTCCCCTATGTTATAATAGCCCGGAAAACACGATCGAAAGGAGGGGCATCTTGCAAAACGTATTCCGCAACTTTCTCATCCTCATCGGTATGCTCCTCATCCTCACGGGCATCTTCGGGCTCTCCTACACCTACCGGATCGACCATCGCACGGCACGCAGCCTCTCCGCGTATGCGCGCATCGACTTTCAGGCATCCTACACGGGCGAGGGACGACTTGAGGGGGCAACCCTCGCGCTGTGGGACTACCGCTTTGACGAGGCGAAGCTCCTGCCCGATGTCGTTCTCTACACGGACGGCGCCGCATGGGAGATGAAGGCGGCAGTCAAATATACGCCGCATCCCGTCCCCGATGCCGACAACCCCTACAAGAACGAAAACAAATTCTTCGTCGAGCTCCCGCGTGCGAGCCTTCCCGCCGTCCGCAAGGCGACGGGCATCCGCGTCCGCTTCTACTACGACAACGGTCAGACCATCGATCTGCCGCTCAGCGAACCCGACCTTGCCTACTGGCAGCGCGAACTCGGGAAAGGCATCTGACCGATGCATATGCATCTCTGCTTGAGACATTGTAACACCTCCACCGAAATTTTTCCAGTCACCGCATTCTTGATCTCACTCCCATTTCCGCTATGGCGAAATTCCCATATACACTTGAAATGCTTTTCTATCAATGCTATAATGATCATGAATCAGAGGTGCGCATGCGCCAACCAAATAGAAAAGCCTCGGGGAGTGATGACCCCGAGGCTTTTTTGTGCGCTGATGAGACGCACCCGGCTGATGCCACAGCGGAGGCTGCTTCTACCTCCTCAGCCTCTGCACAATCAGTGCGCCAAGAACACTCCCGACAACACTGATGAGCAGCGAAAGCAACAAATCAGAGATGTGCACGTCACCAACCTCCCTCCCGTGCCTGATTGACCGGATGAGAGCCGTGGCAAGGGGATTATATCACATAGGTAAAGGAAACATCAATGAAGAAAAACGACTTCGTCCTCATCGGCGCACTGCTCCTCCTCTGTGGGATCGGTGCCATATTTTTTTTCACACACACGGACAGTGACGTGCGTCATGCCGTTATCACACAGAACAATGTGCAGCTCTACGACATCCCGCTCACGGGACACACGGGTACGGAGAACATCGTCATTGCGAATGAGCACGGGGCGAACACGATCCGCATCGAGGATGAAAGCATTGCCGTCGTCGATGCGGACTGCCCCGACCTCGTCTGCGTCAAGACGGGCAAGGCATCAAAAAAAGGCGATGTGATCGCCTGTCTGCCGCACAAACTCCTGATCGAAGTAAAGTGATATGACGATACACCGCATGACGCGCATTGCGCTGCTTACCGCGCTCTCCCTCATCCTCTTTGTACTTGAGGGATTCCTCCCTCTGCCGCTGCCCGTCCCCGGCGCAAAGCTCGGGCTCGCCGCCATCGTCACACTCATCGCACTTCATCTCCTGCCGACGCGCGACGCTGCACTGATGCTCACGGTGCGCATCCTCCTCTCCTCGTTCTTCGGTGGAGGTATCGCGCCCATGCTCTACAGTCTCGCAGGTGGTGCGGCGAGTTTTGCCGCGATGGTGCTGCTGAAAAAATACACGCAGCTGTCCATCGTCGGCATCAGTGCAGCGGGCGGATTCCTGCACAACATGGCGCAGCTCCTCGTTGCCGCCGCCGTCATGCAGACCTCCGCCCTCTTTTCCTACGCTCCCGTACTCGGCTTCGTCGGTATTCTGACGGGCATCGGCATCGGCATCGCTGCACAGACAATTTTACGGAAGCACTGATAAATTCAGCCGCGCCATCTTGACGCATCTTTTTTGCCCGCACTGTGTCGGCAAATCCTCCACATAGCTTTGGCTATGCGTCCGGTTTGCCTCCTTGTTCGGACGAAAAATCTACGCCAATCTGACGGACTTCATTTTATCAGCGATTCCTTTACAGAAAATTTACGATAAATATTCTCAATTTCATGTTTTTATGCTATACTTCTATTAGCTGATTTTTCTTTCTTCTATGTCAATTTAAGGAGGACAATCCAAATGGAGTATCGTATCGAACACGATTCCCTCGGTGAGGTCAAAGTTCCGGCGGACAAGTACTGGGCGGCACAGACGGAGCGCAGCTTCGAGAACTTCCCCATCGGCATTGAGAAGATGCCCGCCGAGATCATCCACGCGTTCGGCATTCTGAAGAAATCCGCCGCGATTGCAAACAACAAACTCGGCAAGCTCGACGAAAAGCGGATGAATGCCATCAAGGCAGCATGCGATGAGATCATCGCCGGCAAGCTCGCAGAGCACTTCCCCCTCGCGGTCTGGCAAACGGGCAGCGGAACGCAGTCGAACATGAACGTCAACGAGGTGATCGCGAACCGCGGCAACGAAATCGCGGGAGAGAAGATCCTGCACCCGAACGATCACTCCAATATGTCGCAGAGCTCGAACGACACGTTCCCGACGGCGATGCACATCGCAGCGGTCATTGCCATTGAGGACGGGCTCTTTCCGAGCATCGACCTCCTCGCCGATACCTTCCGCCGCCTAATGAAGGAGAACGAGGGCATCGTCAAGACGGGGCGCACCCACCTGCAGGATGCCGTCCCCATCTCGTTTTCGCAGGAAATCAGCGGCTGGCTCGCGATGCTTGAGCAGTCGAAGAAGCAGCTGCAGGCGGCGCTGCCCTTCCTCCACGAGCTCGCCCTCGGCGGCACTGCTGTCGGCACGGGACTCAACACGCCGAAAGGCTTTGATGTCGCCGTCGCACAGGCGGCAAGCGAGCTGACGGGCAAAAGCTTCGTCACCGCCCCGAACAAGTTCCACGCGCTCACGAGCAAGGATGCGATCGTCTTTGCACACGGCGGTCTCAAGGGGCTCGCCGCAAACATGATGAAGATCGCGAATGACATCCGCTGGCTCGCCGCAGGTCCGCGCTGCGGTCTCGGCGAAATCACAATCCCCGCGAACGAGCCGGGCAGCTCCATCATGCCGGGCAAGGTCAACCCGACCCAGTGCGAATCCGTCACGATGGTTGCCGTACAGGTCATGGGCAACGATGCCGCCATCGGCATTGCCGCCTCACAGGGCAACTTCGAACTGAACGTGTTCATGCCCGTCATGATCTACGACTTCCTCCAGTCCGCACGCCTCCTCACCGACTCCCTCCGCTCGTTCAACGACCGCTGCGTCACGGGCATCACGGCGAACCGTGAGAAGATGCACGAGAACCTCCATCGCTCGCTGATGCTCGTCACGGCTCTGAACCCGTACATCGGCTACGAGAATGCGGCAAAGACCGCACACAAGGCATTCGACGAGAACATCAGCCTCAAGGAGGCGTGCGTCGCCCTCGGCTTCCTCACCGCCGAGAAATTCGACGAGGTATTCCATCCCGAACAGATGGTGTAAAGCCGACGTTCACTCATACTATAAAGGACTGCTGCAAAAAGCGGCAGTCCTTTATAGTTCTCTTAAACTGCTAAAAAGCCCGGATTGAAAATATTTCTTTCCATTGTCAAAAAATGTTATAATAACATCCATAAAACAGGTTTCAACAGAAATGGAGCATACCATGCAGAACACATCCTATCAAAACCTCATCATCGGCTTTGGCAAGGCGGGCAAGACGCTCGCGGGCTTTCTCGCGAAGAAGGGCGAGACGGTCGCCCTCGTCGAGCGGTCAAAAGAACGCTACGGCGGCACCTGCATCAACGTCGCCTGCATCCCATCGAAATCGCTGGAGTACAGTGCGCGGCTCTCGGCAACGGCGGGCGGCGACTTCGCGGCAAAGGCGGAGCGCTATCGTGTGGCGATTGCAGAGAAACGCCGCCTCACAGCGATGCTGCGTGAAAAGAACTACGCCAAGGTGACGGGTGCGGGTGCTGTCGTCATTGACGGGGAGGCATCGTTTGTCGATGCGCATACCGTACGCATTGTCGGCGCGGACGGAGAGCAGACCGTCACGGCGGAGCGCATTTTCATCAATACGGGTGCACTGCCCTTCATCCCATCAATCGAGGGTGTGGCAGAGAGCACGCACGTCTACACGAGCGAGACGATGATGGAGCTGGACGAGCTGCCCGAAAAGCTCGTCATCATCGGCGGCGGCTACATCGGGCTGGAGTTTGCGTCATACTACGCCAACTTCGGCTCGTCCGTCGCCGTCGTGCAGGACGGCGATGCCTTCATCCCGCGTGAAGACGCGGAGATCGCCGCACGCGTCCTACAGCATACAAATAATCGCGGCATCCATATCCTAATGGGGACGAAGGTACAGCGCATCGAGGACAGTGCCGGCGGTGCGAACGTCGTCGTGCAGACGGCGGACGGGGAGAAGCGGCTCGCAGCGAACGCCATCCTCATTGCAACGGGCCGCCGTCCGAACATCGAAGGGCTGAACCTTGCAGCGGCGGGCATTGCTGTGACGGAGCGCGGCGCGGTCGCCGTTGACGAGCACCTGCGCACGAACATACCGCACATATGGGCGATGGGCGATGTCGCGGGCGGCCTGCAGTTCACCTACATCTCCCTCGACGATTTCCGCATTGTAAAGGATCAGCTCGCGGGCAGCGGAACGCGCACAACAGCAAATCGCGGAGCCGTCCCCTACTCCGTCTTTCTCGATCCGCCGCTCTCGCGCGTCGGCATGACGGAGGCACAGGCGGAGGCGGCAGGCTTTGACGTACGCATCCTCCGCCTGGAGGTCGCCGCCATCCCAAAGGCACAGGTCTACAAGAAGCCCGCCGGCATTCTCAAGGCGGTTGTGGATGCAAAGACAGACACCATCCTCGGTGCTCATTTCTTCTGTCCCGAGTCGCAGGAGATGATCAACCTCATGAAAATGGCAATCGACCACGGCATCACTGCCGCCGTGCTCGGCTCTGCCATCTACACCCACCCGACCATGACCGAGGCACTCAACGATCTGTTCAGCTGAAAGGGAAACGACGATGACATTCGCGCATAAAACGGTACGGTATATGTTCGCCGTCCTATTCGTCCCGCTGCTCTTCCTCGGCGCGGTAGCCGAAGCTGCACCCGAGGCAGCCCCCATACATCCGACTGGAACCACCCCGTCCGAGCACACCGAAATTCAGCAGCTGATGATGGAGTTCCGCCACCCTGTCGCAGACGGCACACTCATGCGCATGATCTGGCGGATTGACGGTCTTGCCAAGGACGCGCTCTCGGCGGAGGAAATCGCAGAACAGGAACTCGATCCGAACGCGCTCATCCCATGCCTCGCGGAATTTGTCGCCAAGGAGTTCACAAACGGGCGCACATTGGACATCCGCGAGCATTATGTCCCGTGGACACCCGCACTGGAGGCGAGCCTCCGCGCACACATCGCCGAACAAAACCTCGCCGCCGAGAACGACTACGGCGCACGCGCGGAGACGGTGACGAATCCCGCCTACAACATCCGCATCGCCTATGCGGATGGACGCAGTCTCTATATCACCTCCGAGGGGCAGTCGGTGAACGAACATGAGGCGGGCATCGAGGACGCCCTGCTGAACTGGGCGGACGATGCCTTTGCCGAAAACAGAACATAGACACAGCAAAAAGAGGACTTGGACTTCTCCGACAGAGGAAATCCAAGCCCTCTTTTTAGGTTCTGCATCAAATGTTACGGAGATATGTGCTCCACGCAAACACTTAAGGAAGTGGTTGACCGTACGCCGCTCAGAACGCCCAGTTGATCGAAAGGCCGCCCGTAACGCCCTGCCGTTTGCCCTGCCATCCGGTGAGATTCAAATCACAGCGGAGGCGGCTGTTTGCCTTTGGCGTAAAGCGCCAGCCAAGCTCAAAGAGTGTACTGCCGCCCCGAAGCGACGGGCTCGGGGTGCTGTCCCCCTGCACGACTGCACGCGCATCGCCGTCAAACTCGTACTCCCACGCAAGCCCCGCATAGATCTGACGGTACGCCGCCGCGCCATGTGTGTAGCGCGTGCCGATGCGCAGACGGTGCGAGTTCACCGCATCGAAGTCATACGTCTCACCGGAGCTCAGATGTGCCGTTGTCCCCGCCGTATGTGTATACGCATAGCGCACATACGCGCTGACCGTATCCGCCGCGCGGACACGGAACTCCTTACCTGCGCCGACGTGTACGGCATAGTAGGCGTTCGACGTATCATAGGACGCAACGCCACGGTAGTCGCTCCGTGTCCTGCCAATGCGCAGCGATCCATCGATCCACCTGCCCGCCGCCATTTCGTATTTCGCCATGAGCCCCGTACCGAGGTAGCTCGTCCTGCCGCTGCCGTGCGTGCCGTCGTCGAGATAGGAGTCGTAGCTGCCGCGCCCGTATTCAATCAGAGGACCAAAGGTCAGCGTCCCCGTCCGCAGCGCATTCGCACGCGCCCAACCGAGACCGATATTCCAGCCTCTCATATCGACATGGGAGCCGGTGTTGTGACGAAGTGCGCCCGCGCCCGTGCCCGCCCAAAGTCCGTAGGGAGCTGCACCGGGCGTTGCCGCCGCGTGTGCCGCCTCCTTCTTCGCTGCATCCATGCCCGCTCCTGCGGCAAAATCTCCGCCGGCGTTCAAAAATGCACTTGCACCTGTACGTGTTTCGACAGGGGACTTGGACTGCTCGGTCATGCGTGTCTGCGCCACCGTGCCGACGAGCGCATTCCCCTCGGACACGACCTCAAACGTATAGCTGCGTGAGATGCCGTCCGTTCCCTGTAGTGTCACATGGTCACTGCCTGTAACCCTGCCGCTCATATTCTCCATGAGCGTAATCTTGTCCCCCGGCGCAAACTTCTTCGCCGCTCCGTCGCGGTGAAAATCAAGATCCATCCCCGCGATATTCTTGTCGCCCCCCACCGCCGTCAGGCGCAGCAAGGGATGTGCGCCGCGCGTCGGTGCGGACCCCGTGTCAAACCGGATTTTCTGAATACCGTCAAAGTCACCGATCTCCGTCGTCCGCGTGCCATAGGAAACAGCGAGAGTATTGCCTGTACCATGCGCCGTGCCGCCTGTGACCATGCCCGTGACCTTCGCATTGCGGAGGCTGACGGTGTTATCATTCGTCACCGCACCATATCCGCCCGTAACCGATCCTGTAACGGTCACATCGCTGAGAGAGACGGTGTTGTCCGTCGCCTTGCCGCCCGTGACATCCGTATAGCCGCCATAGACCGTGCCGCTGACGGCTGCACTGCCGCTGATCGCAACACTGTTTCGTGTGCTGTCGCCGCGCCGCTCAGCCGCAGCCGTCGAGCCCGCACCGCTCGTCCATCCACCGTAGATGTTCGTATGCGTGCCGCTGTCAATGGTGATGCGGTTCTCCGTCGTCGTATTGCCCGCACGGGAGATGCCGCCGTAGGCATCCGCTCCATCAAAGACGGGGGATGTAACCCCGGCAAACTGCCAGCCTTCGTAGCGGATGTCGGTGATCTTACTGCCGGTCTTATGAACAGAGATGTTCTTCTCCGTCGTCGCATCCGTCTCGGACTTCAATACACCGCCCGTATAGCCCGTGAGGTTGATGCCGTTCGCGTTCCTGAGGAGCGTCACACCGCCGCGGACGGTGCTGCCCGTCGCGTCGACAGCGCTCTTGTCGAGCGTCGTCGCCGCGCTGCCCGTGAGCTCCAGCATCGCTGCGCCCGCAGTGACGTTGGCGGCATCGAATTTGACTTTCTGGAAGCCCGCGATGTTCCGTGCCTTGTTCGTCCCCTTGACATTCAGCGTGTTGCCCGTGCCGTCCGCCGCTGTGCCGCCTGTGACTGCGCCGCTGACGGTCGCGCCGCCTGCGAGGTTGACGGTATTGTTATGCGTTGCCGCACCCGCGCCGCCCGTGACGGAGCTGACCGCAGCGTTGGCGAGGGTGACAATGTTCCCCGATGCCATGCCCGTGGATGCGCCGCCCGTAACATCACCCGCGTTCGCCCGAATGGTGACTATGTTGCCCGATGCTTCCCCTTCGGCCGCACCGCCGACGATGTACGCAGCAAGGTTTTTCTCGACGGTGACGCTGTTGCGCTCTGCTTTGCCGCCCGCGACACCCGTATAGCCGCCGTAGACCGTTCCGCTGACGTCTGCACTGCCATTCACCGTGACACTGTTCTGCGTGCTGTTGCCGCGCCGCTCTGCTGCAGCCGTCGAGCCCGAACCGCTCGTCCATCCGCCATAGATGTTCGTATGTGTGCCGCTGTCGATGGTGATACTGTTCTTCGCCGTTGTATTGCCGATCACAGAGCGTCCGCCCCATGTGTCCGTTCCTTCGGACTCAGCGACCGTCGCACCCTTGAAGATCAGCCGCGTATAGTCGAGTTTCTTCTCCGTGCTGTCCAGACGGAGCGTCATCTCTGCGGTATCGCCCGTTATTGTCGCGGATTTTATGCCGTCCTTGATGATAATTTTGCCGCGTTCTCTCTCGATCAGCGTCCCCGACTTCGTCTGCGGCGATCCATAGACCCCGATGTCGTTCAGGCTCGCTATCTTCAAATCCGTCGACTTGCGCAGGACGAGTTTCGGCTGAATCGCCTCCTTGAAATAGAAATTGAGCTTCTCGAAACCACCGACATAGTCCGCCTCTGCACGTGTCTTGACATTGAGCGTATTGCCGGACGAGGTCGCACCGTATTTTCCACGCGCCACCCAGACAAACTTGGAAACATTCACTGGCGCAGCATGTTCCCCGTCGCCGAGGTTGACCACGTTATTCGTCAGCACACTCCTGCTGTTCTCGGAGGAGAATGCGGCATATACCTCGCCCTCAATCGTGCCGCCCGCAATGGTGACAATGTTCCCTGTCAGCGTTCCTTTACCGCGCACAAAACCCCCGATGATGTTCTTTTTAATAATTCCACCGTTGATTGTAACGCGATTCCCCTCGACCCTGCCGGTGGAATTGCTTTTTTCAATTGCGCCGCCATAGACCGCGTCCTTGAGCGTTCCGTCGTTGATCGTAACCGTATTTTCCGTCACGTTGCCCGTCGATTTGACTTCGTCGATGACACCGCCCTTGATCTTGCCGTCAATCGTTCCCCCGTGGACGACGACTTCATTCTTGTGGACGTTCCCACGTGCCTTTGCTTTTTTGGAATATCCGCCGTAGATGTGCGATGTCGTTCCGCGATACACCGTGACGGAGTTCCCCTCCGCACTGCCCGTCTCGCTGCCAACAAAGCCGCCCGCCATCGTTGCACCGACCTCGCCCGAACGAAATACGAGCTTGTTGCGGTTTGCGTTGCCGCCGTTCTGTGCAACACCGCCATACCCCACCAGGACTTTGGAGTTCACGATCGTCAGTGTATTTCCTTCCGCATTTCCTGTACCGAGCGCAGCACCGCCATAGACAGCGTTGTTCTCATAATCATAGTTCTCGATGGTGAGCGTATTCCCCGACGCATCCGCGCTGCCTGTGCCAACATCGCCCGCAGCACCTGTGGTGAGCGGTCGCGGCACATTCTTGACCGGCGGATGTGCGGGGTCGATTGTCACATCCGCTGCATAGGTATACGGCGCGAACGCTCCGCCGACCAGTGCCATCGCAGCAAAGAATGCCAGTTTTTTGGATTTGTTCCCCTTGAACAACGAATCATCCTCCTATGTCCATTACAATAAGTGTTTTAGGACAATACTACCATATTTCTTGCAAAAAAGAAATATTTTTTCATAATGATAAGGGCATCACGTCCCAGCAGCGTGATGCCCTTATCATTATTTTCAATCATGCCTCTTTGCGGTCAAACGGCACCTGTCCGAGCATGAGATCGGGGTTGTTCTCGCGAATCCAGCCGAGCGCCCACTCGTTGCTCACGAGGAGGACGGGGTTGCCGCAGCGGTCGCGGACGAACATACCGCGATCCGCGCCGCGCAGATCGGCGGGCATGATCGTGCGCCCGTCGGGATACGCGAGCCAGCGTGCCGTCTCGAACGGCTGCATCTGCATCGTGATCTCGGTATTGTACTCGTTCCTCAGACGGTACTCAAGTACCTCGAACTGGAGCGTACCGACCGTGCCGACGATGTAGCTGTCGAGCCCCGCGCCGACCTGCTCAAAGAGCTGGATTGCGCCCTCCTGCGTGAGCTGTTCGATGCCCTTGACGAACTGCTTGCGCTTCATCGTGTCCTTCGCCGCAACGCGTGCGAAGCGTTCGGGCGGGAACACGGGGAAGTCCTCGAATTTGAACTTGTGCGCGGGGTCGCAGAGGGTATCCCCGATGCCGAACACCCCCGGGTCGAAGAGTCCGACGATGTCGCCGGGATACGCTGTGTCGATGATTTGGCGATCCTGCGCGAGGAACTGCTGCGGCTGCGCGAGCTTCACGAGCTTGCCCGTCGGCGCGTGCCACACACTCATGTTGCGGTCGAACTTGCCCGACGAGATGCGGATGAACGCAAGGCGGTCGCGGTGCGCGGGGTTCATATTCGCCTGTATCTTGAACACAAAACCCGAAAATTTTTCATCGTCCGGCTCGATCACACCGTCGGAGGACATACGTGGCGCAGGGGTTGGCGCGAGCCGAATGTACTCCTCAAGGAAGTTCTGCACGCCGAAGTTCGTCATCGCCGAGCCGAAGAACATAGGCGTGAGTTCGCCCGCATCCACCGCCGCACGGTCGAACACCTCGCCCGCGTCGCGCAGCAGCTCGATGTCGTCAAAGAGTGCGGCGGCAACGTCCTCCCCGACGCGCTCCTTCCATGCGGGATCGTCCGGCGCGAACACCTCGGAGACGCGCGTTTCCTGTCCGTGCGTCACATCCTCGGCAAAGAGTTCGATGCGGTTCTTCTCGCGGTCATACACGCCGCGATACGTCCCATCCGTGCCGATCGGCCAGTTCATCGGATAGGAACGGATGCCCAGAACATTTTCGAGCTCATCCATCAGATCGAGCGGTGCCTTGCCGAAGCGGTCAAGCTTGTTGACAAAGGTAAAGATGGGGATGCCGCGCTGCCGACAGACGCGGAACAGTTTGCGCGTCTGCGCCTCAACGCCCTTCGCCGCGTCGATGATCATGACAGCACTGTCCACCGCCATGAGCGTACGGTAGGTGTCCTCGCTGAAGTCCTGATGCCCGGGGGTATCAAGAATGTTGATGCGATAGCCGTCATAGTCGAACTGGAGCACGGAGGACGTGACGGAGATGCCGCGCTGCTTTTCGATCTCCATCCAGTCCGATACGGCGTGCCGCTGGGTCTTGCGCGACTTGATCGAGCCGGCGAGGTGAATCGCCCCGCCGTAGAGGAGCAATTTCTCGGTCAGCGTCGTCTTGCCCGCGTCCGGATGTGAGATGATGGCAAATGTGCGCCGTTTTGCGATTTCGCGCGCGAGTTCTGCTTTCAATTCTGCCATAGTCTCCCCTATTTCAACGTCAATGATACGGGGCAGTGATCGCTCCCGAATACATCTGCATGGATCTCTGCCGCCGCAATGCGATCCTTCAGCTCCTCCGAGACGAGGAAGTAGTCGATGCGCCATCCCGCGTTCGTCTCGCGCGCATGGCGCAGGTACGACCACCACGTATATGCGCCCGTCTTGTCCGGGTACAGTGCGCGGAAGGTATCGACAAATCCCGCGGCAAGGAGCTCCGTGAACTTGCCGCGTTCCTCGTCGGTAAAGCCCGCGTTCTTGCGGTTGCTCTTGGGGTTCTTGAGGTCGATCTCCGTGTGTGCGACGTTGAGGTCGCCGCAGACGACAACGGGTTTTTTCGCACGCAGATCAAGCAGGAACGCACGAAAGGCATCCTCCCAGACCATGCGGTAGTCGAGGCGTGCGAGCGCGTTCTTCGAGTTCGGCGTGTAGACGGTGACGAGATACAGATCCTCAAACTCCATCGTGATGACGCGCCCCTCGTGGTCGTGTTCCTCGGTGCCAATTCCATAGTTCACCGAGAGCGGCTTGATCCGCGTAAAGATCGCCGTGCCGGAGTATCCCTTTTTCTCCGCACTGTAAAAATACTGGTCGTAGCCGGGCAGATCGAGGATCGCCTGCCCCTCCTGCATCTTCGTTTCCTGCAAACAAAAGGCATCTGCGTCAAGCTGCCGAAAGGCGTCCATGAATCCTTTTTTGAGCGCAGCACGCAGTCCATTGACGTTCCATGATACAAAACGCATATTGTTCCTCCGTCAGAGCGTCTTATACTGTGAAATCGGCCAAAACACAAGGAGCGCCTTACCCTTGATGAGATCGTACGGCACAAAGCCGACATCGGCGAAGCGGCTGTCCTCGGAGTTGTTGCGGTTGTCACCCATGACGAAGATGCGTCCCTCGGGCACGGTCGATTTCGGGTACTCGCTGCGCGTCTTTTCGAGAATGTAGTCCTCCGTCAGAATCTGATCATTGACGAGCACGCGTCCCTCGCGGATCTCGACCGTATCGCCCGGCGTCGCGATCACGCGCTTGATAAAGTCGCGGCTCGGGTCGCGCGGGTACTGAAAGACAAGGACTTCCCCCTTCTCGGGCGGACGGAACCGATAGATGAATTTATTGACGACGAGACGCTCCTCCGATTCGAGCGTCGGGCGCATCGACGGGCCGTCCACAACGTAGAGTTCCACGATAAAGGTGCGAATGAACATGGCGAGCGCAACGGCAACGACGATGGAAACCACCCAATCCTTGATCTCCTCGGCGGTGGATCTTTCCTTTTCCATAAACTCCTCCTCTCATATGACGAATACAGCAAAAATAGGGACTGCCGCAGCAGTCCCTATCCATCGTACAGTTAGCGCTTTTCCCGAATACGAGCCGCCTTGCCCGTAAGTCCGCGCAGATAGTAGAGCTTCGCACGGCGGACGATACCGCGGCGCGTCACCTCAATCTTTGCAATGCGCGGGGAGTGTACGGGGAAGAGACGCTCCACGCCGACACCGGACGCGATGCGGCGCACCGTAAACGTCTCACGAACGCCCGACCCCTGACGCGCGATGACCACGCCCTCGAACACCTGAATGCGCTCACGCGTGCCCTCGACGATGCGCGCATGAACGCGAACCGTATCGCCCGGCGCAAACTTCGGGATGTCGGAGCGAAGCTGCTCCTTCTCAAGGATCTCGATGATATTCATATGTTTTCCTCCTTCGCTCGGACGTTCATAGCCGGCTCATGCCGCCCAGCGGACCATCCACACACATACCCAGTGACTATAGCATAAGATCACGCTTCGCGCAAGAAAAATTTTTCCTCAGCGCCCCCGAATCCCCGTCGCCGCATCCTCCGAGGTCTCACCCGCAAGCGGCTTTTCCTTCGGCTTCGGACGGCGCTTTGGCATATGTGCCTTCCAATCCGGCTCACAGGTGATGCGGTTGCGCCCGTTTTCCTTGGATCGGTAGAGCCCCGTGTCCGCACGCTTTACCATGTGCTCCGCCGTATCCGTTTCCGTGCCGTACCAGACCGCCACGCCGCCGCTGCACGTCACCTGATCCGAGGGGTGGATGTGCGCCTCGGACACCGCTTCGCGGATCTCGTTCGCGAACGCCTCCGCCTCCGCCCCGTCGTAGTGGAGGCAAAGCAGGATAAACTCCTCGCCGCCCCAACGGATGAGGACGTGACGGCGGTCGAGGAAGCTGTTGATCGTCTGTGCAAATCCGACGAGCACCACGTCGCCGACATCGTGTCCATAGGTATCGTTGATTTTCTTGAAATGGTCGATGTCAAACATGATGAGGGAGAACGGTTCCTTGATCTCAAGGGAGATCCGCATAAAGTCGCGCGTCGCTGCGGGGAATTTGTTGCGGTTGAACGCACCCGTGAGAGGATCGACCTCCATCTGCCGCGTCACCGCACTGACCTCATTTTCGAGACTGACGGAGAGCTCCGCGAGATAGCGCTCGTGCTCCGCACGCTCCAAGATCAGCTGAACAATAAAGAAACCGATCGTGTAGATGCCAAAGGGAACAAGATAGGTATGCCATGTGACGACGCGATACTGGAACGAAAATCCGTCGATTACGGCAAGCGCCGAGAGCGTTCCGAATGCGATGAGCAGCGGACGGCAGCGCGTATTCCCGCTTTTGTGGCATTCATAGAGCCAATACCCCACCATGAGACCGCAGACGAGCAGCGCCGGATAGAAGAAGAATCGCATCACATACAGACCGCTCTGTCCGGCGAACTCCAACAGGATGGCAAGCACAAAAATCCCAATGAAAACAAACGCCGTCTTTAGGACTTTCTTCTTGTACGCATCATCAATGACCCGATAGACGAGCGAGTATGATGTCACAGGAATAAGGTAGCAGGAAACAAGTTCCATATGCCACCAAAAAACAGGCCAATTCAGCCAAAGGAGGACGAGGCTCGATGAACTGAGCATCCAGACAAAGAAAACAACCAGAACGGCGATCAGACGCAGATAGACACCACGCAGTTCCTTCTCGGTAAAAAAGTAGACACCGAGCAGCATGATGAAGATCGCCAATGCTGTAATGCCGCTAACGTAGGGGAAGTCGTAGAGAAATACATCCTCGATCTGGTGGGCGGCACGATCCAGACGCACGCGGTCAAACTGGCCGAGCACCCAGATGTTGTCCGAGTGGATCTGCATATAGAGCTGCCGCCCGACCGCCCACGCGGGCAGGTCGACGAGGTGCCACTTGCGCCCGTAGGAATGACCGTGTACCGAGAGATCTCCGTAGCGATAGATGGAAACGCCGTCCAAAAAGATCTGCACGGACTGATCAATCGTCGAGAAAAACAGGCTCTCATCCACGCCCGTATCCGGCGGTATATAGACACGTACCCAGACATAGTGCGTCCCCTCGGGCGCGGAGACACCGAACTGCGGATTGAACCGCCGCCAACGCCCCTCATCCTTCGGAAAGTCGGGAACGGTCTTTTCCATCTTGGCATTCGGGTTTGGTACGTTCTCCTGCCAATATTCCCACGAGAGTGCCGTGTCTGCGGCAGCAACCGTATGTCCGGTACACAGGAGCAAGACAAAAATCATTGCCTGTATAAATATGCAAAATCGCCGATACATCATCCAACCACCCCCTTACATTCTTATTCGTTATAAAACAAATTATTCTTAAACAGTATCAGGAGGAAAGTCCTAGCAGTGTTTCTCGTACGACATCCTCCGGTACATCGCTGTGTACAGAAACTTTCCCGATGCCCTCGGCAAGCACCCAATGAATGCGCCCTCCCACTGTTTTTTTATCGTGAAAAAGATCCTCGTACATCGCATCCGGCGCCACGTCCTTGACCGTGTACGGCAGTCCCATCGTGCGAATCAGCCGTTCGATACGGCGACGATCCGCCCCCCCGAGCAGCCCCATCGCGACGCTGATATCCGCCGCACCGACCATGCCGATCGCGACCGCCTCGCCATGGCGATAGCGTGCGTAGCCCGTCTCCTTCTCAACGGCATGTGCAATCGTATGACCGAAGTTCAGGATGCGGCGCAACCCGCCCTCGCGCTCGTCCTGCCGCACGACATCCGCCTTGATCGCACAGGAGCGGGCAATCATGTGCATTGCCGCAGCAGGTTCGAGGGCGAGCACGTCCGCACATTGTTCCTCAAGCCACGCAAAGAAGTCCGCGTCGCAGATGATGCCGTACTTGATGATCTCACCGAGCCCCGTCGCAATCTCACGCGCCGGAAGGGTTTTGAGAACATCGAGATCCATAAAGACGGCATCCGGCTGATGGAATGCGCCGATGAGGTTCTTGCCGAGCGGATGGTTGACGGCGACCTTGCCGCCGACGCTCGAATCCACCTGCGCGAGCAGGCTCGTCGGCAGCTGAATGAAGGGGACGCCGCGCATATAGGTCGCCGCGACGAAGCCCGCAAGATCGCCGACCACCCCGCCGCCGAGCGCAATGATCGGAGATTTTCGATCGAGCCCCATCTCGATTGCTCGCGTAAAAAGCTCGTTCGCCTGTGTGAGGCTCTTTGCAGATTCGCCCGCAGGAACAGAAACGACCTCCGCCTCCACCCCCGCACGCGCGAGGAGCTCCGCCGTCTGTGCGGCATAGAGCGGGGCGATGTTGGTATCCGTAACGATCATGCCGCGCGCGGAGTATCCCGCCGCGCGGACGAACGAAGTAATATCGTCCGCAAGGCCACTGCCAATCACGATCCCATAGCTGCGATTCCCGAGCGCAACGTCCACCCTCTGCTTCATATCACTTTCTCCAGATCCGCAGTGTCTGCATAATATGCTCTGCCACCTCAAGCGGCGCGCGACCGCTCGTATCCACCGTGATGTCGGCGCTCTCGTAGAGGTGACGGCGTTCCTCCAGCAGACGCGCAACCGCAGCACGACGGTCACCCGCATCCGCACCGTCGAGCACGGGACGCTTGCCGCGCGTCTGCGTCCGCTGCAGGATGGTGTCAACGTCTGCGGCGAGAGCGACAAGGATGCCGTTTGCACGCAGCAGCGCCACGTTTTCCGCATCCTTGACCGTGCCGCCGCCCGTCGCGATGACGAGATTCGTCCGCGCCGAAGCCGCACGTACGGCATCCTTCTCGCACGCACGAAAATATGCCTCACCGTGCTGCGCAAACATCTCCGGGATGGACATGCCGTGCCGTTCCTCGATCTTTTTGTCCAAATCGTGAAACGCGCAGCCAAGACGTGTGGCAAGGAGCCGTCCGACGCTCGTCTTGCCCGTGCCCATGAAGCCGATCAAAACGACGTTCTTCATCGACTTGTCCACCGACTTTCCAGCCGCGCACGATAGGCGGAAAGCGAAGCGTGGAGGTCGGTCATGGAGTCCGCATGGAACTGCGCACAGATCGCATCGGCAAGGACAAAGGAGACCATCGCCTCGCCGACCACAGAGGCGGCGGGCACGGCACAGGCATCGCTGCGCTCCTTACTCGCCAAGACCTCCGCACCTGTTTCAAGATCGACCGTCTTCAGTGGTGTCATCAGCGTAGGGATGGGCTTCATCGCCGCGCGTACGACGATCGGCTCGCCGTTCGTCATGCCGCCCTCTATGCCTCCTGCACGGTTCGTCCTGCGGCGGGGCTGCCCATCCTCCCCGCGATCGATTTCATCGTGGATTGCGCTGCCGGGCAGATGCGCACACGCAAAACCCGCGCCGATCTCCACGCCCTTGATCGCCTGAATGGACATGAGCGCACCTGCGAGTTTTCCGTCAAGACGCGCATCCCACTGCGTATGAGAACCGAGACCGACGGGCAGTCCGCGCACAACGATCTCAAAGATGCCGCCGAGCGTATCCCCCGCCGCCTGTGCCTCGTCGATGCGGGCTTTCATCCGCATCTCTGCCGCAGGATCGCAGCAGTTCAAATCATCACTGTTCGTCACGCCGATGTCCGCGTCACTCATTGCCGCACGGTCAACCGTCACGCCGCCAATCTCCGTCACATGAGAGGCGATCGTCACGCCGAGTTCCGCAAGGAGCCGGCGGCAGACCGCGCCGACAGCGACACGCATCGCTGTCTCACGCGCACTCGAACGCTCCAGGATGTCACGTGCATCCTGACGGTCGTATTTGAGCACGCCCGCGAGATCGGCATGTCCCGGACGAACGGCAGTTACCTTTGCGCCCGTCGGTTCCCCAAAGGGATCCATGCGCTCCGTCCAGTTTGCAAAGTCGCGGTTCACCAATTGCAGCGTAATCGGCGCACCGAGCGTTTCCCCGAACCGCAGTCCCGAGAGGACGCTGATGCGATCCGTCTCGATCTTCATGCGGCCGCCGCGCCCATACCCCTTCTGTCGTCGCGCCAGCTGTTCGTCGATCGCCTCACGCGGGATGCGCAGCCCCGCCGGCATTCCGTCGAGAATCGCCGTGAGCGCTGCGCCGTGCGACTCGCCGCCCGTGACAAAACGCAGATGGCTCATCCAAATCCCCCTGTAAATTTATGTAATATTCCATCAAGAATCATTATCCCACTTGGATAATTTCGCTATTTTTCTTTCTTTTCCTGCCGGGCAGCATACGTTTATTTATCGTTGGATAGATCGTCCATATCTGCCTGCTGTTCCGCCCCCGCACGCGCTGCAATCTCGATACGAAAGACACCGTGAACCACATCCCCCTCTGTGGTCAGTGCAAAATCGCCGAAGCGAATCGCACGCGCCCCCTCCTGTATCCCATAAAGAAATGAAAGCACATCAAAATAATTGCCGTGCAGATGCAGTTCCATCGGCTGTACGACAAGCCCGTCCCTCTGCTCGAAGGGCATGGACGTGAGTCCGTCCATTGTCACCCCGCTGCGCCGCACAAGAGTCTCAACCGCATGGATAAAATCGCTCTGGTCGAGGTTCTTCGGGGTCGCGCGGGCAAGGCGCAGCTGACGCAGACGCAGTTTTTCCTCTGCCTGTGCATCGCGCAGCAGCATCTGATGATATGCGTCCACACGGGCACACTGCACCTGTGCCTCCATCCGCGCGGCATATGCCGCTCCGCGTACGGCTGAAAGATACGGCGCAGCTGCAAAAACGTAGAAAAGGCAGAGCCCCGCCGCCCAGATCAACGCAAGTGCCATGCGCCGACGTTCTGAAAATCGTCCCATCCATCCTCCTACCAGTCGCCGTGCAGCGTGAAACGGATGCCTGCTGCGGACGCTGCTTCACCTTCCCTTGCCGATGCCGCGCCGGTATGTGCGAGCGTGACCGCTGCGGGGAAAAAGGAATCCTCCTCCATGGTTTTCATGAATGCGGCGAGTACCGTATAGTCTGCCGCAATGCCGTCCATGCGGACAGACCGTCCCTCTGCCCGCACATCTGTAAAGCGAATGCCGTCCGTCGATACGCTGCCGAGATGTACGAGCAGCGCACGCAGCGGCAGAGATTCTGCGGCAAACGCACGCAACGCTTCCTCGCGCTGCGCGACATCCCCGCGCAGCGCGGCAAAGGCCTCCATATGACCGTGTTCGGACGTGTGCTGCTGCAACTCCTCCCCGGCACGTGCGGCAGCCTCCCGCGCCGTCATACAGGAGGCTATGTCGGCACTCACACAGGCGACAAAGACCACGCCCGCAAGGACAGCGATCAGCGGCGCAGCGACCGCACGAATGCGTTCGCGCAGCGGCTTTTCCTCTGTCCAGTAAAGATGTTCCGCCGTCCCCGTGCGCAGGAGCAGCCCTGCATAGACGGCAGGTGCAGCTTCGGAGCGTACGGTTTCCCATGACGTATGAGGCGCACGTGCCGCCGCGGTCATATCCGCATATACACCTTCCTCCTCCGGGCAGATCGTGAGGCGCCGCAGATCGAGCCCCAGCGCACGGAATGCGGCGAAATATCCCCGTACGCGCTCCTCCTCCATACACGCCGTCCAATAGCACGGCGACGGCTCGTCGGGCAGTGCCATACAGCAAAGGCACCGCTCACAGGACAGCTGCTCTCCCCGCTCGTCCGCCTCGGCACGCTCCGCCCAGAGGAGTGCCGCCCGCAGCTCCGCCCCCGCGAGCCGCACGGGCAGCTCCCGCTGTCCTGTCTTTGCCTCGGTGGCGGGAAGAGCGAGCGCAAGCGGCAGATTCTCCCACCCCGCACGCACGAGTTCCGTGCGCACGAACGCAGCAAGCGCACGCGCCTCCGAGGGTGCAGGGCAGCCGTGCGCCGGCGTGCGTGACTCCGTAACCTGCCACGCACCGTCCGCCGCTCCGACGGCATCCAGACGGACGAGCAGCAGCCCATGTACCGCAGGATACAGCCCTACCGCCACACACGGCGCACGCAGCCTAAAACCAACGCCGCCAAACATAGCGCTCCCCCTTTTTCTCCAAACGCGCACGAACGACCTTTGCACGCTGCCATGTCACGCCGTCCGACATCCGTGTGCTCACGTCGCGTGCTGCCGCAGCGACATCGAGCGTCCCCGCCGGCGCATTCTCCGACGGCGTTTCGATAAAGACGGACAGTTCAATGCCGTCTGCCATAGGGATACGATCTATCGTCACCTGCCTGTGCGCACCTTGATCGGGCGGTACACCGTAGGCGGACGCAGAGGCTTCGAGCCGTGCGGCAGCCGTCTCCACACCGCTCTCCGCCGCAAGCCGCAGCTGCATCTCACGCTCATACTCCGCTGCGACCGCACCGCCGCTGTGCACGAAATGTGCCAGGGCAAGACCGAACAGGAGCACCACCATGAGTACACAGAGTCCGACGAGGGAGACTACGCCGCGTTCATCGCTGCCGTCCACCCATATCCTCCCGCAGATAAACTGCCGTCGCAATGCTGTATGTACGCCCCGTCACCGTACTCTCCCCCCTCATCTCAATGTGATAGAGGCGCGGAACGTGCACGTCCTCCTCCACGGAAAACGCCGTAATGTGAACGCCCGCCCCCTCGAATGCCCCGGTGATTGGATTGGTGACCGCATTGAGCACCAAATTCTCGTCACTGAGCCAATATCGGTCAAGTGCCGCGCCCGTACGCGCCCACTGCCGCATCTCATAGATCCCGCGCTGCCGCTCGCCGATGTGATCGGACAGCAGGGCGGACTCCACAATCCGCGCCGCAGCGATCTGCATTTCCTGCTCCAGCTCGGCATCCGCCAACTCCTGCCGAAAGCTCCGCACACTCCACATGAGTGCAAATGCAAGAAACGTCAGGAGGAGTGCAAAGACCGACAGTGCGACGGCAAGCTCCGTGAGCAGGAAGCCCCGCACACAGTCATTACGTTCCGGACGTATCTTCCACGCGCACATGATGCCGCATCCTCCGCACAAAATCCACCGTTTCCGCGTGCCCCGCAATCTGCCACGAAAGCCGCAGCTGCACATCGTAAAAATCCTCTGTCCGTGTGACTGAGGTTTCGACCCGATAGATGCGCTCATTTGCACGGACTTCGGTCACGCCGCATGGGGGCGGCACCCCCGTATCCAGTGCCGCCTCCATGCGGGAAAACTGTGCGCGTGCGACAAGTGCCGCCTCCATACGCGCAGCGGCGTACTCCCGCAAAAGCGCGGTACGCGCGAAAATGCCGAGCGAAGCCGCTACCGCAAGTACAATCAGCCCGAGCAGAACAGCCTCAAGGAGAACGTGCCCCGCCTCGCCACACCTCGTTCGGTGCATACTACCTCCTCCGTTCCAGGCGGATTCGTGCCGCACCATCAATCACAACACGCAGAGCAACATCCTCACAGCCCACAGCATAGACGCGGATTGTCATATTGTGACTCTCCTCACCAACGCCGCCGTTGCGGTCAAACACGATGGGCATATTCTTCTTCGTTTCCTGCTCGAAACACACAAGCGGCAGCGGCGCGTGCGCATACACAATGCCATTGTACGGGTGACTGACCGTATAACCGTTGGGGTGAATCCGCAGGAGCGGCACGCGTTTCCACGCGATCTGTCCCTCAAACAGGGAGAGCGGCATTGCCGTCATGCGGCTGACCGCCTGTATGCGGCGCAGCTCCCCGACGAGCTGCACTGCCTCGTATTCCACTGCTGCCTGCGCATAGAGTCCGCGCACGACCGGAACGGCCGCCGAGAGGATCGTGCCGAAAGCCGCGAGTGCAATGAGCACAGAAAGAAGCGCCATACCGCGCATATTTCCCACTAGAGGAGCCCCATGTAAAGCCGCCAGAGCGCAGATCCGGCGACAAAGGCGACATACCCGCCCAGTGCGAGAAAAGGGCCGAACGGAATCCCGTCGCGCCGCCCTCTGCGCCGCGTGACAAGCAGAAAGAGCGCCGCAATGCCGCCGAGCAAAAAGGCAATCCAAACAGCGACCACCGCAGCCTCCCAACCGAGCCACACACCAAGCCCCACCGCAAATTTCACATCGCCGCCGCCAAGCCCGCCCCGCGCGGCAATATACAGGCAATAAAATAAGACGCCACAAAGCGTCCCACCAATTACCGCATTTGCCACGGGCACGGAAAAGCCCGCCAGAGAAAACAGAAGCCCCGCCGCCGCAAACGGCAAGGTAATCACGTCATAGAGCAGACCATCCCTCAGATCGAGAAAGGAAAGCCACAGCACAACAGCCGCAAAGAGCCCGCCGCACAGAGCGCGTACGCCAAAGCCGCAGACAAAGAGGATGCCGCCGACAGATACCATCCACAGCACAGACAGCAGAAGCAGAGGCCGACCTGCGGGAAAAAGCATCTGCGCCTCCTCCTGCATGGCATATACCTCCGTTTCTCTGACACAGTGTACCCCCTCCACGGGAACACCGATTATTCCTTCGGACGGAATGCCTCCGCCGTCTTTCCGTCACAGGTCGCGCGACAAATCTTCTTATCGTTTGTTGTAATCTCATAAGTTCGATTGGTCAAAGACGATTCCTTCCCATCGAGAATCACATTTCCCGAGGGCGGCTTTAGCGTTTCCGCATTGGTCACATACGGCTCCAAATCCGAGAGTTTTGTCGGGGCAGTCCCATGTGCCGTCTGATAGAGTACAATCGCCGTATCGAGCGCCGTGAGATCCGCCTGTATCCGCACGGTATTCGCCGTTGCAAGCGCAGATGAGAAGCGCGGCACGGCTATCGCAAGCACCACCGCGAGAATCATCACGGCAAGCAGGGTCGAGAGCAGGGAGAAGCCGTGCTCCCCCCTCCTGCACGCACGGGAAAAACGTCTACTTAAAGTCCACAAACTCATCAATGCGCGCACCGCCCTTTGTCATCGGCTCCACGAAACTGCGCCACACGTCCATCACGATCACGCGCGGGTGTGTTCTGTCCTCCAGTGCGCTCTTGAGCGCCGCTGCAAACTCCTCCTGCGTTGACACACCAACCGCCTTGATGCCGAAGCTCTCCACGTATTTCACATAGTCCATCTCGTGATCGAGCTCACAGGCGATATAGTGCTCATCGTAGAGCACCTTCTGCAGCTGTCGGATCATACCGAGGCTGCGGTTGTTCACAAGGATCGAGAGCACAGGCAACCCGAGACGCGCAATCGTATAGAACTCATTGCCCGTCATCTTGATACCGCCGTCGCCCGCGATGTGGATCACGCGGCGGCTGTCCCCCCATGCGAGCTGTGCGCCCATCGCAGCGGGCAGACCGTAGCCCATCGTGCCGAGACCGCCCGAGGTCAGCCACGTCCGCGGCTCCTCCACGCGCAGGTGGAGTGCCGCCCACATCTGGTGCTGCCCCACATCCGTCGCATAGGCATATGCCTTGCCCGTCGTGCTCTGCGCCACCTGATGCAGCGCCCACGGCACGGTCAGCCGTCCGACATGATAGTCGTAGTCATATGCCTCCTGCCATGTGCGTATCTGCTCCCACCATGCCGCGAGATCACTCTTTGGCGGCTGCCGCATGAGAAGCCCGAGGATCGTACGCATATCGCCCGCGAGACCAAGGCTGTTCTCGATGTTCTTGTCGATCTCGGCAGGGTCGATGTCGATGTGGATGAACTTGCGGTTTGCCGTATACTTGCTGAGGTTGCCCGTCTGGCGATCGGCAAAGCGACTGCCGATCGCAATGACGAGATCCGCCGCACCGATGGCATAGTTTGCCGCCTTCTCCCCATGCATCCCCGCAAACCCGAGCATCTGCGGATGCGTGCTCGGCACAGCCCCCATGCCCATGAGCGTATGCACGACGGGCAGATGATACTTTTCGATGAACGCCGTGACCTCCGCCGACGTTCCCGCAGAAACCACACCGCCGCCCACGATCACGAGCGGACGCGCGGAGGCGACAATCTCCGCCGCCGCCTCCGCCGCACAGATCATAAAGTCCGCGTCGGGACTCCCCGGCGTACGCACCTCCGGCTTCGCCGCCGTGTAGGAAACCTCCTCGAAGAAGAGGTTGCGCGGCACATCGAGAAGCACGGGTCCCGGCCGCCCACTGCGCGCAAGCGCGAACGCCTGACGAATCGTCGGCACGAGATCCGCCGCATTTTTAATTTTATAGTTGTGCTTCGTAACAGGCATCGTCACATCGAGGATGTCCGTCTCCTGAAAGGCATCGCGCCCGAGCAGGGCGATGTCCACCTGCCCCGTAATCGCAACCATCGGAATCGAGTCCATATACGCCGTCGCAAGTCCCGTCACGAGATTCGTCGCGCCCGGTCCCGACGTCGCAATGCAGACCCCGACGCGCCCCGTAGCACGCGCATAGCCATCCGCCGCATGGGCGGCATTCTGCTCGTGCGTCACAAGAATCTGGCGTATATCCTTCTGTGCATAGAGCGCATCATAAAGCGGCAGGATCATCCCGCCCGGGTAGCCGAACAATGTATCAACATCCTGCTCCCGCAGACACGCCAGAACCGCCTCCGCACCTCTCATACACGCACTCCTCAACAGCACGACACAATGATAAGAATATTATAGCATACGAAAGATAACTATAGCAAGCTGTGCATTCTGCCGATCTCCCGAATTTTTTCGACCGACATCTCCGACACACGTGCGATCATGTCGAGCGGAAGTTTTTCCTTCAGCATATTGAGGACAGCAGAGATACGCCCCTGCTCAAGTCCCTGCTCAAGTCCTTGTTCAAGACCGTCCTCAAATACGGCTTCGCGAAACAGCTTCTCATTCCACTCAAACCCGACCATGTTCATCACCTCGCGTTCATGTGCTTCCAAAAAATCTTTCATCACATCATGTGCTATGCAGTATCGAATTGCTTCACGAATTGCACTTTCCCGTGCCATTCCCTGTCGCATATTTTCCTTCACACACCATACCAAGAAGGCATAGTCATGAAGGGCATGGCTTTGATGTAGGAGCACCTTTGCCTTATCATAGGAAACATTGTGAAAACGAACCACAAGCTCCAAGTTGACGGCATCCCCCGCCGCGACATATGCATCCGAGAGTTTCATCTCATACGCTTCGGGCTCATTGTCCTCCCCCGTATAAAACACGTGAAACTCCGGCACTGGCAGCCGAATTTTCTTTTTTGCATAGAGTTCCTTGGGCGCAATGTCCTTCCGAAACTGCTCGCAGACATAATACAAGCAGCGCAGCGGCATATTTCCATTCGGCGTACTCTGATGCTCCAAAAACACAAGATAGCGATCCGCCAACACGAACGAAACATCATTTTTGATCTGTGACAGGAACGTGCCTTCGAGCGTTACAATCTCGATCCGCTCCTCCGGCGCATACACGCATCCATGCAGCGCACCCGCAAGCTCCCTCAACCGCTCCTCGTTGTTGAAATACATACGGAACACCGAGTCCTGATACTGCCGACCTCCTGCCGTACGCATCGGATCACCTGCCTCAATAGATCGTTTTTCGTTATTATACCACATCTTTACAGACAGACCAAAAGAAACATTTCCACAAAAAATCTGCCGCAGGAAAAAATTTCCCGCAGCAGATCATTCATTAAGGAATCGCTGATAAAATGAAGTCCGTCAGATTGGCGTAGATTTTTTCGTCCGAACAAGGAGACAAACCGGACACATAGCAAGGGCTATGTGGAGGATCGAGGGCGCAGTGCGGGCAAAAAAATACGTCAAGACGGCGTGGCTGAATTTATCAGCGTTTCCTTAAATCTTGCATTCGTATTTCCCGCAGAAGTGAAAGGCGGGCAGCTCCGCATTCGTGAGGAGGCAACGGTTCTTCATCTGCGGCTCATACTCCCACTGTCCAATGCGTGGCGCACGCGGACGGATCGCCGCATTCGTCGGGTCATACCAATGCTTGCAGAACCCACATTTACGGAACGATTTCCCGCTGATATTGACGAGTTCCATAACCGCCCCTCCCGTGCACCTTTAACGCTTCCATAAAGCGTATATTTTCTCTCCCACCCAAATGAGCACAAAGAGACCAATCAGTGTGAGAACAGCATCTTCCCATCCCCATCTTTCCACCATAATGAAAAAATCAATCACACCCTTGAGCATTTGTTTTCAACTCCTGCATTTGTGATACAGACGTCAATAAGATGTTCTCGGCGTTTCTACTTCGTTTCGTGCTTCAATATTGCTTCATCGACCATATTACTGATGTTCTTAGCAAAATTCAAGCCCGCCCAATGTGTGAATTTATACCCGCATATGAGACCTGCCACTATACCGATCGGTGCAGAAACAACTAATTCATCCAGAATGCTGACCACCTGCTTGATCAGAAACAAGGATGTCCCCAATTTGATAAATGACCACCGGGATGCAGAAACCGCCCTGCCTATCAGTGCGTCCAACTCCTGCATCACCTTAATATCAACGGCACCGCCCAAGCGACGATAGAGAACAATCATATTGATGGTCGTCAACACGCCATGCGTCGGTAGAGGCCCCACAGCCGCACCGATAAGTTTATGTTGGTTGACAATGGATGAAATTTTCCCTTTGACAGATTCGTTGTAAACAGACAGAAGTTCATCCCGTTCACGCGTCCCCTTTTCAATCTCCCCCGCCACCATATCCACAGCCTTGCCCATCGCCGCATCCTGAACTTTGCTCACCGGCAACATCGACATTTGAATCGCTCCCTTTAATTATACAGATCCTGCACAGCATACAAGAAGATCTTAGCTTACAGCTTTACCGCTGTCATATTACTGATCTTCACATTTCTAGAAACTCTCTGTTTCACTTTTGATTTCGCCTCCGCCATCGAAGACGCTTGCACCGTCGTCCCCTTTCGATTTGGATACTTAGCATTCGGCGAAAGTTCATCCCATAATACGCGAAATGTAGCCATAAAGGATGCCTCCTTTCTTATCATCAACTATTCTTGATGATCTTTTATGAGTATATTATTCCCCCCCCCGCGGATTTTCCTGCCCAAATTAAAAATTTTTCAGGAAAATCCGCAAAGAATTACAGTCATCTTTCCACCGTTATCCTTCTTCTCAAAATCATCTCTTTACACGCCCGCTCCATCTACGGTATAATTACCACGTATGATTTTATAGATTCCGCAGTTCATCAGCGAAACATCAACATCGGTTTTATAATCTTTTGGATGTTTTTCCCATATATTGCCCAAAGGAGAGGTGTACAGGGAGATGAAAGCGGAGGGAGAAAGGGGTAATGTTATGAAAGATGAGATCTTTAGTGTGCTCCAACGCGTCGGGCGCAGCTTCATGCTGCCCGTGGCGATTCTGCCGATCGCGGGCATTCTGCTCGGCATCGGTGCGTCGTTCACGAACCCGACGACGATTGAGACATACGGTCTCGGCGGCATCCTCGGTGCGGGCACGGCACTGAATGCACTGCTCACGATCATGGCGAGTGCAGGCAGCACAATCTTCGGCAATCTGCCGATCATCTTCGCGGTCGGTGTCGCCATTGGCATGGCAAAGGCGGAGAAGGAGGTCGCGGCGCTCTCGGCGATGATCGCGTTCTTCGTCATGCACACAGCGTGTAATGCGATGCTGAAACTCGGCGGGCAGATCCTGCCGGACGGCTCTGTCGCTCCGACAGTTCTTGAAGGGACGATTGCCGCTTCCTGCGGCATTATGTCGTTCCAGATGGGCGTGTTCGGCGGCATCATCGTCGGCATCGGTGTCGCATGGCTGCACAACAAGTATCACAAGATCGTCCTGCCGAATGCACTCTCCTTCTTCGGCGGTTCGCGCTTCGTTCCGATCATCTCGACGATTGTGTTCCTCTTTGTCGGGATTGCGATGTACTTCCTCTGGCCGCTCGCACAGCAGGGGATTTTCGCCCTTGGCAGCCTCGTCACAGGTACGGGCTACATCGGCACGCTGATCTTCGGTATCATCAAGCGCGCGCTCATCCCCTTCGGTCTGCACCACGTTTTCTACCTGCCGTTCTGGCAGACGGGCGTCGGCGGATCGATGATGATCGACGGTCAGCTCATCCAGGGCGGTCAGAACATCTTCTTCGCACAGCTCGCCTCGCCGAACGTCGCACATTTCAGTGCAGACGCGACGCGCTACTTCTCGGGTGAGTTCATCTTCATGATCTTCGGTCTGCCGGGCGCGGCACTCGCTATGTACCACTGTGCGCGTCCCGAGAAGAAGAAGGTCGCGGGGGGACTTCTCCTCTCGGCGGCGCTCACCTGTATGCTCACGGGTATCACGGAGCCGATCGAGTTCTCGTTCCTCTTCGTGGCTCCCGCGCTCTTCGCGGTGCAGGTCGCACTCGCAGGCGCGGCGTACATGATTGCACACATGCTGAACATCGCCGTGGGTCTTACGTTCTCCGGCGGTCTCCTCGACTTCTTCATCTTCGGTATTTTGCAGGGCGAGGCAAAGACGAACTGGATGTACGTCATCCCGGTCGGCGTGATCTACTTCTTCCTCTACTACTTCATCTTCCGCTGGATGATTCAGCACTTTGGCTTCAAGACGCCTGGCCGTGAGGACGACGACGAGGAAACGAAACTCTATACAAAGGCGGACTACAAGGCACGCGAGGGCGCAGGCGGCGCGTCGGGTGATGCAAAGAGCGCAGCGATTGCACGCGGACTCGGCAGCAAGCGTAACATCACGTCCGTTGACTGCTGCGCAACGCGTCTGCGCTGCTCGGTCGCAGACTCCTCGCTGGTAAATGAAAAGCTGCTCAAGGCGACGGGCGCGGTCGGCGTCATCGTCAAGGGCACAGGCGTACAGGTCATCTACGGTCCGCAGGTCGCCGTCATCAAGTCGAACCTTGAGACCTATCTTGAGACCGCACCCGAGGTTGAGCCGGAGGACAATGCACCTGCCGCAGCCCCCGTCGAGGAACGTCCCACCGCTGCGGAAACACCGGCAGCCGCAGCCTCCACAGGTGCGCGGCGCACACTCTGCAGCCCCGTCACAGGCACGGTACACCCGATCACGGAGGCACCCGACGAGGCGTTCGCAAGCAAGATGATGGGCGACGGCTTCTTCATCTACCCGAGCAAAGGCGAGGTCGTCGCGCCCGCCGACGGCGAGGTGGTCTTTGTCTTTGACACGAAGCACGCCATCGGCATGAAGAGCGCAGACGGCATGGAGTATCTGCTCCACATCGGTGTGGATACGGTCGCGCTCGGCGGACAGGGCTTCAATGTCTTTGTCGAATCGGGACAGCAGGTGAAGAAGGGCGACAAGCTCATGGAGTTCGACATCGACTACATTCGGAAGAATGCGAAATCCGATGCCTGTCTTGTAATCTTCACGGGTCTACCCGAAGGCACGAGCGTTGAGATGACCGCTACGGGCGAGGTCAAGGCACTCGATTCGGTCGCGACGGTATAACGTACAGATCACAACTCCCGCAGCAATTCCCATACAAAAAGAACGCCGCTCCCGATGATTTGGGAAGCGGCGTTCTTTTTGTATGCAGCGAACTGTTTTATGCCGATCAAATTTCCGTCCCGGCACGGATCTCCGTGATGACCTCGTTTGCATCGACGTAGAACACCATTTCTTGAATGCCGTGATACACGTCGTAAATATACATCTTGCGTCCATCCTGATCGACCTTCGTCATCGTCGCCTCGCCGAATTTCGCAACTACCGCAGAATACGGCATACGGACGGCAAGTCCGCTCGGTGTCTTAAGATATGCGTCCTTGCAGGAAAAGCCGTTGACGCGCAGATCACTCTCGGGTTGAACATCCTGCGCCCCTCCGACCGCTGTGATGGAGAAGGTCGGCGAATAGATGTAGGTTACTGAGCGGATGCCATCGCCCCTAAACTCCTTCTTATCTGCCGGCTCACCATAGACGCTCGCGACATAGCCGAGCGAGCAGCCGCGCCCGACGCCGCCGACATACATCTCATCGCGGGTCATCGTGTGGGCGAGTGCCGCCGTCTGACAGAGCAGAAAAATGGCAACACATAGAAATAGGATTCGTTTCATCGGAACAACCTCCATGCAGAAGGAAGCACTGCTCCCCTATTCTTTTACAATCTCGCCGTGCCAGTCCTTGATGCCGCCCATCTCGACGATGTTCGTATAGCCAAGACCCGCGAGCTTCTCCGATGCCTGCTGACTGCGTGCGCCGCTGCGGCAGTAGACAAAGATCCTCTGTGCCTTGTCGGGCAGTTCCTTGGGCGGTGCTCCCCCGATGGATTCGTTCGGGACATTGATGGCATTCGGAATATGCCCGTCAGCATATTCCTTCGCCGTCCGCACATCGACGATCAGATACCCGGACTCTGCCGCCATCATCTTCGCCGCCTCATCGGAGCCGACACGCTGAAATGCCGTCCCCTGCGCCTTTGCATCGGACGCAGCGACGGACTTCGGAGCGTCTGCCTGTTGCGCACTGCCGCATCCGCAGATCCCCAGTGACCACACACTCAGACAAAGCGCCATAACAAATTTACTCATACAAAACCTCACAATCAAAAAAATTATTTTTCAATCTCGCCATGCCAATCCTGAATACCGCCCATCTCGACAATGTTTCTGTACCCCATATGCGCAAGCCGATTGGCGACATTCATACTGCGGATCCCCTTGACGCAGTAAACGAAAATCGTCTGACTGCGATCGGGCAGCTGCCGCGGCGGATCTTCTCCAAACTGATCCATCGGGATATTGATCGCGTGCGGGATATGCCCCTCGGCGAATTCCTCGGGCGTGCGCACATCGAGAATCAGATAGTTCTCTGTCTTTGCCATCATCACCTGAGCCTCGTCGGCGGTAATGCGGCGATATTTCGCCTGTTCCTTATGATCTTCCTCCATCTCGCCGCAGCCGACAGCGGAGAAGGTCATCACGACCAACAGAAGACCTGCCAAAATCTTTCCCATAGATTTCCTCCCAAAAGCGATGCCGCAGTGCGGCAATCTATCGAAAGAATACCATAATCATCCCGCCCACCGTCGGCAATGCGACGATCCAAAAGCGCAGGACGGGCAGCGGCGCGAGATGGGTCAGCTTCGCCCCGACGTACGAGCCGAGCGAGAGCGCGAGGAGCGTTTGGATGAAGAGCCAAGGCTCAAGCTGTCCGTAGAGAATATAGCCGATGCCGCCGCTGACGGAGATCGGTACAATAATCATCATCGTCGTGCCGATCGCCTGTAAAAGAGGAACGCCAAAGATCACCATGAGCGCGATCTGAATGTACGCCGCCGAGCCGATGCCGAACGCACCGGAGAGCACGCCGCAGAGGAAGCCGACGGGCAGTCCGCAGAGATAGAGCCGGCGCCCCGTCAGCAGGGTCTCGCGCACAGGGATCTGACGCGCCAGCCACTGCGCCTGATAGATGCGCAGATAGAGAAGAAAGGCACTGGAGAGCAGCATAAGCCCCGTAAAAAGGCTGAGATCGGGCGCCTCCATGTGGTTCGACAGAACCGCGCCGATCAGTGCGCCGACGAGCCCCCCTGTACCGAGGACAGCGCCCGTCAGCGGCACAACCTCGCGCTCCCGATAGTGACTGATCGCGCCCGAGAGCGTGGTGAACGCCATCGAGCCGAGCGCGACGGCAAGAGCCTGATGGATGGGAACACCGAACCCTACCACGAGCAGTGTGATGATAACACCGCTGCCGCCCGCCCCAACGAAGCCGATGATCCCACCCATGAGGAGCATGGACAAAAAGAGCATGGCTTTCTCCTCCGGCGATGCAGGAAAGCCCGCATCGCCATAATATAAAAGGAGCTGCATAGCAGCTCCTATCTATTGCGATGGTGACGCCTATGGGATTCGAACCCATGAACCCGCCGTGAGAGGGCGGTGTCTTAACCACTTGACGAAGGCGCCGAGAATTGGTGACGCCTATGGGATTCGAACCCATGAACCCGCCGTGAGAGGGCGGTGTCTTAACCACTTGACGAAGGCGCCACATATGTTAACAGGAGGTACTATATCATAGTTTTACAAAAAACACAAGCATTTTTTTCGCAAACTTCACTGTCATGCCGAAAGATGCGAAAGTGCCGCACGCAGGCGTGCAAGCCCCGCCTCCCTGCCGAGGATGGCAAGCAGTTCCGTCGCCCCACCGGGGGTCACCGACTGTCCTGCCGCCGCGATGCGCAGCACCCACATGACCGTCCCTTTCTTCCACCCCTCACGCTCGATGCACTCTTCAAGCAGGGCATAGAGGAGATCGTTCTCCCAGTGCTCGGCGGGCAGTGCCGCGAGAATGTCGATGAGCGCGGGCAGGAGCTCCTTTGCCGTATCGGGTGTCACCTTGTTGCGCTTGTTCTCGTAGAGTGCCGCATCAAAGGGCGGTGTCTCAATGAGGAATGCGATGGAGGGGCGCACGTCGGAGAGCTTTGTCACGCGCGTACGCAGGAGGCGTGCAATCGCCGCCCACTGCTCCGCCAGCCGCGCGGGGAGTTCTCCCGCGAACGGACGCGCCGCCTCGGCGAACGCCTCATCCGTCATCGCCTTGAAATACTCCCCGCTCATCCAGCCGAGCTTGTCGTAGTCAAAGACGGCGGGCGATTTCGACAGTCCTTCGAGCGAGAACGCCTCGATCAGTTCGTCCATCGAAAAGACTTCCTGATTCGTCGTCTTCGGACTCCACCCGAGGAGTGCGACGTAGTTCACAATCGCCTCGGCAGGATAGCCCATCGCCACGAGATCGGCAAAACTCGTTGCACCGTGACGCTTTGAGAGCTTGCTCGTCCGGCCCGTCGCGTCGTCGCGTCCCATGACGGGTGCGAGATGGACGAATACAGGCGGTTCCCACCCGAACGCCTCATAGAGGAGAACGTGCTTCGGCGTCGATGTGATGAACTCCGTACCGCGGATGATGTGCGACACCCTCATGAGGTGATCGTCGATGACATTCGCGAAATTATACGTCGGCATCCCGTCACGCTTTAAGAGCACCTGATCTTCGAGCTCCGTATTCGGAATCGTGACATTTCCGTGGAGCACATCGTAGAATGTCGTCTCGCCGACGAGCGGCATCTTTTGACGAATGACGTATTCCTCACCACGCGTGAGACGTTCCTCCACCTCGGCGGGGCTGAGGTCGCGGCAGGTACGCAGATAGCCGCCGAACGACTTCTCACCGTCCGCAGGCTCCGCCTCTTCCGTATGATTGCAGAAGCAGCGGTAGGCGTGTCCGCTCGCGACGAGCCGCTCGGCGTATTCCTTGTAGATCGCCATGCGCTCGCTCTGAACGTAGGGACCGTAGTCGCCGCCGATCCCATCGGGGCCCTCGTCAGGCACGATCTTTGCCGCGTCAAGGGTGCGGCGGATGAAGTCCACGGCATCCGCAACGTAGCGGTTCCGATCCGTATCCTCAATGCGCAGGATAAATGTCCCGTCGTTTGCACGCGCAAAGAGATACGCATAGAGTGCCGTGCGCAGATTACCGATGTGCATATAGCCCGTCGGGCTCGGTGCAAAACGGGTGCGAATCTCCGTATTTGTCAACGTATTTCCTCCATTATCCAAAAATCAGCCGCGCAGATAGCTGCACAGAGCACGGAACATGATGAGCGAACTCATCGCACCGGGATCCTCGATGCCGATGCTGCGCGGTCCCACGAGTGCCGCACGTCCGCGGCGTGCCGCGATGGTCTTTGTGTACTCTGCGCCCGCGCGCCCCTCGTTCAGCGCATCCTCAAGGCACTCGCGCAGACTCTTGCCGTCCGCATTCTCCGCGCGGAACGCATCGCGGATCGGAATGAGCGTATCGAGCATGGTTTTGTCTCCGCGCTCGGCGCGTCCGCGCCGTTGGATCGCCGCAATTCCTGCCGTAAAGAGCTTCTCGAAGCTATGCACGTCCAGCCGCGTCTGATCGTTCACCGCCTCACTCGCACGCACGAAGGCGATCCCGTAGAGTGGTCCCGCCGCGCCGCCGACGTTCTCGATGAACGCGCGTCCGATGTGGTAGAGCACATCCTTGACCGGCGCATCGGGCGGCAGATCCGCCAGACGCTCCTCCGCCGCCGTAAAGCCGCGCGCCATATTCAGACCGTGATCCCCGTCTCCGGTCCTCGCGTCCACCGCCGTCAAATAATCCTTCTGTGCCATAATCGCGGTGATGACTGCATTCACCGCATCCCTTACATTTGCCATCTCCATCGCCCCATCTTTCCCGAAATGAAGGAAGAACCGATCAATTCAGCGATTCCTTAGAGTTTTCCATATTCTCACATATATTATTATAGCACGGGATTTTCGATAGGAAAAGAGCATTCACACATTTCAAGCAGGTTTTCGAAAAGACAGATTTCAAATTGTTGGTACAAATTGCAATTCCCGTGTTTGTCAAGTCTTGCGGCTCACTTTTTTTTATGCTATCATAATGCACAAGAAGGTGAGCCTTAGGTGTGCGTATGCCTTAGCAATGTCTAACCTACAGATTATTTAGGGAATCCGAATTGATTCCGGTGAATGCGATACTCCTTCGGAGGACGCGGTAGTCGGACTTAGGGTACCCACCTGCTTTACGCAGGTATAGACATATAAGTCATACGGCATTTCAGACCCCTCTCTTGCGGTCAGAGTGGAACTGCCCCTGCGGCGGCTCTGTTCTGACCTTTTTGTATGCGCAGTGCGGCAGGATTTTTTTGAAAAGAACCGAATACATATAATGTTATACATGAACTCACACAGGATCAGGAGAGATCGACATGACGGATCCGGATAAGACAAAGGAAGAGATGAACGGGAGCACGCCGGCAAAGCGGCGCGGTCGTCCGAAAAAACGCATACAGGAAGATACGGAGGACACCGTCGCCAAGAAGCGCGGCCGACCGAAGAAGGGGGAAACCGCCGCCGCGCAGGTCACACCGCGCCGCCAGCGGCCTACTGAGTTGGTCTTTGCGCTCGACATCGGCACGCGCAGCGTCATCGGCATCGTCGCCGAGCAGCGGGACGGGCTGCTCCACATCCTCGCCACGGAACGCATGGAGCACAAGACACGCGCGATGCTTGACGGACAGATTCACGATGTGCCGCAGGTCGCTGCGATCATCCGCGAGGTCAAACGCCGCCTCACCGAGCGTACGGGCACACTCAGCAGTGCCGCCGTGGCTGCGGCAGGACGCGCGCTCTACACAATGACGGCGGAGGCAGAGCAGGAGATCACGGGCACGATCTCGCCCGCACAGCAGCGCGATCTCGACTTTGCCGGTGTACAGGCGGCACAGCGGAAGCTCGCGCACTCGCATACGGTCGATGATCCGACGCGCTACTACTGCGTCGGCTACAGCACGATCCGCTACGAGCTCGACGGCAACGAGCTCAAGACCCTCACGGGGCAGCGCGGCAGACACGCAAAGGCGACGGTCATCGCGACCTTCCTCCCCCGTCAGGTCGTCGACTCCATGCAGTCGGCACTGCGGGAGACGCATCTTGAGATGCGCGCGCTCACCCTCGAACCGATTGCGGGCATCAATGTCCTCATCCCGCCGACGATGCGCCATCTGAATCTCGTCCTCGTGGACATCGGCGCGGGCACGTCCGACGTCGCCATCACGCGCGGCGGCTCTGTCATCGCCTACGGCATGGTGCCGATGGCGGGCGATGAGATCACGGAGGCGATCTCGCGCGAGTACCTGCTCGACTTCAACATCGCCGAGGACATCAAGCGCAAGGCGGCGGACGGACAAGATGTCTCGTTCACGGACATCCTCGGCATGAAGCTCGCACTCACCGCCGATCAGGTTCTCACCGCAATCAAGCCGGGGGTCGAGCACCTTGCAACGGCGATTGCAAAGCAGATTTTGGATCTGAACGGCGAGCCGCCGCAGGCGGTTATGCTGGTCGGCGGCGGCGCACTCACGCCCATGATGCCGGAGCTGGTGGCGGGTGCACTTGGCATTCCCGAGGCGCGTGTCGCCGTGCGGCATCCGGACGAGGTGGACGGGGTCGCAGAGCTGCCCGAAGAACTCCACGCCCCCGATGCGGTCACACCGCTCGGCATCCTGAAGATCGCCTCCATCAACACGCTGCACTTCCTCGCCGTCTGGATCAACGACATCGAGTACAGCCTCTTTAACTTCCGCGAGCTCAATGTCTCCGACGCCCTGCTCGCGGCCGGCATCAGCCTCAGGAAATACAACGGTCGCCCCGGCATGGGGCTCATGATTACCGTGAACGGTGAACGGCGCAGCTTCCCCGGCACGATGGGAACACTCGCACAGATCACAATCGACGGTAAGAGTGCGGGGCTTGACTCCCCCATTCACGACGACTGCCGCATCAAGCTCGTTGCGGGCGAGAACGGCACGCAGCCGAAACTCCATCTCAGCGAAGTCATCGGCACAGCGGACAGCTACACCGTCACACTCAACGGAGAGGAAAAGACGGTCGCGGCAAGCATCCTCGTCAACGACAATATTCCAAACGGCGACCCTGTCCTGCGCGACGGCGACATTATCATCTCGCGGCGCGAGCGCACCCTCGGCGAGGTGCTGCGCGCAGAGCATCTGCCGCCCACGGGACGCCGCATCTCCTACACACTCAACGGCGAGGCGCGCCGTTTCTCCACCCAGCCGAAGATCACGCTGAACGACGGTCCTGCGCCGCTCTCCACCATGCTGCACGAGGGCGACGTGATCGAGTACGAGGAGACTGCGATCCCGACGGTCGCATCCGTGCTGAATTTCTCCGCTGCCGCCTCCTATGCGACCATTACATACGAAGGAGCGGAGCACCACATCCCCGCCGCCGGTTTTGCCCTCACGATCAACGGACATGAGGTATCGCCCGATACCATCGTCGAGGACGGTGCTGTCATCGTCTACCAGAAGGGTACCGGCACGGCGAACGTCAGCGAGGCACTGCTTGCCGTCGGCTTCACACCACCGCCCGCAACAAGCCGCGTCACCTTTACGATCCTCGTCAATGGAGTCAAGGCGGACTTTACCAGTCCCATCCGCACGGGAGATACCTTGGAAGTGCAGTTCACACCGCTCGAAAGTGCGTCTCCCGCTGCCGCCGCTCCCGTCGGAGACACCCCCGCAGCAAGCGCCATTCTCTCCGGCATTGCCGCACGCGCAGGACTCATGCAGGATGCGCCAAGCTGCGCGGAACCGATTCCGGAGGAAACAGACGAGCCGCCGACACCAAAGCCACCGCAGACCGGCGGTACAGTTACGATTGACTCCCTCATGCGCTACGATTGATCTCCCCCAACAAAAAAGAGCTTCCACCGCAGCAGAAGCTCTTTTTTTGTTGGATGCGCAAAGAAAAACCCGCGTTTTCCCTACTGTTCCTCCCGCAGGGATTTCCAACGGTCATGCAGCCAGAACCACTCCTCGGGATAGCGACGAACCCACGCCTCGATGCGGTCGCTGACACACTGCGTCACGCGCCGCACATCCGCCGCACGGTCGTCGGTCTTATCGACGGTAAGGGGTGGCTCGACGGTAATTACGTGATGCCCATTTTCCTCCCGATGGATGAACACAGGAAAGATCGGCACCTCGCAGCGGCGCGCAATCGCCGCCGCCCCCGTAAATGTATTCGTCGGCTGCCCGAAAAAGTCAACAATAACGCCATCGCGCAGCGCAGGATCCTGATCGCTGATGAGCCCAATGATCCAGCCCTCGTCAATCATGCGGAACATCTCGCGCACGCCCGAACGATAGGTGACGTGTATCCCGACGAGCGAACGATACTCATTGATGAAGCGATCCATCCCCGCCGAGCTCTGCCGCTTCGCCACGCCCACCAAAGGAAAGCCCGCCGAGGCGAATGCACCGCCCATGAGTTCCCAGTTGCCGCTGTGCGAGGTAGCAAAAACTGCCCCGCTCCCTTCCTCGACAACTGCACGCAGTTCTTCCACTGCGCCCGTGAGCGTGACGTAGTCCTCGATGTACTCCTTCATGACGGGATAGCGCAGCACCTCCATCAGCATCGGACCGAAGCGCAGACTACTCGCACGAGCAATGCGCTCCGCCTCTGCATCCGAAACGCCAAGGCAGCGCATGACCTGCTCCCGTGCGAGTGCCTTGCGCCGTGCAGGGATAAAGATCCACGCGAGCCGTGCGAGCCCCGTGCCGAGCGCCATCGCAGCACCGTGCGGCAGGAGACAGATCAGACGGCTGAGGAACTTCATCGCAGCATAGGAAAACATCTCAGTCCTTCCCACGCAGTCCCTCAAGCTCTTTTTCGAGGGATTTTATTTTTTTCACCATCTCGGGCAGACGGCGGATCGCCGCCTGCACGCGCAGCCACTCCGTATGCGGCTGCACGGGGAAGCCCGCACAGAACACGCCCTCCGGCATATCCCCGATGATGCCGGAACGTGCGGCATAGACCGAGTTCGCACCGATGCTGATATGACCGACCGTACCGACCTGCCCGCCGAATGTGACGTTGTGCCCGACCTTCGTCGAGCCGGAGATGCCCGTCTGTGCAACAATGAGACAATTCGCGCCGATGTTGCAGTTGTGACCGATATGCACGAGGTTGTCGATCTTTGTCCCCTTGCCGATCACCGTCGCACCGAGCGTCGCGCGGTCGATGCCGACGTGTGCGCCGACCTCCACATCATCCTCGATGACGACACCGCCAACCTGCGGTACTTTCGTATGCACACCCGCCTCCGTCGTAAAACCGAAGCCATCCGCCCCGATGACCGCGCCGCTGTGGATGGTGCAGCGCGCACCAATGCGGCAGTGCTCGCGCACCGTCGCGCTCGAATAGAGCACGGTATCCGCACCGATCACGCTGTACTGTCCGACGTAGGTATGGGGATAGATCGTTGCACCCGCACCGATGACCGCATAATCATCAATATAGGCAAAGGGCAGAATGGTCACGCCCTCCCCGATCTTCACGTCCGTTCCAACGTATGCCCGGTCACTCACTCCGACGCTGTGCTCAATCGGCGGAGTAAAGATCGTCAGCAGCTTCGCGAACGCCGCTTTCGGGTCGGCAACGTAGATCACGGGACAGACAAAGCCCTCCGTCCCCGTCGGCAGGAGGAGCGCCCCCGCCGTTGCACCTGCACGCGCCGCCTCGATGTGCGGCGGCACGGCAAAGGCAAGCGCGTCCGCTCCCGCCTCATCCAGTGCCGCAAGTCTCCGAATCACATACGTGCCGTCGCCGCTGACTGTGCCGCCGACGAGGACTGCGATCTCATTGACTGTCTTTTCCATGCGCATATGCCTCCTATTGGAGTTTGCCGATCACTTCGTCCGTGATGTCCACACCGCCCGCAAACACAGTTGGTGTTTGCGCAGTGCCGGCATCCAGCACGATGTCCAGCTCCTTCGCCTTGACAATGTCCTGTACGGCGACGTTCAGTTTCTGCTCATACTGGATCATATACATCTGATTCAGTCCCGCCATCTTGCGCTGCGTCTCCATCTGGAGCTGCTGCGCCTCCTCGGTGGTCATATTCGGATTCGCCTCGAACTTCGCCTGTGCTTCCTTCTGCGCCTCCATGAGCTTTTCATTTGCCTCTGCAACCACCGCCTTGATCTGAGGGGCTTCCTGCTGTACGCGCTCACGATCCATTGTACCGATGTGTACCTGACCGCAGCCGGCAGCACACGTGCTCACGATAAGAAGGCATGCCGCAGCTGCCTTACTGATAACATTCATCTGTATAAAATCCTTTCCATTCGTGCAGACCCCAAACTATATCATTGGTGCGCCGCAGGTGTGATCTGCTGCATCTCGCGCACCATCTGTGCCGTCACATCGCGCACACCGTCACCGAGGATCGGCACATACCGGGACGTGACAAAGAGCTCGCTGCGCTGCAGGAGGCGGCTTCCCTCTGCCTCGGGGGAGGCGAGTACAAGGGAGAGATGATATTGAATCGCCAGTTTTGCCGCACGGCTGCGCACATCGCGCAGGATCTCATCGGCAAGGGCATCCGCCTCCGCGCGCACGGAGGCAAGCCGCACAGCGCGCTGCATTTGAACCGTCCTGCCTTCCTGCGCCGCCAGAGCACGTTCCGTTTCTTTGACGCTGCGCTCCTCCGCCTCGTGCTGCAAACGCAGCGCCTCGCCCTTCTGTGCTTCCAGTGTCTCCTGCATCTGCCGCGTCCACTCCGCCTCGCGCGGGTTGATCTGCGCGGCGACACGCGCCCGAATCTCCTCCTGCCACTGGCGGTAGAGCTCCATCTGACGCGCAGCACGCTCGTGTTTGAGCATATCGCGCTCCGCTTCCCAGTTCGCACGTTCACGCGCCAGTTCTTCCTCACTGACCTTCGGTCCATGCATCGCACGCTGATTGTCAATCTTGAGGTTGATGTTCAAAATGGCGTTCAGATAGTCGTCGTCAATCGCCTTCCTGCGTGCCTCATAGTCCGCCTCCGTCGCCGCGCGAACCGACTCCGTCAGGCTCTTCTGCTCACGTTCCAGCGCCACACGTGCCGAGATTACCGTCTGTGCATTTTTCTGCCAGACCGAGTCCTCGAACGGCTGCGGATCTGTCGCGGGCGGCGTGATCTCCGGCAGTTCCGGCAGATCGCGCAGAAGCAGCGTGAGCGTACGCTCCTCGGCACGCAGTGCCGCAAGACGCGCATAGGATGGGTGCGCCGAAAGAACCTCTGCCATCCGCAGCGTCCCAATCTCAGGTTCGGGCATTGGTGTCCTGCGTTCCGGAACGGCGTAAAACAAGATGAGAAGGAGCAGCAGGATTGCCGCGCCCGCAAGGATTTCCCTGCGTTTCGTCTGCCATAGTTTTTTCACAGCCGTCCCCCGCATTTCCCCGTCTATAAAAATGTACCGAGCAGAGCTCTGCCCGGTACATATGCATATTCCCTGCGGATTACTTGCCCAGCTGCTTCACAACATCCTGCGTGATGTCCTGACCGCCATAGACGACAGATCCCTTTTCGATGACGACGGAAAGCCCCTTCTTCTCGGCAACGCTCTTGACTGCATCCTGGATGCTCTTGTCGATCGGCTCCATCAGCTCTTCATTCTTCTGCTGAAGGCGCTGCATCGTCTGCTGGTAGTAGTCTGCCTTCTCCTGGTCGTTCATGCTCGCCGACTTCGCCTCAAAGTCCGCCTGTGCCTCCTGCGAAGCCTTCTGCATCTCCGCATTCGCCGCTGCAAGCTGCGGATGCTGACTGCCGACCTGACGGTAGTCCACAACGCCCACGGAGGACGTCGCCGCCGAGGCAATGCCCGAACCGCTCTGCGTGAGTGCGAGCGCAACCACCGAGCCGACGAAGACGACGGCGATGAGAATGCTGATAATCTTAACCTGCTTCTGCTGCAATTTGATCATAGATATAATCTCCTTTTCTACCAGACCCGTCGGTACACTGACCGAACGCCATCCATTATAACAAAGAGTACCGCAGAGTTCAATATTATTTTGTTGCGCGATGAGCGACAAGCGGCATCTCCGCGAACTCCATGCCGGTGAGTGTGGGGCGGCTGAGCGGATTGTTCAGCCAATTCTCATGTGCAAAGGTCGCATCCACAATCTTGGAACCGTCCTGAAAGCGGTAGGTGGAGCTGTAGACCCCGTCCACAATGCTCTGATGAACGAGGGTCGCCTTGCCGTACAGGGTCTCCATATCACTGAGGCTCAAGCCCGCTCCGAGACCGTCAAAGTTCTCCTTCGTAATGACATTCTGTGCATCGCGGACGCCCTGCCACGAGCCCGCCGACGGCGCACGATCCGCCGTCTTTGCACCGCAGCCCGCAATAAGCATGGAGGATGCAGCAAATGCCGCCGCCACAAGACCGAGTTTGTTGATTTTCATCATGACAATCCCTCTTTCCGATAGAACTCTCCAAAATACTTTTTTATCATACACTATTCCGGACGTTCATTCAAGAAGAAAAACGAACTCCTCACGGCTGCACCGTCCGCCGATAGAGGCGCAGCTTTGTCCGCCCCTCGACGGGCAGTGCGCCCAGTTCCTCCCAGCCCTGCCCTGCGAAATTTTCCTCGAACGCGTCAAACGCATGGCGCTCCAGAACAAGATAGACCGTGCGGTCGGCGGGCAGCTCGTCGATGGGCAGAAACGGCATGACATTCTTGCTGTTCCAGCTCATCTCCCTCGGCGCACGTGCCGCGATCTCCTCACGCGTTGCGAGTTCATACATCGTATGCCCCGTGTAGTAGGGTACGGTTGCCGTATAGTCGCCGTAACAGACGAGGAGATCGTCCGTCTGCATGGTCCGGGAGAGAATCGCCGCCGCCCCCTTGCCGCTGAAATGACCGTCGCGCCCCGCGTAGTTCGTCGCTGCAAAGACCACGGCGAGATAGAACCCCATCCCAACGATCGCCCCCGCCTTGAGCACGCGCGTATTCTGCGCGAGAAGGCGCGCCGTGAGGATCGCCGTCGGCAGAAAGGCGGGAAAACTGTACGTCGGGTACTTCGTCGCCATCATCTGAAAGAATACGGGCACAACAATCGCCCAGACGAGCAGAAAGAGCGTCCGCGTCTCCACAACAGGACGCACGCGCCATGCGCGGAAGAGCGCAAGCGGCAGGGCAAAGCTCCACGGGAACATCCCGAGAACGTAGATGCCAAGATAGAAATACCAGACATCCCATTGCGCGTGCTCGGACACTGTTGCACGCAGCACGTTGTGAATCCCGAGGAAGGTATTGACAAAGTCCGCGCCATGCACGAGATACATATAGACGTACCACGGCGCACAGACCGCCGCAAAGACGAGCAGCCCCGTCGGGAGACAGACGCGTCCGAGCGCGGAAAGGTCACGCGCTGCGAGGAGAAAGACGAGGATGATAAGCCCCGGCAGGAGGAAACCGATCGGACCTTTCGTGAGGACGGCAAGCCCCGCACAGGCGTAAGCGATATAAAAAAAAGATCTGCGCCGCTCCCGATAACCGATATAGAACGCTGCAAGCGTTCCGCCGAAAAAGACAAAAAGACTCAGATCCGTGAGGATGAGCTTTGCGAGGAAGGAATAGAGGACGCTCGTTCCAAGGATGAGTGCCGACCAGAACGCCGTGCGCTCATCGTAGAGCCGCCGCGCAAAGGCATAGGTCAGACCGAGCCCCGCCGCCGCAAACAGCGCAGGGAAAAATCGCGCGGCAAAATCGGTTACGCCAAACACAGAAAACGCCGCAAGCAGTTCCCAGTAGAAGAAAATCGGCTTGTCGTACCAATAGTTTCCGTAGATCTGCGGCGAGAGAAAATCCCCCGCCGCAAGCATCTCCTTTGCTGTCTGCGTGTAGTTCACCTCAACGGGCGCGGTCACAGGAAGCGCACCGTTGCCCCAGAAGTACAGCGCCACAAGACACAGTAACGCCACCGCGCTTGTAAGCCGCTCGTTCATACGCTTTCCTCCCCCTGTCGCCCGCTCCGACGACGGTTGTCGCTCGCGACCAGATAGAGCGGACGATTCTTTACCTCCTGTAGGATACGTGCGATGTACTCGCCGCAGATCCCGAGCATCATCATCTGCATCCCGCCGAAGAACAGGCTGCAGACGACAATCGTCGACCACCCCGCCACCGTCTCCCCGCGCAGCGTTTCAAAAAGAACGTGGAGAAAGAGCACCACTGCCAGCAGTGCCGAGAGTATCCCCACATAGAATGCCACACGCAGGGGCTGCACCGAGTACGCGAGAATCCCGTCGAGCGCGAACGCAATCATCTTGTGCAGGGAGAACTTCGACTGCCCCGCAAAACGCTCGGGTGCAACGAACTCCACCGTCGTCTTGCGAAACCCCATCGAGCCGACAATCCCGCGGATGAAGCGTGCGTGCTCATGATAGCGGCGGAGCGCAAGCACCGCGCGGCGATCCATCAGGCGAAAATCCGACCCGCCCTCCTGAATATGCACATCCGTCACCGCATTGAGGAGGCGATAGTAGTACTTCGAGGTTAGGCGCTTAAACGCGGAAACCCCCTCCGTCGAGATCCGCACCGTCTGAACGATATCACAGCCCGCCTCCCACTTTTTGAGCAGAACGGGCAGGAGTTCCGGCGGATGCTGCATATCGCCGTCCATCGTGATGACCGCATCCCCCTCCGCATGATCCGTGCCGCAGGTCAGCGCAATCTGATGCCCGGAGTTCCGCGCGAGAAAGATCGACTGAACACGTGGATCACGTGCGCCGAGTTCCAGCAAAATTGTGCGGCTGCGGTCGCATGAACCGTCGTCGATAAAGAGAATCTCATACGCGTAGGGCAGCGCATCCATGACCCGCTCCACACACTCCGTGAAATGGGCGATATTGTCCTCCTCGTTGTAGACCGGTACCACAATCGAAATCCGTTTCACCGTTACAGCCCTCCCCTCATCCATCAGAAATTCCCAATCAGACGCACCCACGCATCGTCTTGGTCAATCAGTCCTGCGATGCTCATGAAGTCATGCAGTTTGTACCGCAGCTCCCATTCCCATGCGCCCTGCTCCGGCCACTGCTCGTAGCGCACACACCAGCGCGGATGGAGTTCATAGCTGCCCGCGAGCGAGAGGCGATCATCACGCAGATCATAGCGCAGCTCCCCCGTCAAATGGGGCAGAAGCGCACGCGCATATCCCAAGCGCCAGTCAAGATGCAGATCCTCCGGCGAGGCATCCGTCTCCGCATAGAGTTCATCCCGTGCACTCACCATCCGCCCTGCGTGCAGACGTACCTGCAGATCACGCCGCACATCGCCGCCTGCCGCAGACGTGCGCCCGATGTCCAGCCACCCCGTAAGGCGCAGCCGATACCGCGTCGTATCCGTACGGCTCATGACCGCCATGCGCTCGCCCGGCGCAATTGTCACCTGTGAGGTAAGACGGAGGCGGCGAACGTCGCTCCGTGCATCCAGCATCTGTGCGAGCTGATGCTCCAATGCGGTACGGTGACGCGCGACGAAGGCGACGGGAACACCGACAAGACGGTTCACCGCCATCTCCATCGCACTGCGCTGCGAGAGCAGCGCCACGTTCGGAATCGTATCCGAACGCATGGAGAGATCGACGGTCCGCACGACGGGCAGACGCGGATAGACCGTCAGACGCACCCGTGCCGCTGCATCGACCTCCAGATCGTAGTCCGCACGGAACTCCGGCAGACGTTCTTCCATATACGCGTTCAGACTGCGCTTCAGCGCACCCGCCGCCCAGTCCGTCGCCGCCACGGGCAGACCCACAAGGGCATCCGAAAAAACGTCCTCTACATCCGCGAGATCGGCACGCACCATCTCCTCGACGGCGGGCGGCATTCCCTCCACTGTCGTATCGACCGTAACAGTTTGAATCGTATCCGCCCACGGTACGAGATGAATCTCCACCTCCGCCTGCGGCGCGGGGCGCACAGTGACCCCCGTCACCGTATAACCGACGAGCAGACGATCAAAGACCGCGCCGATGATCTCCGCCTCCTCCGCCGCAGAGATCTCCGTCACGCGCCGCCCCTCCATACGCTCCGCCGCGATTGCCGCAACCGTGCGCTCCATACGCGCGCGCACCACGGGAGGAATCCGTTGATCGCCCACGACAATAGCCGCAGTCTCCTCCACGCGGGAGGACGCTGCGGCATAGACGGGGGCATACAGCCCCAAAACTGCGAAAAAGAGAAGCGCGAACGCACGGGCGCACACAAAGCGATGCGCCATATACATCAGAACGTGCCGCCGACGCGGAAATGTACGCGACCGCCCTGCGAGCCGCGCCCGTAGTCAAGGCGCAGCGGACCGATCGGCGTGTTGAGCCCAAGTCCGACACCGACGCTCCCGTGCATCTTTTCCGGCATAAAACCATCCGTCCACGCACCGCCGTAGTCCGTAAAGAGAGCCCCCGTCACCTTCGACACGATGGGGAAACGGTACTCAGCGGAGAGGAGTGCCATACGCGTCCCACGGAACTGATCTTCGCGGTAGCCGCGAATGGTATCCTGTCCGCCCATGCGGAACTGACTGAACTCCGAAAGCGACCCGTGACTTGCGCCGTACTGCCCGCGCAGGACGAATACCTGCGCACGTCCCGCCTTCAGATAGTGCGCATCGCCCACGATGCACTTCTGATAGGTAAAGTCTCCGCCAAATCCTGCGAACTCCGCCGAGAGCGAGGCACGCGCGCCCATCGTCGGCTCATAGACATTGTCGCGCGTATCCGTCACATGCTCCAGCGTCACACTGCGCGTCGTGCCGAAATTGTTGTTCAGCCATGCCGTATTGCCGCTGCGGTTGCCCGCATTTCCGTACTCCGTGTGACGGACGTATTTGTCCTTTCGGTTGCGCAGCGTAACGAAATTCGTCGAATACTCGCTCATCGGTCGGCTGAGGGTAAACTCCCCGCCAGAGTACTTGCGCATAAAGGACTCCTTGTGGTTTCCGTTTTCATCGTAGTCGTCGTACTCATAGGTGCGGTTGTAGACGCGGAGCGTTCCCGCCGTTTCCTTCTGATCGAGCCACGGGCGGCGGTACATGAACGTATAGCCACGCGCATCCGAGTCGTCGCCGCTCATCTCATAGCTGAGGCTGATGGTATCGCCCATCCCGCGGAAATTCGTATCGCTGATGCTCACCATGCCGACCATGCCGTCGGAGCTGGAGTAGCCCGCACCGATGCCGAACGCACCCGTACGCTTCTCCTTGACATCGAGCTCCATGACGACCGCATTCGGCTCCACGCCCGGGTTCATCTTCACGTTGACATCCTCGAAGAAGCCGAGGTTGTAGACACGCTGCATACTGCGGCGCGCCATGTTCGCATTGAACGGCTCACCGACCTTCTGCCGCATCTCGCGCAGGATGACGTGTTCCTTCGTCTTTTGATTTCCCTTGACCTTGTAGCCCTCAAGAACGCCCTCGCTGATCTTGATCGTGAGCGTACCGTCCTGTGCAATGTTCAGATCCGTGATCTTTGCGAGGATATAGCCATCCGCGCGATATTTCTCCTGGATCGCCTGCACATTCTCCTGCAGGGTACGCGCGTTGAGGAGCGCCCCCTTTTCAACCGTGACGAGTTCCATCAGGCTCTCTGTGGACTCGACTGTATTCCCCTCGATCTTCACTTCCTTGAGCTGCGGGTTCTCAAGCACGTTGTACGTCAGTACAACCCCCTCCGGCACCGCCTCAAAGGACGGATAGAGATCGTAGAAATACCCCGTCGCGTAGATCGCATCGCGATCCTTCACCAAGCTCTCCTCGGTCACAGGATCCCCGACGTGCATCCGAAGCGCGGCACGCGCCGCCCCTTCCGTCGCCTCCGTTGCGCCGCTGAGTTTGATCTCCACCACGGTCTTGCCCGCATATGCGGCGAGGTACCGCGAAACCGCATCCTCTGCGGGACGCTGTGCCGCCCATGCGGCGGCACGGTCATCCGAGGAGGTTGTCGCTGGTGCGGCGGTCAGTGCCGGCCCCTGCGCGGCAATCGACGACAGGGCAGCATCGGCGGCAGCCTCGCTCTGCACAGGCACAGCCTTCTGCTCGGCGGCAAACCCGTGCGGCAAAGCAACAACGGACACGCCTGCGCCGAGAAGGACGGCGCGAATGAGTTTCTGATATTTCTTGCTGTTCAAATGCGAAACCTCCTACAATAATCAGTGATTCCCTGCATACCGCCCCAAGGGACGGGCATCGGATTACTCCCGTAAAATTTTGCCTCCGACCTGCATCAGACGCTGCATATCCGCATCCGGCACACGTGCCGGCATATGCTGCACCGCTTCCGCAGGGGGCGGCACAGAAGCATCGGCTGCGGGAGGCTGCTCCTGCACGCGTTCCACCGGCTGCTGCACAGGACGCTCGGCAGGAGACGGAGGCTCATACTCGGCGGGCGAAGACTCCTGCCGCGCCGCCTTCTCCGTCACAGGGGCAGGCGCTTCCACGCGCTGCTCTGCGCTCTGCGCCCGAGCGGGGGCGGACATCTCCTCCGCCGGCGGCTGCCACAGTATGTATGCAAGAACTGCCGCCGCAGCAAGCGGCGGCAGCAACCGCAGCCCCCATCGACGCAGACACGCCCGCCGATCCGCCGCCATACGCGCAAGCTCCGCACGCGCGAGCATGACCTTCAGGTCGCCCGCAAGATCATCCTCACCCGCGATGGCATTCTCCGCCCCCGTGAGCCAATCCCGCGCCGCACGAATGGATTTCGCGCGTTCTCTGCGCTCCATATCCATCGCCGCGCCTCCTTTCCCAAGGAAGCACTGACAAATTCAGCACTGCCATTATACTACAGTCCATAGGACAGATTCAAGAAACAAAAATTTTAATTATCACACGACCAATGCTGCATGAAGCGCGAGAGCATTCCACGTATGCGGCGAATGCCGTTCTTTTGCAGCCGATAGATCTGCGCAGGGGTCACGCCGAGCGTGTCCGCCATGGTTCGCGCAGGCGCACCGCCGATTGTCACGCCCTCAAGCACAAGTCTCTCCCGCGTCGGCAGTCGCTCCATCGCCGCGCCGAGCACGCCGACAAGCGCATGGTGTTCCACCACCTCCGCCACGGAGGGGCGCACATCGACCAGCAGTTCCTTTGCCGTCTCCGCCGCCCCCGTCTGTGCCTCAAGGCAGGGCAGATCGGCCTGCCCCTCACGGCGAAGGAAGTTCCGAATACGTCCGCGCACACGATGCACGGCATAGAGGCTGAACGCCACGCCGCGTATCGGCTCATAGTGCTCCACCGCCTCAATGAGACCGATCGTCCCCTCCTGCACCGCATCCATCACGGCGGGCAGGGTACGATACGGCATGACCTCGCGAAAGACGAGCGGCTGATAGGACTCGATGAGCCGCCGCCGCGCCGCCTCATCGCCGCGCTCCTTGTAGGCGCACCACAGCTCCCGCTCCTCCTCCGTCGTGAGTTTCTGCACATCGGAGAGTTTTTTTACATAATCCGAAAACATGGGCACACCTCCTTCTTTGTGCTGCACCATCCTCAAACGATTTCCTAAAACCGGAACCGCGCCTCCACGCTGATCAGCTGTTCCGATCCCTCGCGGTCATATGATATACCGAACTTGTCACTGAAATCGTACTGGATGCCGTACCGATACTTGTTCGATGCCGCGCCAAGCCCCTGCACATAGTGCATGAGCACATGATCGCCGAAATACTTGCCCACCTCGATATTATACTCATCGCCGCTCTTTTTCACCGCTTCCTCGTCCCTCGTCTCGAACAGCGTGCCGCTCCCGCTCGAAAGGCGCAGCACATCCAGATGGAGGAAATTCTTCACCGAATCCTCCACCTCCGAGAGGACGCTCATCTGAAGGCCGATCGAAAGTATATCCGCCGCCGTCAGGCTGCCCTCACCGCTATGATAGGCACTGCGCAGCGTCAGCATACGGATGATCTCCTCCTCCGACATCTCAGGACTGGATCCAAGACGGAAGTCCATATGGTCGAGCGGACCATGCGCCGAGAGGAATACGCGCGTATGCGTGAGGCGCGCCTCAGCGAAAAATGCGATCTCCGGGAGGAACGACTCCGGCTGGTTGAACGTCGCCGTCCCCTCGCGGATCTTGAACACCGTTCGGAGGTAGCTGACCGTATCTCCGCGCCGCACACCAATCATGCCCGTCGTGTGCGGGTGCTGCGTCGTACCGCCGAAGTGAACAAAGCCGGACGGGTGTATGTCATAGAGGTTCGGACTGAAGAAATGCACATGTCGGTCAACCATCAGCCCCACATCGAGGATGATGTGCGGCAATGCGTCGTCCGTCTCCGGAATCGACGGAATCGTGACAAGTGCGCGATCCATGTTGATCGTCCCCGAAACCTGCGGCAGTTTCTCCCCCCAGTATTCCCCCTCCGTGAGATGCAGCGTACCGCTCAGAGGGCCGTCGAAAAACGATGTCTTGACCGCGAGCGCATCCATCACAAACGTAAAATCATACGCCGTCGGCCGCCCGCCCGCAAGCCCCATGCGCCCCGTCAGCTGGTACGTTCCCGTACCCATGTGTCCCGTACACGTACGCACGGAAACGGATTCGCCAAGCGCATCCACCGCAATCTCCATATCCGTCAGGGGGTGCTCGAAAAAGCGCAGCTTCACCGCACCGCCCCGCACATTCAGCGTCCCTGTCAGACGAGGCGCGACACGTGTTCCGGACAGTTTCAACCTGCCCTCCGTACGCCCAAGCGCCCATTCCACCTGCTCCGAGAATACAGGCAGGAGCGAGAGATCCGCATGGTCGAGCGAGAGCGTCAGATCGAACTCCTCCCGAACATCCGACGCTTGATCGTCCTCCGCCGTGAGCGCACGCAGGGGCAGCTTCCCGTGGGCGCTCGCTACATAGGCAATGCCGTCCATATACTTCGTCACCGTCAGCTCATTCAGATGAATGACCTCATTGCGCAGCTGCATCCTGCTCGTCAGCTCATCAAACGATGCGCCGCGTGCACCGCCGTTCTTCGCCGTGAGCTTGACATCTGCCGTGGGGTTCTGCGTCCTGCCGCCGATGTGCGCCGTCAGCGACACCGTCCCCGTCACAGCATCCTCAACCCCCGCAAAGCGTGCAAAGAGCCCAAGCGCAAGATCGGATGCCGTCACATCCATATCGGCGGTGCCGTCAAACGCCGCCGTACCGACAGCGGAAAACGATCCCTGCTCCTGTTTCCCCGAAAGCCGCCGCAGCGTCAACACGCGGTCGGCAAGCGAGGCATCAATCTCCACATTGCTGATCGGATAGGAGGCGAGCGTTCCCTCGGCGATTTCGCCGGACAGGGTGATCGACGGGTTGTCCAGCGACCCGCCCAGCTGCACCTTGCTCGTGATCGCCCCCGTCAGCCTGTTTTCCTTCTGATTGGCGAGCGCAAGCAGCGCCTCCACATCCATCTGCACGATGTCCAGTGTGCCGCGCATGGAACGCGTCTCCGTATCGTAACGCAGATGCGCGGACACAGAGGCATCCGCCCCCTGTCGGAAGCCCGTGCGCTCCATGTCGATCATCCCGTTTTCATAGTGGACGAATCCATGAACCTCACGCAGCTCCACGCCATTCATCGTAATCGCATCGGCATTCAGCTCTCCGCGGAAAATGGGGCGTGAGATCGTCCCGCCGACCTTGCCCTTGAACAAGCCATGCCCCGCGACCTCATAGGGCAGCTTGTGCTCGAAACGCTTCATGTCGAGATCGCGTACCTCTGCGTCGAAATCAAGCAACCCCTGCGTATTGATCGTGCCGTTCAGCACCATATCCACCATCGGCGAATAGATGTGGAACACCTGCACACGGATGATCCCATCCTCCAGGAAGTAGTCGCCGTCCATTCCGGAGAGCACCGCACCCGCATAGCTCCCACGATAGAAATGGACATAGCCGACTGCGTGCGGTTGGTCAAGCGTCCCCGTAAACTTGATGATATTGTCGATATTGCCTGTAATCGGCTGATCGGGGGCGACGAGTGCCGCCACATCCTCCATGCGTGCGCCGATCGTATCAATCTGGAGATCAATGCGCCGCTCGCCCGCAAGGCCGATCGTGCCGTTCACAAGCCAGACCTCACGCCCGCCGCGCTCCATCGAGAAATCATAGATGCCGATGCCGGAGAGCGAACCGTCCGCACGGAACAGCAGACTGTCAAACGGCTGGTACAGGAGATCGCCGTGCGTCGCGGAGAACTTCATATCGACGTGGGGATCACGGATGTCACCATGCACCTCTCCCGAGAAATCCGCAAGCCCCGAGAAGCTGAGACGCTCGTCCAGACCGTTCAGCAGCGCGAGATCCGCATGTGCGCCATAGAAGCGCAGATCCAGCAGCGTCCCGCCCGCCACGCGTCCCTCCACGCCAAGCTCCGTGCCATGCGGGAGCTTCATGCTGAGAAAGTCGATGGTCAGATCGCTTCCATCAAACGCAAACGAAGCATTTGCACGCTCCACAGGAATATTGCGGTACGCGCCATCGAGAACCTCGGCACTGCCATAGATGCGCGGGGCAGCGTCATCCATCCCGCCGCTGATGCCGAGATCGACGTGCAGCGCACCGTCCAAGCCCTCCGGCAGAGATACATCCGCACGGCGCAGCTGCGCGAGCGACACGCCGTCCGCCGCAAGATGCGCCGTATAGGATCTGTGCGCAGTATCGAAAACACCCGTCCCCGAGACACGTCCGCCAAACAGTTCCGCCGTCAGATTTTGGAACGATACGAGCCCGTCCGCATAGGAGACATCCACCGCCGCCGTATGGAAGGACACGCCGTCGACCGCACCGTCCGCCGCCGACAGTTTCCCCTCCGCCATCGGAGCGGCGAGTGTTCCCGTAACGTGCACATCCGCGGTCACTGCTCCTGTATAGGGACTGTCCGCGCGGATCTGATCGACGGCAAAATCCTGTGCGCGTACCATAAGATCGAGATAGGGCGCATCCGCATCGAGGCGGATCGTCCCGTCGACGCGTGCCGTCTGCCCCGCAGCCTCGGCAGTCGCCGCGAGGAAAACGGATCGCTCATTGAACGTGAGCGCGGAGCTTTTCAGCGCCATCGCCACGCCATAGACATCCGCCGTCCCACGCATACCGTCCACGCGCCCGTCGAGCGTCAGCACACCGTCCGTGCGGCGCAGATTCACCCGCAGATGATCAGCATTCAGCGCATGGATCTGCACCTCTGCCGGCAGCGTTTCCGAGGGCAGCTCGTCCAAAAGTGGCAGAAGTCCCGCCTGATCCGCAGCGAATTCGACAACCTGCGTACCGCCGGCATTCTGTCCGCGTGCACGCAGGGCAATCCCTGCAAACACGCCCGCAGCATCATAGGAGAGATCCGCTCCGTCAATCTCCACCGTGCCCGCGATCTGATCCAGCTCATACGTACGTCCATCCGCCGTAATCGCCGCCGAGGCACCCTCCACGCGGACGCGCCCTTCGAACGTCGACGGCTGCGCATCATCCGCACCGATGTCGGCATAGTTCCACGTACCGTCCGCACGGCGGACAATCTGTGCGCGCGCCCCCGTCAGAAAGATCTCATCAACTGCTGTTTCCGGCGCAGAAAGCAACGAAAGCAGACGAAGCGTCACCCGCGCCTCATCGGCGCGGAGAACCGGCTCCGCCTGCTTGTCATAGATCACAATATCGTCAATTGTCAGTTCATGCAGAGAACGGACCTCCACCGCACCGATGTGCACAGCCGTCCCCAGCTTCTCTGCCGCAAGACGCTCTGCCATCCGCCCCGCCTGTTCCATGAAGGACTGGGCGCGTACCATGTGGAGGAGGACTGCTGCGCAGACAAGGACTGCCGCAAGAACCAGAGCCCCGATATACGCCTTCCGTCTCATAGAAACCTCTTACCTGTTCATCTCTGCCTCATACGCAGCATTCGCCTTCTGTACGCGTGCCGCCGCAGCCGTCGCCGGCTCCTTTGGGGTATGCACCGGAACGGGGCGAACGCCTTCCGCCTTTGGTGTTTCAAAGCGTGCACCCTCATGGATCTGTGCCGCCGCACGCGCCCCCTGCACACGCTGCCCGTCCTCCTCTGCCGCGCGGTAGCGCACCGCATCGAGATCGACAGGAACGCCCATCGCATTGTCGAGGGCTGCCTTGCCCATATTGTAATTGTAGAGCGCGGTCGAATAGTTCATCCGTGCCGTCGTCAGATTGTCGGAGGCGCGCATCACCTCAAGATTCGTACCAACCCCCGCATTGTAGCGGACGCGCGCAATGTTATAGTCCTCCTCCGCACGGGAGACCGCCTTCTCCGTCGTTTCGATATTCTGCTCTGCTGCACGCAGGTTCAGATACGCCGTACGCACATCGAGGCGGATCTGCTCATCCGTCGCCGCAAGAGCTTCCTCGGCTTTTCGAAGCGTCGCCTTTGCCGCATCGACCTGCGCCGCCGTCACACCGTTGTCGAAGATATTCCACGATGCACTCAGCCCCGCCGCCCATGTATCGCTCGATTTATGATCGTCCTTGAAGGGGCGTTCGCCCGCGATCGAGCGCGTCGCCGCCGCATTCACCGTCGGTTGATAGCCCGCCTTTGCCGCACGAACCCCCTCCTCTGCACGCCTAAGTGCATAGAGTGCCGCCGCACCGTCCGCGCGGTAGAGCAGCCCATAGTCCGTACAGTCATCGAGGGAGAGATCATAGTTCGTATAACGCAGCTCATCGTTGATGTCGAGCGTCGTATCCGTCGGCACACCGATCACATTGTTCAGCGTCGCCACCGCAACCTCATAGTTGTTCCGCGCCGTCGTCAGGTTCTGCTGTGCGTTCGCCAGTTCCACCTCCGAGGCGAGCACATCCGCACGCGCCACCGTACCCGCACGCAGCTGCGCATTCACATCCGCGAGATGGGTCTGCAGCGTCGCCACCGTATCCTCGCGTACCTTCACCAAATTGCGTGCTTGAAGAATATTAAAATAGTCTGTCGTCGCCGTCAGGCGAATTGATTGCTTCGTCTGCTCCAGTGCAAAGTCCGCCGCATTCAGCCCGTAACGCGCCGCCTTCCGCTGTGCGTTCAGCGCCGCATTATAGACCGGCAGCGAAACCGTACCCGTGTTTCCGTAGTTGTATTTGACCCCGGAGCCCCGATACGCCTCGCCCCCGACGCGGTTCGCCGAGGTCTGCCACGTCAGCGTCGGCCCCATCGTACGGTTCACCTGCGAAAGCGAAGCGTGCGCCGCATCCACATCCGTCAGAGCCTGCTTGATCGTGCGGTTGCTCTCAAGCGCCATCTGCACGCTGCGCGAAAGATCCACCTGCACCGTTTCCGCCGATGCCGTCCCCGCAAAAAGCCCGACCGCAGCCGAGAGAGCCAGTGCGCGTACCAACCGTTTCGCAAAAAGACCCTGTGTATTCAAAACCATTTCCTCCTCGTCCGTAACGGATGCACCCGAACGGCGGGCTGCTCCAAAGCTGTCCGTATCAACTGTATGAACTGTATTGACAGGTTCTATCATTGTATCAGCTGTGACCGTCTTTTTCAAATAAATTTATCCTTAGGTGCAGAAAAGAGCCGCCCCTAAGGACAGCCCTTTCCAAAATCGTATGCGATTCTGCTTCCTTACCGCTTCATGTTGATGAGGGTTTCGAGCATCTCGTCGCCGACGGTGATGGTCTTGGAGTTCGCTTGGAAACCGCGCTGTGTGACGATCATGTCGGAGAACTGGTCGGCAATGTCAACGTTGGACATCTCCAGAGCCGACGGGGTAATCGTGCAGCCGAGATCGGCCGCGGTCTTGACATTTGCCGCGCCGGAGTTGTTCGAGATCTCGAAGAAGTTCCCGCCGGCGCGCGTCAGTCCCGCCGGGTTGTTGAACTGAGCGACGGCGAGCTGCGCCTCTGCCTTGATCTTGCCGTTCGAGTACACGCCTGTAATCGTCCCCGTCTTGTCAATCGAGACACTTTTCAGAACGCCCTCGGCATTGCCGTCCGACTCCGCCTTGATCGTACTGCTGCCGCTGTACTGCGTGAGCGCACCGAGACTGACCGTGACCTTGTGCGGTTTCGGCTCCTCCTCGCCCTCGCGCTTATAGGTCATGGAAACGGTCGCATCACCGCTGACATAGCGCCCTGTCTGGTCAAATTTGAGCTTCGTCTTTGTGAGGGTCGCCGTGACCTCCATCCCGTTCTTTTCCTTGTAGGTATAGGTATCACTGCCGCCGAGGCTCATATCCCACTCATTCGCACCCGTCTTGCGGAAGGTCAGCGGAACGCTGTGCGCGCCGCCGAGGCTGTCGTAGACGGTGAAGGTCGTCACCGAGGGCGGATAGTACATTCCGCCGACCTTGTACTCACCGTTGACCGCGCCCGTAAAAACCTGCCCGTCCTTCATGGTGAGAGTAACTTCTGTTGGTTGTTTTGATTTTCGCGTGACTGATTTAATCGTCCCCTCACTTCCATCAACGCGCCCCTTATAGATATAACGCTGATTCTTCTGCGTAACAGTGAAGGGTGCCCCCGCCGTTGCTTCATTGGCATCCAGCACCGTACCATCGCTATATGTATTGGGCGTATGGATTTTTGCGCCTGCGTCAGCTTCTATTTTTTTCTTCACTAGTGAAAAGTTCACCGTCTGTCCATCTGCATATGTAAAATTCTTAGGGTTTGGAACAGTGATTTTCACGTTCGTAAACGTTTGTCCGCCTATTGTTGCCGTAGCAAGCGTCAATTCTGTTTCTCCCGGGTTTGAGCCTGAGGTTTTTACCCCTCCCGCTGCTATCTTTCCAGAAATTGTAGATATATCACCAATCGCATGCGTTCCAGTTGTATGTGTGACGGAGATGGGATTCCCTGAGCTGTCAACAATTCCGTAAACAGAGGATTTATCCCCCTCATAGGTCACTTTGACATTCGCTCCATTAGTCTCAACAGAGGTAACTGTCGTCGAAAACAACGCTTTTCCCTTCACGGGTATGCCCGTGAGTGTAACCTTATCTGTTGTTTTAAATGGATAATCTGCAACACCATCCTCCAACGGAATCGGTTTCGTCGTGCCTGTCACACCAAGAGACATCTCGCCAACAGAACTCTCCGTATATGTCCCGAGAGCCTTCTGTGTTCCATCGGCAAACTTCGCGACGATGCTCGCAATCTCATAGCCCTTCGTATCGGCGTTGAGATTGTTCAGATAGGTGGCAGAGGTTGTCATCTGCGGCTGCATACTCTTGCCCGCCTTGATGGTGATATTGCCGGGCTGCTCCGTCGTCACCAGCTCGCCGTTCTCGCGTGCCATCCAGCCCTGCACAAAGGAGCCGTTGCCGGACATGACATAGTTGCCGTTCGCATCGAACTCGAATGCACCGCTGCGCGTATAGTAGGTACCACTGTTATTCTTCACCATGAAGAGCCCGTTGCCCGCAAGCGCGACATCGGTATTCTTGCCCGTTCCCTGCACGCTCGCATCCCCAAAGACCGTATCAATGGAGGCGACATTCGCGCCAAGCCCGATCTGTTTCGGATTGATGCCGCCCAGATTTCCCTGCGGCGCAGAGGAGCCGGATGTGGTCTGATAGAGCGTATCGGCAAAGGTCACGCGGCTCGCCTTAAAGCCTGTGGTATTGACATTCGAAATATTGTGTCCGACGACATCCATGCGGGTCTGGTGGCCTTTGAGCCCCGAAATCCCCGAGAACAGCGAACGCATCATAGTTGCATCTCTCCCTTATTCATTCCTATAAAATTGCAGCACTGTCAATATTCGTAAAGATGTTTTCCTTCGCACTCGCCTCGTCGAGCGCGGTGATGACGGTGCGGTTCTTCACGCTGACGACCATCGCAAGCCCGCGGCTCAGATAGACGAGCGCATCGCGCACGCCCTTTTCCGCCATGCGGTCAACCGCTGCGTCAAGACGCGTGATGTCGTCCGCCGTGAGATCGACACCGCGCTGTTCGATGCGCGTTTTTGCGTGGGAGGAAAATTTTGTGCGACTGCCCGCCGCATCAAGTACCTCTTGGAAAACATTCTTGGGTAGAGACGTTCCCTGTCCCCTGCCGACGCGTGCGCTTCCCTGCTCGGCGCCCCCTTGTACAGCAGGATGTATCTCCATTGTTTCACCCTTTACTTTTATAACATATTTTATAACATATTTTTACACACAATATATCGTTCATTTTATATCACAACTTAAATGAAATATTGACAGGTTTTACAGCAATGTATCAATCATATATTTTGTATTGCCCCATCTATAAACTAATGATGAGGTGATATAGTATGAATGCGAAACTCATCATTACAAAAAGAAAACGCGGAGAGGATGGGCATAAGACCCTATCCATCCGCGTGCGGGAAGATATTATCAATCGACTGGATGCTCTTGCCGACGAGACGGGACGCTCACGCAACGAACTCATCGGTCTCCTGCTCGACTTCGCCATCGACAACAGCGAGGTGGTGGCTGAGAAATAAATTGTGCTTGCATGACAATATGAAATGAGATACCATAACAACAAGCATAATTTTTTGAATAGTCGTCAGTTAATTTCAAATAGACTATTTTAAGGAGGTCTCCCATGGACGAACATATTAAACTGCATATCGAGGATGGCATTGCGACGATCACGATCGACCGCCCCGCCTCGAACAATGCGCTGAATGCGCCGATGTTCCGCGATCTGATCGCTGCGGTGGAGCACTGTGACGCAGACGATGCGGTGAAGGTTCTCATCATTACGGGCACGGGCAAGAATTTCTCCGCCGGCGGCGACATCAAGGAGATGGCATCGTTCGACTTCATCAGCTATGATCTCTCCATCCTGACGGGACAGGCATCGCTTTCTCTTCGCAAGTGCTCGAAGCCCGTGATTGCAATGGTGAACGGTGCGGCGGCAGGTGCGGGCTGCGGCATCGCACTCGGTGCGGACTTCCGCATCATGACGGAGAAAAGTTGTCTGCTCACGGCATTCTCAAATGTCGCGCTCCCCGGTGATACAGGCTGTATCTATCATCTGAAACAGATCGTCGGGCTTGCGCGGACGATTGAGCTCATGGCGCTGAGTGCGCCCGTCTACGGTGAGGAGGCGCTGCGTCTGGGGCTTGCGACGCGGCTCGCCCCCGATGGAAAGCTCGCGGAGGAGACGCACGCCTTTGCTGCGAAGCTCCTGCGCCGCCCGCTCGGCGCACTCGCGATGCAAAAGCAGCTCTACTATGAGGTGTTCTACCGCGACTATATGGCGTACAGCCGTCTGGAGGCGGAAAACCTCGCACGAGCGGGCGCGTCTGCCGACCACCGCGAGGCGGTGACGGCATTCCTTGAGGGACGAAAACCCCAGTTTAATCAATAAAAAAGCAGCGATACCGCTGCCTATATATCTATAGAGATACGAAAGCCTCATGAAACAAGATGATGTTTCATGAGGCTGTTTTTACTGCCATGACAGATTCAGTTTTCTGCCGTGCGCCGCACAGTCGGACAGATACAAGTTAATAAGTGTCTGATAAGGAATGCCGACCTCTGCGGACTGCGCCTTGAAGTACGCAACGGTTTCATCATTGATGTTGATTGTGATTTGTTTTTTGAGACGTTTGGAATATGGATTTTTTATCGCATCCGAAAAATCGTATTCTTCTTTCATAGTATCCCTCCTAAAGACGCTCCCAATACTGACTTTCCTCTCTTCGGGTTGCCTTTCGTGCAGATATGATACGCAGCACACCTCCCATACGGCAGCAGTGACAAACAACCAACATACGATTCGCTTTGCTCATTCCAAGCATAACGAACCGCTCTTCATCCAGAGAGTGTGCTTCGTCGTATTTGAGAAGAGCATCATCATCATAGAACACGGTCGCCGCTTCCTCAAAGGAAATGCCATGCTTCTTCTGATTGGAACGGTTCTTTTCTTCATCCCATGCAAAATGTATATCCATAATTATATTATACATATATTCTACTGCTCGTCAATCAAAACTGATCGGGTCTCAAAACTCCTGTCGCACGCCCGTATAGAACGCACGGCGAGTGCTGTCGTTCACATCGTTCCACTCGCCAAAGAGATATGTGCCGTCCTTCACTTGGTACTGCGCACGCAGACGTACGCTGACATCGTTCGGATCGTAGGCATCGGCAGAGAATTTGAATTTCTCACCTGCGTAGGCATCCACGCCGACCCCCGCCGCGCCCGCGACGACGCCTGCGCGTGCGCCGAAGGACGTGCCGCGTGTACCAACCTGCGCATTAAATTTATCACCGCCGCCAATGTCGTCCACGCCGAATGTCGCATACATGCCCTGTTTCTCGCCGACATCGAGGTTCACGTTCGTGCGCCAGTCGTCCGCCTTGCCGCTGTACATCGCGTCCACCTTCGGCGTGACCTTGACGTTCTGCAGCCGCCCCATAAGTCCGCCCGCCTTGTCCGTCATCATGCGTGCGTTGTGAATGAGGGCGCGTGCGTCCTCCTGCGTCTCTCGGTCGCCCGCGACTGCCTCGATGCCCTCGGCGATGCGCAGGATGCGCTCGGAGGAGGCAGTGATGTTTTCAAGTGTCTTTCTGAGATTTTCTGCTGTCTGCGGGTCTGCGCCGACGGTTTCAAGATTCGTCATGATGCGCTCGACGCTTGCCGTGGTCTGCACGAGGCTGCCCGTCATATTGTTCATGTTCGCGAGCATGGCGTGCAGGTCGCTGCGGTTCTCGTTCGCCATCTGCTCCAACGTCGCGGTCAGGCCGTCGAGGTGTGCCGTCATCTGCTCCATATTGACGACAAGCTGCACCATCGAGGTCTGGAAGCCGGGAGCGCCGACAATGTTGTTGATGGATGTGAGCATCGCCTCGACCTGAATAATCATCTTGTTCAGCTCGGTGAACATGGTATCCATGCCCATCTCGTTCTCGCCGTAAAGGTAGTCGCCGCCCGTATAAAAGTCCGAACTTGCCGCCGGGGTGATGATGATGAATTTATCCCCCATAATGCCGGGCTGCCCAATCGTGATGGACGAACCGCGTGGGATCTTCACGCCGTCCCGAATGCGCATGGAGACCGTGACCCCCAGTCCATCGCTCACGATCTCCTCGACCTGTCCGACGGGAACGCCCGAGAGGAGAACCTGTGCCTCGGGGTTCAGCCCGACGGCGCGACCAAATCCCGCGTAGAGCATATAGTCCGAACTCCCGCCAAAGCGCAGCCCGCCGAAGAACATGACAACGGCGATGAGGAGTGCCACGCCCCCGAGTGTAAACGCTCCAACCTTTGCCTCTGCGCTCATGCCCCAACCTCCCTGCGATGGTGCAGCGTACGGAAGAATGCCTGTACGCGCTCATCCTCAATATCCTGAAATCGCTCCGCCGTATCGACGGCGATAAGCTGCCCCTCGTAAATCATGGCAATGCGGTCGGCGATGCGGCTCGCACTCACCATGTCATGTGTAACGACAATCGAGGTCACATCGAGTTTCCGCTGCATATCAATAATCAGTTCGTCGATCTTTGCCGTCATGATGGGGTCGAGCCCCGAGCTTGGTTCATCGTAGAAGATGATCTCGGGATCGGTGGCAATCGCACGCGCAAGCCCCACGCGTTTTTTCATCCCGCCCGAGAGTTCCTGCGGCATCATCGCCGCTGCATCGGGCAGTCCGACAAGCGCAAGTTTTTCCGCCACGATGCGGCGAATCTCATCCTCACCCTTATTGGTATGCTCGCGCAGCCCGAACGCGACGTTCTCCCCGACACTCATAGAGTCAAAGAGCGCAGAGTACTGGAATACCATCCCCATGCGCAGGCGCACGCGGTCGAGTGCGTCCTCGCTCATCGCCGTGATATTGTCGTCGCCGAGGTAGATCTCGCCAGAGGTGGGGCGATCCAGTCCGATCATCAGGCGCAGGAGGGTGGACTTGCCCGAGCCCGAACCGCCGATGATGGCGATGGTCTCCCCTTTTTCGATGGTGAGGCTGATCCCCTTGAGTGCTTCCTTGTCCCCGAAACACTTTCTGACGTTGTTCAGTCGTATCATAGCGTGTCCTCAGAACAAGAAGAATGTCAAGACGGCGTTCAGAATAAAAATAACGATGATGGATGTAACGACGGTCTGCATGGTCGCCTTGCCGACCCCCTCCGCGCCGCTCGGCGCGTTCAGCCCGTAGTGACAGCCAAGGACGGCGATGACATTGCCGAAGAAAATCGCCTTGACGAGGCCGCCCGTCATGTCGTAGATCGCTGCGTACTGCGTGATGGAGTGTGTGAAGGTATAGGGCGATATGCCCGAGTAGTGCACCGCCGTGAGGTAGCCGCCGAGAACGCCGATCACGTCGCCAAATACGGTGAGGACGGGAACGACGATCATGCACGCGAGCATACGCGGCACGATGAGATAGTTCACGGGGCTGACCGCCATAACGCGCAGCGCGTCGATCTGCTCCGTGACCTTCATCGTGGAGACCTCCGCCGTAATCGCTGCGCCCACGCGCCCCGCGCAGACGACACCGACGAGGACGGGGCCGAGCTCGCGCCCGATGCCGATGGCGATGACTGCGCCGATGGTGCTCTGCGCTCCGTAGCGGATGAACTCGTGTGCGATTTGGAGGGTCAACACAATGCCTGTGAAAAGGAGGGTCAGCCCGACAATGAGGAGGGAATCCGCACCGAGATGCGCCATCTGGTAGATGATGCTCCGCACGCGCAGACGCCGCGTGACCTGCCGCGCCGTCTCGGCGTAGAGAAGTGTGATGCGCCCGATGTTCGCAAGATGCGTGAGGACAAAGCGTCCCACCGCCTCGAAGATGCGCTGCATGAATTCCCTCCTTTCGTAGATTTTGTATGCCTCCACCACCACAAGCGGTCTCCCTCCTCCGTCATAGAGGGAGGCTTAGGTTGCGACGTATCGATGCGATGTCCCTAAGCGAACCCTAGTGGAGCAAGTGAGGAAAGTGTGCGGTACGCCCCGGCGGATTTCTTTCGTCCAAGCGAAGCGCGTTTAAGAAGTCCGCCGGTATTTGAGCGTACAAGTACACGATCACTTGCGCAACGAGGCGTTCGCATGGGACATTGCACGAGACAAACAAAAATCACCTATTGAATCTCTCCGCCTCGCTCCGCGCGAGCTCGTCACAGCGTTCGTTGCGCGGGTTGCCCGCGTGCCCCTTGACCCAGTGGAACTGCACGCGCCGTGCAGCAAATGCTGCGTCGAGCTGTATCCAGAGATCCTGATTGAGCACGGGTTCGCCGTCCGCCTTCTTCCATCCGCGCTTCTTCCATGCGGGCAGCCAGAACTTTGTGAATGCGTTCTTCAGATACTGACTGTCCGTATAGAGGGCGACGCGTGCCCCCTCCGGCACAGCGTTCATCGCCTCAAGTGCCGCCGTCAGTTCCATGCGGTTGTTCGTCGTTTCAGGATCGCCGCCGCTGTGCTCTCTGACCTCGCCCGTTGCGACTGTCTCAATAACGGCAGCCCAGCCGCCTGCGCCGCCGGGATTGCGGAGACACGAGCCGTCCGTGTGGATGATATAGTCCGCGTCAACGGGAGCATCGACGGTCGGCGCGGACGATTTTTTCGCTGCTGTGCCACACTTTGCAGTGTTCACCACAGCCGAGTTCCCCGCACCGCCAAGCCAGTCACGCGCCTCCGCCTCGGTCATAAAACCCTTATACACCGCGCCCTGAAAGCCCTGCACCTGCGCGGAGCACTCCGCCCAGACGGTAAAGATGCCCGTTTTGCGCCCGCGCTTCACGGCATAAAATTTCTTTGCCAAAAATAAGCCCCTTTAGTCTTTACGAGGAATGTTCCAGAGTCACGTTCCTTACGCGCTCCACGCGAACGCTTAGTTACGCAAGTGATCGCGTGCTCGTTCGCCTAAATACCGGCGCACTTCTTAAACGCGCTTCGCTTGAACGAAAGAAGTACGCCGGGGGCGAGTCGCACGCTTTACTCACTTGCTCCACTAGGGTTCGCTTAGGAGCAACGTAAGGAACAAAATCCCTTCGCCCGTAACTTCACCTTTAGTACGCGTACCGATAGCCGATCGAGAGTCCGATGCCGTTGTAGCCGGGATTCTTCGTCCGCTGTCCATTCGACACATGATGCCCCAGATAGGCAACACTCAGAGCGTTGTGCTCATTAAACTTGTACGTCATACGCGGCCCGATGCGCCACATAAATCCGTAGTTACGCGTGTATGCGGGGTGCACGTCGTTGTAGACGAGAACCGCCCCCGTCGCGTCAAACGACGCCTCCCATTTCGAGCCGAGCGGCTTCGTCCAGCGCACCATGTACGCAGGCCCCGCACCAACGGCGGACGAGTTGAGACGCACATCGGGCGTGTCCTTCTCCGCCCACGAACCGACGGCACGCGAAACGGTCAGCCCCCAGTGGAGCGACATCCCGTGCATCTCCTTGTACTGGCGGAAAACGTGCAGATTGTAAAGGTCGATATAACGACGCTCGCCGCGATGCTCCAAATAGTCCATCTGGATCTCGGCTTTCTTGTCCTGCGCCGAGGAATTTCCCATGTGCATCTGCATCTGCATCGTATGCCCGTCCGCCTCTGCGGGCGCAGCAGCCGCCGTCCCCGCCGCGCTCAGCGCGAGCACAGCCGCGAGTGCCGTCATTTTTACTTTGAAAAACGTCATTTCTGTCACCTCCAACGGGGAAAGAGCTCCGCCTCGATGCCGAGACGGTCGAGGATCTTGCCCACCATCATATTGACGAGATCGTCCAGTGTCTCAGGTCTGTGGTAAAAGCCGGGCGCGGCGGGCATCACGACCGCCCCCGCGCGTGCGATCCGCAGCAGATTCTCAAGGTGAATCTCGTGCATGGGGGTCTCGCGCGGCACGAGGAGCAGCCGCCGCCCCTCCTTGAGCGTCACGTCTGCCGCACGCGTGAGGAGATCATCCGTCACACCGTGGGCGATAGCCCCCGCCGTCTTCATCGAGCATGGCAGGACGACCATCGCATCCATGCGGAACGAGCCGCTTGCGATTGCCGCGCCCACGTCCGCATTCGGATAGAGCACATCGACGCGCCGTGAAAGTTCCTCCATCGTCACACCGCACTCGTAGTCCAGCACGCGCTGTCCGCTGTCCGTCACAACGGCGTGCACCTCGATGCCCTGCTCCCTCAGAACATCAATGAGGCGAACGGCGTATACACTGCCGCTTGCCCCCGTGATGCCGACAACAATCTTTTTCATCGAATGACCGTAACGCCGCCCATGTACGGCACGAGTGCCTTCGGCACAACGACAGAGCCGTCCGCCTGCTGACAGTTCTCAAGGATCGCCGCCACCGTACGCCCGACTGCAACGCCCGAACCGTTCAGCGTGTGGAGAAAGGCGGGCTTTGCTCCGCGCGCGGGACGATACTTGATGTTCGCGCGGCGCGCCTGATAGTCCGTGCAGTTCGAACAGGACGAGATCTCGCGGTATTTGTCCTGTGCGGGCATCCAGACCTCGATGTCATACGTCTTCGCCGAGGTAAAGCTCATGTCGCCCGTGCAGAGCTGCACGACGCGGTACGGCAGTTCGAGCGTCTTCAGCACGTCCTCCGCCGCCTCCACCATCGTTTCCAGCTCGTTCCAACTCGTCTCGGGTGTAACGAATTTAATCAGCTCCACCTTGTTGAACTGGTGCTGACGGATCAGACCGCGCGTATCGCGCCCTGCGCTGCCCGCCTCCGCACGGAAGCACGCCGTATAGGAGGTATAGTACTCCGGCAGCTGCTCCGCATCCAGGATCTCGTCGCGGTGGTAGTTCGTCGTCGGTACTTCCGCCGTCGGCACGAGGTAGTAGTCGAGCCCGTCGAGCTTGAACATATCCTCCGCGAACTTCGGCAGCTGCCCCGTCCCGACCATGCTTGCCTCGTTCACGATGTAGGGCGCAAGCATCTCCGTGTAGCCGTGCTTCTGTGCATGGAGATCCATCATGAAGTTGATACACGCGCGTTCGAGGCGTGCGCCAAGCCCCTTGTAGAACGTGAAGCGTGCCCCTGTGACCTTCGCCGCACGCTCCGCATCGAGCACGCCGAGTTTCTCCCCGATGTCCCAATGCGCCTGCGGTTCGAAATCAAATGTACGAGGCGTACCCCAACGGCGCACCTCGGGATTCTCTGTATCGTCCTTTCCGACGGGCACGTCTGCCTTCGGCATATTCGGAATCTGGAGCAGCAGCTCGCGCAAACTCTGCTCCACGCCGCGCAGTTCATCGTCGAGTGCCGTGATCTCATCGCCGAGCGCACGCATCTCAGCGACCACATCGTCCGCGTTCTCGCCCGCCTTCTTGCGTACACCGATCTCCTTCGATACGGCGTTGCGGCGTGCCTTCTTCTCCTCCACATCCTGCAAAATCACACGCCGACGCTCATCCAGTGCCGCAAACGGCGTGAGATCGAGCGCGTTGCAGCGGTTCTTCAGCATCTCCTGCACCGCCGACAGATTCTCGCGCACAAATTTCATATCCAACATTATAATCACTCCATTATGCAGATTTTCTGTTATTCTATCACACACAGAAACTAAAAGCAAAAGCCGTCCATGTCGGACGGCTTTCCTGTAACAGCAATTTGGCAGGCGTCCAATTCTCCTGCATCTACTCGGGTTCTCCCTGTCGTGCCATCGGCGTGTGGGCTGGACGAAATCTCCCACCTCAAATCGCTGTTATGCTATCTTTATTCTATACATTTTATTCTCTTTTGTAAAGAACTTTCTTGCTGCGGAGAAGCCGCCGCCACTCACTGTCACGTATGTGCAGGAAAGTGATAACAGCATTTTTGAACCCCTTCGGATCGCTACCGGTCTGCAAGCGCAAGATCAGCTTGCACTTCTTTCCGTTGTGCAATATTTCTTTCAAAACTTCTGCTGTATTACGTCTGTTCTCCAGAATATAATCCGGTGATTGTAAAATCTCTGCAAAGTAAGCCCCGTATTCCTCAAAGGCGCCTCTGTGCCGACTTCGTATGTGCTCAATTCGCTCACTCGTAATAATAACCTCATCCGTAACGATATTGGAGGCAACAACGCTATAAAGTGCAAGATCGATTTTGCAGATGTTATAAATCACAGCAGAGCCTCCATCCACATACGATAGGAAGCACTGATAAATTCAGCGATTCCTATCAATTTATCATAGTACAAAGGGCGCACTTTGTAAAGAAAAGACCGTTCCTTCATTCCCGTTTCACGTAAGGCTAGTAAAATCTCGGAGAAAAGGAGAGCTTTTTCATGAAAATTTTACCGTGGGAGGGAAGTTCTGTTTTCCCTGCCCTGTGCGCGGCTCTGCTCACATGGCGCACGTCCGCCCCCGACACGCGCGACCTGCCGTGGCGCGACGAACCGACGCCGTATCACGTCTGGATCTCGGAGATCATGCTCCAACAGACGCGTGCCGCCGTTGTACGCGGCTACTATCTGCGCTTCCTCGATGCGCTGCCGAGCGTCCGCGCGCTTGCCGCCGTGGATGACGATGCGCTCATGAAACTCTGGCAGGGGCTCGGATACTACAGCCGCGCCCGCAACCTCAAACGTGCGGCAGAGGTCATCGTTCGCGAACATGAAGGACAGCTGCCAAAGGACTTTGACGCACTGCTCGCCCTCCCCGGCATCGGACGCTATACCGCAAGTGCGATTTCCTCCTTTGCCTACGGAGAGCCGCGCCCCGCCGTCGATGGCAACTTCCTGCGCGTCGCCGCACGCATCACGGCGAATGCGATCGACATTGCAAAGGACACATCGAAGCGTGCGCTTGAGTCGGCGCTTGCCACTTCCTATCCGAGCGGACGCGAGGCGGGATTGCTCAACGAGGCGTTTATGGATCTCGGTGCGACCATCTGTCTGCCGAACGGTGCGCCGCTCTGCCACACCTGCCCCGTCGCGCAGCTCTGTCTCGCACATGATCGCGGCACGGAGCAGAACTATCCCGTAAAAACTGCACTCAAAGCACGTCGCAAGGAGAAACGAACCGTTCTCCTTCTCTCCTGCGGCGAAAAAATCGCCATACGAAAAAGACCTGCGCGGGGACTCCTCGCAGGTCTTTGGGAATATCCGAACATCGACAAAAAGCTAAACAAACGTGCCGTACGCGAACATCTCGAAGAAAAGGGATTTCACATTCTCGACATCGCGCCGCTCCCGTCCGCACGTCATATCTTCTCGCACATCGAATGGGATCTGACGGGTTGGGCGGTCACAGTCGCCGACACGAACGAGCCGCCGCTGATGGCAGCGGAGGACAATGATGCTGCCCCCTCCGCCCTTCTCTGGGTGCGCCGCGCAGAGCTTGCCGATACCTACAGTATCCCCACGGCGTTTGGGTACTTTACGCCGCGATAGCACACACGAATACAGCCCGCTTGGACATCAGCACATCCAAGCGGGCTGTATTTCTATTTATATTACACAGCTTTTCCAAGTTCACGCGACTGCGTGCGCATCACGGTATTGAGGTCGGGCGCAGCATTTTCCGCCGCCGAGGCGCGTTCCTTCTCCCGCTCTTTCTCAATCAGATTCCGCAGCATTTGCATATGCGGATGGTTCTCCATCTCCGGTGTCGGCTTGCCGCGCAGTGCCGCCGCCATCTGTTCCGGCATTCCGTCGGGGAACATCGCCTCAAGCATGGAGCGCACGGATTTCGGAATCATGTCCTGCAGCGCGACGTTCTCCTTGCGGAGCCTCACCTCGTCCTCCTGCGTGAGTGCGTACGCTTCGAGGAAGCCCTGGATGAGGTTGTCGTGCCAGAACTCGCCCGCACGCGTCAAAAGGAAACCCGTACGCGTGCGCGTGATGAGCCCGTTCTCCGCCCATGCGGCAAGGAGCGGCTCAAGTTCCGTGAGGAGATCAACGCCGTATTTCTTCTCGAAGAACGGTGCGTAGAGGCAGCCATGCTCGATCTGGTCGCCGATCTCGCTGTGCATACGGTGCTCGTCCGCCTGCTCGCCCATGAACTGAAACGGCTTGGCGCCCTCCTCCACCATCTTCTCATACGGTGCAAGCGCACCGTGGTTGCGCCACATCATCTGACCGATGAAACCGCCCGCCCCCGAGCCGAACGCGAGAACGTCGTTGCCGCGCTTGGCGAGCGTATTATATAGGCTGCGCTCGCGGTGATCCGTCGTCCAATGCGTCGTATCAATGCGGCGAGCCATCGGATTCTCCGCGACGATCTCAATACCTCGTTTGAAATACTCTGCTTGCTCCTCCGTCGTCGGAAGCATGGGCAGATCGCCCGAGTCGATACGCCGCGCCAGTTCGCTCGCGGGGAACACATTGAGCTGATAGAGGTCGCCGCCCGCAATCCCGATCTCGAACTGCGTGCGCACATCGTTCTCCCAGATCTCCATCGACTGATAGGGCAGACCGTAGATGAGGTCTGCGATGACGACAGCCCCCTGCTTTTCGACCATGCGGCGCAGCGTTGCGATCACTGTTTCGCGGTCGTCAATGCGCCCGATTGCCTGACGGACGCGCGTATCAAAGGACTGCACGCCGAGGGAGAAACGGTTGATGCCCGCATTCATCGCCGCCTCGACCTTGCTCTCTGAGAGATCGTGGATACGCCCCTCAAGCGTGATCTCGCAGTCGCTCGTGAGCGGCAGACGCTCGCGTACCGTACGTACGAGCCGTGAAAGATCTGCATCACTGAGCGCCGTCGGTGTACCGCCGCCGAAGAATACCGCTTGAAACGGCGCCCCCGTCACATAAGGGGTATCTGCCGCCGCCTCGATCTCGTCGATGAGGACATCGACATAGTGATGCGCCGCTTCCTCACGCGTGAAGTTTTGAAAGAATCCGCAGTAGCTGCACTTCTTGTCACAGAACGGGATGTGGATGTAGACCGCACGCTCGTCAGCAGGATCGGGGGTCTGCGCCATCAGCTCCGCCCAGATCTGCGCCTGCTCCGCCTTGTCCATAATCATCCGCTTGCCGCCCGCACCCGGATGCACCACACGCTTTTTCGCAAAGGCACAGCCGAGCGGGTTCTCCGACTTCGTACCGAGCAGCCAGCCGCGCGCTTCCTCCGAGAGTGCCGCGAGTTTCGTTTCAAACGTATTCATGCAAGTGCCTCCTTTGCCGCCGCAATCACCTTTGCAAAATCCTCCGCATCGGGATGACTTGCCGCCGCCTCGTAGCGTGCCGCGTTCTCGGCGGTGAACGCGTGCACATTGTCCTTCGGCATACTCTTGAACATCTCGATGAGCATCGGGTCGATCGCCCCCTGCACTAGGATCGCGCCCAAAATTTCATTGGACGGATCAAAGAGTGCGCGGATGTTCGCGATGCACTTCGCGCAGTGCTCCGAGTTAGGCTCCGCGCCGAGCGTGCCGTAGAGGAAAACGCGCCGTCCGCGCAGACTCTCGATGTACTTCTTCGCCGCCGCATCCGCCGTCCCACGGTCGATCCATGTGCCGATGCAGAGCGTCGCCCCATCGGGCACTGCCGACGTATCCTTGACGCTGTGGCAGGACGCACCGAGCGCCTCCGCCAGATGCTCCGCGACCTTTTTCGTATTCCCCGTACGCGAGGAGTAAATGACAGCAATATCATTCTTCATAACAATAGGCTCCTATATATCAACATGAATATTCTATACGGTTAGTTCATTTGTATAATATACCAACCATCTATAAAAATCAAGAGGTTTTCTTAAAAATCATAAATAATAATTATGAAGCAAATTCATAATTGATTCTTTTTACACCGACTTTATAAAAATACATATTCATTCTCAACTATATTCTCATTTATATCAACGAATCGATAAATACACGTCCATATTTTCTTCAGCTTGATGTGAACTTTTATTTTTATATCACAACTATATATAATTCATTATTTTATATCTATGATAGTTTATATTTATCTTTTCCCATCAAAAAACACCGCCGAAGCGGTGTTCTTCTTACAGAATCAGTGTGCGTGATGTCCGCAGTGTCCACCATGCGCATGGTGTCCGCCATGTCCCTCATGTCCCTCATGTCCACAGCCGTGACCATGCTCCTCATGACCGCAGCCATGCCCGTGCGCATGATCCTTGCCGTGCTGATGTTGATGGCGATGCGTACACTTGCCCTCATCCGCGCTGCGCTCAAGTGTCCCTGCGAGATGCTGTGTGACACATTCATCCGCATTCCCCTTCACGCCGGATACGAGTTCAATGCCCGCCTCCGCGAGAGCCGTCTGTGCGCCCGCGCCGATGCCGCCGCAGATCACAACATCCGCTTTCGCACTGTGGAGGAAGCTCGCGAGTGCGCCATGCCCCTCGCCGACCGTGTCCACAACCTCCGAGGACTGTACCGTGCCGTTCTCGACATCATAGAACTTAAACTGTTTTGCCCTGCCGAAGTGCTGCTCAATCGTCTCATTTTCATAGGGTACTGCGATTCTCATCATATACTCTCCTTTGTCCTGAATCTCCGGCGCAATCGGGTTCTCGATCCGATACGCGCCGCCTGCAATGCGGATACGCTTCCCGCAGATGATTGCCTCCGCGAGCTTGTAGCGTGCCGCCTCATAGATACTCGTCACCGTCGCGCGGGACACACCCATCGCGGCGGCACATTCCTCCTGCGTCTGCCGCCCGTAGTCGATCTGTCGGATCGTCTCAAGCTCATCCAGTTGGAGGACAACGGACTCCGCCGTCTCCTCCTCCGCATCCTCCGGCGCAAAACTCCAAAAATCGGGATAAACGCCGATGCGCCGGCATCTCTTTGGTCGCGGCATAACTCCTCCATTTCTGTCATATGACAGTTATAATCTTATCAAAGTTTTCGGCATATGTCAATTATAATTTGCTTTGCATTGACAAATATGATAGAATGAATGTGAACATGATATTGTATTTTGGGAGGAAATGGTCATGAAAAAGATCATTGCGGGACTGTTCGCAGGACTGATCCTCAGTGCGGGAGCGCAGACGCTTGCGTACACCTGCGAGGACGGCGCGTGCGAGCTGCCGCAGCAGCAGAACACGGCATACTGCTACGGCGATGGTTCAGGTTACTGCGGGGACGGCGACCGTGCCCCGGCTCGCGGCGAACGCGGATATGCGGGACGTGGCGGCTGCGGCTGCGCGCGCGGACGTTAGACAAGCGAAAGAGCGGGTCTGCTTGGAGAAATCTTTCAAGCAGACCCGTTTGTTATTGCAGCAGGACATCTACATTGTATGCTATAATACATGGACAGCGTTTTTTGTACAAACAGGGAAGGGGCATCTATGGAAAGCAATCATCTGACCTGCCCGCACTGCGGCAGTGACAACACGGCATCTGTGCCGCTCGTCTACAAGCGGGGACACGCGACGGGGACAGCAACCCATCGGGAGATCGTCGGCTACGATGTGGAAACGACGACCACCACCTATTCGGACGGATCGACCAAGACGGAGGAAACGGGGCGAACTGCCGTATACGGCAATGTCACGCGCCCGACCTACACCGTGACGGATCTCGCACGTGAGATCGCACCGCCGCAGGAGCCGACGCTGTCGCAGCGCGAACACAATACAATGACCCATGGATGTCTTGCCTTCGGCTGCCTGATGCCGATTGTGGCGTTCATCTTGGAGTTCGTCGCCTACCGCATTTCAGGGCTTGCCGGCATGGGCAATCTGCTCGCATGGCTGGTCGCCGCCCTCATCATCTGGAAACTCTGGAACGACCGCAGAAATACGAACGATGCCAATCGCGCAAGCAAAGAGGAATATGCGCGTGAGATAGAGGCATACCACAAAAAAGTCGCGGCGTGGGAAAAGCGCTTTATCTGTATGCGCTGCGGTCATATCTTTACGCCGTAATGCCATAGAGTCATAACAAGGGGGCGACGATACGCCCTTTTGTTATGTTTCTTTATGCCGACTGCTCGATTACTGATACGGGGGCATCTCTCATAGCACAATGCACGATGGAGAATCAAGAGCACAGTTCATGCAAAAAACACGCCAAGAGATGCAAACTGAATTTATCAGTGCTTCTTTAAGATGAAACCTCCCCCACCGATAATACTATTAGAAGGAATTGCATCCCACGGATTGGAGATGGTGCTATGCGTATCGCACAGGACACAGACAAACTTCTGTTCCCGCACAGAGACGGCTCTGCTGCGTCAGGAAAGGATTCCGCGCAGAAGAAAAGCACGGTGGCGGATGTCCTAAGCCGTGCAGTCGAGGTCTATATCAGTGCAAAGGGAAAATCCCTGAACGAGAGCACGGATATGGAGGAGGATCTGACCCCCGCAGAGCTGGCACTTGCCGCCGACGAGAAGGAACGCGCCGACAAGAAGGCAAAGAAAGCACAAGCAGCTGAAATCGAAAAACGTATCCAAACGGATGCCACACTCACAGACGAGGACAAGGCAAAGCTGCAAAAGGAAGCGGATGAGCTGAAACGTGCCGGAATGACGGACGAGGACAAGCTGAGTGAGCTGCACGGCAAGGTGGATGCGCTCGAAAAGCTCGTGGCAGAGGGGCTTGTGAGCGATGATGAAATCGACGGATCGCGCCGCCTCTATAAAAACCGGATCAGTCAACTGAAATCCGAGATGAAGGACAAGGATCATCATACGATGAAGCTACGCGGTCAGGCATTGCAGGAGCGTGCCGACCGCGATGCAGAACTTACAAAGGCGCAGGAAAAGGAACGCGCAGCACTTGCGGCAGCGCAGCCGGATGATCGGACCGCACGCACCGCACTCAGAGCGTATCAAAAGACCGCCGCTGCAAAGAAACACACAGACCTCAGTGCAATCGTCGTTCCGACCAATAAGAATACAAGCGATACATAGGAAGCACTGCACGCAAACGGCGGCAGCCCACGAGGAAAACCTCACGGACTGCCGCCGTTTTATTTTGCATAGCGCCGCACTGCACAAAAAGAAAAAGCTGCGAAGGCTCCCCCAATGTATGCTATAATATGAAGAAGAGGTGATACCGATTGGCATACATCCCCAAGTGTTTATATGAGATGCGTCAAGAAACGCGAGTGGAATTTATCAGAGCTTCCCTAAGTATTCACGTGGGACTTGCACAGTGCAAACCAACAAAACAAGGAGAACCTTATGTCCATCAATTTTGACGAAATCATCAACCGCCGCAATACCTCCTGTCTGAAATACGACTTCGCCGCCGAGCGCGGCTACCCCGCAGACATTCTGCCGTTGTGGGTCGCGGACATGGACTTTCGTGCGCCCGCCCCTGTGATTGATGCGCTGAACGCACGCGCCGCACACGGCATCTTCGGCTATACGCAGGTAAAGGACGACTATTTCGCCGTCCTTCAGAACTGGTTCCGCACGCGCCACGACTGGAACGTCGAGCGCAGCGACCTCATCATCACGCCCGGTGTTGTCTTTGCCATCGCAAACGCCATCCGCGCATTTACGAAAAAGGGCGAGAGCATCCTCATCCAGCAGCCTGTCTACTATCCGTTCGCGAACATGATCCGGCAGAACGAGCGCGTCCTCATCGACAGTCCCCTCCACCTCATCGAGGGGCGCTACGAGATCGACTTCGAGGACTTCGAGCAAAAGGTCATCACACACAGCGTCAAACTCTTCATCCTGTGCAGCCCGCACAACCCCGTCGGGCGCGTATGGACGCGTGCGGAGCTTGCGCAGCTCGCCGCGATCTGCCTGCGCCACAACATCGTCGTCGTCGCGGACGAGATTCACGAGGAGTTCGTGCGCCCGGGCTTCCGCCATATCCCGTTTGCCTCGCTCTCCGACGAGGCGGCGGCGATCACTGTCACCTGCACCTCGCCGAGCAAGACATTCAACCTTGCGGGGCTTCAGATCTCGAACATCTTCATCCGAAACGAGGAACTGCGCCGCCGCTTCAAGGAGGAACTCAGCCGCACGGGCTACGACGAGCCGAATACACTCGGTCTCACGGGCGCAAAAGCGGCATACGAGCACGGCGCAGCGTGGCACAGAGAACTTCTCGCATATCTGGAGGAAAACATCGCACGCACAAAGACATTCCTCGCGCAGCACCTCCCGAAGGTAACGCTCATCGAACCCGAGGGGACATACCTCCTCTGGCTCGACTTCCATGCCTACGGGCTTTCGGATGGGGAGCTCAACGCCAAGATCATCCGCGACGCGCATCTCTGGCTCGACGACGGTCCCATCTTCGGTGCGGGCGGCAGCGGCTTCCAGCGCATCAATACCGCCTGTCCGTGGGCGACACTGGAAACGGGTTTGAAAAACCTCGCAACGGCATTTGCCGAATAAGTACAAACAAAAGAGCCTGTTGCACGAAGGTAAATTGATCTTCGTGCAACAGGCTCTATTTTATCACTCGTGTTTCTTAAAATACTGCCACGCATCCATGACATCGAGGAAGGCGCCGTCGAAGCCCGCCGCGATGATCTTGTCGAGGTAGGCATCAGGGCTGCCGTAGAGGAGGTCGTGCCACTCCTGCGACCAGTAGCGAGCCTTGTAGCTGCCGGGCCACTCGGGATTCGGCTCCGCGAGCCAGTGCGGGCGATGCTTTTCCCAGTCCTTCTGCCAGTAGGTGCGATAGTCCGATGCCTCGCCGATGCTCATATAGGCGAGGAGGAGACGCTTGCCGCCGTTTGCCTTGTGTCTCAGACGCTGCGTTTCAGAGGGTGAGAGCGGTGTATCGCCATAGTAGAGATCGACGATGAGGAGATCGTAGTTCGTCGCGGCGAGTGCGTCGATATACGCGGCACGCGTCTTATAATGCTGCGGATTCAGCAATACAAGGAAGTTCTTCACCTGCCGCAGCTGCGTGACATCGTTCGCATTCTCGTTCATCGGAGGGCGGTCGGGAACGACATCGAGGAGACGGTCGCCCGCATCGGCGACATAACCCGCCGCAGCCCCCAGCCCCTGCACCTCACGAATTTTATCCCCCTTCACATAGTCGAGGGTAAAGACCTGTTTGCCCGCCATGAGGGGCTTGCGCAGCATGGCGGCAATGTACTCGTCCATCTCCGCATCGCGCCGCTCCGCCTTGTCCCCATGTTCCTCGTAGCCGTCGTAAAAGACCGACTCCATAAAGACACCGTCGAGTGTGCGGACGAGCCGCGCCACATCCTCCTCTGCGTTGTCCTCCGTCACCTCAAGCAATGCCACAGCACCGTTGCCGACGAGCAGGAAGGATGGCACGCGCCCGCGTGCATAGTCCCCGATCTGCTCCGTGAGATCAATCATCGCCGTTTCGGGAACGATCCGCAGCGGGACTGTGACGGAATTCCCGCAGGCGTGCGGCAGCTGATTCAGCCCGAACAGCCCCGCCGCCCCCACGAGGAATGCGGCGACGCTCTTTTTGATGTTCTCCATACGACCTCCCGTCCGATCTGTTTACAAGACCTCCTGATACCAGAGGGTGAATGCCCAGCCGTTATAGCCGAATCCGCCGTCGTCGCTGCGCACAAAACGCTCCAACTGGAAGGTAAAATTCTGACGCTCAGAGAGCTTCCACTCCACGCCGCCAACCAAGGATGTGCGCCGGAAGCCGCCGCCCGTATTGAGCGCGGTGCGCAGCGGATCCGAGGTATTGTTCACGCGTGCATAATGCGCCATCGCCAGCCACGCGAGCTTGTCCGAGACACGGTGCCGCAACCCCAGACCATAGTACTGCCGTGCGATGCTTTGCGAGGCGATGCCGCTCGCTGCCTCAGTGAGTGCGTAGATGCTGTAAAACCGCAACTCGTCATGCTTGGAAAGCGCGTGATTATAGAAGAACCGCAGCTCCCAATCGTCGCCGTCGCGGTAATAGTTCTTTTTCCAGCCAAGATGAAGTTTTTTAGTCGCTTCATCAATATAGTAATAATCCGGAATAATGGCATACTGTGATGTCCGCGTTGTCGAATTATGATAGAGCTGCACCATGTACTGCTGCTTCTCTCCCGCATGAAGGTATTCGAGTTCCTGCGAAAATATATCTCCGGGAGACGTATGGGCATTTGGAATATGATCCAGAACAACATCATTAAGCGTTAGATTATGCTGTTTAAGCAGTTTCCATACATCCTGTAGATTGCCCAATGAAATGTTTTCCAACATCACCCTTTCCGATGGTGTGAGGTTTTTTCCAAGATCATTTGACATTTTTTGCAGAAACACGCGATCCTCTTCTGTAAGCTTCAAATTCGCCACGCGCCCAGTAAGATCACGCACCTTCGATTTCAACTCTTCTTCCGTGAGAGACGAATATTGCTCTTTGCAGTAATTCCACATAGCATCATACATACTCCCCCAAATCGTCGTATGCTGTGCGCAGAAAGCATCATATACATTCTTCAGTGCATCCGACTCCTTCGCATAGTCATAGCCATTGCGAATGTTATAGGCGATACGCGCCGTCAGACGGTCACGCTCCGTGATCTTATGTATGACCTCAATACTCGGCGTCACCTGCCAGCCCGCACCGAAGTCTGTAAAGCGTGCCAGCCCCTCAGGGACAGTGGAACGCTGATAGATTTTATTCTGCCCTGTCGGCATACTGATACCAAAGCCATAGTTGACACTGTTGATCTTCTTCTCATTCCGCAGGGTAACACTCAACTGTGTGTCCGTCCAGCCCGAGACGCTGCCGTTCTCAAAGCCCGTCGAGGACTTGACATAGCCCGTCGAGAGGCCATAGTCGAGCTTCGTCTTTCCCGCATGGGTGCGCGCAAAGTAGGACAGGGGCAGATAGAACTGATGTCCTGCGCGTTCCCCGTGCCACGCATAGTACTCCGCCCCGGTCTGATAGCCCCTGCCCTCGCCGAGATACTTGAGATCGTGCTCGCTGCGTGCGAGCTGTTCTACCGCAGCCGCCTCATCGCGCACTGCCTCGTCCGTCCATTTTTTCGTCGCGGCATCGTAGTTCTCCGCCTCGACGCGGTCGCTCCGTAGCTGCGTGAGATCCGCCTCGCTCGCAGTAATCTCCTGCTGATAGTCCGCGACGCGTTCACGCGCATCACGCTCCGCATCCTCCGCTGCCTCACGCGCCGTAATCAGCGCATCGAATTGAGACTCGACCGCATCGAGCCGTGCCTGTGCCGCATCGACCTGCGCGGAGATCGCCGCAAACGCAGCACTGTTATCCTGTACGCCGGAGACCCCGCCCGCGAGCGCCGCCTCCACCATGATCTGCGCATCAACAATGCGGTTCTGCTCGTACCCGACCTCATCCAGAACACGCGCCACCACCTCGGCGCGCCGCGCAGAGGCGTCACTACCGCCCCCGCTCACACCCGCGAGCGCATTCGCCTGCGCATAGAGCCCCTCCATCTGCGTGCGCTGCGCATAGACGGTCGGTGCATAGTCCGCCTCCGCCTGCTGCGCCGCGATTGCCTCTCGGGTACGTGCCGCACTCTCCTCCTCCGCCACGCCGAGTGCGATTCGGACGGCGGCGAGATGATCCTCGGCAGCGCGGAGATTGCGCCCGACCAGCTCAAGGTTCTGCGCCGCATCCGCCTTTGCCGCACGCGCCTCATCGAGATTGTGCCGCGCATTTGCAAGATCTATCTTCGCCTGTGCGAGCGCGTCCACGGCGGCATGGTAGGAGCGGATCTCCCCCTCCACATTCATCATATAGGAAAGATAGCCCGGCACATCGTGCAGGGTATCGTGACTTGCCGCATACACGCTATGCGCCGCCCCCGCCAGATACACGGCACACGCAGCAGCTGCGGCAGGACGCAGGAACACACTGCGCCGGCGCAGCGTCTTTCGCACCATACTCATGCCTTTTCCATCCTTTCGAGATCGGGAAGATCTTCCCCATAGAGGAAATTCGCGATTGTGTAAAAAATCCCTGCATTTGCCTGATAAAAGACGGGCTGCGCACAGAACACATAGTAGTTGATGCCACGTCCGAAGCGGATGAGCGCCCACACACTGTAGGCGAGCGCGATGGCAGTGGCGAGGAAGAAACCGAATCCGTAGCTCTTCTCGCCGATCCAGAGGCTGAGGATTCCAAACACGATATTCGCCCCCGCAGCGATCACACCGATGCGCCACACGCCGCTCTGGAAGTCGAAGTATTCGAGCATAATCATGAGCACCTGCAGTGCGCCCGAGAAGAACGCGGCAAAGATCATGACGTTGAACATATTCACCGAGTTGTAGTCCAGTCCCGCAAACGAGAGCACATAGTTGCCGAACGCGAGAAAGACGAGGGTAAAGACAAACTGGAACTCGAACGCCTGCCGCAGCTCGAACCACATGACATAGAGCAGATCCTTGCGCGCGTCCTCGATCATGTGGAGGTTGCCGCCGTGTGTGATTGCGCCGAAATAATGCGCATAACGCTCATAAAAATGCGTTTCCACCTTCACGACGAACATCGTTGTGAGCGGCAGGATGGAGAGCAGCGCATAGAACACCACCACGTCATAGCGCGGCGCATAGAGGAAGGTATCGTGGATGAGAACGCCCCACGGTCCCTGCCAGATGATGATGTTCGGCAAAAAGAGTCCGAGCGTGTAGCCGAACGATCCGATAAAGAGCCGTCCGTGCCGCCCGAGGTACGGGAGAAAGGCAAAGATCATGCCGTCCCGCGGCAGACCGAAGCAGCTTGTCACGTAGAGGAAGAAAAAGAGAACCAGCACCCCCATCCCCACATCCATCGCAAAAAGCGCCCCCGCAGCGGGCGGAAGCCACGCCGTATGGAGAAAGAGCGCGGCAAGCCCGAAGCTGATGAGCACCCCGGACAGATAGCCGAGAATCAGATACTTGAACTTTTTGACCGCCGTGAGATATACGCTGCCGACCCAGACCATGAGCAGCAGCGAGAAAAAAAGGTGCGAGAGCACCTTGAGCTCGACGGCAAGCGGTTTTCCCCAGAAAAAGAGGAGGGAGGCGATGGATCCGAGAACGAGCAGGAGCGCACTCATGCCGAACATGGAGGGGGTCACATCGCGATAGTGCTGCACCGTCAGACAGTCCGCAAGATAGCGCGTTAAAACAATCGTAAAGCCGCATGAGAGCAGCTGTGAAAAGACGAAGGAGTAAACCACCGCCCCCAGAAAGACCGCCGACTCATCCAGTCCCGCATCGTAGACCTGAAAGAGCATCTGAATCGCGAGCACCATGCCCGTGAGGAGCGCGAACGGTCCCGTCGTCACGATTGCGGAATAGGAATACGCCTTGATGTGTCCCGCCGCCGTACGTGCGCGGAAGAGGCGTTTCAGCTCAAACCCGACGCCTGCCATGTCCTGCCTCCTTTGCCTCGATCTCGTATGCCCTGCGGTACGCCTCGATAAACTGCTCGTAGGTATAGTACGCCTGCGTCCGCGCAAAGCCGACCTCCGCCATGTCGCGCCGCAGCTCATAGCTGCGTGCCAGACGCAGGATCTCATGCGCCATCGCCTCGTAGTCCATCGGCGCGACCACCGCGCCCGCCGTTCCGAATCGGTCCTTGCTGTCGCCGTAGATCAGCTCGCGACAGCACCCCACATCCGTCGTCACATAGGGACGGTGCGCGGAGAACCCCTCCAGTACGGCGAGCGGCTGCCCCTCGCTGATGCTTGAGAGCACCATGATGTCCATTTTCGGCAGATAGTCCGCGACGGGGATGGAACCTGTGAAGATCACGTCCTCGATCCCGAGCATCTGCACCGTCCGATGACACGTCGCAACATAGTCCGGATCCTCCTCCAGTCCGCCCATGACATAGAGCGTCGCATCCTTCATCTCGCGCTTGACAATGGCAAACGCACGCAGGAGGGTGAGAATGTCCTTGATCGGCACGACACGCACCACCGCGCCGATCGTGATCGGCCCGCCGTGATCGACGAGCGCGGGAATGTGCGAAAACCGTTCCATATGAACCCCGTTCGGGACAATGTTGATCTTCTCCGGCGCACAGCCGAGATCAGCGGCGATCTGTCCGTTGTGCTCGAACAGGGTGTAGAGGTGATCCGCCGTATTGTACGAGAGGCGTGCCAGATAGTAGAAGTATTGAATCCAGACCCCCTTGAAATCCGTCTTTGCCCAGTCGCTCTTGATGATCTCCGCCTCGCGCTCACGCGAGTAGATCCCGTGCTCCGTGATCATATACGGCTTGTCGTAGACCGTTGCCGCCATCGCCCCGATCACACCGCAGTAGCCCGTCGCGACACTGTGGTACACATCCGCCTCGGGCAGTTTTTGCTGGAGCAGGTAGAACAGCGGCAGGAGCATCGAGCGCATCGTCCAGAAAAAATCCGTAAATGGAAGATTGTTATGCTGCTCACGATAGACGCGTACAATGACATCGAAGAAGTCGCTCGACATAAAGACTTCGAGCGGCGACTTCCATCGTCCGCAGCAAAAAATCTCCGCCAGATATTTCAGCGGCACATTCCGCTTTTCACTGACGAACTCATAGAGGGTCTGCGTCTCCTCCCCCGTGAGAATATTCTCGCGCATATCTGAGGCGCGCAGGGAGAGAATCTCATCCAAAAATGCCTCCTCGACCCCGACGCAGTTCTCGGGCAGCTTGTACTTGAACTTGCCGCGATCCTTTGCCTCCGCACCGATCGAGTAGATGATGAACTCATGCTCGGGCAGCCCCGTCATGAGCATCTGAACCCAAGAGGACACGCCGCCCACAACGTATGGGTAGCAGCCCTCCGCCAAGAGACAGATCCTCATTCCTCCGCCTCCTTCCAGTAGATCCGCGCCTCGGGCTCGCTCGTGCGGATGATGTATACCCCCTCATCCGCCACCGCGAACGTGCATCCCTCCGCATGGTCGATCACATGCGCGGTGCGCAGGAGGAAACGCAGCTCGCCCGCCGTGTTCCACGTATAGAGCTCCATGCCGTCATCTGTGTACCGCACGCGGTAGTCCATGTCGAAGAAATCCGAAAAGTACGGGATACTCTCCGAGGACGTTGTCGCCGTCAGCCACGGGTAGCGCCGATTGACATCGTGCATGAAGTTTTTCAGCCCCGTTCCCATGATCCCCCAGCTGCTGTCCTTGCTCTCCTCATAGAAGATCTCATCGGGATGGACAAAGTGGGCAAAGACACCGATGTAGTTCAGCACACCGATCTCCTGCCAGTACATCAGCCCCGATGCGGCGTGTCCCGAACTGATGCGCGGGATCTCATACACCCCGTTCGCCCGGCGCTCAAAGTTCTGGTAGTACGCCTTGTGATCCGCCGGCCCGTCAAAGAGCGAGGCAAACACCTTGACCTCGGGGAATACATTTTCGACCGCCTGCTTCCCCTCGGGGCTCAGAATATCCGACGGCGGCACATAGCAGCGGAACTCGTAGTTCGGATAGACGGACTTGATGTAGCTGCGCAGCTCGCGCAGTGCCTCCTCCATATCCGCCTGACTCTCCCACGGCACATAGTCCAACTCGCCCTGTCCGTAGCCATCGGGGGCGAGGGACTGGTGGTTGTAGCCGTGCAGCCCCAGTTCGCCGCCCGCCTTCAAGAGCTCACGTCCGTAGATGATGAGCCCGTCACGCGCAGCACGCCCGCCGAGCGGATGAAAGGGTCCTTTGACCTGTGCGCCGTACGTCTCGATGATGACCCCCGTATAGCGGATGTCCTCATCCTTTGCCAGCTGCAGCATGAACGGCCACCAGATCTTACGGTAGAACGTCTCCGTATCGACGCCGAGCTCATCGTAGATTTTATAAAAATATCCCTCCGGAATCGGCGCCGGGAAATCGTCGATATAAAAGATCTTTACGCCCACCAGCGGATAGATCGTATCCGCACCGCAGTGTGCAATCATCGCCGTCAGGATGCCGACGTTCGTCCGATCATCGCGCTCCACACCGTTGTAGGCATAGATGCGCCCCGCGCCGAGCGGCTGCTCCCAGAGGAGCGGCGTCCCGTCCAGCGCCTCGATATGGCGCGTCGCGGATGCCGCGAGCGTGAGCAGATTGGCGTGCGTCGTGTAGACCGTCCCCTCGCCGAAATGGAAATCCTTCCCACCGACAAGGAAGTTCGTCAGCAGATGGATGCCGAGGACATCCTTCTCCCGCCCCATCTGCTCCACACCGAACGTATGCAGTACATCGTCCGAGATGGGAAAGTCCTCCTCCTGCTCGAACTTCTGCAAGATGTGCAAGGTTCCCCCACTGCGTACATAATCCAAAAGCTGCGGCAGAGACTTCACCGCCCCGAGCCGCCCCGTCGTGAGGAAAACGCCGCGATAGGAGGCATCCGGCGCAACGCTGTCCGTGAGCGGACGGCTCTCGAACGCCTTGCGCTTCTCCGTGAGGAGCGTCTCCATATTGTGCCGTGAATACATACTCGGCACATCCGCCGGATCGTAGACGATGAGGTATTTTTCGCGCGGGAGATCCGCGCCCGTCCCCGCAGGACGCAAAAGCCGCCCCATATCCAACGCATTGCCCCTCAGCCCCAGATGCAGGAAACCGTCCATGCGGCTGTACTGGAAGAACAGCCCCGCGAGGAACGCGATGAAGAGCAGAATGCAAAGACTGCGCTTATTCACGTACCGCACCTCCATCCCAATAGCGGAGTGCCTGCATTGCCTCATTGCTGAGGCGGGTCGGCAGCTGTTTCATCGCCGCAATCGTCTCCCGTATCTTCGCCAAATCATAGGAGGCCTGATAGAGTTGCAGCATGAGGAGCAGCGGCAGCTCCGCATCCGGATGCCGCTGACGGAATGCCGCACAGGCATCCTCCGCCTCCTGCAGCCGACCGCTGCGGATCAGCGCACGGATCTCCTCCGCCTGATAAGCGGGGTGATCGGGATGACGCTCCGCGAGAATCCGCAGCATCTCCATATAGCGCGTATGCTGCTGCTCCCGTGTCACCGCATCGCCGTACTGACGCAGCAGGAACTCACGCACCTTGTCCACGTATTCATTGAGGAGATCGTCGTCATCCGCCCCACGCTTGATCGCCTCCTCAAGCGCATAGATCTCCTCACTCAGCTGCTCCATATGCGCCGTCATCATCGACACGGCATAGTAGGCGATTTCACGGTCGCTGTCATGCACCGCCTCGCTCAGGATCGCCTGCCGCTCCACAACATCCTGTTTGATTGCATCGGTAAAGAACTTGCGCTTGAGCTTCGGATCGTCCACGAGAAACACATCCCGCAGCGGTACAATATCCCCGCTGTAGGCGTGCTCTCCAAACGACATGCTCAGATCCTCGTCCTCCTCCTCAGGCCCCGTGCGTCCCATCAGTCCGAGCGCCGTACCGATGATTTCGTAGAGAACGAGCATCAAAAGCCCGAAGCCCGGAACGGTGAGGGCAAACGCCCCCTTGGTCACCGCCGAGATCCGCCCACGCCGCCGCATCTCAACGAGCACATAGAGAAGGGTGAGCGCGAGATAGGCGATCAGAAGGATCTGCGGAAGGGCAGAGCGCCCGTGAATCATCCCGAGAAGGTCTGCTGCTGTAAGTCCGTCCCACATCATAGCGCCTGACTCTCCCCCGTCTCCACCCCGACTTTGGCGAGACGTTCGCGCACCATATCGAGCGTCCTGCCCGCCACATCGGGCAGGAGGAGGGACACGCCCTCAGCGGTTGTGCCGATAAAGTCCTCCCCGCGGATGCTGTGCGCGATCTGACGATCCAGATCGCTGTAGCTGCGCCCGTCCATCTTGACTGCGAGAAGCGTAACCGGGTAGTCCGGCTGCATACGGCGGCGCTCGCGGAACTCCTCGATCACCTTTTCGAACTCCTCCCTGTTCAGGATGCGTGTCCCGCCCACGTACTTGCGATCCGCCGTCTCCTTCTCCCACTCATACGCACGTCCGAGCGAGCTTGAAACAAGGCGTGCCGTAATCGACAGGAGGTTCTGCTGATACAGACTCCACTGCTCGAAGTCCAGATGGTAGATCTGGAGCACCGCAATCACGCGCCCCTCATAGACGATGGGCGCGGCGAGATCGGGCAGCCCCTTGATGAGGTCGCGGTTGACAAAAATCTTTTTCTCCTCAAGCATCTGTACGAGGTACGGATTGTCCTCCACGCGCACAGAACGCGGCAGGTCATGCGTTTGCGTGCCGAGACGCACCTTTTGGCGCAGATACCAGCCGCCCTCCCCCACGATGTAGACCACAATATCCTTCACGCTCAAGATGTCCGCCGTCACGGATGCCGTCTGTGTGTAGAGGTTTTCCGTCTCAACGGAATCCAGACGCGAAACGATACGGTAGAGACGGCCGATGCTGTCGTCCGAGTTCACAATCTGACGATAGAGGCGATCCTTGATCGCGAGATTTTCCTTAAAGATATTCTCAAGGAAGGAATAGCGATATTGCAGACGACGCTTGATGCGGCTGTCCGCGAGCTGCTGATAGCTCGCGCGGTCGGCAAAATACCCCGTCAGCACGGCGGCAAAGAAATACGACACGAAATGCAGGAACTCGCGCGGGTTGTAGAGCATCGCCACGAGATCACCGCCCGCTGCAAGCCCGTTGTGAATGAGCAGAGCGAGCGAGAATCCCGCCGCAATCAATGCCTGCCCCTTGCCGTAGAGCAGACCCATGCAGCCGATGTAGAGAAAGGCAAAGTCAAACGCCGTCATGCTGTTCACAGACGAGCCGCTCTGCAAATACGAGATGCCGAACGTCACGAGCGCTCCTGCGATGTTTTCCGCGTATGGAACAATCCGCTGACGCAGCCGCGCAAACCGTGCGCGCCGTGCGAGCGCACGCAGGTCATCTGTATTGGTGCTGCGCGCCGCCTCCATCACCTCGTATGTCTCTTTCAGCCCGGGGGCGAGCGCACGGCGCGCACGCCAGCCCAGCTGCTCCTCGATGAGCGCACTCCGCAGAACCGCACGCCCCTGCGGCTCACGCGGCTCTGATCTCTCATTCATACACGGGAAAAACCCCGCACAGATCTGATACAGCTCCGCGACCGTCGTCCCTGCGGCGGGGGCGATGTGGAGATACGCTCCCGCAAAATCACGTGCAGCAGCCTGATAGATGGCAAAGACGGCATCACGCGCATCCAAAAGACCGTAGGAAACAGCCTCCGGCATGGGATAGCGCGGGATCGGACGGCGCATGAGCGGTGCGCTGAAAAGCCCGCCGATGAACCCATCCTCCTGCGTCTGCCCCGGCGCAAAGAGCTCGGGCAGACGCAGGACGGAGACGGGAAGCCCCTGCGCACGATAGGACAGGCTCAGTGTTTCGAGGCGCACCAAAAGAGCCCCCACCTCTGTCTCGGGGGCGGTCGGATCCGTCTCCACGGGCTGCGTCCCGGGGGCAAAGACCGCATCACCGGAAAGCAGGAAAATACGCTTTACCTTCGCCGTCTGCGCCATCCGCAGAAGCACATCGAGATGCTGCAGCGCATCTGCCGGCTCACGTTCGAACCGATAGATGAGGAGATCGAGGTTCTGCACGGCAAAGACGGACTTTGCCTCCGCGCCGGTCACATCGCAGTCATAGGTATGAATCCCCTGCGGCGAACGTGTCTCCCCTGCCGCCATGCGAAAAACTTCCCACGCCTCCTTGCGGAAGCACGCCGCAAGAAGCTGCTCGAAGTAACGTGGAAGCCCCACGAACATGACTTTTCTCGTCCATGTACTCATACGATCGTCCCATTCCCCATCCGCTCTGTTCGTCACAAAACGCATCCTGTGACCGCTGTCACTATGGCAACAGCAAAGAGAGGGCTGACACCCAAGCCTCTTCAGCCGCCCTCTCACATAGTAGGATGCACTGATACATTCAGCGTTTCCATACTCCTCAATATTCTTTTAGTATATATTTCTTACTCCCATGTCGCAAGGTTTTTGTGAAAAATCCATTGTAAATGTTATCTTTCAAATATTCATTCCATCAAAAAGGCTGTTCGAAGCAGGATCATTGCTTCGAACAGCCGACATATTATTTATCGAGAAACAGTTCCGTCGAGAGATAGCGGTCGCCGCCGTCGGGCAGGAGTGCGACAATCGTCTTGCCCGCGAAGTCCGGACGGCGGGCAAGCTCCACCGCCGCTGCAAGCGCAGCGCCCGAGGAGATGCCGATGAGCGCCCCCTCACGACGGGCAAATTCCCTGCCGTAAGTAAAGGCATCCTCGTTCTTCACTTGAATGACCTCGTCGTAAACCTTGGTATCGAGGGTCGCAGGGATAAATCCCGCCCCGATGCCTTGGATCTTGTGCGGTCCCGGTTTGCCGCCCGCAAGAACGGGCGAGTCCTCCGGCTCGACAGCAACGACGTGTACGGAGGGGTTTTTGCTCTTCAGATAGCGTCCGATGCCGGAAACCGTACCGCCCGTACCGACCCCCGCTACGAAGGCATCCACATCGCCGTCCGTGTCCTCCCAGATCTCAGGCCCTGTCGTATGCTCATGCACGGCAGGATTTGCAGGATTCTCGAACTGCGACAGGATGAACGAGTTCGGGATCTCCTTCTGCAGCTCCTCAGCGCGTGCAATCGCGCCCTTCATCCCCTGCGTGCCGTCCGTCAGCACGATTTCCGCACCGTATGCCTTCAGGAGATTGCGCCGCTCCACGCTCATCGTTTCCGGCATCGTGAGGATCGCGTGATAGCCGCGCGCTGCCGCAACCGCAGCGATACCGATCCCCGTATTGCCGCTCGTCGGCTCGATCAACGTCGCGCCCGGTGCGATCTTGCCGTCACGCTCCGCCTGCTCGATCATCCCCACCGCGATGCGATCCTTCACAGATCCCGCAGGGTTGAAATACTCCAGCTTCACCACGAGATTCGCCGGAAGGTCGTGTGCCTTTGCAAAGGACTTTGCTGCGAGCAGCGGGGTACGCCCGATGAGTTCCGTCACCGACTGATATACATACGCCATAGTTCATACTCCTTTATTTCACAAGTCATTATAGTAAACATATCTAAAAAGTATGTTTATATATTACCTGTTTTGAACGATTCTGTCAAGAGGCAAAATAAAAAATCGGGACTGCTGTAGAAAGACCTTTCAGCCTTTGTACAGCAGCCCCGATTCCGATCAACAGCACCCGTTGCCTAGGAGGCGACTCCACTCGCCATATCCTCTGCATCGAGATCATCCATATGCAGACTCGCAATTCCCTCATGTGCAAGACGCTTTACCTCCGCCAAGAGATCACGCATCGCCATGGATCCGTTCAGCTTGCGCCGGGAGGTAAGAATGTCAATCAGGAGGGGAAGGTTCAACCCCGTAACAATGCCGTAGGTCTCATCCGTGGCGACCAGTCGGCTTGCCTCGTTAAACGGTGTCCCGCCAAACAGATCACAGAGGAAGAGAACGCCGTCCGTACAGTCCAGCTCCTCAATCGCCTCCTCGTACCGCTCCTGGACAAGACAGGGGTCTTCCCACATTTGGAAAGAAACGGCACAGATATTCTTCTGCATGCCACAGATCATCTCGGCGGCGCGCACGAATTCCTGCGGCAGATTTCCGTGCCCACATACGATAACTCCTACCATAATGATCCTCCTATCGCTCACCTTTATGAGTATAGGAATATTATACTGAACAATTACATCTTTTGCAAGTGTTTTCGATTTAATCTGCCAAATACAACACGTTCTTTTAAATATTCAGATTTAAAACAATAATCAACAGAAAATAAAAAGAGGGTTCATTGTCCCTCTTTTTGTTAATTTTCGTCAAATACAGCTGAAATATGGGGAGGCTGTTTGTCCCATCTTTTTGGCGGGATCATGTCGGCGCAAAATAAACTTTTACACGCGTCCCCTGCTCGACAATATCATTCACACTGAGGCTCTGCGATACGGCGGCGCCCGTCCCCTCGCTCTCAAAGAAAAGGCCGCGCTGCTCGGCAAGGCGTGCCGCCTCGCGCATGGAGAGTCCGATGAAGTTCGGCACGAGCGCCTTGCCCTCGGGCGGCGTTGCGACCGCCTCCATGCGTTTCTCCTCGGCATTCGTGCGGGCGGATGCGCCGGATTTCTCCTGTTCTTCCTGTGTAAACGGGTTGCTCGACGGCTCGACGTGCGCATAGCGCAGGAGCTGCGCAAAGATGCGTGAGGCGACCGGTGCAGCGATCTGACCGCCGTAGAAATTGCCGCCGCGCGGGTCGTCGATCATGACGAGTACGGTAAAGAGCGGGTCCTCCACGGGGGCAAAGCCGCAGAACGAGGCGATATAACGACCGTCCAGATAACCGGTGGCATCGAGGCGGATCTTCTGTGCCGTGCCGGTCTTGCCCGCGATGCGGTAGCCCTTGACCCCCGCCTTCGCCCCGCCGCCTGTCGCAACGACCTGTTCCAAGAGACCGATGAGCGTACGGTTGACTGTCTTTTGCAGCGTTTCACGGATCTCCTGCGGACCGCGCTCCTCATAGATCGAGCCGTCGGGATTTTTGATGGCGCGGACAATATAGGGGCGCATGAGCGTACCGCCGTTCGCAATCGCCGACATCGCCGTCACGAGCTGCAAGGGGGTCACGGCGATGCTCTGTCCGATGGCGGTGGTTGCGATGTCCGAGTCGCGCATCTCCTCCGGTTTGAAAAGCAGCCCCTCCTCCTCGCCCGGCAGGTCGATGCCCGTCTTCTCACCGAACCCAAAGACGCGCGTGTAGTGCATCAGCTTCTCCGCGCCAAGGGATAATCCGACCTGTGCAAAGCCCGTGTTGAGCGAGTTCTTGACAATATCCGTAAAGGTGACTGCGCCGTAGCTCTCGTTGCTCCAGTTTTGGATGCGCCGTCCCGAGACCATGACATAGCCCGGATCGTAAAAGACCTGATTCGGCGTGACGATGCCCTCCTGGAGTGCAGCTCCCGCAACGATTGCCTTGAACGTCGAGCCAGGCTCATAGTTGAAGGCGACCGCACGGTTCTTCCAGTTCTCGGCAGGGTAGTCCCAGAAGCGGTTGGGATTGTATGAGGGGCGTGATGCCATGGCAAGGATCTCCCCCGTCTTCGGATCCATGACAATCGCCGTGATGGAGGACGGAATGTTTTCCGCCATGGCGCGGTCGAGTTCCTGCTCCACCATGAACTGTATCGTGCTGTCAATCGTGAGTGTTGCGGACTTGCAGTAGTCGCCGCGATAGGTGCGCCGTCCCAAAAAGATGGAGTCGAGGATCGGCCGCCGCTGTCCGTCAACGGTGATGCGCTCCTCGCGCACCTCGCCTTTGAGCAGGGGATCAAGCGCCTGCTCCACGCCGTCCAGCCCCTCGTCGTCCGTACCGACAAAACCGAGCACGTTGGCAGCGAGGGCATCGTTCGGATAGTAGCGCTTTGCCTCGTTCTGAAAGCCGAGGCAGTCACTGTAGCCCTTCTCACGGATGACGGCGCGCACCGCTTCGTACTCCGTGTGTTCGAGCCGCCGCTTGACCCAGACGAAGCCGCCGCCGACGGCGATGTCGTCGAGAACCTCCTGCTCGGTCAGCCCGATGAGCGGTGCAATGTCTGCGGCGATCTGTGCGGGGTCGTGCTCCTCATAGACGTGGTTCGGGTCGATAAAGAGAGACTTCGTCATGCTGCTGACAGCGAGTTCCTTGCCGTTTCGGTCGAGAATCGCACCACGCAGCGACTGGATGCGGTACTCGTAGCCGCTCTGATCCCGCATCCGCTGCGCGAGGGAATCCCCCTGCACCACTTGCAGATAGGCATAGCGAAAGGTCAGTACAACGAGAACGACAAACATCCAGAGGGCAACATACCCAATCCGCCCCTGCACCGTCGCACGAACATTTTTCATCGTATTGCGCTCCCCCACATCGTATTTCAGATGTCATCATACCATAAATATACATGAAAAAAAAGCCGCCGCAATGCTCTGCATTGCAGCGGCTTCGTCCGTCAAGCACAGATCAGTGATGATCTTCCTTCTCTGCCTGCGCGATCTCCTCGCGTGTGACAACCCCCTGCGCGATGAGTTCGTTGACCCATGCACCATGGTGATGTGCCGCGTAGGATGCCTTGATCGTGCCGTCCTTCATCCCGTGCAGGGAGTCGGGATTGACCCCCGCAGCAAGGTAGATGTGCCCGAGGGCGGCGGCAAAGCAGACCGCAGCCGCGATGCTGTGTACAGGAATCGCAAGCGCGGTGATGGTCGCGGGCAGGATGCTGTCGCCCATCCAGAGGATCACACCCGAGAGGGCAATGACGAGGGCGAGGGCGAGCTGAAGCGCGATGTTCATCTTCTCACCGCCGTTGTAGAAGCCCTGCGGCGGCATATGGGGATCCTTGCCCATCAGCTCGATCGGGAACTTCTGCATGAACTCCATGTCCTTCTTGCCGAAGCGGAACACTTCCTTGATCATCGTCATGTAGCCCTCACGTGCGATGAAGAAGCCGATGATCGGGGTGGCGATGAAGATGACGCCGAACACGCGGTGTGCATACATGAGCGTCTTGTCGCCGAAGATGTCGTACATGAAACGGAACGTATCCGCATACAGCGGCAGAGCCGTGAGGAAGAGCATGAAGAACGCAAATGCGTTCAGCCAGTGACAGAGAGCAAATGTCTTCTGATGACGCGGAACAAATTTCTTGTTGATCAACACTTCGCTCACCCCTTCTCCTGTTCCTTCGCCGCGTTCTTGGCACTCGATTTAACCATCTTGCTGAGCACCATAGCGCCGACGATCCCTGCGGCTGCGCCGCCGATGGCGAGTTTCGTAAAGGTGCGGCCTGCCTTCCAGAGGTCGATGGAGAGCGGCGTAACGGGGTTTGCCGGGAGGCCAAACACCTCGGGTTTGTCGGGCAGGACGTAGATCATGTGCGTACCGCCGACCCCCTCGGGACAGTAGATGTTTGCATTCGGATGTTTCGGCTGAATCATCGCGAGCCGCTCGGCAGCGAGCTGCTTCATCTCCTCGATGGTACCGAACTCCAGTGCGTGCGCCGTGCAGGTCTTGGCGCACGCGGGCTTTAGGATCTCGCCCGTCGTTTCATATCCGTGCGCGATGCGGTCGTAGCAGAGATCGCATTTCGTGGACTTGTGACGGATCTCATCGATCTTGGGGATGTGCCACGGACAGTTGTGCTCGCAGTAATGGCAGCCGACGCATTTGGACTCGTCGATGACGACGGTGCCGTTCTCGTTGCGGCTGATGGCGTTCTCGGGGCAGCCCTTCGCGCAGGCGGGATCGCCGCAGTGGAAGCAGTTCTTCTTGAAGAAATCCCAGTGGAATTTCCCCTTGTCGTCAACGCGCTCCTTCATCTGAATGAGCGTATAAACGCGTGAGCTGAGATCCTTGTGCGACTGGTACTGTCCTTCAAACGGGGTATCCATATCGGGCGGCAGATCGTGCCACTGCTTGCACGCCACCATACATCCGCGACACGCGGTGCAACGCGACATATCATGCAGCATTGCGATTTCCTGTGTCATGACGCTTACTCCTCTCCTTATAGTACCTGTTTATTCCAGTATCGGGTTGCCCTTTTTATGAAGCCCCTTCTCCTCGGCGAGGAGATCAAGATGAACGCTCGCCCAGTCCTGCCGGTAGATCGCATCCTCAGGACTGCCGTCCACGGGGCCGCGGTAGGTCTTGATGTAGCTGTCGCAGACATCGCAGATGTCCAACCGCATGGAACTGTCATGCTCCGGCTCAAGGGTGTGCATCTTCTCCAGATTCGTGTTGCCGCAGTAGACGCAGCCGACGCGTGCGTAGATCCAGCGTGTACCGCATCCGCCGCAGACGAGGTGGCGGATGCGCCCCTCGCGGTGTTTGCGGAGATCCGCGACCACGGGTCTGCGCCCGCAGACGGGGCAGAAGTTCTCGCGGAACGCCGGCCGGTCGGCATCGGGAGCCCATGTCTCAGGCTCTTTGAGCGCAGGCGGCGTAAGATGTGCGATGATGCGCCAGATCGTGCTGCGGATAAAGCCCTCGTTGAGTGCGTGCTGTTCGCACAGCGCCGCAAACGCAGCCTTATTCTGCGTGAGAACTGCTGTGATGAACTCTTCCTTTTCACTCTTGCGCAGCTTCTTCAGTACGGCGAGATATTCGCGTGCCGACTCCTGCATGAGCGGTGGAACCTCCGCCTCGGCGATGCGGGCGAACACCTCCTCCTGCATGAGGTAGACCGCACGCGCCATGCGGCGGTGGTAGGTCTCCTGCTGCAAGATGGGCAGCTTCTCCGTCATCGTCTTTCGGACGGCGCGTTCAGGCAGTTGGATGGGCTCCGGCGTGCCGATCGCCTCATCGACGAAGCGGTAGATCCGCTCGCTTTCCTGCAGGAACGGATACTTCTTGAGGAAGCTCTTCATCGGATCAATTTTCTTGGCTTTCATAAAAGGGGTCTCCCCGTCTTTTCAGACGTTACTCTTGTACGTGTTCTTCTGTGCGGTCATGCTCCATGCGGTACACGCCCGCAGCGGAAGTCAGACCCTTTCGACGTTGGCAAGGCAGGCCTTGAACTCCTGCTCCTGCACGTTCGGATCAAGCGCGTCGATGGTGAGATAGTTCGTCGAGGGACCTTTCGAGAGCCCCTTGAAGCCCCAGTTGTAGGGCATCCAGATCATATGGGTCTCTTTCCCGTTGACCATAAGTGGCTGTGCGCGCTTCGTGACCATCGCCTTGACCTCGATTGCCGAGCGCGTCGTGCTGACGCGGACGCGATCGCCGCCGCGAATGCCAAGCTTTGCAGCAAGCTGCTCCGAGATCTCGACAAACGGCTCCTTGACCAGCTCGTTGAGGTACGGAATGTTGCGCGTAATCGTACCCGAGCACCAATGCTCCGTCAGACTGGAGGAACAGAGGACGTACGGATACTTGTCCGGCGTTCCGATCTTCTGCAGTTCCGGAATACGCGGGTAGATGACGCAGGGGTTGAACTCGGTCTTCTGCCCCTCGTTCATCACATTCTTCGTCGGGCTTTCGACCGGCTCGTAGAACTCGGGCATGGGACCATCCACAGGTACATAGGAATGATCGCGTGTCTCACCGTTCTCCACATCGCTGTGCTCTGCGGCAAACAGACGTGCAAAGCCCTCGGCGTTCATGCGGAACGGCTTCTGCCCGCCGGGCGTATTCGGTCCCTGCGTGCGGTCGGCAACGTCAGGAACATCGTAGCCGTCCCACATGCCCTTCTCCTCATCCCACCAGACGAGCTTTTGCCCCGGACGGACGGGCTTGCCGTTCTCGTCGCAGGAGGCACGGTTGTAGAGCATATGGATGTTGTCGGGCCAGACCCACGCGTAGTTCGGGTAGATGCCCATACCGCCGCGATCCTCCTGGCCGCGTCGCTTTGTCATATTGACACCGTCGCCGAACACGCCCGTGAAGATCCACATCCCCGCCATCGTCGTGCCGTCGTCGCGGATCTCGCGGATGCCGCGCAGGAGATGTCCGTCGGTCAGATCGTAGCCGTTGCACTCCTTCATGATGTTCTCGACGTACGCCTCCCCGTTTGCCTCGGGGTCGCCGTAATTCCATGTGAGCAGCTTGATCGTGTTGTCCTTCGGATCGGTCGAATCCTTGTAGAGCGAGACGATGCGCTTCCAGAGTTTGTCGCAGATCCAGTAGTCGGGGCGCGAGTCGTTCGTCGGATCGGGGCCCTTCATGCGCCACTGAAGCATACGCATGGAGTTCGTCATCGAGCCGCAGCGCTCAAGGTAGGATCCCGCCGGCAGGAAGATGACCTCGGTCTTGATGTCCGCCGGATTGTCACCCGGACGCTCCCAGAACCCTGCTGTTTCGTTGACAAAGACATCCTGCACGATGAGCGTATCGAGGTTCTTGAGCCCCTTGTTGACAATCGTGAGGTTCGCGTTCGTCATCTGCGGGTTCTGTCCGCAGACGTAGACGCACTTGACAATGCCCGCCATCGCCTTTTCAAACATGATATACATGGAGTCGTTGTGCGTGCCGTTGCGGATCGGCAGCGCATTGAACATGTAATCGTTCGAGGCGTTTGCGGCATCGCCGAACCATGCCTTGAGCAGGTTCTTCAGGAACTTTGCACGGAACGTGCCGTTGTGATGCGTCCACTTTGCAAGCGTATCATCCGTATGCGTCGGATAGGAGAGGTACGCAGGATAATACTGGAACATAATGCCGTAGTCCGTCGAGGACTGGACGTTCGGCTGTCCGCGCATCGCGTCGATGCCGCCGCCCGAAACACCGATGTTGCCCATGAGCAGCTGGATGATCGTAAAGCAGCGGATGTTCTCCACGCCAATGGTGTGCTGCGTCATGCCGAGTGCATACATCATGACGGTCGGCGTAATCGTCGAGAAGAGCTCCGCCGCCTTCTTGATGTCCGCCACAGGCATCCCCGTAATCGCCGATGCCTTCTCGAACGTGTAGCGTGAGAAATGCTTCGCAAGGTGATCCATGACCGTGCCCTTTGTCGCCATCGTAGGCGCTTTTACGGGCTTGCCGTTCGCGTCGAGCTTGTAGCCCCACGACTCCTTGTTATAGGTGCGCGTCTTCTCGTCATAGCCTGAGAAGATGCCCGCATCGAAGTCAAAGTCGTCGCGCAGGAGGCAGAAGGCGTTCGTATTCCGGCGCAGATAGTCGGCATCGTATTTCTTGTTCTGAATAATATAATTGATAAGTGCTCCGAGGAATGCGATGTCTGTGCCGGGACGAAGCTGGAAGAAATGATCCGCCACGCGTGAGGTACGGGTATAGCGCACGTCGACATGAACGATGATGGCACCGTTGTCCTTTGCCTCCATGACGTTCTTCATCGCCATCGGATGACACTCCGCCATGTTCGAGCCTTCGATCCAGATCATCTTCGCGTACTTGAGGTTGTACCACGAGCCCGTCATTGCACCGCGCCCGAATGCCGCATTGAGCGCCGGCGGTGTCGTCGCATGGCAGACGCGTGTCTGGTTGTCGATAAATACAACGCCGAGCGCACGCGCCATCTTAATGAGCTGGTAGCACTCCTCGTTGTTGACCTGCGAGCCGCCGACAAAGCCGATGGCATCCGTGCGGTTGCTCATGAACTTGTAGCCGTTCGCCTCGTCCTGACCGATCCAGTTCTCGTCGCGTGCCTTCTTCATAGCACGTGCTGCGCGGTCGATTGCCTCCTCCCAGCTGATCTCCTCCCAGTGGTCACTGCCGGGTGCACGGTACATCGGACATTTCGGGCGGAGTTCCGCATTCGGGATGTGCCCGTAGCCGATTCCCTTCGGACAGAGGCCGCCGCGATTCACGGGGGCATCCGCCGCACCTTCGAGATTGATCAGCTTGCCGTCCTTGACATAGCCGATCGTGCCGCATCCGCAGCCGCAGAAGTGGCAGACGGAGGTAAATTCGCGACCGCCCGTCAGCTTGTACTCTTTTGCCGCCGCATGGGCTTTGCCGACATCGAGACCGAGACTCGCGAGTGCCAGCCCGATGCCGCTTAGCCCGGTGGCTTTCAAAAAGTCACGTCTGCTAAGGTTCATCGTGATTCTCCTTTCATATCGGCGGAAATCCGCCGACAGGCTCTCCTAAACCTTATGAAATAACATTTTATTTATGAAAAACGGGGAAATCCCCTGTTTTCACCTAAAGAATGATGCGCTCCGGATTCGCATATACACAGAACGAACCGGGCGCCATACGCGCACACAGCGCAATACCGAGCTTGCGTGCAACATCGACCGAGAGTGTGGTCGGTACGGACTTCGCCGCGACCGCCCCGATGCCCATGCGCCCGAGCTTCAACATCATCTCCGAGGAGCAGCGCCCGCTGAAAACGATGATTTTATCGGTCATCTCCACGTGGTTCTTGAGCGCCCATCCATAGAGTTTGTCAAAGACGTTATGGCGGCCGACATCCTCACGAAAGACGAGGATTTTCTTGTTCTCCTGATCGTAAATGACCCCACTGTGTACGCCGTTCGTCGCCTCGTGCGTCTTGGAGAGATGCGCGAGCAGTTCGTCCGCTGTTGCAAGAATCTCGCTCGCATGGAAGCGCACATCGCGCGGACGCGCGAAGATCTCCTCCGGGCGCAGCTTCAAAATTTTGCGTGCCGAGAAGTAGCGCGGATTTTTCACGGCTTCCTCCGCCCAACGCTGCGCGTCCTCCGTCGTTTGGACCGAGGCGCGAAGGTGCTCCGCATCCACCGTAAGCCCCGTGATGTCGCCATACGTGCGGATGCGCCCCATCTGGGCGAGCATCCCGACGACAAGATCCTCGAAGTCAACAGGCGAGCAAAACGCCGTGGTGAAGTTCGCTCCGTTGAGGTCGATGTCGAAGTAGACCTCCTCGGAGGTATATTTATGATCGGGGACAAACGCATTCTCCGCCGATACATAGCGGGTTACGGGTACGTCGATAAAGTCGCTGCGCCGAATTTCCATTTCCCGGTTTTCCATTCTTACATCGTCAAAAACATTTCCCCGTCCGCACCGTAGAGCGGCCGCCCCATCAGAAACAGCGCAAGGCGCACGGCGGTATCCATATCGTCGAGATCAAAGGTCAGCAGCTCCGTTTCTACGGCACGTCCTTTGGTAAAGTATGCGACAACACGCTCATCCGGCTCCGGTGTACCCATCCCGCGATCGAGCATGAGCGTCGGCAATGTGCCGCGCGAACGGCTTTCCGTGATATATAGGTTTACGCTATGAGTATCTATTTTCGCGATAAGATTCTGAAAATCCTCCCGAGATTCCGTCTTTTGTTGAATAAAATATCCGGAGGGGGAGCTGACGGCAACCGCCTCCGCCCCCGCCGCCGCAAAGCGCGCCGAATCCTTGCCCGCCGTGTCGAGGTCGTAGCCGTGGCTGTCGCTCTTTATGACCGCCGTTCGCACGCCACGCTGTGCGAGGAGCGGGATGAGTTTTTCAATAAATGTCGTCTTGCCCGTGCCCGAGGCGGGCGCGGCGATGGAGAGGACGGGCGTTGCCCGCAGTTCGTTCGCGAGACGCCCCTGTGCCAGCCGATAGGTGGCGGGCGTATTCACGTTGAAGAAGAATCCTGCATCCACGGCAAGCGGAACTTCACGCACAGCGAGTTTCCTAAGGATCATGCCAAGCTTGCGGTCGCCGCGTGCAATCGCGGCGGCAAATACCGCACCTGCATCCCGTCGGTAGAGTGCGGCAAGCGGCTGCCAATAACCGCTGAGGGTTGGCAGAATGACCTGCGTATCGCCCGCCGCGTGTGGCAGGAGCGTCCGCACGAGCTCAAGATCATAGAAGGGCATATCCGCCGAGAGAACGAGCGACCACTGCGTTTCTGCCGCTGAAAGACCTGCGGCAATCGCCGACGCAGGTCCCTGTGCGGGGATTTCATCTGTGACGAGGCGTGCGCCAAACTCCTCTGCGAGTGCCGCGAGATCGCTGCGCACGCCCTCCGCCGCAAGCACGATGGAGGAAAAGCCCGCCGCACGCCCCTTGCGGAGCGTGCGTGCAAGCAGAGGCTCGCCATCCAGCGGCAGGAACCGCTTGTCCTGCCCCATGCGCGTGCTCTTGCCGCCCGTCGCGACGACGAGGGTCAGATCGGCGGGATTCATCGTGCGCATTCGCCCGCGTCGCCGCGCAGGATCTCAATGCCGTGCTGCAGCTGCGGCAAAATGAAGTTCAGACACTCGCGCACCGCCTTCTCGCTGCCGGGCAGATTGACAATGAGCGAGCGTTTCCGAATGCCCGCTGTCGCCCGCGTGAGCATGGCACGCGGCGTGATCTGCATAGAGAGGGCACGCATCGCCTCGGGGATACCCGGAGTCTCGCGCTCGATCACCTCACGCGTCGCCTCGGGGGTCACATCGCGCACGGAGAATCCCGTACCACCCGTCGTGAGGATCAGCCCCACGCCGCGCTCCGCCCAGAGGGTCATCTCGCGTTTCAGATCCTCTTTCTCGTCGGGGACGATGTTAAAGCCCGCGACGTGGTAGCCCGCCTCCGTCAGGATCTCACGGATCGCCGCACCGCTCTTATCCTCGCGCTCGCCGCGCGCCCCCTTGTCGCTCGCCGTGATGACGGCGGCATCGAGCGGAATCTTCTCCGTTGTGATCTCCATTTTATCCCCGACCGTCACCCAACCGCCGTGGAGCACGCGTGCAAAAACGCCCTCGCGCGGCATGATGCAGTCGCCGACCTGCTGATAGATCTGACAGTGGCTGTGGCACTCCTTGCCGATCTGCGTGATCTCAAGAAAGACATCCCCGACGCGCAGACGCGTCCCGACGGGCAGTTCCTTGAAATGAAAGCCGTCCGCGACGACATTCTCACCGAACGCGCCAAAGTCCACATCTGCACCGCGTGCACGGAAATCGTCGATCTCACCGAGCCCCAAGAGGCTCACCTGTCGATGCCAGTCGCCCGCATGGGCATCGCCGTCAATGCCGAACTCCGTCACGAAAAATACGCGATCCAATGCGTGCTTATGCGTCCCACGCTTCTCGCTGATGCAAAGCGCCCGAATCTCTCCCATGTTAACCCCCTACCTGATACATGGCGCGACGGTCGCGCGTCTCACTGTCCATCTCAAAATAGTGTTCCTCGGGCTTTTTCCAAACCGCATGAGCGATTGCAGCCGCGAGCTGTGCATCCGTCGCCCCGGTGCGCAGGAGTGCGCGCGTATCAAGCCCTGCATTGCTGTAAAGGCAGAGTTTTAGAAATCCCTCTGCCGTCAGCCGTACGCGGTTGCACGTGTCACAGAATTTATGCTCCATTGCGTCAATAAAGCCGAGCGCCCCACGAAATCCGGCGGGCTGTACGTACGTGGCGGGTCCCTTGGGAACGGCGCGTCCGTGCGTCGCCTCACCGACGGGCAGGAGCGCACCGAACGCCGTCTTGAGGCGTGCGCGTACCTCGTCCATCGGCACGCCGCGATAGCCCTCCGTACGGGCGCATCCAATCGGCATGAGCTCGATAAAGCGCATCTTGATTGCATGGTCGCGTGCAAGTGCGGCAAGCGCCGTGATCTCATCGTCGTTCACGCCCGCAATCGGCACGCAGTTCATCTTTACATCAAGGCGATTTTCCTCCGTCAGACGTGCAAGCGTCTCCATCACTGCACCGAACAGTGGACGGCGCGTGATGGAGAAGAACTTGCCGCCGTCGAGCGTGTCGAGGCTGAGGTTCACCGCGTCAAGCCCTGCGTCCAGAAGCTCATCCATCATCGTGCCGAGCAGCACACCGTTCGTCGTGATCGCGACCGTTTCGATGCCGGGCGTCTCCTTCAGTCCGCGCACGAGATGCACAATGTCGCGGCGCACAAGCGGCTCGCCGCCCGTCAGGCGCACCTTGCGAATCCCCATCCCCGCAAGTGCGCGCACGTTCCGCAGGATCTCCTCGTAGGTGAGCACATCTGCGTGCGCCATCTTCTTCACGCCGTGCGCCGGCATACAGTAGCGGCATCGGAGGTTGCAGCAGTCCGTCACCGAGATGCGCAGATATTCAATTTTCCGTTGAAACTGATCCTGCATTGTGAACCTTCTTCTACAACAATACCACTTCGACCTCTGTCCCTGCCGCCAGCGGCTTCGTCCCCGCCGGCACATCCACGAACGCATCGCAGCCCGCCGCCGAAAAGAGCGATCCGGACGCATGCTGATCGGGCAGCGAAACACGCCCATCCGCTTCGATCCGTGCACGCAAGAACCGCCGCCCGACGCACGCCTTTGGAAATGCGTCCACAAGCACCGCACGACGCCGCGGCAGCGCGACCGCCGTTTCACCCGCGAGATGTGCAAGTGCCGCACGCGCCATCAACTCGAACGTTGCATACGCCGCGAACGGATTCCCCGAGAGCGCAACGCCGAGCATCTTCCCGCGCATATAGGCAATCGCGGGCGCCCCCGGCTTCATGCAAACGCGCCAAAAGAGCCTCTGCGCACCGAGCGCAGGCACAACGCCGTGCATGATGTCCTTCTTGCCCACGGACACGCCGCCCGAGGTCAAAAAGAGATCCACACTGTCCGCATAGGAGGCAATCACCTCTGCCGCTCGCTCCACATCATCGGGTACCGAGCCGACGACCGTCACCTCCGCACCGAGTTCCTTCAGCCGCCCCGCAAGGAGGTAAAGATTGCTGTTGTAGATCTTGCCGGGACGCAGCGGCTCGCCCGGTTGGAGCAGCTCATCCCCCGTACTCGCCACCGCGACGCGCACACGCCGATGGACAAGGACATCCCCATAGCCCTCGCTTGCAAGCACCGCCAGATGTGCCGCACGAATGCGCTGCCCCTGACGGATGAGCACGGTGTTCTTCTTAATGTCCTCGCCCGCATAGCAGTAGTTCTCATACGACTTGGACGTGAACGGAACGTGAATCCGCGCCCCGTCCTCCTGCACATCCTCCTGCCGCACCACACAGTCGCAGCCCTTCGGAATCGCACCGCCCGTCATGATGCGGACGCACTCGCCCGCGCCGACAGCGCCATCGAAGAAATCCCCCGCGCACTCCTCGCCGATGACACGCAGTGTCACAGGATTCTCCGCCGAGGCGTTTGCCGTGCTCGCCGCCGCGAACGTATATCCGTCGAGCGGCGAGCGGTCGAACGGCGGGTTGTCAAAGCCCGCACGCACGTCCTCCGCCGCAACGCGCCCCACGGCATCCAACAGGGGAACGCGCTCCGTTTCCGCAACCGGTGTTGTATGTGCGAGCAGTACCTCCACCGCCTGTTCGAGTTCGATGTTCTGCATTGTTCCCCTCCTAATCTTCATTCACGTATCTTTATACAAGAGATTCGCCTCTGTGTCTGTGCGAAATATCACACTCGCAATGAATCAGTGCCTATCAGATGAAACTATCGTGTGAAGTCGGTTCGTCGCCCCTAAGCATCCCCCTACTTCCCAAACGGGCACACAGGATAGTGGCACACCTTGCACTCCATGCAGAGCCCGCCGATGCCGAGGCGCGTGATCTCGCGCCGTGTCCACTCACTGCCCGCCACGACGCGCGGCACGATGATGTCAAAGATTGTCGCGGGCGCGTACATCACACAGCCCGGCAGCCCCATGATCGGCACGCTGCGCCCGTTCTTTTCGTAGTACGCGAGCAGGAACATCGCGCCCGGCAGCACGGGTGCGCCGTATGTCACGATACGCGCCCCCGTCGCGCGGATCGCTGCGGGTGTGCGGTCGTCTGGATCGACGCTCATGCCACCCGTGCAGAGCACCATATCCATGCCGAGATCCAGCAGCTCCTCAATCGCCGCACGCGTATGCTCCGTCCCGTCGTCCGAGAGGCGGTGTTCGTCCACGCGCAGTCCGAACGCACGCAGCTTGCTGTCGATGACAGGTGTAAAGGTGTCCTTGATCCGCCCGTGAAAGACCTCCGAGCCCGTCGTCACAACGCCGACCTTCATCGTTCGATAGGGCAGAATGCGCAGCAGCGACTCCGAGCCCGCCGTCTCGCGCACCTTTTCCATAATACTCTTGTCAATGACGAGCGGGATCACCCGCATCCCCGCGAGCTTCGTCCCCGCCTTCACAGGAAAATGCTGTGCGATCGTCGCGATCATCACATCCGTGATGTCATTCACCGCATCGAGAGCTTCCTCGCGTACCTCGAACACCCCCGCCACCGTCGAGGTCAGCTCGATCTTGCCTTCCTTCGGCTCGCTCGCCGTCATATATTCACTTTGACAGACATCGCGCAGAATTGCCGCAGCGTCGTTCTCGTGCAGCATATTTTCATTGTCTTCCCAGACGTAGATATGCTCCTTGCCGATGCGCAGCAGTACCTCCACATCCTCTGCACGGATCACATCGCCCTTGCGGAAGCGTGCCCCCTTGCGCTCCCCGCGCACAATCTCCGTAATATCGTGGCAGAGTACCATCCCCACTGCGTCCTGAACACGAACTTCCCGCATAGTCCCCCTCCGCTGCATTGACAGCATATTCAAAAACATATCATGTTCAATACATATCCACGATCACATTCAAATGATTTTCACAACAAACAAATCCATTTCTAAAAATCATTCTCATTTATATATTCTTCTTATTGATTATACCACACAAAATAGATTTTCTCTATGGTTTTTCGTAAATGAGAAAGGTTTTTTACCCCCATAGTCCCACTCTTGAACAGAAGATTACAGGAAGATCTGACGGACTTCATTTTATCGGCGATTCCTAGGGGCAACCGATTGATTTTCAATGCAAGTTACGCTATGATGAAAGCATTCGGTAGGGAAGGAGGAAGGTATATGCCGAATACAGGACTGACGCATTTTGACGAGGGCGGCGCTGCGATCATGGTCGATGTCAGTGGAAAGGAGAAGACGCACCGCGAGGCGATCGCAAGCGGGCGCATCTACGTGAGTGACGCGGTCTACGCCGCCATCGAGGGCGGCACGGCAGCGAAGGGCGACGTGCTCGGCGTTGCACGCATCGCGGGCATCATGGCGGCAAAACGCACATCGGACACAATCCCGCTCTGTCACCCGCTGCCGCTCGCCAAGTGTACGCTCGACTTCGCGCTTGAGGAGATCCCACGCCGTGCCGTTCGCGCATCTGCCGCCGTAAAAGTCACGGGCGAGACAGGTGTCGAGATGGAGGCACTGCACGCCGTGAGCGTTGCACTGCTCACGATCTACGATATGTGCAAGGCAATCGACAAGCGCATGGAGATCGGGGACATTCATCTTGAGCGCAAGTCCGGTGGTAAGAGCGGCACATTCGTCCGCTGATGGGGGTCCCTCAACCAACTCCGAGCAAGGATCGTCTAAGGGGAAAGCTACGACACCTTGCCTGACGGATTCCGTCACAGGGTATGCCTAGAAACAGACATACCTACCTATTTTGTAAAGGAGAATACCATCATGAAACTCAGGAATTTACTCACGGCGGGTCTCGCCGCCATGGCACTCTTTACCGCCGGCTGCGTCGGCGGCGGCGACAGCGCGAACAAGATGGAAACGCCGAAGGAAGGTCCTGTCGAGCTGCAGGTCTCGGCGGCGGCAAGCCTCACGGATGCGATGAAGGAACTCGCGACCATGTACGAAAAGGAGCACGGGAACACGAAGCTCGTCTACAACTTCGGCAGCAGCGGAGCACTCCAGCAGGCGATTGAGAACGGCGGCACCGCCGATGTCTTCGTCTCCGCCGCACAGAAGCAGATGAACGCACTCGACGAGAAGAAGCTCCTCGCGGACGGCACGCGCGTCGATCTGCTCATCAACGACGTGGTGCTCATCACGGCGAAGGACAGCAAGCTGAACCTGCCCGACTTCAAGGCAGTGCTTGACCCACAGGTCGCGCACATCGCCCTCGGTGAGCCCAAGGGCGTACCCGTCGGGCAGTACAGCGAGGAGGTCTTTACGAAGCTCGGTATCCTCGACGACGTGAAGGCACGTGCCGTCTACGGCTCGGATGTCCGTCAGGTGCTCGCGTGGGTCGAGACGGGCGATGCGGACTGCGGCGTTGTCTATGCGACCGATGCCGCTATCTCGGACAAGGTGAAGGTCACCGCCGTCGCCCCTGCCGATACGCACAAGCCCATCGTCTACCCCGCCGCTGTTCTCAAAGATGCAAAGAACATGAAGGAAGCAAAGGATTTCCTCGCGTTCCTCCAAACCAATGCGGCGAAAAAGGTCTTTGAGAAGTACGGCTTCAAAGTGAAATAATGACGGACGAAACACTATCCCCGCTCATCATCTCGCTTGAGGTCGCGGGACTTGCGACGGTGATTACATTTTTCCTCGGCATCGCGCTCGCGTACGGCGTGCTGCAGATCCGAAGCCGTTTCGCGGGCACGATTGCCGATGCCGTAATCACCCTGCCGCTCGTCCTGCCGCCGACCGTCGTCGGATTCTTCCTCCTGCTCTTCCTCGGGAAGCGCAGCGCCATTGGGAGCTTTCTCCTGTCGATCGACCTGCCGCTCGTCTTTACGTGGCGCGCGGCGGTCATCGCGGCGGTCATCGTGAGCCTACCGCTCATGTACCGTACGGCACGCGGTGCGTTCGAGGCGATGGATCGAAACATGATCCATGCAGCGCAAACCCTCGGTGTCAGCAACGGACGCATCTTTTGGCAGATCATCCTGCCGAATACGCGCCACGGCATCCTCGCGGGTCTTGTCCTCTCGTTTGCGCGTGCGCTCGGCGAGTTCGGCGCGACCATCATGTTCGCGGGCAACATCCCGGGACACACACAGACCATGTCCACCGCCATCTACGCGGCGGTACAGGCAAACGACTACGACCTCGCCTTTCGCTGGGCAATCGTCATCTCCCTGTTCTCGCTCGTCTTTATCGGGGCGATGAACCTGTACCTCAAACGGGAGGTGCGCTGATGGAGCTGATTGTAAACATCGAAAAGCGGCTGCGTGATTTCACCCTTGCGGCGAATTTCACGCTCACGGATACAACGCTCGCCCTCCTCGGTGCGTCGGGCAGCGGCAAGAGTATGACGCTGCGATGCATCGCGGGGCTCGAACGTCCCGATCGCGGGCAGATCGTCCTCAACGGACGCACGCTCTACGACAGCGAAAAGCGCATCCATCTCCCGCCGCAGGCGCGGAACGTCGGCTATCTCTTTCAGAACTACGCCCTCTTTCCAAACATGACCGTGCGCGAGAACATCATCTTCGCGCTCGACGGCTCACAGGAGGAAAAGGAGCGTATCTTCAAAGAGAACGTTGCACGCTTCTCGCTGGAAGGGCTTGAAAACGCCTATCCTGCGGGGCTGTCGGGCGGTCAGCAGCAGCGCGTCGCCTTTGCACGCATCCTCGCACACGGCGCGGATGTGCTGCTCCTCGACGAGCCGCTCTCCGCGCTCGACACCCATCTGAAATGGCAGATCGAAACGGCACTGCGTGAAATCCTTGCGGCGCAGAACATCGCGGCAATCCTTGTCACACACGACCGTGACGAGGCATTCCGCATCGCGGAGGAGATTGCAACGGTAGATCGTGGACATCTCACGCCGCCCATGGACAAGCACGAACTCTTTCGGCATCCCGGCACATGTGCCGCGACTGCGCTCACGGGCTGCAAAAACATCTCTGCCGCCCACCGCACGGACGAGCACCATGTCGCGGCGACCGACTGGGGCATCACGCTCCGCGTCGCGGATACCGAGACGGACGTGCGCCATATCGCCATCCGCGCACATTATCTGACGCTTGCAGACAGGTGCGGCGAGAACGTCCTCCCCGCACACATCGACGAGATCATCGAGAGCACCTTTACCTACATCATCATGCTGCGGTTCGCAGACGGCGGACTTCCTATCCGCTGGGAAATCGGCAAGGCGATCTGGGAGGCACAGAACGCCGGGGTATGTGATACATTACATTTCAAATTCCCCATCGAGGATCTTATGCTTCTGCGGGACTAGGCAGACAAAAATCCCGAACAGTGATTCGTCACCGTTCGGGATTTCTTATGCGGTCATACCATCAGGAATGCAGCAAGTTCATATATTTCTCTCGCTCCATTGCAGGAATCTGAAGGGCATCCATCGCCTGTGAAGCAGAGAGATTCATATTCTCCATGAGGTTTTTGATGTTTTGCAATGATGCCTGCATAACACCTTGCTGGATCCCCTGCTTGAGGCCTTGCTCGATCCCTTGCTTGAGGCCTTGCTCGATCCCTTGCTTTAATCCTTCTCTTCGCCATGCGCGCATACCGCTGATGTAGTCACGCATCGCCTTTTCGCGCTGCTCATACTGCCAGCGTTCAATCTCATCCTGCATAAAGACGTGTTCCGCCTTCATCGCTTCCTGAATCGCCGCCTCGCTCATCGCCAACTCCTCCGTTTCCGTTTCATTCAGCTTGTTTGAAAAGTATGCAAGCCACCGCTCAAGCCGTTTCATCTCTCGGACAGACTTCACCTCAAAGTTCGGGATCTCAAGGAAATGGATCTCAATGTCATCCGTCAGACGATGCCCGCTTGGAAGGTCATAAAGCCCGTACATCGTATGTGCCTGTTTCTGCGGGAGCAGGGAGAAATTCAGCAGATTGATCGTAATCGCGCGGTTCAGCTCCTCATATTCCTCGCCCCGATGGAGCGACTGATACATCTTCGCCCAATAATAGAGCGTGCGCTTCTCCATATTCCGCAGATTCACGAGCTGAACCTCGACATTGATACGCGTGCCGTCATCCGCAACACAGAGCAAATCAAGCCGTGACAGCTTATCCTCATCGAACTGCGGGTCAAGGTCGCGGTCAACAAAGGTAATATCCCGCAGCTCAGATGCGCCTTCAAGCCCTAGAACAGCATTGAGAAAACTGATGGTGATACGCTTGCGCTCTTCGCGCCCAAAGATAAATTTGAACAGGTAATCATTCAGTGGATTACACTCACATCGCTTCATTGTTCTCCCTCCTTTCTTACATTATACGATGAATCCATGAAAAAATGAAGGACTCACTGCTTCACTTGTTCCAACTTCCCCGCCGTCATTGTATAGCAGGTATCGGCGTAGTTTCGCGCGTCGCTCTCGTGCGTGACGAGGAGGACGGCAGCGCCCGCGTCTGCCGTTTCACGCAGGAGACGGAGGACGCTCTGCGTATTCTCCTCGTCGAGGTCGCCTGTCGGCTCGTCCGCGAGCAAAATCGCGGGCTTCATCACGAGTGCCCGCGCGATGGTCGCGCGGCGCAGCTCCCCGCCCGAGAGTTCCGCCGGCACGACCGACGCGAGTTTGCGGATGTCGAGCCGTTCCATCAGTTCGTCGGCACGTGCGGCAACATTTTCCTGCGTCCCCGTGAGCAGCGCGGGCAGCAGGATATTCTCGCGCACCGAGAGGGCGGCGAGCGACATCAGACGCTGCGGCACGATGCCGATGTGACGGCTGCGCAGACGGGTACGTGTATCCTCATCGAGCGCATAGAGATCCGTTTCATCGAGGAGGACACGCCCTGTCACGGGTTTCATCAACCCGCCGAGGATGTGCAGGAGCGTACTCTTGCCGCTGCCCGAGCGTCCCGTCACCGCCGTCAGCGTCCCCGCCGCGAGCGTGAGATTCGTCTCTGCGACCGCCACAAAGTAGCCGTCCTTTGCACTGTAGCGCAAAAAGTCCTGACTGATTTTCTCCGCACGAAGTTCCATCATCCATCCTCCCGCAGCATCTCACTGATCGGCGTACGCGTCACGCGTCCCACGGTCCACGCTGCCGAGAGCATCCCCGACAGGATTGCCGCCATGAACGTGTTTACGGCAAGCAGCGCAATCGTTCCGACATCCGGCAGGAGATAGGGACGCATCAGACCTTCCTTCATAAGACCTGCAAACGGAAGCAGAACAATCGCACCGACGGCGATCCCCATTGCCCCGCCTGCTGCCGAGGTAACAGCCGCCTCCGTCAGCATCATCCGCAGCAGGAAGGAACGCGTCGCCCCTGCGATGCGCAGGATCAGGAACTCGTACCGCCGTTCCCGCGCGGACAGATGAAATCCGATGCCGAGGACAATCACGGCAATCGCCCAAACAAATACGGTCAAAGTGCCGATGATTTCAAGGATGCCGCCGAGCCCCGCCTCCACATGATGCACCATCCCATGCGCGGGCTTTGCCGAGAGCGCGGGATAACTCTCATTGATTGCCGCCGCCACGCCCTCGGGCGTGAACCCCTCCGCCGTCCGAATCATCACGGCAGAGATGGCATTCTCCGTCGGAATCCCTTGAAAGTAATCGAAATCCAGTGATGCGGCATTTGCCATCATCGCACGCATCGTTTCCATATTCGTATAGACGGCGGTATCCATCCCCGTGCCCGTAGGACTCAGCCGCCCGACGACGCGGCAGGGCGTGTTGTAAAATGTCAGCACGGCATCCGCAGGAACGGAGATGCCGCTGCCAACAAGAATATCACCAAAGTCCATCGGCGCGGCATGAATCTCCTGCATCCACGGGCGGATGGTGAAATCCGTCGCAGGATCGAAGCCGATGAGCTGCACCGCCACCGAGCAGCAACCCGCGTGTGCCGAGGCGAGGAAGAACTGCGGAGCCGCCTGCGCGACCCCTGTCATGCCACGCAACTCAGTAAGATAGCGCTCCTCCATATAGAAATGCGCAGGCACCCCCTGCACAAGCACGCCCTCAAATGCCTGTGCCTCAGCAGCATCCTTCGGCAGCACCACCACATCCGCGCCAAGCCGCTGCTGAAAGCGCATGAGCCCTCCCTGAAGTCCGAGCAGCATCTCGGAACCGCCGAAGATCACGAGTGCAAGGAGCGCTGCGAGCGCAGCCAGCACTGCAACACGCGCCGCATTCCTGCGGCAGGTACGCATGGCAAGTGAATATGCAAATCTCATTCATTCGCCCCCTTTCGATAGACATAGATATCCGCGAACGCAACCATGAGATTCAGCAGAGAGATCGCCGTCACCGCCGGCTGCATCACCGTATGGCAGCGCATTGTCTCCATCATGCAGAGGTCGATGAGATGCCCCGGCAGGAGGAGCGCATACACGGAGAGCGGGAGCACCGCAAGCGCCAGACCGAGCTTGACGTGTGCACGCGGGATCACGAGATGTACGAGGGCGATCACCACCAGCACAGCGGCAGCCCCCGTGAGCGCCTCCCCTGCCCAGTGGCAGGTCATCCATGAGCCGTCGGGACGCGGCTCGCACGGCGTAAAGACATTCTGTATCCCGACGAAAAATACGAGATTCAGCACAACGAGCAAAATATCGGTAATGCCAAATCTGCGTTTTCCATGATTCATAACAACAGCTCCTTTGTATGTAACTCATTTCAAAATATAGTAACAAAATTGGGAATAACTTTCAATAAAAATATCATGCACAAGAAAAAAGAGCTGCAGTACATACCACAGCTCTGAACTTACAAATGGCAGGGGTAGCTGGACTCGAACCAACGCATGCGGGATTCAGAATCCCGTGCCTTACCAACTTGGCGATACCCCTGTGTCGCTCTCAGCAACAAGGGAGATTATAGCGGATATGCAGACGCTTGTCAAGGAAAATTTTTAGAGATCGTCGTCCTCTTCTTCCTCCATCGTCGAGGCATGGAAGAGCTGTGTGCCGTTCCTGCCCGCCTCCGCCGCCTGCTCCATGAGCGCGAGAATGTTGTACTCCCCGCCAATGAGCTGTGCGCTGACCATCTCGATGAGCATCGGCAGATTCACGCCCGTGACGATGCCGTACTTCTCGTTATTCGCCGCGAGTCGGCACGCCGCATTGTACGGGCTGCCGCCGAAGAGGTCGTTGAGGAAGAGCACGCCGTCCGCGCAGTCGAGCGTCTCAATCGCCGCCTCATACTTCTTCACCACGTCGTCGGGGCCTTCGCCCGGCACGAGCGTCACCGCACGCACATTCGTCTGTGCGCCGCAGATCATCTCGCAGGACTTTACAATCTCCTCGGCAAAGATCCCATGCGTTCCAACAATGATACCAAACATCTGTGTACCCCTTTCATTCCACCATATGAATCTTCTTGAGGAAGTGATAGATGCCGTCAGCATCGTTCGCCTCCGTCACACTGCCCGCAATGTCCTTGATTTCATCAGGAGCATTGCCCATCGCAACGCTGTGCCCGACATAGCGCAGCATCGGAATGTCGTTGTAGTTGTCGCCGAAGGCAAGAGCCTCCGAACGGTCAATACCGTAATGAGCGAGCAGGATCTCGATCCCCGTCGCCTTGGACACGGTGCGCTCGATGATTTCGAGCAGATGCGGTGCCGAGCGCACAATGGAGAGTGTCGGCAGCACCTCGGAAAGCTCCTGCTCCATACGTACAATCAGTTCGGGTGTCCCCATGGCAAAGAGCTTGTTCGGCAGAATGTCCGCCGCGATGAGCCGTTGAAAATTCTCCACCACGGAGTGTACGCCCGTGATGCCCTCCTCGCGCTGCACGTCAGCATCATCCCGCGTGCGCACATACCACGTATGCCCTGCATAGTAGCTCATGGATGCCGCAGAATACGACTGTGCGATGAGGTTCAGCACGGTATCCGTATGCGCACGGCTCATGCGCTCGTCGTGGATCTCCATCCCCTCGGGCGTAATGACAAGCGCACCGTTGTAGCAGACTTTTGCAGCGTCTGTGCCGATCTGCGCAATGATCGGTGTGATCGCCTCGGGCATACGCGCCGAGACGAGCGCAAACGGGATGCCCCGCGCCACCACCTGTCGGATCGCCGCCGCCGTGCGCGGCAGGACGCGGTGATCGGATGTGAGCAGAGTGCCGTCGATGTCGGATAAAATGATTTTGTAGTCCATACTTTCTCCCCATAGATCACTGCTGCAAGATCGCGTTGATCTCCTTTTGCAGACGGTTCAGCGCATTGTGAAACGGCGGCGGCTCCTCGATGAGCGCCGCAATGGCACGATCGGCATACAGCATCGCCGCCCCGTACCGCTCAAAACGATACGGCGTTACCGCCGTCTGCATCGCATCGCCCACATCCCCCGCCGTCATCGCGCTCTCTCCCGAGTCCCAGAGAAATATCTCCTGTGCTGCACGCGAGCGGATCACATCACGGCGTGCGGGCAGCGCGTGCGCCTTTTCAAGCACCATCGCCTGAATCTCGGGGTCGCTGCTCAGGATTTTCATAAACGCCCACGCAAGTTCCCGCCGCTCGGTGCGCGCGCTCATCCCCACGAGCAGACTGTCCATCGTCGAGATGTTCCCGCCCGAAAATCCCGCCGGCAGCGGAATGCAGTCCCACTCGAACGAACCGAACTTCTTCACGCGCCACGGATATGGCTTGTAGGTGCGGTACTCGGCAAAGGTGAACGGGCGGAACGCAACGCGCCCCATGTCAAAGTCGCGTGCCGTAACGGTATAGCCCGCATATGTCCCCTCAAGTTCCTTGATAAAGTGCAGCGCCTCCTCCATGCGTGGATCGGCAAAGTACGAGGATTTCCCGTCCTCCCGAAAGAGCCGCACCCCATTCGCGGTCGCCGCCTGCTGCCATGTGTAGTCGTACGAGCCAAACTGATCGGGCGCTCCGTCGCCGTCCGTATCCTTCGTGAGCCGCCGGGAGAGCGCAAGGAAGTCCGCCCATGTCCAGTCAAGCGGCGGTATGGCGATCCCCTCGCGCGCGAGCAGTGTCTTGTTCACGAACATGAGCGTAATCATGTTCTCCATGGGCAGTGCATAGAGATGTCCCGCATACTGTCCGTTTTGAAATGCCGCCTGATCGTAGAGTTCGTCGGAGAACGCGGCATCCCCCTCCATCAGAGAAGAAAGCTCCATCAGCGCCCCCTTCTCGGCATAAAGCGTAAAGTCCTCCGTCGGCAGGAGAAACACATCGGGCGCATCGCCGCGCAGAAACGCGCCCGCAAGCCACTCCGCATAGTCCTCGCGCTGGATGCCGCTCACATAGGTTACGCGGACGCCCGGATGCGCCTCCTCAAACACTGCAATGGCGCGGTCAATGATCGCATACGGCTCTCCCTGCGGAACGCCCCAGTTGCTGCCCGCAAAGATGCCGACGGTGAGAACGGGGCTGCTGCGCCGCACGAGCCACGCGATGAAGAGGAGGGCAATGAGGAGGATGAGGAGGGCAAATTTATTTGGTCTCTTTACGCTCATCCCATTTCATCCCTCCCTCTCATCTGTGAAAGTCCGATCTGCACCGCCCAGAGGGCAAGCTGCGTACGGTCGCGCAGATTCAGCTTCGAAAGGGCTGTGCTGAGACTGTTGCGCACCGTACCCTCCGAGAGGGAAAGCTCCCCCGCGATCTCCTTGTTCGAGAGGCCGCGCCCGACGCGCTGGGCGATGCTGCGCTCCGTGTGCGTCAGTTCGCGCACGCCCTGCAGATCCGCCTCGGCAACGTATGCGCCCTGCGCCATGCGGCTGAACAGTTTCACCACCTTGTTCGTCACATCGGCATTGAGGATGTTGCCGCCCGCGGCGACGATGCGGATGGCATCTGCGAGCTCCTGCACACTGCCGCCCTTGAGGAGATAACCGCTCGCCCCGTATTTGAGCGCGGAGTAGACATAGTCGTCGTCGTCAAAGGTCGTGAGGATGATGATGCCGACATGGGGATAGCGCTGCTTGACCGCCTTCGTCGCAAGTACGCCGTCGAGCTCGGGCATACGGATGTCCATGAGGAGGATGTCGACGGGGGTGTCTGCGAGGAGTTCCAGAGCCTCGCGCCCATTGCCCGCCATCGCTGTGACCGTCATATCCTCGTTCATCTCAAGCACGATCTTGAGACTCTCGCGTATGAGTTCCTGATCGTCGGCAATCATGACGTTAATCATGCGCACCTCCCCCGCTGAGCGGTATCGTGACCTCGACGATGAAGCCGTTCGCGCTGCGGTACTCCACCGTGCCGTGCAGGAGGTAAAGGCGTTCCTGCATATGGCGCAGCCCGAAGCCCGGCCTCACCTCAAGGCAGCCCGTACCATCGTCGGCGATGCGGATACCGAGCGTTCCGCCGCGCTCCCCGATCGTGATGCGGACATGCTTTGCCCCGCCGTGCCGATGGGCATTCGTCAGCGACTCCTGCAGCACGCGGTAGATGACATCCTCCTGATCCTCGCGCAGGTTCGAAGGCCACTGCTGCACATCGAGCACGACCTCCATGCCTGAGGCTTCGGCATAGTCGCGTGTCATGCCCGCAATCGCCTCCTGAAAGGGCAGCTTTTCCATTGCGTCGGGACGCAGCTTCTTCATCGAGCGGCGCACGTCGGTCATGCCCTTCTGTGCCGTGTCGCGGATGCGTGTGAGCTGCTGCCGCGTGAACGCCGGTGCCGTCTCAAGCGTCACCATACACGCGTCCAGTCCCGCCGTGATACCCGTGAGCGCGTGCCCGAGCGTATCGTGGATCTCACGCGCGAGGCGGTTGCGCTCGCGTGTCTCCGCCATATGCCCCACATGGATGGCATAGGCTCTCAGCCGCTGATTTGCCTCCTCAAGCCGCTCGTTCAAAAGACGGATGCGCTCGCGTTCCTCATTTTTCTCCTTGATGAGGAGGACGAGGTAGGAGACGAAGAGGATCGTATTCAGCGAGGCACAGGCACTCCGAAGCGCAAGCAGGATGCTCTGCGCGGAACTGTTGTAGTAGGAAAGATATGCCTCAAAGGGGATGACGCGCGTCTGGTAGAGTGCGAGGTTGACGTTCGCGATGAGATAGAGCACGACCATCGACCCGATCAGGAGATAGGCACGGTGATGCCCCTCGTATCGCTGCATCATGTCCGCAACCACGAGCAGCACCATGCCGTCATAGGCAAAGTTCACACTCCGCATCAGCACCATGCACGCGGCGATCTCGCAGGTGAGCAGCAGATAGAGCCGTACGCGCACCTTGGACGAATGAAGCCGATAGAACCAGCCGAAGAGCGCAAGCAGGAGAAAGGAAATGGCGGTCACGATGCCGCTCTCAAGAGACGAGCGCGGCAAAGTGTCCACCTGTTTCAGAAAGGCGTACGCCCCCATCGACATATGGATCTTGTACTGGGTTAAGGAGAGAAAAGCTGTCAGCAGCAGAACGATGAGGGCGTTGTAGGCGTAGAGCAGCCAATGCACCTCCTCGAACGCACGCCCGTGCGCCAAAAATCCCGTGCGCAGCACTCAGTCCCACCCCCCGCCGTCATTTTCATCCACGTTCCCGACCGTCAGCAGGCGGGTCGGCAGTGCGATGTCCTCCGCCGCCTCGCCCGCGAGGATGCGGTACGCCTCCTCCGCCGCCATGCGCCCGATGCGGCGAGGCGACTGAACGGCGGTCGCCGTCATCCATCCCGCACGGATGAGGTCGCGGCTCTCGGGTACGCCGTCCACCCCGTAGACCATCGTGTCCGTCGGAGCGCGACCCGCGCTCTGGAGGGCGGCGATTGCGCCGAGGGCGGCAGGGTCGTTCAATGCCATAACGACGTCGATCTCGGGATGCGCGGCGAGCATGTCCGCCATAACGGGCATCGCGATCTCAAGCTGTCCGCTGCACTCCGCCTCCGCAACGACCTGAAACGAAGGGTGCGCCGCAATCGCCGTGCGGAAGCCCTCGATCCGCTGCGCCGCCGAGCGCGCCTCGGAGTGCTTGAGGAGCGCAATGCGTCCGCCGTCCGCGTGGGTGATCAGATGCGCGGCACACTGTGCGCCCGCACGCTCGTTTTCCGATACGACAGTCGCGGCGACATAGCCCTCCTCCGCGATGTTCGTATCAATGGCGATAACGATGACGCGCGCCGCACGCGCCTCCGCGAGAACCGTATCCATGCGCGTACCGCCGACAGGATTGATGAAGAGGACGCGCACGCCGTCCGCGATAAGTCCTCGGATCTCCTCGATCTGACGGTCTGCGTTAAGGGCCGGGTTGCGCGAGATGAGCACGTCGCCGTGGTTCTCGACGACGGTGCGGATCTCCTCGTCGATGATCTCATAGAACGGGTTGTTCATCGTCATGTAGACGGCACCAAACTTCTGCCGTGTTTCATTCCGGCGCACGGAGCAGTCCATGCGCGCGAACTGCGCACAGGCGATGCCCGCAAGGAGGACGAGCAGAAGGAATCCCCATCGCCACGACAAATGTTTCTGCATCGTACGCCCCTCCCTCATCCCATTATATACCAAAAGGGACTGCCGCACGAAACATTTTTTGTTTCGCAGAGCAGTCCCCTCCATAAAATATTTAGGCGAGCAGACCGATCGCGTAGCCGATGATGCCGATTGCGAAGAGCCCAAGGATGATGAGCAGCGGGTTGACCCCCTTACGCAGGAGATACATACACGCAAACGTCATGAGGAGCGGAACAATGCTCGGCATGAGGCTGTCGAGGATGCTCTGCACCGTCGTGACGACGATCTCGCCCTGCGGGTTCACATACTCCGAGAGGACCAGCGGCATATTGACCGTCGTCCACTTCGCGACGAGCGCCCCCATGACGAGGAGTCCGAGCACGGACGATCCTTCCGTGAGGTAGCGCATCTTGTTGCCGCCGATGTTATCGACCAGCTCCGTCCCCTTTTCATAGCCGTATTTAACGCCGTACCAATGCGTGAGGAGGCGCAGCGCGTTGAACGCAAGGAAGAAGATAATGGGGCCGATGATGCTGCCCGTGAGTGCTATGCCCGCGCCGAGCGCGGCAAGCACTGGGCGCAGCGTTCCCCAGAAGATCGGGTCGCCGACGCCGGCGAGCGGTCCGATCAGACCGACCTTTACACCCGAGAGGGTCTGCGGGCTGATGTCCGCACCGTTGGCACGCTTTTCCTCCATCGCGGCAATGATGCCCATGATCGATGCCGCCACGAACGGCTGCGTGTTGAAGAACTCAAGGTGACGCTTGAGCGCCGCCTTCAGTTCGTCGCCCTGATAGAGCTTCTTGAGTGCCGGTATCAGCGCGACGCAGAAGCCCATCGCCTGCATACGCTCGAAGTTGAACGATCCGAGCAGGAAGTTGGAACGAACGAAGATCCAGAAGAGATCCTTCTTGTTTAATGTCTTTTCCATGATCCTGCCTCCCTACATCAGATCCGAATCGTCGACATCGTCCACGGGATTGCCCGAGCCGGCACCCGCACCCGCTGCAGCGACCTGCGACTCGCGCTCAATTCCCTTGATATGGAAGTATGCACAGAGGAGACCGACCGCACCGAATCCGATCAGGTTGAAGTCCGTGAATACGGCGAGCAGGAATCCGAGGAAGAAGTACGGCATGAGCGACTTTGCATTCATCATGTTGATGACCATTGCATAGCCGACGACGACGATGAAGCCGCCCGCGACCTGAAGTCCGCGCGTCACGACCTCGGGGATTGAGCTGAGCATGGCGCTGACCGTGTCCGTACCCGCGATGAGTGCGACGAGCGCAGCGGGAACAGCGACGCGGATCGCCTGCAGGAGGAGACCTGCAACATGGCACATCTCGATGCCGAACATATTGCCATTCTCAGCAAATTTGTCCGCGAGATGCTGGAAGAAAACGGTGATCGTACGCACAAAGATCGTGAGCACCTGCCCTGCTGCCGCCAGAGGAACGGCAAGGGCGATGCCTGCGGCGATGTCCTGATGTCCGACGATGACGAGGATGGTCGCCACCACCGAGGCGAGCGCCGCATCCGGAGCCATCGCCGCGCCGACGTTCATCCAGCCGAGCGCCATGAGCTCAAGCGTGCCGCCGAGGATGATGCCCGTTGTGATGTCGCCGAGTACAAGCCCGACCAACGTACAGGCGATCAGCGGACGATGAAACTGCGCCTCATCGAGCACGCTCGCCATGCCCGTAATCGCCGCAACGACGATGAGCATTACAAACTGTACGGTATCCATAAATCCAACCTCCCATTCCATGAACAACCCGTATCAGATTTTCCCCCAAAGACCGTTATGCGAGCCCCTTTGCCTTGAGCGCCGCCATCACGTCGCCCTTCGGCTCGTTCCACAGCTTGCGGATCTCCACCTCGATCCCCATATCGAGGAGTTCCTTGATCGCCTTGACATCTTCCTCGTTGACCGCGACCGCCTGCGAGATCATCGTATCGCCGTCCTTGAAGCACTTGCCGCCGAGGTTGACGGACTTGAACGGGATGCCGCCCTTCACCGCACGCACCACATCGGTCGGATTCGTGAACAGGAACAGCGTCTTGAACGAATCGTACTTCGGATCCTTGTACGCAGCGACAGCCTTGTCCACGGGAATGACGTATGCCTTGATCCCGGGAGGCGCAACCTGGATGAGCAGCTTCTTGCGCATCTCGTCCTTTGCGACATCATCGTTGACGCACATGATGCGGTTGCAGCCCGTCATCTTCGTCCAGACCGTCGCGACCTGTCCGTGAATCAGGCGGTCGTCAATACGGCAAAATGCGATCTCCATGATAAATCCCCCTTTATGCAGAAAACGAATGATTATTTTCAGTTATATTGTAATCAATGTGATAAATATTGTCATCTGAGGTCTGTCACATCTTTTCAGGTTTTTTTCATGACAAATGTCACGAAGTCATTCTTTTCTGCTCCTTTTCAAAATTTATGATATAATAAAGATGAAATGCCTGTGCAACGGAGGGAGGATGCCATGCAGCTCACAGAACGAATCAACGCCCATCTGCGCGACCTCAGCGACGCGGATCGGTGCATCTGGCGGTACATCGAGGGCAACCGTGCAGCGGCGTGCCGCGCGTCCATCCACGAACTCGCGCGTGCGTGCGCCGTGTCGAGTGCATCCGTCGTGCGATTCGCACAAAAGCTCGGCTTTGACGGCTTCGGTGAGATGAAAGCGGTCATGCGCATGGAGAAGACGGCATATCCCGTGCCCGCAAAAGATATTCGAACCTCGCTCGGCAGCTTCTATGATCAGACATGGCGCGAACTCATGCGGCGCGACTACACGCGTGCGAGCCGCCTCATCCGCGAGGCGCACCGCGTCTTTGCCTATGCCTCCGGCTATGTCCAGACGAATGTCATGCAGGAGATGAAGCGGCTCTTCGTCTACGACAACATCTTCATCTATGAGATCGCAGGGCGCGAGGAGTTCTACTCCGTCTATCAGACGGCGGGCAAGGACGATCTCTTCATCTTCATCTCCCTCTCGGGCGAATCCGAGCGCGTCGTAGAGTTCGCCGACCGCCTCAACCTCAAGGGCGTACCCATCCTCTCCATCACCGAGATGCGGCACAACGCGCTCGCCGCCCGCTCCACAGAGAATCTCTACGTCATGCCCGCAGAGTTTGCCCTGCCCGAAAACGAGGCACGTCTCCAGTTCAAATCCATGCTCGCATACTTTTTACTGCTCGAAATATGGTATGTGCACTATCGGCTCTTTGTGCAGGAAAGTGAAGCATAACGGTGATTTCTCCCTCGACGGCTTTCTTTATGAAAGGAGAGTCCAAATGGCAATAAAAGATACCGATTACATAAACAATTTAATCAGAGAGCTGCTTTCATTGCCAAAAGAAACCGAATGGGTTGAATTTAAGCATAACAATTTCACCCCACAAATGATAGGAGAATACATCTCTGCTCTTGGGAACTCTGCAGCTTTATTAAGCAGACCCAAAGCATATATGCTTTGGGGAATAGATGACGAAACGCATAAAATTCTAGGCACTACATTTAATTACAGGAGTTGTAAAAAAGGGGCAGAAGAGCTTGAATCATGGCTAACGCATATGATTACTCCTCGCGTAAATTTCCGATTTTACGAAACTGAAATAAACGGAATGAAATTAACGTTGCTTGAAATTCCATCGGCAGAAAAACAACCGATTAAATTTCAGCACGAGGAGTATATAAGGATTGGCAGTAATAAGAAAAAGTTAAAGGACTATCCAAATAAGGAAAGGGATTTGTGGCGAGCTTTTGACAGTACACCTTATGAACTTAGAACTACAAAAGAGAAAATCTCATTTGAAGACGTTCTTTTGTTGCTTGACACATCGGGATATTATGAAAAAACTGGGGCTGCACTGCCAACAAATGAAAATAAGATAGCAGATGATTTTATCCATGAGAAATTTATCCAGAAAGATGATGCCGGAAGTTATGCAATTACTAATATGGGGGCATTACTGATTTCTAAAAATCTCAATGATTTTGAAGGACTGTCCCATAAACGCGTAAGAGTGATTTGGTATGAGGATAACAGCAGACTTGATACTATCAGAGAAAAAGTATTTAGTGGCGGTTATGCCGTAGAGTACAATAAAATTGTGGATTATATATTAACAATTATTCCGCAAAAAGAAATCATAGAGGGTTCTATAAGAAAAACCAATTTAGGGTATCCGGAAATAGCCATTCGTGAACTGCTTGCCAATATTATGATCCATCAAGCAATCGACCAAACAGGAACAAATCCGATGGTAGAGTTATTCAAGGATAGAATAGAATTTTCAAATGCAGGTTCTCCGCTGGTTTCAATAGAGCGCATCGTAGATACCGTTCCGATTTCAAGAAACGAAAACCTTGCAGGATTTATGCACAAATGCGGTATTTGCGAAGAGCGCGGAAGCGGATATGATAAGGTCATAAACGCCACAAGCCAAAATTCAATGTTAGCGCCTAAAATTGAAAATCAGAGCGATAAATTCACAAAAGTAACACTGTACTCAAAAGTTCCATTCAATCTGATCAGTAAAGAGGATCGGATCCGAACATGTTATATGCAAACATGTTTTCTTTATGTGAAAGGGGAGGCGATTAGCAATAATGCTGTCAGAAACTTGTTTGATATTAGCGATAAAGACAAATATAAAGCATCCAGGATCATCAAAGATACTTTAGAGGCTAAACTAATTAAACCGGTGGATGAAAATACTGCTCCGAGATACATGAAATACATCCCATTCTGGGCTTGATTTAAGGAAGCACTGATAAATTTAGTGATTCCTTAAGTTGCAGCAAGTCAGGCAAATGGCGAGTGTTCCTCTGTCGCAAGGAAAAAACCCAACAAAATAGCGGTTTTGAATACTTCTTGTCCCGAAATTTAAGTTGCGGTAAGTTGCAGCACAAAAAAGCTGATGGCGAACAGGAGAATGCTTGGAACTGGTCCGCTATGAAACAAATTTCACCTCATGTACCGCGTTACAACCTCCGTACATCCCTCCCGAATGCCGCGAACCTATTGCGTTCGCGGCATTTTTGCGCTATCTTATAGACAACGGATTTCATTTTAGTTTCAGTTTCAGTTTCAGTTTCATTCTTGGGAAGCATGGTGCTTCCCCGCCGTAGAGGTTTGGTTTTGGGATAAGGAGGAACGCACATGGCACTCAGCAAGGATGTCATCATGCAAAACATGCAGCGGTTTGGCGGCGCAATGTATACGCCCGTCATCCTGTTTGCATTCTTCGGTCTGACGGTGGCGGTGTCCATCGTCTGCAAGAACGAGGGACTGCTCGGCAGCATCGCCGCACAGGGTACGCTCTGGTACGATTTCTGGTTCGTCGTCGAACAGGGCGCGTGGACAGTGTTCGCGCAGATGCCCATTCTCTTCGCGATTGCCGTTCCCATCGGCTTTGCGAAAAAGGAACCCGCACGCTGTGCGATGGAGTCCTTCGTCATCTATATGCTGTTCAACTACTTCATCTCCGCGTTCCTCACGCTCCACGGCAGCGCGTTCGGCGTGGACTACAGCCAGCAGGCAGGTCCCGGCACGGGGCTGGCGATGATCGCGAACATCAAGACGCTCGACATGGGTATGCTCGGCGCGATCTTCATCGCCTGCTGCACGGCGTTCCTGCACAACCGCTTCTATGACACGAACATCCCCGACTGGCTCGGCATCTTCAAAGGTCCTGCGTTCGTCGTCGCGGTCGGCTTTGTCGTCATGATCCCGATGGCACTCCTCTTCTGCATCGTCTGGCCGGCGGTACAGCACGCCATCGAGCAGTTCCAATTCTTCCTCAAGACCAGCGGCATCATCGGTGTCTGGGCATACACATTCTCGGAGAAAATGCTCCTGCCGGCGGGTCTGCATCACTTCATCTACCTCCCGTTCATCTTCGGCCCTGCGGTCGTGGACGGCGGCATCCAGGCATACTGGCTCGGACATATCAACGACTTCATGGTCAGCGGACAGTCGCTCCGCGAACTCTTCCCCGAGGGCGGCTTTGCCCTCCACGGCAGCGGCAAGGTCTTCGGTCTGCCGGGCGCGGCACTCGCGATCTATATGTGTGCAAAGCCCGAAAAGCGCAAAAAGACGGCTGCGCTCCTCATCCCCGCGACGATCACGGCGGTGCTCTGCGGCATCACAGAGCCGATCGAGTTCACCTTCCTCTTTGTCGCACCGCTTCTCTATCTCCTGCACGCGCTGCTCTCGGCAACGCTCTCCGCAACGCTCTATGCGATCGGCCTCTCGGGCAACTTCGGCGGCGGTCTGATTGACTGCTTCGTACAGAACTGGATTCCGCTCTTCTCGTATCACTATACGACGTATCTCATGCAGATCGGTGTGGGGCTGTGCTTCACCGCGATTTACTTCTTCGTGTTCCGTTTCGTCATTCAGCTCAAGGACTACAAGACCCCCGGCCGCACGGACGACGGTGTGGAGGACAAGCTCTTTACCAAGGCGGACTACAAGGCAAAACAGGCGGGTGCTGCAGGTGCTGCGGCTGCCGCTCCCGGCATGAAGCTCGACGAGCGCGATGTCAAGGCGCGTGCCTTCCTCGACGGTCTCGGCGGCGCGGCGAACATCAAGGACGTGACGAACTGTGCAACGCGTCTGCGCGTTACGGTCAACGATCCCGAGCAGGTTGCTCCGTCGGCGGTATTCACCGATGCGGGTGCACACGGACTTGTCCGCAACGGTCACGCATTCCAAGTCATTGTCGGTCTCTCCGTCCCGCAGATCCGCGAGCGTTTCGAGGCACTCCTCACCGCTCCCGCCTCGGATGTGACCGAGGTTGCCGTCGGCACGGAGAAGTCCGTCGCCATCAACGCAGTTACAACGGGTCACGTCATCGACATGAGCGAGGTCAAGGACGAGATGTTCTCGCAGAAGATGATGGGCGACGGTGTTGCGGTCGAGCCGACCGAGGGCGTTGTGGTCGCTCCTGCGGATGCCGAGGTTACGATGGTCATGGAGGACAGCCGCCATGCGGTAGGACTTCGTATGGACAACGGCGCGGAACTCCTCATCCACATCGGTGTGGACACGGTAAAACTTGAGGGCAAGGGCTTTGAACTGCTCGTCAAGATGGGCGACAGCGTAAAGGCGGGTGCGCCGCTCGTGAAGTTCGACCGCGATGTGATTCATGCGGCGGGCTATCAGGACACGGTCATCATGGCGGTCACGAACTCCGCCGAGTACCCGCTCATGAAGAAGACGACGGGCATGGATGCCAAGGCGGGCGAAACCCCTGTGCTGACGTTCTGATATTTGTATCTGTGGGTCATGCGTTGCCCGCCGCGAACGCTTAGTTGCGCAAGCGATCATGCGCTTGTATGCTCAAATACCGGCGGACTTCTTAAACGCGCTTCGCTTGAACGAAAGAAATCCGCCGGGGCATACCGCACATTTTACTCGCTTGCTCCACTAGGGTTCGCTTACGGGCAAGGCATTTCCCCACAAACTACCGATACGAAATTCACATAACTGCACAGTAACTTTGCAGGAAAGGAATACCGATGAAAGCAACGAAATGGTGGCAGAACACCGCTGTCTACCAAATCTACCCGAAGAGCTTCAACGATACCACGGGCAGCGGCACGGGCGATCTGCGCGGCATCACCGAAAAGCTCGACTATCTGAAGGAGCTCGGCGCAGGTGCGCTCTGGCTCACCCCCGTTTACCCCTCGCCCATGGTCGATAACGGCTACGACATCAGCGACTACACGGGCATCAATCCCCAGTTCGGCACACTCGCCGACATGGAGGAACTGATCGCCGAGGCAAAGAAGCGCGATATGCGCATCGTCATGGATCTCGTCTACAACCACAGCTCCGATCAGCACCCGTGGTTCATCGAGTCCAAGAGCAGCCGAAATAATCCAAAGAGCGACTGGTACATCTGGCGCGATGCGAAGGAGGGCGGCAGTGCGCCGACGAACTGGCGCGGCATCTTCGGCGGCTCCGCGTGGACGTACTGCGCAGAACGCGATCAGTACTACCTCCACACCTTTGCCGAGGCGCAGCCCGACCTCAACTGGGAGAATCCAGAAGTACGCGCAGCCCTCTTTGCGGCGGCGAACTTCTGGCTCGACAAGGGCGTCGGCGGCTTCCGCATCGACGCGATCACCTACATCAAGAAACCCGCCGTCTTTGCCGACGGCACGCCCGACGCGGCGGACGGCATGGTGAGCATCCACGATATGACGGCGAACACACCCGGCATCCTCGATTTCCTCCACGAATTCCGCCGGGAGGTCTTTGACGGACACGACATCTTCACCGTCGGCGAGGCAAACGGCGTCTCGGTCGCAGAGCTCCCCGACTGGGTCGGCGAGAACGGCGTGTTCTCCATGCTGTTCGAGTTCGCCCACGTCCTCGTTCCGTACGAGGGCGGCGAATGCTGGTCGAAGATGCTCCCGTGGAAGCTCACAAAGCTCAAGAGAGCACTCTCGGCAAGTCAGGCGGGCGTCGCCAAGGAGGGCTGGTACCCGATCTACTTCGAGAACCATGACCGCGCGCGCTCGGTGAACTACTTCTTCCCGAAGGGCGGTGATACGCAGCTTGCGGCAAAGGCACTTGCGACCGTCCTCATGACCCTGCGCGGCACGCCCTTCATCTACGAGGGCGAAGAGCTCGGCATGACCAATGTCAAGTGGGACAGCATCAAGGCTTATGATGATATTTCCTCCCACGGACAGTACGAGCTTGCACTCAAGGAAGGATTCAGCCCCGCAGAGGCACTTTCCTTTGTCCACTTCAACAGCCGCGACAACGCACGCACGCCGATGCAGTGGGACACGTCGGAACACGCGGGCTTTACAACGGGAACGCCGTGGCTGCCCGCGAACGAGAACTATCACACAATCAATGCGGCGGCAGAGGTGCGGGATGCAGATTCCGTCCTCTCCTACTACAAACAGATCATCCGTCTGCGCAAGACGAACCCCGTCCTCCTCAACGGTGTCTATGAGGAACTGCTCGCTGACAATGAGCAGATCTACGCATTCTCACGCACGGAGGGCACGCGCCGCATCGTTACGGCGGTCAACTTCTCTCTGGAGGAGGCGCAGCTGCCCGCAGGATTCCTAAAGGGCGTGCGTCTGATCGGCAGCTATACGGATGCACCGAAAAATGTGCTTCGCCCGCTTGAGGCGGTCGTCTATGAGGAGGAAGTAAAATGAAAGTAGCGGCAAGCGACTACGATGGCACGCTGCTCAGGGGCGGCAAAATCGACGCAGAAACGACGGAGGGCATCGCCCGCTGGCGTGCCGCAGGACACAAGTTCGGTGTCATCTCCGGCCGCGACTACGGGATGCTCGTCCCCCAGCTTGAGGAATACGGGGTCGAGTTCGACTACACCGTCTGCAACAACGGCGGCATCATACGAGGTGCGGATGCAGCCGTCCGATTTCAGGCGGAGATTGATCCTCGCGCGCTCACGGCGATTGCGGCGGAGCCGAGCGCGCAGAAGTCTTTCCACTTTGCCTTCTCGGCGGCAGATGTGACCTACCTCTGCCACCACTCCGAGGGCTCGTGGATCGAGCGCGAGGCAAAGGACTGGGACTTCCCCATCGTCTACATCACGGAAGCCGACATCGGAGGACTGACGGGGATTCAGCAGTTCTCGCTCGGCTTCCATGAGCCTGCCCTGTCCGATGAATGTGCGGCGATACTCAACGCCAAACTCGGAGACAAGATCCACGCCTTCCCGAATGCGTGCAGCCTTGACATCACGCCCGCCGGCATCAGCAAGGATCAAGGCATTCACACGCTCCTCTCCGTCATGGGATGGGACGGCGCGGAGGTGTTCGCCATCGGCGACGAAACGAACGACCTGCCGATGCTGAAAGCGTGGAACGGGTACTCGCTCACCACGGCACGCCCCGAGATACAGGCACAGGCGAAGCAGGTATTCCCGAGCGTCGGCGCGATGCTCGATCACTTTTGTTGAACGGCTTGGATCGGAACATGGGATAAGGGCAGCCTCCAAAGCAAACCCTAGTGAAGCAAGCGGAGCAAAGGGCACGTTCTGCCCCCTGCGGATTTCTTTCGTTCAAGCGCAGCGCGTTTAAGAAGTCCGCAGGTATTTCGGCAGATAAGTGCCCGACCGCCTGCGTAACGAGGCGTTTGCGTGGAGGTCGCCCGAAACATAAAAATTTTTTTGGGAGGAGTTACCATGGGATTTGATCGTGAAAAATTTGACGAGATAAAGGCAGCCTTCACCATAGACGACGATGCGCTCCGCAAGATCGCCGACGATTTCCGCGCCGATATGTGTGCGGGGCTCGCGGGCAAAGAGGGCGCAACGCTCCGTATGCTCCGCTCCTATGCAGGACTTCCGAGCGGCAAGGAGCACGGCTCCTTCCTCGCGCTCGACTTCGGCGGCACGAACGTCCGCGCAGTGAGCATCCTCCTCAAGGGCGGCGGCGAATACGAGGTACTGAGCAAGGTCGCAAAGCCGCTCACCCTCCCCGGTGTCTATGACTATGTGAGTGCGGACGCGACGGCGGAGGAGATGTTCGACTTTCTCGCTGAGATCATCGACGAGGCAATCGGCGGCAATCGGGAGACGAAATATCTCCTCGGCCACACCTTCTCCTTCCCGTCGCAGCAGACCGACCTCTACAACGCGAAGCTCATCGTCTGGACGAAGGAATTCGCCACGCAGGGCGTCGAAGGCAAAGTCGTCAACGATCTCCTCAAGGAGGCGCTTGCACGGCGCGGCATGACGAACGTCGTTCCCGTCGCCGTCATCAACGATACGGTCGCGGTACTGCTCGCGGCAGCGTACAAGCACGAGCACACCTACATCGGATCAATCTACGCCACGGGGCAGAACACCTGCTACTACGAGGAATTTGCAGATGGTAGTGAGCCGCCGACCGTCATCAACATGGAGTCGGGTGGCTTTGGACATCTGCCCTTCTCCAAATACGACGATCTTCTGGACAGAGAATCCGAGCAGCCCGGCGCACAGCGTCTGGAGAAGATGGTGTCGGGACGCTACCTCGGGACGCTCTACGGTGCGGCACTGGCGGATCTCCTCGGTGCGGACGGAGTTTACCCCTTTTCAAGCATCGAGCTCTCCGAGATCATCACCGATGCCTACCTCGACCGCCATGCGGCAGGTGCGGTCATCGAGGCAAAGACGGGCATGACCTTCACCGCCGCCGAGCGCACCTTGCTGCAGGAACTCGCGACCGCCGTCATCGTCCGCTCCGCACGCATCGTCGCGGCAACCTACGTCGCCATCATCCAGCACCGCATGGGTGAGAACGAGCTTGAGAACCAGTTCGTCGCCGTCGACGGCTCCGTCTATGAGAAAGTCCCGCTCGTCGCACATCATCTGCGCGGCGCGCTCGACACACTCCTCTTGGATGAGGCGGTCAACGTCAAGATCATCCTCGAAAACGCGGGCTCTGCCCTCGGTGCGGCACTCGCAGCAGCCATGACAGAGAAAAACTGAGCATATACGAAAACACCCCGCAGGGCTCATCCCTGCGGGGCGTTTTTATCATCTCAGTTTCCAAATAGTTCGCTGTGTGTACCTGTTCTCGCCAAGGTCAACACAAGCACATTGTGCTCAATCCGATAGACAAGCAGTCAATCCGGCTGAATATGACACTCACGATAGCCGCGCCATCGACCAAGCAGAGCATGATCTTTGTTTTTGCTCGGCAGTGCTTCTCCGCGTGAGAGTGTACGGATGATTTCATCAATCAATACAAGATCAAGATGGCGTTTCATCGCCAATTTATAATCCTTCTTGAACTGACTTGTCCAGACAATCTCCAAGGCTTTCATGCTTTCAGTGCCCGCAGGGCTTCTTCCACATCGGAATAACGCTTGACAGACGGATCACTCAAGATATGCTCTGCTTCCATCAGCGCAGCAACAGTCTCCTGATTCGGTGTGTCCACGCGAACCTCAAACGGAAAACCGCCAACGCGAAGGGACTGCCGCAAAAATACGTTGATCGCCGTCGTCAGATCAATGCCAAGTTCGCCATACAGAGCCTCACTCTGTTCTTTCACATCACGATCCACACAGACATTTACATCCATGACAGCAGCCATATGGACATCCCCTTTCTGTTTGCGCGGATTTGATTTTTGCTCACACCAGCTTATAGTATTTCAGCTGCCGATAGAGCGAGTAGATCGCGGCGGGGAAGCCGAGGACGATGCCCGCGATGGTACAGACGCGCCCCGTACCGAGGAAGTCGTCGGCGCATTTGCCGAGGAAGATAAAGATGCCAAGAAAGATGACGAAGTAGATACCGACCCCGGAGAGGAGGCCAAAGGCACGCAGTGCCTCCGCCATGCCCGAGGCAGGCGGTGTTTTTTTCTCCGCCATCGTCTCCCCGCCCCTCTCTTCCCTTGAGGAAACACCGATAAATTCAGCGATTCCTTTACGCTCCAAACGGATCCGGTATCGTGTGCGAATGTCCCGCGTGGTAGAGGATCGCCTCGATGATACGGCGTGCCGCCTCTCCGTCGCCATAGGGATTCACCGCCTCTGCCATCGAGCGGTAGCCGATCGGATCCGTCAAAAGGCGCATCGTTTCCTCATAGACGCGCTGCTCATCCGTCCCGATGAGGCGCACCGTCCCCGCCGCGACCGCTTCGGGACGTTCCGTCGTGTCGCGCAGAACGAGGACGGGCTTGCCGAGCGAGGGAGCCTCCTCCTGAATCCCGCCCGAGTCCGTGAGCACAAGATCGACCCGCGCCATGAGGTTCGCGAACGGCTCATATTCGAGCGGAGCGATGAGATGCACGCGTTCGAGCCCTCCCAGCTCCTCCCGTACGATCTCGCGTACCTTTGGATTGCGGTGTACGGGAAAGACGACCTCCACATCGTCCAGTTCCTCAATGATGCTGCGAATCGCGCGATAGACATGGCGCATCGGCTCCCCGAGATTCTCGCGGCGATGCGTTGTAACGAGCAGGACGCGATGGTTCGCAAAGTCCACCCCGTCCAGTTTGTCGGCAAACACATAGTCGGGACGCACGATATGATGCAGCGCATCAATGACGGTGTTGCCCGTGACGAAAATGCGCCGCTCGGGCACGCCCTCGGCGAGAAGGTTCGCCTGCGCCGTCGGTGTCGGTGCGAAGTGCAGGGTCGCGATGCCGCCCGTAAGGCGGCGGTTCATCTCCTCGGGGAACGGCGAGTAGATGTCGTGCGTACGAAGTCCCGCCTCGACGTGTCCGACGGGGATTTGATGGTAGTATGCGGCGAGTGCGCCGGCAAAGGTGGTGGTCGTGTCGCCGTGGACTAAGACGAGGTCGGGACGCTCCTTCTGAAACACCTCGTTGATGCCGAGCATGGCACGCGTCGTGATATCGAAAAGGGTCTGCCCCGCCGCCATGATATTGAGGTCATAGTCCGGTGTGATGTGGAAGAGGTGCAACACCTGATCGAGCATTTCACGGTGCTGTGCCGTGACGAGCGTCCGCGTTTCGATCGTATCCGTGTGACGCATGAGTTCCCTGACGACAGGGGCCATTTTGATTGCCTCGGGACGTGTGCCAAAGATCGACATGACTTTGATTTTGCCGGTCATTCTGCCTGTGCTCCTCTCAGAGTTCATACCCCGTACGTGCTCCACGCGAACACCTCGTTACGCAAGCGATGTGTGCCGATAGGAGCGCTGTACCGTTATTTCTTTATTTCTGCTGCGGCGCATCCATGCGGAGGATGCCCAGTTTCCGAACACCGATGAACACCGCGCCTGCAACGATCAGGATGATGAGGGTTGCCGCCTGTGTGCTGACCGCCGTGAGGGCGAGGGCGCACAGGCCAAAGAGTGCGCTCACCACGTACATGAGCAGTACCGCCTGTTTCTGCGTAAAGCCGCGTGCGAGCAGACGGTGATGGAGATGCCCCTTGTCCGGCTTGAAGATCGGGCGGTGGTTGCGCGCGCGCCGCACGATGGCGAACGTGGTGTCGAGGATCGGCAGCCCGAGCGCGAGGATCGGCACGATCAGCGCAATCGTCGCCGCACTCTTGACCGCGCCGACCACGGAGATGCCCGCGAGGATGAACCCGAGGAACATACTGCCCGTATCGCCCATGAAGATGCGCGCGGGGTTGAAATTGTAGTAGAGGAAGCCGACCGCCGCGCCCGCGAGTGCCGCTGTCACCATCGCCACGAACGGGATCCCCTCCTCCATCGCCACGAGGAAGATCGTAATGGCGGCAATGGAGGACACCCCCGCCGCAAGCCCATCCAGCCCGTCGATCAGGTTGACCGTATTCGTCAGCCCGACGACCCAGAAGATCGTTGCGGGAATGGCGAAATACTCCAGATAGATAAAGTCGCCGAGCGGATCGGTGATGAAGTCAATCCGCACGTCAAAGGCGATAACGAGCACGGACGCGGCGATGATCTGCCCAAGCAGCTTCACCTTCGCCGGCAGGTCGCAATAGTCGTCGATGATGCCGATTGCGACGATGATCGTCCCCCCGACCATGAGCCCGATGAGGCTCATCATGAACTCCGGTGTCAGCTCGATAAAGAGGAGCTGTACCAGAATCGACACCATAAACGCCGCATAGATGCCGATGCCGCCGATGCGCGGGATGGGGCGTTCGTGCACCTTGCGCGCGTCGGGTTTGTCGAGTGCTCCCGTACGCCGCGCAAAGGTGATGACCGCCGGTGTCAGTATAAGCGCCATGCCAAGCGCGATCATAAAGGCTAAGACATTATCGGGCATGAATGATTGCTCTCCTTAAAAGAAGTATCCGAACTACATACTTCTGTTCATCTTACCGCAGGATAGGGACGCTGTCAATCAGACAATAAAAGAGTACGGGATATACACCACAAAAATTACGGGTCTACGTCAAATGTTACGGATATGCGTGCTCCACGCAAACACTTAGTTGCGCAAGCGTTCGTGTGCTTGTACGCTCAAATACCGCCAGACTTCTTAAACGCGCTACGCTTGAACGAAAGAAGTCCGGCGGGGCGTACCGCACACTTTTCCCGCTTGCTCCACTAGGGTTTGCTTAGGAGCATCGCTATCCTCATTCTTCCGTAACATTTATTATAAAACCGAAATTATCGTTTTTCCAAGAACCTCTGCGCCAATATCACTGCGACAAAATCATCCACGGGTACGGGCGGAACGAGCATCCCGCGCGGCACGAGCCGCCGCCACCCGCGCGGCGGATGCGCCTCCCAGTAGGCGACCTTCGCCGCATCTGTCGTGCGGTACTCATCGACAAGCGTCACCGTGCGCCCCAAAGCCTCCACACGAGCCTTTGCCGCCACACTGGTCGTACCGTTGCCCATGATGACAGTCGGCGCATACGATTGGATGAGCGTTCCCACGGCGGCATCCAGTTCCACGGTGGGGACAACACGCTGCACCAGCACCCTGCCGTCCGGCGCGAGCACAGCAACCCCGCATTTGTCGCGCCCGGGGTCAATCGCAAGGACACAGCTGCTCACGTCCCGCTCCCATCTTCACGCTCTATCTTAAATTTCAGCCGCAAAGGTCCCATCGCATCCGTATCGCCGTCCGCATAGGCGGAGATCACGACCGCATCCGTGCGTTCCGCAAGATCCTGCACCAGACTGTAGAACTCCGCGCCCTCGATGACACCGACCGTACCGCGGATCGGATCGGGCAGGATGCCCTTTGCCGATGCCGCCGCATTGACCTCGCGCAGGAACGCCATGACCGTCTGCTCGGAGGCATTCCCAAGCCCCTCGGAATCATAGACGCGGGCAATAATCAGCTCCCCGTTATGATAAATGATACGGTTCGGGTACAGTTCGATGGAGGCGCGCACCTCATCGCCGCGCACAAGATTGCCTGCCGCAACAATGCGCACAATCATATCGACGGGGCTCTGCTCAATCGCACGCACGGCGGCTTCGTACTCGGGGCTGTAGATCCAGATGTCCTGATCCGTGTGGTTCTCGCCGAGACGCGCCGAGATATTGCGCGTCCCGAGTTGGGCGATTCCCGCCATGCCGCGCTCGACCTCATCGTGTGAAAGCCCTGCGGGGATCGTCCCGCTCGCGATGATCTCCCCCGCCTGATAGACAATATTCCCCTCGCGGAGATTCAATATATTTTCGCGCAATTCGTTCGCACGCACGCCGAGTTCCTGAATATCCGTCTGCAGCGTTTCATTCTCACCTGCAAGGCGGCCGTTGAGGGAAACAAGCCCCTCCTTCTCCATCATGAGCGCACGATTACCCGCCGCGAGACGATCGGATTCGGCACGCAGATCCGCCTGTTCTCCGCTCAGACGCGCAATCTCCGCCTCCGACTTTGCCAGCTCGCCGCTCGCCTCCTCCTGCGCACGCTGCGCCTGCTCAAGCTCCCCCGAAGTAAAATCGAGCGCCGTGCGCGTGTCAGCAATCAAGGTATTCAGCCGCTCCATGCCAAAGAGCGCCGTGCGTACATTCTCGGATACCGCCGCCATAATGCCGAACGTCACCGTCGTGATACAGATCCCCGTGACGACCGTCACCAGAACCGCCGTATGACGTGGACGCAGCCCGAAGATCGACAGCTTCTTCTTGCCGATGCGCGTCCCGAGCCGATCGCCGATCAGAGCGATGACGCCGCCGACCACGGCAAGGACAAATATGAGTGTGATGCCGTACATGGTGCGTCACCCCTTTCCTTTTCCCAAATGATTGCTGCCAAAGCTACTGAGAGGCACGGCGCAGGAGAATCCCGCCCGCGATCATACCGACGATGTTCGGCAGCCAGACCGCCGGCAGCGCGGGCAGCACCTCGCCGCGCGCGAACGCGTTGCCCATCGTCATGAGTGCATAGTAGATAAAGATGATGATAACGCTCATCGCAAACCCTGCCGAGGACGAGTTGCGTGTCGGCTGAAGTCCCAAGGGAACGCCGATGAGCGTAAAGATGAGGCTCGCCATCGGAATCGACACGCGCTGATACAGCTCCGTTTCAAGCTTCGTCGTGTTGACATACTGCGTCTGCATGAGTGCGATCTGGTGGCGCAGCTCGCGCATCGTCATCTCCTCCGGCTTCTTTTGCTCGCGGATGATCTGACGCGGATCCTGCTGCACGGGAAGCACCTGCGTCTCAAAGCGCATCCGCCGCTCGATGTGCTCGTTGGCGATCTCGTAGACATCGCCCTTGTGCATGATCCACTCCGAACCCGTCCACTCCGCATACTCCGCATTCTCGACGTGCGTAACCTTGCCGTCCGCGCCGAACACCTGCAGACTGACCCCCGTGAGCCGCTGCTGCTCCGCATCAAAGGTGCGTGCATAGACGAGCCGCTGAATTTTCCCATCGTCAATCTCCTTGATGATGAGATGCTCCTGCGACTTCATCGCCGTATTGCCCTCGATCTCATAGTAAATCACATTGCGGTATGCCGTATTGGCACGCGGAACAACGTGCTCGTTGAAGAGAATCGCGCCGACACTCACGACGAATCCGAGGAGAATCGCGGGCGCGGCAATCCGACCGAAGCCGATGCCGCAGGACTTCATCGCCGTGATTTCACTTGCCGAGGAGAGCCGTCCGAACGTCAGGAGACTCGCGAGCAGCATCGACATCGGGAACGTCCACATGACGACGCCGGGGAGGCTGAACACAAAGATCTTGAGGATCGACGGCAGCGATGCACCATAGTCCGTAATGTACTGCGCAATGCGAAAGAGCGTACCCGAACCGATAAAGACCGCCGAGAAGGCGCAGATCGCAAAGAGGAAGGACAGAAAGACCTCCCGAAAGATATATTTGTCGAGGATACGGATCCTTAGGCGCATAGCACTCTCCCCTGATTATTTCCATCGAACCCATTCGCTCTATTTTATCATTTTCACCCGCTCTTGACAAGAATGCAAAAGGCCAAAGAGGCTCCCCGCTGTGTCACTCATCTCCCGCATTCTATTAGGAAATAATTCCTTTTTATTACATTAGGTTACAGAATAAATTTATTTTATTCGGCTTATAGCATTCTCCCAAAACTCATGCTATAATCAGAAAAAATTAAAACGAAAGGAAGTGCCGACAAAATGTAGATCAAAAAAAAAAAACAAGTCACATCAATTACTGTAAGTGGAGAGAACTGCTATGAAACTTCGTCCAAAACTGATGATCGGGATCGGTGTACCGCTCCTGCTCGCCTTTCTCATCCTGGGGCTCATCATCCGTGCAATCGCCATCAACTCCATCGAGACTTCCACCGAACAGATCATGCGGGAGACGGCTTCCCATTGTGAGACTGCGCTCGACGATTTCATCGGGGAACGTGCGGCAGTACTGGATGCCGTCGCAATCGCATGGAACAACAAGACGCCGCCGCCGGGCGATCTGAATGAGGTCTTTCAAGGGATCACAAAGGCGGACAGCGCCTCGGTTCTGCTCTACGCCGATCCGAAGGGTGTCATGACCACGAAGGACGGTGTCGCGGAGGGATTCGATGCGAGCACACGCCCGTGGTTCAAGGGAGCGGTTGCAACGGGCAAGGTCTTTATGACCGATCCCTACTGGTCGACGGTCGGCGGCACCGGCATCACTGTCACCCTCGGAAAACCGATGATGCAGGGCGGTTCGCTTGCCGCCGTTCTCGGCATGGACGTTTCACTCGCCGAGGTGATGAACCTCTTCGACAAGATCCAGGTCGGCAAGACCGGCTCGGTGTTCGTCCTCGGACCGCACGGCAAGTTCGTCTATCATCATAACCACGAGTTCAAAGGGCCGTCCATCACGGAGCTGGACGGCGGCAAGTACACGGATCTCGCCGCACGCCTGATGTCGAACAAGGAGGAAGTGTTCACAGCCGAGTTTGACGGACAGGAGATGTACTTCGCATCCCGTCCGGTCGGCACGACGGGATGGACGGTCGTCGTCAGCGTTCCCTGCGCCGAGGCATTTGCCACCGTGACGGATATATCCATCATCATTGCCCTCGTCAGCCTGATCGCCTTCCTCATCATGGGCGGCATTGTCGTCCTCTTTATCCGCGACATCACGACCCCGATGTTGGTGCTCGACGACACCATTGCAAAGATTGCGGGCGGCGATCTCTCGCACCGTCTCGCGGAAAGCGATCGTTCGGACGAAATCGGTTCGCTCCAAAACAACTGCACGAAGATGGTGCGTTCCCTGCGCGACATGGTCGCAGGGAGTGCGCACGCCGCCGAACAGGTATCAACGGCATCCGGCGAACTCTCGTCCAATACGACGAATGTTGCAGCCAGCTCCCAGACCGCAGCGACAGCCGTCATCAACATCGCCGAGCAGACCGCCGAGCAGAGCCGCATCGTCGAGGACGCCACAACAAAGGCACAGCAGACCACAGGACAGATGGAGATCGTCGCACAGTCCGTCGCCGATGTGACCGCCGTCGCCGAGTCCACGCACACCGAGACGCAGGAAGGTCATGAGATGCTGAACGAGCTCGTGCGCGGGGTCGAGCGCATCGCCGCCGGCGCAATGCACGTCAGCGATGCCGTCCGTCAGCTCTATGACGGCTCAAAGAAAATTGCCGACATCAACGAGGTCATCACGAACATCGCAGGACAGACCAAACTGCTCGCACTCAACGCCGCGATCGAGGCGGCGCGTGCAGGGGAGCAGGGACGCGGCTTTGCCATTGTCGCCGAGGAGGTCAGAAAACTCGCGGAGGAGTCCGAATCCGCCGCCCAGCAGATCAGCGGCATCATCAGCAACAACTCCGCGCAGATCCAGACCGCGTTTGACCTCACGAAGGAACAGCAGGCAGAAGTCAAAGAGAACGTCGAACAGGTCAAACAGGCAGGCGGCAAGTTCGACACCATCGCCGCCCTCATCCAGACCCTCACAGCCGAGATCGAAAAGATCGCCGTTGCAAGTCAGGAGACGCGCTCAGGCGCAGAAAGCGTGATGGCAGCCGTCGGGAAGCTCCACGAGATCTCCCACATCATCCACCAGGAAGCGACCGATGTCTCCGCTCTCGCCGAGGAACAATCGGCATCGAACACCGAGATTGCCGCAGCGACCGGAGCACTCTCCACGCTTGCCGAAGATCTCAAAAAAGACGTTCAACGCTTCAAACTTTGAAGCCCGATCAGCAAACAAAAAGAAGTCACTGTAACAGTGACTTCTTTTTGTTTGCTTATTTCGTCCCTTCTTCCGTCTCCAGTGCGAGTGCCGCCTGCACGAGAATCGCGCACTCAAGCCGCTTCTTCTGGATCTCGCAACCGACTTCGTAGGGATGGCGGATGTCTCCGTGAAAGAGATCGGCATTCGCATGACAGCCGCCACTACAGTAAAACCGTGCCCAGCAGTCACGGCAGAGCGGCTTATTGAGCACATGAGAATTGCGGAAATAGGTCGGCAGCTCCATATTTTCCACGCCCGTAAAGACAGACCCAAGGCGGTATCTCTCGCGCCCGACGAACTGATGACACGGATAGAGGTCGCCGTTCTCCGCGACGGCGTAATACTCATGTCCTGCGCCGCAGCCCGCGAGCCGTTTCGCAACGCACGGACCGTGGTTCAGATCCATATTGAAGTGGAAGAAGAAGAACCCCTTTCCCGCACGCACGCGACCGAGGTACGTCTCCGTCAGATGATCGTACTCGGCGAAGATGCGCGGCAGATCCTCCTCCGTAAAGCCGAGCGGACTGTCCTTCAGCACGACCGGCTCCATGGAGAGGATGTCGAACCCCGCCTCGTTCATCGCGAGCACATCCTCGGTAAAGTCCAGATTCTCACGCGTGTACGTCCCGCGCAGATAGTAGTCATTTCCGCCGCGTGCATCCACGAGCTTCTTGAAATTCTTCATCACCACATCGTACGAGCCGTTGCCGCGCACATCGGGACGCATCGCATCGTGTACCTCGCGCCGGCCGTCCGAGGAGAGCACAACGGAGATGTTGTTGTCGTTCAGCCACGCGATGTTCTTGTCCGAGAGAAGCATCCCATTCGTCGTCAGCGTCAGCTTGAACTCCTTGCCCGTCTCCTGTTCGCGCTTGCGGACATACGCTGTGACTTCCTTTACCGTACCGAGATTCATCAGCGGCTCGCCGCCGAAGAAGTCGATCTCGCAGTGCTTGCGCGGGCCGCACCCGTTCACGATAAAGTCCACCGCCGCACGCCCGACCTCGGGGCTCATGACGGCACGATGTCCGCCGTAGCTGCCGCCGTCGCCGAAACAATACTTGCAGCGCAGATTGCAGTCCTGCGCCACCATCAGGCACAGCGATTTCACGAGCCCGTGCGACTTGAACGTCGGCGGCACGTCGATGTCGGGCGCAAAGAGCGCGCCCGCCGCCATCAGCTCATGCAGCTCCCCGCACGCCTCGCGCAGCTCCGCCTCGGGATAGCGCCCCGCAAGACGCGCAACGACCGCCTCGTCGTTCGTGCCGTCGAAGTCGTCCATCATATCGTAAATCATCGCGTCAATCACGTGAACCGCGCCGCTGTTCACATCAACGAGAATGTGCATACCGTTCTGCTTGAACTTATGCGTGAGGGTTTTCATCGCTTCTCCTTTACACCATAAAATACAGCTTCTATGATAAATGTTACAGAGGAATGCGGACGGCGATGCTCCGTAGCAAACCCTAGTGGAGCAAGCGGAAGAGAAGGCACGTTCTGCCCCCTGCGGATTTTGACCGTCCAAGCGAAGCGCGTTTGAAATCCGCAGGTATTTCGGCAGATAAGTGCCTGACCGCTTGCGTAACGAGGGTTCTGCGAGGAGCTCGTGCGTCCGCAAGTAACATTTGACGTAGACCCAAAATACACAGAAAAAGCCCCTCTCGCAAACGAGAAGGGCTGTGCCGATTCCCCCGTCTTACTTCGCGCAGGGCTGGTTGCCCACCGTGCAGGAAGTCTTGCAGGCAGACTGGCAGGATGCCTGACATTCGCCGCAGCCGCCCGTGTAGAGCGTGGACTGCATCGTCGGCTTGTTGACCGTCTTGATGTGCTTCATAACGCATTCCTCCTCCGTCGATTCTTTCATTCTATCGCATAAATTCCATTTATGCAAGCGATTTTTCGCACGCATCCCATACGCCCTCCGTGCGGCGAATATCCGCACCGAGTGCGACCAGCTTTGCTACGAGATCATCATAACCGCGGTCGATGTGGTGGATGTAACCGACACGTGTTTCACCGTCCGCCACGAGCCCCGCGAGCACCATCGCCGCGCCCGCGCGCAGATCGGTCGCCCGCACGGCTGCACCTTTGAGCGTGCGGCCGCCCTCGACCGTCGCCGCACGCCCGTCCACACGGATCTGTGCGCCCATGCGCACGAGTTCATCCACGTGCATAAAGCGGTTCTCGAACACCGTCTCCGTCACCACACTCGTCCCCTCCGCAAGGGTCAGCAGAGCCATGAACTGCGCCTGCATATCCGTCGGAAAGCCGGGATAGGGCATCGTCTTGAGGTCGATTGCCTTCAACCTGCCATGTGCACGCACGCGAACCCCCGCAATGTCCTCCTCGATTTCGGCGCCCGCCTCCTTGAGCTTCGCCACGACAGGCTTCAGATGCTCGCTGATCGCGTTCTCGATAAAGACATCGCCGCCCGTCATCGCCGCCGCGACCATGTACGTCCCCGCCTCGATGCGGTCGGGGATGATCGTGTAGTCCGCCGCCATGAGTCCCGGCACACCGTCGATCTTGATGCGGTTCGTACCCGCGCCGCGAACGTGCGCCCCCATGACGTTCAGATAGTTCGCGAGATCGACGATCTCCGGCTCCAGCGCGGGATTCTCAAGGATTGTCTGCCCCTCGGCGCAGGATGCCGCCATCATCACATTTTCCGTCGCGCCGACGCTCGGAAAATCGAAATAGATGCGTGCTCCCTTCAGCCCGTCCGGCGCAGAGGCATGGATCGCCCCCTGTGTGATGTCGATCTTTGCACCAAGTGCCTCGAATCCCTTGAGATGCAGATCAATCGGACGCGTCCCGATCGCGCAGCCCCCCGGCAGCGAAATCTCGGCATGACCTTCGCGCGTGAGCAAAGGCCCCATGATGAGAAAGGAGGCACGCATCTTGCGTACCAGTTCGTACGGTGCCGCGACCGTCGCAATCCTCGTTGCATCAATCGTCAGCCGATGCTCCCGCGCGACGTAGTCCGCCTTCACCCCGAGCGAGCGCAGCACAGCGCAGATCGTATAGACATCCTCCAGTGCCGGCACATCATCCAGAACGCTCACGCCGCGCCTGCCGAGGAGCGCTGCCGCGATGATCGGCAGCACCGCATTCTTTGCCCCGCCGATCTTCACGCGCCCGCGCAGGGGATTCCCCCCGTGAATCACCAGTTGTTCCATTCGCCGTTCCCCTCCTTGCGGCTATTCCTCTACCTTGAGCGTTGCGTGTATCACATTCTCGATCACATACGGTGCGAAGAATTTTTCCTTCTCTTCCTTCTTGTTCGGATCGGCGAGAAGCGTCACACGCTTCTCCGGCTCGTCCTTCGCTGCGCGTGCCGCCGCCTTTTCCGCAGCCCTCATGCGCTTTTTCATCTCCTTCTCGGAGGTCGGTGCGGGAGCTGCCCCCGGCGCAATGATGATCTCATTGTTCTGCCCCATCTCCGCCATCTCGCGCAGACGGTCGCCCGTCGATTTCACCTTCTCCTCGTCGTCCGGAACCTCAAGCCCCGCCTGTGCGAGCAGCATCAGTGGATTCACAGGCACAAAGCCGCCGCCGCGAATATCGAGATGCAGCGTTCCCGCCGGCTGGGTCTTTGGCACCGTATACGGAATCGACAGCGTCTCCTCCGCCTTGCGGTAGGGACGGATCTTCGTTTGGAACATCACCGTGTCCCCGGGCTTTACCGACGTCTTATCCGGCGCTGCGGAAAGAAGCAGTGCCGTCTGCCGTTCGCCATCCAGTTCCACATCCACATTGACATCAATGACATCGGACTCCTGCTCCGCATTCGTCACGATCAGGTTCATCGCCTGCAGCAGCTCCGTCACCGCGATCTGCCCCACATCCGCCGCACTGTAATACATATTGCGCCGCTCAAAGACACCGCCCTCGTAGGCATTCGTCCGAATCGCAAAGCGCACGCGTGCCGTGCTGCTGCCGAGCGCATCCGACACGCGGCTCATCGCCGCATACGCGACACTCCCCGAGAGAATCGGAAGCAGTTCCTCGTCATAGGCGATATGTGCGCCGAATGTTTCCTCCTTGCCGAGTGCGTTATCCTTCACATGGATCTGCACCGGCACGGAGGTCGGGAACGTCCCGAGCACCCCCGCGACCCCCGTCTCGCGATCCTGATGGATGCGCCCGATCACACTGCCGATGTTCGCGATCTTCACACCGTTGCTCTGCCCTGCGATCGTACCGACCACATCCGCATCCGTCATGAAGTAGTTGACATTCCCCTTGTGCAGGAAGGAATGCCCGAACGCCAGAACCTTCTTCCCGTCGACCGCCGTCACCGTTCCCGTCGCACCGACACTGAAATCGCCGTAGACAAGCGCCACCCCGACCGGCTGCCCGCCCGTGAGCGCCGCATCATAGCGCGTATAGAGTTTCGTCGCTGCACCGGAGCCGCTGAGCGGAAGGAGGGAAGCGCCATGCATCGGAAGCTTGTCCTGCAGATAGCGCAGCCCCGCCCCGTTAAAACCGCGCGTAAAGAAATACGCCTTCTCCTCCGATGCGTCTGCTGACTGCGCCGCCGTATCCTCGGCAGCACTGTTGTCCGTACGTGCAGCAGCATCATCATTGGTCGGTGCGGATTCATCGGCGTTCGCCGCTGTTCCCTCCGCCTTCTCACCGTTCAGTGCCGCAATCATATCACGCCACTCGGCTTCGCGCTCGTCGCGCGACATCTTGGCAAACGCCTTTTCACGTTCACGCAGACGGCGCTTTTCCTCCGCCTTCTTGCGCTCCTCGACCGCCTTCACCAGATCGACCGTATCAATATTCGTCTGATTCTTCGTATCGGGCATCGACCAGAGCGGTGTCATATCCTCAATCGGCGTGATGAAGAACGTATAGGGGCTGAGATCCTTCATCCCCGCAGAGAGCGCACCGACAAGCCGTCCGTCCACATAGACCGGACTGCCGCTCATCCCCTGGAGCACGCCGCCGACCTGCTCGATAAAATCGCCGCCCGTACGCGCCATGATCATCCGCTGATCGCCCTTGCCGCCCTCCATGCCCCCAAGGATCTCAACGGGGAACGCGCGAATCTCCCCCGAGGCATCGAGCACGGTATATGCCGTCCCCTGCATCCCCGCCGTCACCTCGCTGTACGGGAGAATCGGCGGCATCGCATGAACCGACGGGGCGTAAAAATTTACTGCCAACGCAAAAAGAGACGCCGCTGCCAGGCGTTTCAAAGAATATCGCAAAATTTCACCTCAAAAAAATGTGCTACAATAGAGTTTATCCGCTCCATTGTAGCACACACAGAAAAATTACGCCAGTTTTTTCGCTGTCTCCGCTGCAATCGCGTTGACTGCGCCACGCGCGGCGGAACATCTCCTATTCCGCAGACGTTCCTTCTTCCACCATGGCGTTGTGCTCGTTCACCCACTTGTAACCGAGATACGCACCGATGACAGCAACGATGGTGGACAGCTCCGGACTCGCGAGCCCCACGCCCCAGCTGACGAACACGAGGGCAATGACCGCGATCACACCCTTCTTGTTGAAGCCCGTGCTATAAAATAAACCGAGGATGAAAAAACCAAGGATTGCCCCAAGGACAGGACTTTTCTTACTCATAACAATACCTCCAAATGATAAATAAGTTCCATATTATGCCGCCCAGCCGAGCCCCGGAAAATGCCAACGCTCGCCCGAGAGTGCCTTGACCACGGCATAGACAGAGGCGAGACACCACGGAATCCCGACGAGGAAGCACAGCCCGACCGCGATATAGGCATCGTCGAGTGCCGCCCCCAGCATACAGGAAAGAGCGAATAGAATAAATACCGAAAGCTGCGAGAGAAACGCCTGCTTTGCATGATGTGCGACAAATACATTCCTGCCCCGCATGACGATCCAGACAACAAACGGGAGAAGGACAAACCCGATCCCGCCGATGAAAAATGCGCCCTGCACGGCGGCGGCGATCATGCGCGTCGACTGCGGCGGAACGGCATCCGCAGAGTCTCCTGTACCGCCTCCGCGCACATCGCCCTCCACATAAATTTCTGCCATGGACGTACCCCCTCCTCACTCAACCGATGTCACAATATCGCCATTCTCGATTTCGAAGATGGCAAAACTCGAAAGCGCACTTTCGCCCGCAGGTGCAACGAACTCAAAGAGATAGCCGTATGTTCCGTCGCCGACCTCCTCATCCCGCACCACGGGATGACTGCCGAGGCGGAACGTATCGACCTCCACAGGCGTGAAGTCCTCCTCCTCGCCCGAGATACTCATTGCATAGTGAATCGTCGTCACCATATCCCCGGGCTTCAGGCGGATCAGATTGCGGTCGCTCATCCCATGGGCATCAAGCCCCCGGCGGGCGCCCAGAATGTGATACTGCCCATCTTCATAACGGTAGGAGATCTGCAGATTGCACTCCATCCCGTTCAGCTTGATCGGGATGGAGTAAAGATTGTAGTCGTCCCCCTCCTCCACGATCTCAATGTAGACGGGATGCCCGTCCAGCATCGGCCATGTACCGTCAAAATTGTCTTTGAAAACGCCGGTGTCCCAATCTGCATCGACGTTGGTATCACTGCCGAGGTAGAGAATAACCCCCTCCTCCGCACCGATGTAAAGCAGATTGCACCGAACAGACGAAAGCATATCCATCTCCGCCGGACTGAGACGGACAAAAGCATTGCCGCGGCGATCGACATCGACCGCGCGATCCTCCAGCCCGTCGACACGGAAGATCGGCTTCCGCTGCGTCGGCGGCGCACTGATGCGTTCCACGTTGCCGCGTCCCGCGAGGAACTCCTCCGCCTCATCGGGCAGCTGTCCATAGAGCATGGTGTAGAGCAGACATTTCTGCGCCATCAGTGCCGCATCCTGATCCGCATACGCCGCAAAGCCGTCCGCATCGCCATCGTAGGAGTAGTAGGAGGAGATGCCGCCGCCACGGCGACGGTAGTCGCCATGCACCTTGTAGATGCACGCATCCTCCACCGCTCGTACAAGGGCGGCGGCACTTGGAAACTCCCGCGCCGTCTCCTCGGCCAGCCCCGCCAGATCGACCATGTTCGTATAGCCCATCTCGCGCGTATTGCCGCCGTAGTTCTCCGCACGCTGCGCCGCACGGTCAAGTGCCGCAAAGAACGCCGGAGACAGATGCGCCGCACGGGCAAGCACATCGCGACTGTAAGCCTCATATGCGGATGTGAGTGCGGGCAGACGCCCAAGGTCGATCACGGAGAGCGTCGCCTCCTCCTCCGTATCCGCCTCCCTGCAGCCCGCAAGGTACGTATCGCAGATCACCGAGCCAAGCCCTGCACCGCCCATGGCGGGATTGTCGGCGAGCGCCCCGAGCCACGCATCGTAGTTCCACCCGTTGCCCGGCTCCATCTCCTCCGAGGCGACCATGTAGCGGGCAAAACCTTCGAGTGTCGCCGCCGTCTCATAGCTTGCCATCAGACAGGCATCGAAGCCGACGAGCTCATAGGGCGGAACGGCCGGATGTGCACCGTAGACAGCGGAGAATGCCTGCCGCAAGTCGTTGAGGCGCAGCATATTCTCCGTGCGTTCATCGGCGCAGACCCCCGCCGCACTCCCACCGCCATGATCCCAGAACACAAAGACACGGTGATCGACAGGATAGTGCTCCTCACCGTAGCGCAGAAACTGCGCGAGTGTCTGCGGATCGCCCATATCCGCATCCTTCATCCGCTCAAGTTCATGCAGGCCGTCCGCATCGTAGAGATAGAGATTGAGAGATCTCGTAAACGTATCGTTCTGCCACTCCTGCGTGCCGCCCGCAAGGATCAGCACGCGCACATTCGGCGGCAGATCCGCCTCCATCAGTTCCTCCAGATCCGCACTCGCCGCACCGTACTCCGACTCAAGATCCGAGCCGCAGATGTACCACGAAACGAGCCATGTATCATCCCTTTCGTAGGCATCGGGGAACTGCGCACGCGCCTTCGTCACATCCTCATCCATACAGCCCGAGAGAACGAGCACAAGAAGGAACATACCAAGGACAGACCGCAGCACACGCATCGCAGTCAGCATGATTCATGACTCCTTTCCGAAAGCAGAACGACCCTTACTCCCCGTCGAGGAACTTACGGATCACCTGCGGATCCTTCGGCGCCCAGTAGAGAGCCTTGCCGTCGTCGCTCTTGACAAGCTCGCACGTCACATCCAGCGTCTTTTCGCTGTCATACGGCATATCGTCGATCACGCCCTTGAGCGACTCCACTGCGCCCTGCTGGTATACGGGATCCGTACGCACATCCACACCCTGCTGCTGTGCAAGACCGATGTAGACCCCCATCGCAACCAGATCCTCATTCTTGTCCATCTGCTGCTTTGCGCCGCGCGTATCAATCGGCGTCGCCGTCAGCTCAACCACGGGATTCTTGGCATCATCCTTCTTGACCTTTGCCTTGAGCTCCATATTCGCCTTGCGGTCTGCAATGTAGTAGTCCGTGATCTCCATCGCATTGGCCTCCGAAAGCATAAAGCTCTGGAACATTTGATCCGACTCCGTCAAAAGAGCCTGCGAAATCTGCTCCTTCTGCGCATTCGTCATGCCCGTCGCAGAGAGCTTGTCCGTATCGGCATACGCATAGAGCTCGGCGTAGGCAAGCACCGCCTTGTCCGCCGACTCCTTCGGCTTGTCGTCGCCGCAGCCCGCAACGAGGAGCGTCGCCAAAATCGCAATCATGGGAAGAAGCAATCTCTTTGCCCGCATAAATGTTCTCATAATCCTAACTTCTCCTTTACTACAGAGGAATCATCGGGAAAAGACCACGGTCATTTCTGACCGGATGCATCTGCGGTCTTTTCCCCGGAAAGCACTGATAAATTCAGCGATTCCCTCGGACTAATTATTGCAAAAAAAAGAACTTTCTGCAACGATATTGCAGAAAGTGATGTATTCTAACATGAAAGTGATGCATTCTTGTTGAAAACTGTCGGGTTTTTTACGCAAACGCCGCTTTTTAGGACTTTAGCCTTATTTACTTGTTCAGCAAATACTGCATATATGACGTCCGCACACCGCTGCGGCGCCGCTGACTGATGGGGATCTCCGCGCCGTTGGTAAGGACAAATGATTCCTTGTCCATGCGTTCGATCACGTCCATATTCACCAGAACGCGGTGGTAGCACTCCAAAAAGCGCGGATCATGTCCAAGCTGCTCCGTCGCCCAGTCGTAAGTATAGGGGCGCGTGAGACAGAGATCATGCTTTGCAAGCGCAATGTGCAGCCGCCCTCCCGAGAGATCGACATAGTAAATCTTGTTCAAGAGGATTTCAAGCGGCTGCCCATTGTACTGAACCTTGAGCACACGCGCCGCCTTTTCACGGCGTTCCAACACGCGCGCCAGTGCTGCGCGAAAGCCCTCCTCGTCCATGCCCTCAGTTTTCAGAAAATAGCCGTCGGCAAAGACGCGGTAGCCCTCCATCAGATATTCCTCGCTGCTCGTGAGAAAAATAATGCCGACATCACTGCTCTGATTGCGAATGCGCCGCGCCGCCTCCATCCCGCCGATGCCGGGCATACGTATATCGAGGATGAGGAGATCGTAAGTCCGATGCTCAAACACCTCCAGAACAGACTCGGCAGAGTCAAAGACCTCCACCTCCATCTGTGCCGCCTTTTCCGCCCAATACTTCTCCAGAATATGTGTGAGATAGTCACGTACCACCCCACAAACCTCCGGCTCATCATCCACAATCGCAATCCGCATCGCTCGGCCTCTTTTTCTTGACACACCTATAGATTTGACGAATCTTATATCACATCGTATAATACCACAAAATAATGTGAATGGAAACTAAAGGAATCGCTGATAAAATGAAGTCCGTCAGATTGGCGTAGATTTTTTCGTCCGAACAAGAAGGCAAACCGGACGCATAGCCAAAGCTATGTGGAGGATTTGCCGACGAAGTGCGGGCAAAAAAGATGCGCTAAGATGGCGCGGCTGAATTTATCAGTGCTTCCTAAAAGAAAGGGAAGCCATGCTCGAACATAGTTTGACGATTGTCGTTTCAACATTTCTGTTTACCGTGACAATGCTGCCGTCCGTCTATCTGCGCTACCTCCCGTTCCGCCCCGTCCTGAGCGACGAAACGAGAAGCTCCCTGCTGCATGGGTATGCGATCATCTTCTTCTGTGAGAACAGCCTGATCCTGCTGCTCATCTTTTCGGACCTGCTTCCCTACACCATGGATACCTACAAGCGCATCTATTTTTTTGCCGGCTATGCGCCCTACTTCGCCCTCAACCTCGCCCTCATCCGCCCCTATTGGGCGCAGCACGCGTTCATCCTCGGGATCCAGCAGATTCTCGCCACCACAACCGGCACATGCGCCGCCATCATCACGCTCTTCCTTGTCGGCATTGCCCATTTTTTCGATTATGTTTATCTGTTCTTTCTGCTCTACCTCACCCTCTATCTTTTGACCTTTCCTCTCGTTCTGCCCTTCTTCCGTCAAATCTTCCTGCGCTTTTCCTCCGTCAGTACGGAACGTTTCTGGCTCTATATCGCCCCGCTGCCCTTCCTCGTATTTTATCGTGAGACATTCCATTCGGTCGGGGATAAGGTGGTCGCACTCGACTTCTTTATCTCCCGCCTGCTCTTTGCCGCCGCGGGAATCGTCATCGGACTGGTCGCATGGCGCGGACTTGAACACATCCTTCAGCAGGCGGCGATGACCGAGCGCAGCCTTGCTCTCCTGCGACGCATGAACTCCTTCCGCGCCTATACGCGCTCCCTACAGGAAAAACAGGCACGCCTCGCCATCGTCCGCCACGACCTCAGGCACAACGCGAAAATGCTCGCAGATCTCATCGCACGCGGCGAGGATGAAACGGCGATACAGCTCGTCCGCAGTCTCAACCATCAGATCGACGCAACCAGCGTCGAGCACTTTGCAGAAAACCCCATGGTGGATTCCGCCCTCGCCGTCTATGTCCGGCAGGCGCGTGCCAAAAAAATTCCCATCGACGTAAAGATCGACACCCCCCCTGCATTCACAGGAGATCTCGACTTCTCCCTCCTGCTCTGCAACCTCCTCGAAAACGCCATACACGCAGAGGAACGCGAGGCAGAAAATGCACGCGGCATCCGCGTCCGTGCACGCACGGCGGGAGGCAGCATCTTCCTCTCCATCGAGAACCGCTGCTCCATCTCCGTCAGACTGTCCGCAAACGGTCTGCCCCGCCGTGAAAGCTATGCCGCCGAACACGGCTACGGAACACGCTCCATCGAAATCTTCGCAAAGAAATACCATGCCGAATTTTTCACCGAGCAAAAAGACGGATACTTCCGCTTTCTCATACAGATCCCACTCAATCAAGGTTCTGAGAATCACTCCTAAAACACATCACTTTCATGTATAATTTCATCACTTTCTTAAATCCTATTGCAATTTTTTCGGCTTTTTGCAATAATGAACGCGAAGGGCAATCATGGTTGTTGACAAAGGAGAGATCATCATGAAAAATTGGTTTAAGGCATTTGCAGTAATGGGCGCGTGCGCATTCATGCTGGGCACGATGGGTGTCGCCTCGGCAGATGAGTACGAGGGCTATGACGAGGACGGCAACTACATCTATGCCGAGGTGGACGACGACGGCAACGTCACTGTTGCAGCCGTGGACGAGGATGGCAACTACGCTGTCCACACAGAGGATGCGGACGGCAACTACTACGAAGAGTGGGGCGAATACTAAGCCATCAGTTCCAAAAAGGGCAGCGGTACGATAAATTCGTACTGCTGCCCTTTTTGATGCGCGCACCGAGGATCACGACTTTTCGAGCGCGTGCTCCAACTCCTCCAACGTCTGCTGCTTGCTCTCGCGTCCGAGGAGAATCACCGTGCCCGAAATCAGCGCAAAAACCGCCGCGAACATCATAAAGATGCCGCTCATCGGAAACGCATTCGCAAGCATCACGCCCACGAGCATCGGCGCGATCATGCCGCCGATCCGCCCGAAGCCCGCCGCCCAGCCGCTGCCGAGCGCACGCATCGCCGTCGGGTACTGCTCCGGCGTATAGGTGTAGATCACACCCCACGCCCCGAGATTAAAGAAGCTCATCGACGCGCCCCAGACGAGGAGTGCCGTGACATCGCCTGCATTGCCAAAGAAATAGCTGCAAACACCGCTTAGGAGGAGGAACATCCCGAGCGTATAACGCCGCCCGATCACATCCACCAGATACGCCGCCGCATAGTAGCCGGGCAGCTGCGCAAGCGTCATGATCAGCACATACTCGAACGTCTTGACAATCGCAAAACCCTGCGCATACACCATCGACGGCAGCCACATAAAGATCCCATAGTAGCTGAACACAATGCCGAACCACGCAAGCCAGAGCATCGTCGTACGACGGCGCATCCCCTTTGCCCAGAGCGATGCAAAGCCCGGTGTTTCCACGCGCTCCGCCTGCACCCGTCCCGGTGCGAGCTGATCGAGGAACGGACGCTCCGGCAGCTTCAGCTGACGCTCGATGTCGCGGATAATCGCCTTTGCCTCATCCACACGTCCCTTTGAAAGCAGATAGCGGATCGACTCCGGCATATGCAGACGCAGCAGGAACACATAGAGTGCGGGCAGCGCACCAATGAAGAATGCCGCCTGCCACCCAAAGACAGGAATCAGGAGATAGGCGATGCACGCCGCTGCAAGCCAGCCCAGTCCCCAGAAACTCTCAAGGAGAACAATGAACCGTCCGCGCAGCTTCGCCGGCGCATACTCGCTCATCAGCGTCGCCGCAACAGGCAGCTCCCCGCCCAGACCGAAGCCCACGAGGAAGCGGAACACGAGCAGCGACTCATAGTTCCATGCCACCGCGCACAGCCCCGTTGAGATACTGTAGAGCAGAACCGTGATCGTAAACACCTGCTTGCGCCCAATGCGGTCTGCAATCGTCCCGGCAAGCACTGCGCCAAGCGCCATGCCGATCAGCCCAATCGAGCCGATCCACCCCGCCTGTGCAGGCGTAAGCCCCCACTCCCGCGCGAGCACCGGCAGAACGAACGCAATCAGCCCCGTGTCCATCGCATCGAACAGCCAGCCAAGCCCCGTCACAGCGAGCAGCTTGTACTGAAACCTGCCAAGCGGCAGATTCTCCAACCGATCCAAAATCATAAAACAGCCTCCTTCATGGCGTGCAGTCAGTCGTACCGCCGCCCCATCAGAGAAAGAACGAAACATTCCCTATTATAGTCACACTATAATGAAAATGCAAGGAGATAGATCACTGCATTGGAGGAATAAAAAGAAAAAGACCCGTGAAACATCACGAGTCTTTGCTTTTGCGGCAACTACCTACTCTCCCACGTCGTCTCCAACGAAGTACCCTCGGCCTTTGAACGCTTAACTACTGTGTTCGGAATGGGAACAGGTGGAACCGTTCAGGCATCATCACCGCATACTTGAGTGCTTGTCCACTCAAAACTTCACAGAAGAAACTATTTCAAGCAAATTTTACGGCTTATACCTCTTCGCACTTACGTTATTGTAATGTGTTGAGCGCGGTCAACGTCATCCAATCACACGTCGCTCTCGCTCGTGTTCTTGGGACGTTTTCGCGTACGACCTGTTACCCGTTCAGCTTCATCCTACGGATTCGCTTCTCGGACAGGTCAGTAAGTCAAGCCCTCGACCGATTAGTGCTGGTCAGCTGCACACATTGCTGTGCTTCCACACCCAGCCTATCTACCTTGTCTTCTTCAAGGGGTCTTACTTCCTTATAGGAATGAGATACTTCATCTCGGGACGGGCTTCACGCTTAGATGCTTTCAGCGTTTATCCCTTCCGGACGCAGCTACCCGGCCGTGCCCTTGGCAGGACAACCGGTACACCGTTGGTCCGTCCACTCCGGTCCTCTCGTACTAGGAGCAGCCTCCCTCATGTATCTTACGCCCGCGATGGATATGGACCGAACTGTCTCACGACGTTCTGAACCCAGCTCACGTACCACTTTAATGGGCGAACAGCCCAACCCTTGGGACCTGCTTCAGCCCCAGGATGTGATGAGCCGACATCGAGGTGCCAAACCTCCCCGTCGATATGGACTCTTGGGAGAGATTAGCCTGTTATCCCCAGGGTAGCTTTTATCCGTTGAGCGATGGCAATTCCACTCTCTTTCCACCGGATCACTAAGCCCTACTTTCGTACCTGCTCGACCCGTCAGTCTCGCAGTCAAGCTCCCTTCTGCCTTTATGCTCTTCGCGCGATTTCTGTCCGCGCTGAGGGAACCTTTGGACGCCTCCGTTGCTCTTTCGGAGGCGACCGCCCCAGTCAAACTGCCCGCCTGGTACTGTCCCGAATGCTGTTAACATTCCGGTTAGATCCTTAGCATATAAAGGCCGGTATCCCAACGGTGACTCCATCACATCTAGCGATATGACTTCCCAGTCTCCCGGCTATCCTGTACGTTATATGCCAAAGACCAATGCCAAGCTGCAGTAAAGCTCCATGGGGTCTTTCTGTCCAGTCGCGGGTAACCTGCATCTTCACAGGTATTTCAATTTCACCGGGTCCCTCGTTGAGACAGTGCCCAAATCGTTACGCCTTTCGTGCGGGTCGGAACTTACCCGACAAGGAATTTCGCTACCTTAGGACCGTTATAGTTACGGCCGCCGTTTACAGGGGCTTCAGTTCGCTGCTTCACCTTACGGCTAACAACTCTCCTTAACCTTCCTGCACCGGGCAGGCGTCAGCACCTATACTTCAGCTTGCGCTTTCGCAGGCACCTGTGTTTGTGGTAAACAGTCGCTTGGGCCTCTTTTCTGCCGCCGACAACAGCTCCAACAGTAAATGTCTTCACCACCATCGGCCATCCTTTTCCCGAAGTTACGGATGCATTTTGCCGAGTTCCTTAACGAGGGTTTTCCCGCGCACCTTAGGATTCTCTCCCCGCCTACCTGTGTCGGTTTTGGTACGGGCGGACGTCTTCTCGTTAGAAGCTTTTCTTGGCAGTGTAGTGCGGCTGAATTCAGATTGACCGTAGTCTTTCCTATCTATCGGTTCTCGGCTTTATAGTATGGGGATTTGCCTCCATACAAGCCTACCGCCTTCGACGCGCTCAACCATTCGCGCGCTCAGCTTCCTTCCTGCGTCACTCCATCCTCAAACGAAGACGCCCGGTACTGGAATTTTCGCCAGTTGTCCATCGCCTATGCTTTTCGCCTCGGCTTAGGTCCCGACTTACCCCGGGACGACGAGCGTTGCCCGGGATTCCTTAGGCTTTCGGTGGACAGGATTCTCACCTGTCGTTTCGCTACTCATACCGGCATTCTCACTTCTTATCCGTCCAGCAGTCCTTCCGGTCTGCCTTCGTCCAAATAAGAACGCTCCCCTACCCAGTAGTATACACACCGGCACAACGCTCAAAAGGCTTGTTAAAATTGCTCTCTGCGGTGTCAACCTCGTTTGACGTAGCTCTACTACGCCGCTCTCGGTTTCCTTGCAGATACCAATTTTTCCTGCACCTTGGGCGCTCTGTCGATATGTACACTCCTGCCGCGGCTTCGGTTCTGTGCTTTAGCCCCGGATATTTTCGGCGCAGGGCCTCTCGACCAGTGAGCT